>CAJCJA010000038.1 GCA_903970515.1 Candidatus Saccharibacteria bacterium CG_4_10_14_0_2_um_filter_52_9
CGACCTTCTTCGCAGGAGCCTTCTTCTTCGCTGGGGCCTTCTTCTTCGCGACCTTCTTGGCTGGCGCCTTCTTCTTCGCGACCTTCTTTGCTGGGGCCTTCTTCTTCGCGACCTTCTTTGCTGGGGCCATTGTTAATCCTCTCTGAACTTCGGTTCAAGACACTTTCACAATTTAACCAGACTTCAAATCCAAAAAGCGGCATTCGAGTGCATGCGAAATTCACCCGCTTCGTGACGTCGACAATCAAGAAATTGCAAACTGAACGACCATCTGACAAAAGTCATTGTGCGAGATTCATGCCCACTGCGTCGCGTAATCCATCCGAAATCTCAAACTTCGGGCGGCCACCCCCGCGTTCAACGTCATCGACGCCGGCGATCATGTGCCTCTCGAGCGAACGTGATATCGAGTGCTAACCCGGAAGCCACGAGGAGAGGCGATAGACGATGATGTCGAATCGACTCATTATTGCGAATGCAATGCGAATCCAGTCAGGACTCGGAACGTCGGGCATGTCGGCTACTTTGTCGTCAAGGCAATAGTGAATTCCCGACACGGTTTACCCTTTTAGTTGCTTTGACTTCAGATGACGGGCGAGAGTCCACCATCGAGCGCGATACCGACACCCGTGACGTAGCTCGCTCGAGGCGACAGAAGAAAAGCAGCGAGATCCGCAAATTCTTGCGCACGACCCACGCGGCCCAACGGAATATTCGAACCCTTCGCCATCGACGAATAGAGTTCCTCAAGATTCATGTGCGCGTCGAGCGCTCGTCGTCGCCACTGACCGGACTCAACGAGGCCAATCAATATCGCATTCACGCGAACGCCTTGAGGACCCGCTTCATTCGCCATGGCCTTCGTAAGTGCGAGCCCGGCCGCGCGAGAGGCCGTAGTGGGTGTCGAGTTTGCCTGTGGCGTCCTTGCCATGATGGCAAGGACATTGAGGATTGCGCCCTTGGATTGTTCCAACGACGGCAGCACTCGACGTGCGACGTGCAGTGCCGCTATCACCTTTAATTCGAAGTCGTCACGCCATTGCTCCGATGTGGAATCGCGCACCGCCGAACCCGATGAACGTCCCGCGTTATTCACCGCACCGTCAAGGCGACCGAACGTCGCAAGTGCTGTGTCGATGAAATTGTCAAGCTGCGTTTCGTTCGTCACGTCAGCTTGAACGCACAGGGCATTCGCACCCAGGTCCGTACGTGCACTCGCAATTCGCTCACCATCACGACCACAGATCGCGACGCGAGCCCCTTCGTCGATGAGTGTCTTGGCGAGTGCGAGCCCAAGACCGTCGGTGCCGCCCGTGATTAGAAATGTCTTGTCGCGAAGTTCAAGTTCCATGACTGGATACTACGTAGCGAAGGACAATAGACACCGCTTGCTCGTCACCAAAAGATCGCACTCCGTCGTCGCAGGGATCCGTTGACGAAGAGCCAGACGCCCACGATCACCATCAGCGTGCAAATGACCAGTGGCGTTAGCACGGGTCCAATCCAGGTTACGGGGATGAGAAAGTAGACGTCACGAGTAAACAGACTGCGAGGCCACTGGTCGAGAATCCGCAGCCACCCGTAGTAGGAGATGTCCCAACAAGCAAAACTCGTGAGGAACGCTCCTAGACGCTGCGGGGTGTTTTTCCCGACCAGGTAGGCGAGAACCACGAGCATCACGATCGTCGCCGATTCACGCGCCACTTCGATGTCCGCAATGCGATGGTTCAGCAGTAATGCGTGTGCCGGCTTGACGAACTCGATGAAACCGAGGTTCAGATACACGTGGAACCTCGAAAGGGCGTAATTCTGACGAAACTTGATGAGTGTCCGCAGGTACACGACGACCGCCGCCTCTACGTAGCCAAACGCGACGCCGAAGATCACCAGGAAACAGGCGTCCGTGACGGTTTTTCGATCGACCCGGCGCGACGAAAGCATGGTGCTGTTTTATCACTGTCGTTGCGAGCCCAAAATCTCAGGCTGTCGTCGCCAACGCCACGTCGTTGCATTCACCCGTCGCGTTTGACCAATTCATTAGTGTGAGAACGATGAGCGCAATCGAGGTGCGAGGACTTAGTCGAAGCTACGGCGATTTCGTTGCGGTTTCGGATTTGGACCTCAGCATCGAGACGGGTGAATGTCTCTCAATCCTTGGTCCCAACGGCGCTGGTAAGACGACCGTCGTCGAAATCCTCGAGGGCTACCGACATCGAGACGCCGGAGAGATTCGCGTCCTCGACGTCGATCCGGCGCATCCAACGCGTTCATGGCGTCAAAGGATCGGCATCGTGCTACAAAGTGCGAGTGACCTGGGCGAACTGACCGTACGTGAAGCAACGCAACATTTCGCTCGTTTCTACTCGAACCCGCGCACCGTCGATGAAGCGATCGATCTGGTGGGTCTGAGCGAGAAGTCTGAGTCACGCGTCTCAAGACTCTCAGGAGGACAACGTCGACGACTCGACGTGGCGCTCGGCGTCATCGGCCGACCGGAACTCCTGTTCCTGGACGAACCTACGACGGGCTTTGACCCCGAAGCTCGGCGAGTCTTTTGGGACTTGATACGTCGGCTCAAGGACGAAGGGGTCACAATTTTGCTGACCACGCACTACCTCGACGAAGCGGACGCCCTCGCCGATCGAGTCATCGTTGTCACGCGAGGAAAGAAGGTTGCCGATACGACGCCCGCGGGTCTGGGCAGCCGCTCCGAACACGTCGTTCGAGTCCGCTGGAAGGAGAATGACGTTGTCCAGGAACGCCAGACGACGGAACCAACTCAGGTAGTCCAAGAACTAGCGACAAGATTCGCTGGCGAAATACCAGGACTCGAGGTCGTGCGAACGACACTCGAACAGGCGTATTTGGAACTCGTTGAATCGGATCAGGCATGACCAATCTTTTCGCGCTCTACTACCACCGAGCCCGTCTGGAGATCCGCCTTCTACTCCGTGATAGAAACGCCGTTGTCTTTTCGATGCTGTTGCCCGTGTTCTTGCTCGTCATCTTCGGCTCGGTGTTCAACTCGACGAAACTCGGCAACACCAATGTCACCTTCGCCCAGTACTTCGTCGCCGGCCTCTTGGCTTCGGGTTTGCTCTATAGCTCGTTCCAACAACTCGCGATCGCCATTCCAGAGGAGCGCACCAACGGCACCCTCAAGCGCCTCGTGGGCTCACCGATGCCACCGAGCGTGTATTTCGTTGGCAAACTCGCCGCGTCCACATTCATCTACGTCTTCCAAGCGATCGCGCTTCTCGCAATCGGTCATTACAGCTATCACATCCAGCTTCCCTCCACGGCCACCTTGTGGCTCGATTTTCTCTGGATCAGCGCACTGGGACTCGTCGCGAGCGCGTTGCTCGGCATCACCTTCTCGAACTTCGCGAAGAACGCCAAGTCCGCGTCGGCGCTCGCGACACCCATTGTGCTGTTTTTTCAATTCACGTCGGGCGTGTTCTTCGTCTACGCCAATCTGCCAACGTGGATGCAGGATATCTCTGCGGTCTTTCCACTCAAATGGATGGCCCAAGCGATGCGAGGAGTATTCCTACCAAAGAGCTTCGCGTATCAAGAAGTCGCACACAGTTTTGAGTTTCCCAAGGCGGCGGTCATTCTCGGGGCGTGGTCAATTGGCGCAGCAATCCTCTGCCGGTTCACGTTTCACTGGTTGCCAAAAAACGAAAGTTAGATCGGCGCACCACGACGCTTTAGAGTCCCGCGGTGAGCGACGACAGCGACGTCACTTCGTTCGCCGGAGGAACCGTCACGGTGACCGGCGCCCCGAAATTGGAGAACGTCACGGTGCTGGTGAACTGCGTCGGCGTCGAATCGACGCTAACTGAACCGCTAGCGTCCAATTCCGCAATCTGATTATTCGAGTTGATGTACACGTCAGCCTGATAGCCGTTGACTGATGGAGTCGACGACGCGAGTTGCTTTTGAATCCACGTCGGGAGCTCCTTATAGAGAGAGTTCACCTGACTCTGAATTTGTGAAGAACTCGCGGTGACGGTGTACTCGTGAAGAGACTCTCCGTCCTTCGTGACGATGCCATCGTCGCTCACGGTGAGGCCGTTTCTTGCCAATTGCGCGAGACCCGATAGCGGTGTTCCACCGCTTAGCGGGCTCGACGTACTCGACAGATTTAACGGCACCGATATCCACGTCGTGGGCAACGTCACGAGTGAATTGGTGAGGTCAATGTAGACAGTGCCGTCCTCGATCTCTTCACTCGCGGTGCCGAGTTTGCTTAACGAGCCGCCGAAGCTCTCGTTGAGGTTGCAAGCGACCGAGGAGAAAGAACACGCCCCCGTCACATTTATGGTGAACGAGGTCAGACCAGTGACGTTCTCGTTCAAGTTGAAATCGACAGATGTGCTCTGCACGGTGCTCAGCAGAGCGTTGCGAACGACCGCGGCGCCGTCGGAGGGAGAACTCGACGTGAGGACCGCCACAAGAATGGACGCGACGAGCAGCACCCCCACGAGCATGAAGGGGACAAGGTTTCTCTTCTTATCGGGGCGCGAAGTGACGCCTTCGTCGACCCGCGCTGCATCGTCCATGCTCGTACTCTTCCAATCCGAATAACGGGAACCCGCACAAATCTAGTGGTTGTGACATGAACGTCCACATCCAAGCCGGCGATTCGCCCGTAACTCATGATGGTCGCCTGACTGCTTCGTGGAATGAGGTCGAGGCTACAGATTCTGTTCGAACTCAATCAAGACTGCGACGCGGTCTTCCTTCGAGGGCATGTCAAAGTAAGGATTTCCCTTGCTCCAGTAGTACGCCATTGGTATGAGTCCAAGCGCCATCGCTCCCAAACCCACCCACAAGGTAGTGCCGTTGAGGTTCGGGATGGATTTGATGAACATCACCACCATGAACACCGCGCCGATCATTGGCCACAACCCCATGAAGACGAAGTTCGTCACTGATAGAAACAGTTGCCTTCGATACAAGACGACGACAGCCAGACCAGCGAGGCTGTAGTAAATGCAGATCTGCAGTCCGATTGCATTGATACCGTCAGAGAGAATCGAGTCGATCGATCCCACGAACTGCGAACCAACGAAGAGCGCAAGAGAAAATACCGTTACGCAAGCCGTGGCGACAATCGGCGTCTTGTACTTCTGATGAATGCGACCGAGTGCCTTGGGCAGTGTATTGTCGCGGCCCATCGCAAACATGGTCCGGGTGACTTGGATAAGCGTGGTTTCCAACGTCGCAATCGTGGACAGGACCACCGCGACGACAATGAGTTTGCCGCCGGTACCGTGCCAAACTGCCTGACCCAAGACGCTCAACACGTCAGCGTCGTTCTTCTCGATTTGGTGGCCGCTCAAGACGAGATTGGTCGCAACGGTGAAGACTTCAAAGAGCACGAAGACAAAGATCATGCCGATGATCCCGCCAAGACCCGGTGTCCTGGTTGCCCCCTTGGTCTCTTCGTTCAGATTTGCCGTCACGTCCCAGCCCCAGTAATAGAAGGCGGCGACGAGTGCCCCGGCGAAGAACCCGGTCGATCCGTGAAAAATTCCCGGTGAGAACCAGTGCCAAGAAAACGAATGCACATGTTGACCGTGCGCGATCGCCAGGATCGCAAAGAGCGTGAGGAGCACGATTTCAATCGACGACATGACAATTTGCACGGTTACCGTAACCGTCACGCCTACCGCCACCGCGGCGACCATCATCAGAAAAAAGACGGCGCCGACGATCGTGACGGCTCCTTTGCTATTCGCGGCCGAATTTGAAAACAGGCCAAGAAGATTGGCTCCGACGGGCAATGTCGCGGCGACCATGAAAATCAGCGCCGAGACGATCAATGCCCAACCGGACATGTAGCCGAAGAAGGGATGGAGTGCTCGACGCACCCACGAGTAGCTCGCACCCGCCTTGGGCTCGACTCGACCGAGATAGCTGAAGGCGAACACGATGCCGAACATCGCTACGCCGCAATAGAGCAGCGCCGCCGCTCCGCCGAGCGCAACCGCTCCAAATAACACCGCGGTCGACGCCGCGATGGAGTAACCGGGCGCTACGCCGGCAATACCCATTACGACTGAATCAAACAGTCCGAGTGAACCTGAACGCAGCGAATTCTGATCTTGGTCAACCGCGGGCACATCCAGGGTGTCAGCCACGACTACCTCTTTCTTGTCGGTGTCACTTTCAATACCAATTGTTAAGTACCGAAATGTAACATGACGACCGCAAGACGGACGGCGTTCTTGACGCTCGTTGTTAACGCTGCGTGAATAGTGGCCGCCCTACGGGGCGATGCCGGTCGTACCGGGAACGATGCCAGAGATATTCGTACTCGCGAGCTTGGTGCATGTGGTGCTCGCCAGTGGTACCCACCAGTTCCCCGAACCGAGGAAACCCACCGACAGACTTTCGAAATTGGCCGCAACGCATTGCGACGGCGTAAAGTTTCCCGTCTCAACAACACCGAACGCGGCACTCGACGTTGCCCCTGGGGCCAGTCGGATAGATTCCCCGTATCCTTGCGAACCAGTGTCGCGCTGCGTGGCTTGAGGTCCCACCAAAATGTGGGCGACGTTCGCCAATGAACCTGTGACTGGTTGCACATCGGGTGTACCCGATACCGAACATGCGCTCGTGCCATCGTTCGTAAAGATCAACGGGTAGAAGATTGTCCCAGCCGTCCCATCGCTTTGTCCGACAGTCAATTTGAGAGACGTTGTGGTGCACGCGCTCGGCTTGGGGAACGACAACGACGAGAGCGAAGTCCACTTCGTGGGCCCGTTCACGCACACGCTGAGCGACTTCGACAATTTCACCAGATGAGGAGCGCTACCCGGACTCGTCACGGCTACTGCCGCAGCTTGTCGCTGCGTACAAAGCACCCCCTCCTCGGTCTGAATGTTTTGGACGACCTGGTACGTGTCGTTCACGTCCCACGGCTGCGCCGGGACTGCGAGGCCCTTCGTCGTGGCGAGCGAGACCTTCGAGCCAAACGCCACACCCGATGACGCCACGAATTGATACGTGGTCGCGCCCGACCAGTTACACGTAGGAAAATACGTACTGGTAAAGATCAGACGCACGTCTGCTCCCCCGGGTCGAGTCGTCACGCTCGAATTCGCATCGAAGTGCAAGGCATTGCATCGTGGCGGCGTCACTGCCGTAGCTGCGCCGACAGAACTGACGTTGCCCACAAGGAGCAGCGATCCAACCAACGTAGCCACGGCAACTATTCGACCGCCGAAAGAAAAGTTCATTACTTCATAGTTACACTTGAATTCGCGAAATCAATCGGCCTGAGCCAAACGTCACCGGATTGTCAAACTAGTCAGAGGATCCGTCACTGCTATCAATGCATCTACCTTCTCACCCGTGATTCTCCTGAGGTTGAAGCTCACATCGAAGGACTGCGAAAGCCTCAACTACATTTGTCAGAGCGTGCGCCCACGAAATTTTGAGCCCATGTCAACGAAAGATAGACAACGTGAATGGAATTAAGCGCTTTGACTCCACCGATGACAAGGTGCTGTCCGACCGAGACATAAAGCGACGTTGGTCACAATTTCACGGAAGTATCCGATTGGTACAAGGAAATCTCTTCCAGCGAGTCGTCGGGAGGATGCTGGGTGAAGACACCATCAGGTATCGAGTCGCCCGCCTCGTTGGCCGACCCCTCCTTCAATTGATCCGTCGCCTACGACGAAAGCCCCTCGTCGAATCGACGCAACGTCCAACGATGAAGCCCGCGTATTTCCCTCACAACTACCGTCCCCCGACTCCCGCGACCGAACCGCCCGCACTCAACTCAGATCTTCACGACGTCGACATCGTCCTGCTCGATGAACAGACACAGACTGCATCATCAGCACTCAAGGCACTCAATCGCGTCGTGAATGAATCTGTCGCTCAGTGGCTTTTCATAAGTGATACGTCCATCCCGGAATTCGATCGGATCGCGGCAATTAACGCACTCATGAGTCTTGCGTCGCCGAGTGATGACGTACTCTTCGCCGACGAGTTGGGTCCCGATCCCCTCGCGCCTATCCTGAAGGCGCCGGCCGTTGGGAGACACACGCTGTTGAGCTTCAACTGCGTTGGTCGTCCAGCCCTCATTCGAATCTCGACGCTACGAAAGATTGGCGGATTCGAGGCGAAGTCCGGTTGGGCGTTTGAACACGACGCGTATCTGCGCTTGCTCGAACACGGGGCACAATTTCATCACGTCACGGGTGTGTTCAGAGCGGGCAGAACGCCACTCGCCTTCGAGGAGTCGCACATTGGTGTCGACACCGTGAACATCGTCCGGACAGCTCTGAAGCGTCGGGGACTCAAAGGAAGCGTTTCCCAAGGACCGTTCGGTTCATCGGTGCGCTGGCGAATCGATACCCCACGACCTCATCCGAGCGTCGACATCATCATCCCCACTCGTGATCGCATCGACCTGGTGAAGCAATGCATCGCCGCCATTGAAGAACTGACCACTTACGAAAACTTCGACATCATCATCCTGGATAACGATTCCAAAGAAGCCGACACGCTTGAGTACTTTTCGACGACCAAGTATCGGGTCGTGCCTTGCCCGGGTCCATTCAATTACGCACTGATCGTCAACCGCGGCGTGCATCACTCCAGCGCTGACTTCGTGGTGACACTAAACAACGACACCATTCTCGTCACGCGAGATTGGCTCGAGCAAATGCTGGGCCTCGCCTCGCTGTCCGACGTAAGCATCGTGGGTGCGAGTCTTCTCGACCAGCATGGTCATCACGAGCACGACAGCATTGTGGTCGCACCCTATCCCCAGCACTTGCGTACGGATTCCAATTACCCCCGAATCGACCAGTTCACCGCCGCCGTGCGCGATGTCGCCGCCGTCACCGGTGCGGTGCAGATGGTCCGCCGCGAGTTATGGGAATCACTAGGAGGAATGGACGAAATGTTGAAAGTCACGATGAATGACGTCGACATTTGTTTTCGCAGCCAGGCGGACGGTCGAAACGTCGTCTACACCCCCGACGTGCAACTCATCCATCACGTCAGTTCCTCACGCGGCACGCTTGATCCACTCGAGGATCGCAATCGCTTCATCCGCCGATGGGACATCTTCGGGTCGTTTCGCGATCCCTACTTTCCTGAGTCTCTTCTTCTGCTGGGAGAGACGATGTACTATCGACACCGCTAGCGCCACGTGACCCAGTGCGATCGTGGCGCTCTTGTAGCCTGAAATGATGCGCGACGCTTGGGGGAAGATAGTCGATACCTACCGGCGACTTCCCGGTGCCACGGGTCCCTTGGTCATCATCTTCTTGGGCGTGTGCGTCGGTAACGCGCTCTATCTCACGGGGTTCTCGTTAATCAATCCAATTTCGTGGACCGCAGGTGTCTCACAGATCTTGTGCCACGTCTCGTGCGGACGATCGATGATCGATCCGAACGTCGGCTACATCAGCCAACCACTCGGACACCTCGCCGCCGAAGATCTCCTGCACGGACATTTACCGTTTTGGAACTACTTCGAAGGGCTCGGCCAACCCCTCGCTGGCGAGATGCAGTCGGCCGCCCTCTTTCCGCTCACCATATTGTTCGCACTGCCGAGTGGACTCCTGTGGTTCCACATGTCCCTCGAGTTCATCGCGGGCGTCTCGACGTATTTCTTGGCGCGCCGTCTCTCCCTGCCCGTCTTCATCGCGACGGCCGCGGGTTTGCTCTTCGCCCTCAACGGCACTTTTGCCTGGCTCGGCAACGCCGTACTCAATCCCGTCGCGTTCCTGCCCATGCTGTTGCTGGGCATCGAGATGATTTACTCGGCGGCATCGAAATCGAGCGCTCGACGCGGATGGTACGTCGCGGCCTTCGCGATTGCATTTTCGCTCTACGCTGGATTCCCTGAAGTCGCCTACATGGACGGGCTGTTTTGCCTGGGTTGGGCCATCGTTCGACTCTTCTCCCTCGAAAAGACCATCCGATGGGTGGCCGTGCGAAGGGTCGCGCTCGCAGGTGTCGTGGGCGCGTTCCTGGCGCTACCAATCCTTGTCCCCTTCGACGACTTCCTGAAGGTCGCCTACGTGGGTCCCCACACCAATGGGGGCGAAAGCCTCATCCACCTGCCCATCCACGCAATGTCGATGTTCATCGACCCCTATATATATGGCGGCATTTTCTCCAACGCCACTACCTACAACTTCTGGGGGGGCATAGGCGGCTACTTCGCGGCGAGCGTGCTGGCGCTCGCTCTGTTGGGCTTATGGGGAAGGAACCAGAGATCCTTGCGGATCTTTCTCGGGTGTTGGGCGTTCCTTGGCACGCTCGCCATCTTCAATCTGCTGTACGTTCACCAAGTCTTGAACGTGATCCCCGAAGTGAAAAACCTGGCGCTCTCGCGATACTTGATGCCGAGTTGCGAGCTAGCGGTGATCGCCCTCGCCGCCTTTGGCATTTGGGACTTCGCGACGAGCAAACGCGCGAAGCGCCTCATCAACGTCACCAACGTAGTCACGTCGCTGTTCTTGCTCGTCGCCGCATTGACGGCGAGTTCGCTGAATCGAGGCGTCGTCAATGGACACAAGGCGCGAATTCTCATCATGGTCTTGCACGCGGCGCCATTCGTGGCGTTGGCGCTACTTATCATCGTGGGCGTCCTCGCTAACAAGAGATTGAGCGCATTACTTATCGCGCTCGTGGTGGTGGGCGAGTCACTATTTCTCTTCGTCGTTCCCAGCGCAGAAGCTGCCAAGAGCATCGACCTGGACACCGGGGTCATTTCCTATCTGCAGCAGCATCAGGGTGAGGATCGAGTCCTGGACTTTGGCGTGCTGAATGCCAACTGGGCGTCCCAGTATGACATCAACTCGCTCAGTGCCATCGACTTGCCGTTCCCCCGCTCCTACTCGAACTTCATACAGCGACAACTCTTCCCGGGACTGACGCCGGCCAACCAATTCGTCATTCACGGGGGCATCACCGGTATCACCGAGCAAGAGACCGAGCTGGCGCAACATTTCCGAGCCTACGAAGACGCGTCGGTGAAATATCTCTTGATCAACGACAAGGTCCCGTTGCTTGCTTCGCTCGTGAAATTGGGCGTGCGTCCGGTCTACGAAGACACCCTCGGCATCGCGACGGTCTATGAACTCCCGCACCCTCGGGCGTTCTTCTCTACGCCGTCGGCATCTTGCACGTTCGTGAGCACTACGGACAACGCCGTCGACGTCACGTGTCCCTCGTCAGCGACACTCGTGCGAACCGAATTGTCGATGAAGGGATGGCGCGCCTACGTCAACGGGACCGAAGTCACTATCCACACTCGCGACGGCGTCTACCAAGAAATCAGCGTGCCCGCGGGTACCTCGCAGGTCACCTTCGCGTTCACGCCGCCGCACGAAAAATACGCAATACTCCTCGCCTTGCTCGCCGCGCTGTTCCTCATTGGCGACTGGGTCTATGGGCGTCGACCCCGACACACGCCTCGTCATAAGCGCCAAAAGACGGTCCCGAACACGGAGTGAACCGCGTTGACGCGACGAAGCGTGCGATACGGTGACATTCGTGACCCATCGAC
The DNA here is from genome assembly GCA_903970515.1 of Candidatus Saccharibacteria bacterium CG_4_10_14_0_2_um_filter_52_9. Classification (GTDB taxonomy): domain Bacteria; phylum Actinomycetota; class Acidimicrobiia; order Acidimicrobiales; family RAAP-2; genus RAAP-2. Next base: position 11,552 of record CAJCJA010000038.1, read on the forward strand.
TCGAAAGTCTCGACTTGTCCGCGATCCTCAGTCACGATGAATCTGAAGAACGAGTGCGAAAGGCGCAGCGACGGCTCACGCAATTGCGCCTATTCACCGCGGGGTTGTTGAACGCGACGGCGAAGGGGCCCGGACTCCTCATTCTCTTCGAAGGTTTTGACGCCGCCGGAAAGGGTGGGGCCATACGCCGCCTCACCGCGGCACTCGATCCGCGCCACGTGCGCGTGATACCCATCGGCCCACCAACCGAGGAGGAGCGCAACCACCATTTCTTGTGGCGCTTCCAGCACTCGCTTCCGGGCAAGGGTGAGATGACCGTCTATGACCGTTCGTGGTACGGACGTCTGCTGGTCGAGCGCGTCGAAGGATACATCGACAAAGACACCGCGCGACGCTCCGCCGACGAGATCGTCGAATTCGAGGACATGCTCGTCAACGACGACGTCACCCTCATCAAATGCTGGTTGCAGATATCGGACGCGGAGCAGTTGAAACGTTTCGACGACCGCGCTGCCGACCCCCTCAAGCAGTGGAAACTGACCGAGGACGACTGGCGCAATCGAGAGAAGCGCCCGGCGTACCTCTCGGCGATCGCCGACATGCTCGAATGGACCGATCACGCGCACGCCCACTGGGATCTCATCGCCGCAGAAGACAAGCACTTCGCCAGGGCGACCGTGCTCGAGAAGATCGTGGATCGTTGGGTGCACGACCTCGATCGTCGCGGATTGAAGGTACCCGAACCCCGCGACGGCGATTACCTGCACTAGTGCGCGAGTCCCCGCCATCTGAAACACTGAGAGCATGACATCTCGATACGGCATCACGATCCCCTTTGAAGGCGTCAGCCTTCTAGAGCACAAGGAGTGGTACCACCGTCTCGCCGACCTGGGCTACAGCGACGTGTGGTCCGCCGAAGTCGACGGCGCGGACGGCTTCACCCCGCTCACCCTGGCGGCGGCGTGGGAGTCGCGCCTCAACGTGGGCGTCGCCGTCACGCCGGCGTTCACGAGGGGCCCGGGGCTCATGGCGATGAGCATCGCCGCGCTCGCCGAGGTGGCGGGCGGGCGCTTCACGATGGGACTCGGTTCCTCGAGCTTGCCGGTCGTCCAACAGTGGAACGGCATTGCCTTCGAGCGCCCCTACCAGAAGACCCGCGACGTGCTGCGATTCGTGAAGAGGGCACTCGAGGGCGAGAAGATTGATGAGGTCTTTGACACCTTCGAGGTCCACGGTTTCAAGTTGTCGCGTCCAGTGCTCGAACGTCCGACGATTTTGCTCGGAGCGCTGCGCCCGGGCATGCTGCGCCTCGCGGGTCAAGAAGCCGACGGCGCCATCCTCAACTGGCTCGCCGCGACTGACGTGACCCAATGCATCAAGGAGGTGGGGCCGGACAAGACGATCGCTGCTCGCCTGTTCGTGATACCCACCGACGACGCCGACACGGCGCGATTCATCGCGCGACGAATGATCTCTTCGTATCTGACCGTCGCGACCTACGCCGAATTCCATCGCTGGCTAGGGCGCGGCGAGGTCCTCCAGCCAATGTGGGACGCGTGGGCGTCGGGCGATCGCAAGCGGGCGAACGAGGTCATCCCCGATTCACTCGTCGACGAACTCATCATCCACGGCTCCTACGACGCGTGTCGCGAACACGTCGCGCGATACGTCGAAGCCGGCGTGCAGGTACCCACGCTCGCGATCGTGCCCTTCGGCGTCGACCCCAAGGACGCGGTCGAGGGACTCGCCCCTCGCTAGACCTTTTCTGTTTCAAGAAACTCGAGCATGCCCGCGAATTTCTCGCGAGCTGCCGCCGCACGGGTGGGGATGTGGTCGCTCGGAATCTCACTCGGGTTATAGCGCTTGAGCGCGTGACGCGCGACCGTCTGACGGTGCACCTCGTCGGGTCCGTCGTAGATGCGCGCCGCGCGCGCCGCGCGGTACATCCCTTCGAGTGGCATGTCCGCCGAGTAGCCCAACGAACCGTAGGTCTGCAAGGCGCGATCGACCACGTTGTGCAGCACCGACGCGCCGTAGTACTTGATCATCGCAATCTCGTCGCGTGAGGCGGACGCGCCGACCTTGTCCATCTTCCACGCCGCGTGCAGCGTCATGAGTCGAGCAGCCTGCATCTCGGCAGCCGAATCGGCGATCCAGTTCTGCACCGTCTGTTTCTCCGCGAGCAAGGAGCCGTGCGTGAAGCGGCTGAGGGCTCGCTCGCACATCATGTCAAACGCACGTTGGGACTGACCCAGCCAGCGCATGCAGTGATGAATCCTCCCGGGTCCGAGTCGGGTCTGGGCGAGCAAAAAACCCGATCCCTCGGGTCCAATCAAATGGTCGGCGGGAATGCGCACGTCCTGGTAAAGGATCTCGGCGTGATTTCCGAAGCGACCGTACTCCACGTCTGGATGGTCCATCGCGCCCACGTCGCGAAGGATCGTGACACCCACGGTATTGACGGGCACCACGAACATTGACGAGCCCTGGTAGGGATGCACGTCAGGATTCGTCACCGCCATCACGATAAGGATGTCCGCCACCGAACCATTGGTGGTGTACCACTTTCGTCCGTTGATGACCCACTCATCGCCATCGCGCACCGCACTGGTCTTCAAGAGACGAGGATCGCTGCCCGCGGTGTTGGGCTCGGTCATCGAGAACCCCGAACGCATCGCGCCATCGAGCAGCGGTTGGAGCCAACGCTCGCGAATGTCCTCGCGTCCCGTCATCTCCATCCCCGCCGCCAACAGCTCGGCGTTCCCGCTGTCGGGTGCGTTGTTACCGAAGACCACGGGACCATAGGGGGTCTGTCCCAAGATCTCGTGCATCAGTCCGAGTTTCACTTGCCCGAAGCCCATGCCCCCGAGTTCGGGAGGGAGATGCGCCGCCCAAAGTCCTCGCGACTTCACCTCATCCTGCAAGGGTCGGATGAAAGCGACCACCTGGTCGTAACTCAACTTCAACGTCTCAATCGGAAAGATCTCCTCCTTCACGAACGATCGCATCCATGTCAACTTCTCTTCAAATTCCGGCTCGGTCTCAAAGTCCCACGCCATGGTTCACCTTCTCTCTTCGCCTCACTCTATTCCTCTCGAAAAGCGCTCTCGGAACGTCACCAGCACCAATTCCCTACACTGTGTTGAGCGCGAAATGGGGTGCGATGGCCAAGAAAACGAAGTCTCATAAGAAAGTAAAGAAGATCGGCGTCGTCGACACCATGTTCGCTCGCTACAACATGGGAGCAGAGGCGCGCGCCGAACTGAGCGAGTGCCCCGGATACGGCGAGACTTTCAAGGTGGTCTCGCAAACGGTGCCTGGCTTCAAGGACCTCGCCGTCGCCGCGAAGAACCTCATCGAACAAGAGGGCTGCTCGATTGTGGTCGCCCTCGGTATGCCCGGCTCCGCACCGATTGATAAGCAATGCGCCCACGAAGCGTCCATGGGCATCATGCAGGCCCAATTACTCACCTCCACGCCGATTCTCGAAGTCTTCGTCCACGAAGACGAAGCCGACGAGCCCGTCGTGTTGCGCCGCCTCTTCGAGAACCGCTCGCGCGAACACGCTCGCAACGCCTACTGGATGCTCTTCGAGCCCGAACAATTAAGGGAACGAGCCGGTATGGGCATCCGCCAGGGATTCGCGGACGCGGGACCGCTGCCCGCGCAGTAGCACCGGAGCGACCGGCGGGATTTCACTATGCTCCTCAGAGTTACCTTGCAGTAATCCTTAGGAGGACTCCATGCCCGAAGCCGTCATCGTCGCCACCGGACGCACGCCCATTGGCCGAGCCTTCAAGGGTTCGCTCGTGGACATGCGCCCCGATGACCTCACCGCACTCGTCGTGCGTCACGTCCTCGCCTCAATCCCCGAACTCGATCCCCAGACGGTCGAGGACCTCATCGTGGGCTGCGGCCAGCCCGCCGGCGAGTCGGGCTTCAACGTCGCGCGCGTCGCGGCGATCCTCGCGGGACTCGACAACGTCCCCGGCGTCACGGTGAACCGTTACTGCTCGTCGTCGCTGCAGACCATTCGAATGGCGGCGCACGCGATTCGTGCGGGGGAAGGCGACGTGTTCATCGCGGCGGGAGTGGAAACCGTGTCACGATTTGGCGCGGGCGCCTCGGACAGCGGCAAGGCCATGAACCCTCTCTTCAACGACGCACTCGCGCGCACCGCGGGCCGCTCGGAGAAGGTCACCGAACCGTGGACGGCGCAGCCGGGATTACCCGACATCTACATCGCGATGGGACAGACGGCGGAGAACGTGGCCGAATACGAGAAAGTCTCTCGCCTCGAGATGGACGAATTCGCCGTACGCAGCCAAGAGCTCGCCGTTGAACACCAGGCCAACGGGTTCTTCGAACGCGAGATCATTCCCGTCACGCTGCCCGACGGAACGGTCGTGAGCAAAGATGACGGACCGCGCGCCGGCACGACCCTCGAGAAACTCTCCGCCCTTCAGCCGGTCTTTCGCGAGGGTGGCACGGTGACGGCGGGAAACGCCTGTCCGCTCAATGACGGCGCCGCCGCGGTCGTCGTCATGAGCGACACTCGCGCGAAGCAGCTCGGCCTCAAGCCCCTCGCGCGAATTGTCGCGAGTGGCGTCAGTGGCCTTAACCCCGAGATCATGGGTCTCGGTCCCATCGAAGCGTGTCGCCAAGCTCTCAGCCGCGCCAACATGTCGATCAAGGACATCGACCTCGTCGAGATCAACGAAGCCTTCGCCGCTCAGGTCATCCCCAGCGCGAAGCACCTCGAGATTCCATTGGAGAAACTCAACATTCGAGGTGGCGGCATTGCCCTCGGCCACCCGTTTGGCATGACCGGTGCACGCATCATGACGACGTTGCTCAACTCCCTCGAGGATTCTGGAAAGAAGTTCGGTTTGGAATCGATGTGCGTCGGCGGGGGCCAGGGTATGGCCATAATCGTCGAGCGTCTCGACTAGTTCTGAGGCGTCACACCAGTCGTTCGAGCCGTGGGATTCTTCCGAAACGAAGCGTCCTCTTCGTCACTCGCCGGTCGCGACTCGTCGGGTAACAAGACGGGTATCGAGTCGCGCACCTCGTAGATGACCTTCAGTCGAGGGTTGTAGAGCACGTTCTCGTCGGCGACGTACAGCAACCTGCCGTGATCGACCGGGTCTTGGAGAAGATCCAATAAGAAACCGTCCAGGGCCATTTCACATTCCTTTGATCATTGCGACGACCTCGTCGACTCGTTGTGTGCATTCTTCGTCATTGGGCGCTTCAACGTTGAGCCGCAGCAGCGGTTCGGTGTTCGAAGGGCGTAGATTGAACCACCACGTGCCGTAGTCGGCACTCAGTCCGTCGAGCTCGTCGACGTCGACGCCCCGGGCTCGCAGCGTCGCGCTAAGTCGCTCGACGGTGTCCTTCGGGTTTTCGACGGTCGTGTTGATCTCCCCCGAGGCGGCGAAACGTTGAAACGGTGCGGCAATCGCGGACAAGGTCTCGTGCGAGGTGCTCATCATCTCGAGGACGATGAGTGCGGTGATGATCCCGGAATCCGCGCGATAGTTGTCACGGTAGTAGTAGTGCCCGGAGTGTTCGCCGGCGAACACCGCGTTGGTCTCCGCCATGTCACGCTTGATAAAGCTGTGTCCCACGCGAGTTCGTACGCCTACGCCGCCGTTCTCCTCGATCACGGCGGGCACCGACTTGGAGCAGATCAGATTGTAGAGAATCGTCGCCCCGGGGTGGCGCTGGAGCATCACCTTTGCCACCATGGCGGTCGTGGTGGATCCGCTGATGGACTGACCTCGTTCGTCGATGAGAAAGACGCGATCGGCGTCACCATCGAAGGCGAGTCCGACGTCCGCCCCGACGTCGAGGATCCTTCGTTGGAGATCGACGAGATTGGCCGGATTGAGTGGGTCGGCGGGATGATTCGGAAACGTGCCGTCGAGCTCTTCGTACATGATCTCTACCTCAAAGGGCAGACCAGCGAACACCTTGGGTACCACGAACCCACCCATGCCGTTCGCCGTGTCCGCGAGCACTTTCAAGGGTCGAAGCGCGCCGACGTCGACGAAAGAATGCACGTGACGCACCCACTCGTCCATGACGTCGCGGTGCGAGAGTTCGCCCGTTGACCCGCCCGCCGGCGTCTCGAGGAATTTTGACGTCATCGCTTCGATCTCGAGCAGACCCGATTCGGCACCCACGGGCTTCGCGCCGGCGAGGCATAGTTTGATGCCGTTGTAGCCAGCCGGATTGTGCGACGCGGTGAACATCGCCGCGGGCGAGTCCAAGTAGCCCGCGGCGAAGTAGATGAAGTCCGTCGACGCCAATCCCAAGTCGATCACGTTGACGCCCACCGCACGCGCGCCCTCGGCGAAGGCAGCACAGAGTGATTCGCCCGAGGGTCGCATGTCACGCGCCATTACGATGCCCGGCACCGCAACGAAGGTGGCGAATGCGGAACCGACGGCCCGGGCCATCTTCTCGTTCAGTTGATCTGGGTACGTCCCGCGAATGTCGTAGGCCTTAAAGATCGCAGTCGTATCCACGACTTCTCACTCTACTGGCGCGACCTTCGACGCCTCTTGAGAGCGAACCAGAGTGTCACGAAACCGGCGGCCACGGCGACATCACTCACCACATTGCCGAATTCGAGTGCCGGTGTCGAACCGTACGTCAAGGTGACATTCTTGGACGTGGGTATGACCACCATCAGGTTAGGACTCACTCGGTACGGACCCGTTGCCCCTTGCACGTGCCATCGGGGGAAGTACGAGATCTTCACCTGCATCGGCACGCCCACTCGACTGACGTGAAACGAGAGTGACTGAGTTCCGACCACCAGCGAACTGACGGTGACGGGTGCCACACGAGGCGACGTCTTGAGCGCGTTCACATTGCTCGCGCGCGGCCACGAGGCGGGCCCGCTGCTCGCGACGAGCACGTTCCAATCCTGGGGATGGAGCCACCACGCGGTGTTCGCGTTCATCCACACCACGCGGCTTTGCACGTTGGCGACGACGTTGGGCAAATGCGTGACCGCCGTCACTTCGGCACTGTTCTTGATTAGGTAGATGCGCCACCTCACACCGGGCGAAGGCCACGCTTTCGTCGTCGCGACGAGATGCAATTGAGGATCAGTCGACGCCTCCGACACCGCGCTCGCGGAGAAGGCGATGTAGTACTTCACGCCCAACATCTGCAGATGCCGGACCCCCTCGAAGACGTTGAGTGGTCCATAGTCGAGCCCCGCTTGGGCGTCACTGGGCGCCGCACTCAGTTCGGACTGGTCCAAGAAGTGATAGGGCGTCGTCGCGGAGGACTCGAACAGAAGACCTTCCATCGAGTCGACGCAATTGTCCGTCCAGTAGGGCAAGAGCATCAAAGCCTCGGGCGTGCCGAAACGATTCTCGCTCGCGCTGTATTCCCACATCGCGCGGCCGCAACCGTAGCGCTTGGCGACACGTCCCATTGTCTCCATGAGGTCGTGATACTCGGGCCAGGCGGGCTTCGCCTGATAGCCCGAATAGTTCCACTCCGCCCAATTGGTCACTTCGTTGCCCGACGTGTTGAGGTGCAAGTGCGACGCCGCCCATGGGATCAGTCCCGGCACCACGGACGCGAAACCGAGTATCGCCACCATCAAGGTTGCATTGACAATTCGTACCGCTCGTCGTTCGTTGATCTCCTCTTGCGAGCCGAATCGTTCGACGGCGAAGGACTTAAGGGTCGCCTCCTCGTCGAGGTCACTCGCATCGTCGGGCGAAACGAGACGGGCGACGAACTCGTAAGAGTCGACCTTTCGTCGACGCGCCCAGCGCGCGAGAAAGTACCCGAAGAGCCAACCCGCGAGCAGGTGGATCGTGATGAACCAGAACGGCACGAGGCGCTCGTTCCAGATGACGCTCTGAGGTTCGTAGACGTAACCCAGCAGTGACAACACGCCGAGCGTGGCGAGCACCATGCCCAAACGATCGCGGACGATGAAGGCGGCGATGGCGGCGATGGCGGCGAGCACGATGACCCATCGGTCACCCGCCGCGCCGCCGCCGCTCGTAAACCATCCGAGCTGCGTGAAGATGGCGTGCACGTTCGAGACGTTGTCATTGACGTAGCCCAACGAGTCGGTGTAGCGCTGCGACGTGAGAAATGGCACGAGCCACCACGCCGACAGCGCGACGGAGAGTAAACCGGCGCCGGCGGCGAAGCGAAGGGGTCGCGCGTAGTCGCCTCGCACGTCGATGCGATCATGAGGATCGCCGATGCCCCGTCGCGCTAAGAGCTCGAAGAACACCATGACGACGACCGCGACGATGGCGAAGAACCAGGGCAAGATGTGCGACGCCAGCGTCAGGCTCAGCGCGATCGCGGCGAACCAATAGCCCTTGCCGGTGCGCACGCCGCGGGCAAAAAGTCCAATCGTGAGCAGACTCAACGCGAGCGAAAGCGAGAACGCGTACTCCCCCGCCATGGAGGAGAAGAGGTTCCCCCCGTCGATAGTGAACGAGGCGTCAAATAAGAACGGCAAGGTGGCGAGTGCCAACGCGATCGGCACCGGTCGGGGCGCTCGAAAGAGGCGCCCCATGAGATAGGCGCTCACGGGCATGAGTACCGAGCCGAGGATCGTCGCCAGCTTGAAGGCAATCGCGAAATTGATGACGTAACTCGCCCACGTCGCTAACACGTCGGGAAGCACGAAGTAATACGTGTAGGCGGGCATACCCGCGAACCACCCCGGATACCACGGCGTGAGATTAAAGAGACTTCCTTGACTCTTCATGTACGCGGGCAGGGCAAGGTGCGATCCAGTATCACCGCCGGTGATGAGCGTCGACGAGAAGATCAGATTTGGGTGCAGCGACCACACCACGACAAAGATGATGCCGAGCAGAATCAAGCCGTCCATCACCCGAGGTGGCGTCCAGTATCGCCAGAAGCGCTTCATTAATGGCCCGCGCGCTGGGCGATGACGGACACGAGGGCGACGGCGTTGAACGAAGCGTGCGTGAGGATGCACGGCACGAGTCGCTGCGTGCGTTTGACAACAATGGCGAGCACCACACCCAGCAGGGCCAAGCCAGCGAATTGGACCGGCTCGCCGTGCGCGAGAGCGAAGAGACACGCGCTCAGCACGGCCGCGACGGCGGTGCCCGCTCTCTTCATGCGTTGAGAGATTCCTGCGTCGAGCGCGCGAAAGAGCACACCTCGAAAGAAGATCTCCTCCACGATGGGCGCACCTACGGTCGTCATGAGCGCCAGGAGCACGAACGCGGCACCCGTGGCGCCGCCGAAGAGGTGGTGGACGGGTTTGTTGAGGTGCTTTAAGTGAAAGGGAATATAGAGAACATCGACAAGCAGTTGGCAGCCAACACCGAGGGCAATGAAACCAACGTCGCTCGTGTGCCACGACCATTGGCGAGGCATGTCGGGCTGGTCCCCGGACGAGCGCGCGAGAAAATAGGTGCCGAGCAATCCACACCACAGACCCACCAACCCGAGCGCCACTGACCACCACGGCGGCGCACTCAACTTGGACAACGCACTCAAACCGCCGTGAAAATGCGCCAACTGCACGCCGAGCTCTTCGAGTATCGACGCCAAAATCTCGCCGACGAGGAAGCCCACGAAGCATCCGAGCACGATCGCGCCGACGCGCGGGCGATTCTTAGGATTCGCCTCGAATGTAGAACTCACAAGCATTTACGCTAACGCTTCGCACGTTATGCACAGGCTCGAAGTCTGCCCGTCGCACGAGACCCCTAGATTAGAGAGCGTGAGTACAGCCCCCGACGAGAAACCCAGCTACAAGAAGTACGTGCCAGGTGGCGACACGCCCATGCCTCCCGAAGCTCGGCGCCGTATCTTAATCATCGCTGTAGTCGCGTTCCTCATCGGAATACTCGTCATCCCGTCGCTGTTCTCTACCAAGTCGGTCAAGACCATCTCGTATTCGACGTTGATCCATGACGCTCGCCACGGCGACGTCATCTCGGCGTCAATCAACAACAACAACGGGGTGATTTCTGGACAATTGACCAACGGCACGAATTACTCGTCCAATGGGCCAATCCCCGCAATCGCCGACGAAGTCAACACGTTGCGAACGAACAACGTCAACGTCACCTTCGCCAATTCGTCAAGTTTCTTGTCGGAATTCCTTCCCTACATAATTTGGATACTTATCTTCGTCGGGTTCTTCGTGTTCGCGAGCCGTCAAGCTCGCGGTCAGATGAACGGGATGATGTCAGTGGGACGCTCCAAGGCGAAGCAGTTCAATCAGGACCGACCGACCACGACGTTTAGCGACGTGGCGGGATACTTCGGCGTAAAGCAAGAGATCAGCGAGGTCGTCGAATTTTTGAAGACACCGGGTCGCTACAAAGAGATCGGTGCGATGATTCCTAAGGGGATCCTCCTCGTCGGCCCCCCCGGGACGGGTAAAACAATGCTCGCCCGCGCCGTCGCGGGCGAAGCTGGCGTGCCCTTCTTCTCGGTCTCGGGTTCTGACTTCATGGAGATGTTCGTTGGGGTCGGCGCGAGCCGAGTCCGCGACCTCTTTGCGACCGCGCGCAAGCAGTCGCCCGCCATCGTATTTATCGACGAAATCGACTCAATCGGTCGAAAGCGTGGCGCCGGCGTAGGCGGTGGTCACGACGAGCGTGAACAGACGTTGAATCAAATGCTGAGCGAGATGGACGGATTCGACTCCGCTGAGGGAGTGGTCGTCATCGCCGCCACAAACCGACCTGACGTGCTCGACCCCGCGCTGCTTCGACCCGGTCGTTTCGACCGACAAATCGTGGTCCCGCTGCCGGACCTCGACGAGCGCCTCCCGATTCTTCAAGTGCACTCAAAGGATAAACCCCTCGATCCCACCGTGAGTCTTGAGATGGTTGCCCGCGGTACACCGGGCATGAGTGGAGCAGATCTCGCGAACCTCGTCAATGAGTCAGCGCTGCATGCCGTGCGTCGACACTCCTCAACCATTGGCATGGAGGACTTTGAGTCCGCCCGTGATCGAGTCATGATGGGACAAGAGCGCGACACGATGGTCTTGATGGATGACGAACGCGAGCGCATTGCCTTTCACGAAAGTGGCCACGCGCTGCTCGCCTACGTGCTCGACAAGACCGATCCACTACACAAACTCACCATCATCCCTCGAGGAATGGCCCTTGGCGTGACGATGACCCTCCCCGAAGAGGATCGCCACATCATGTCGCGTCAGCACCTAGAGGACTCGCTGTGCATGCGGATGGGTGGACGCGTCGCTGAGCTCTTGGTCTACGGGGACTTGTCGACCGGCGCCGCTGACGACCTGCAACGAAACACCGAATTGGCGCGACGGATGGTTCGTGAATGGGGCATGTCGAAAGAAATTGGGCCAATGGCCTGGGGATCGAATAATCAAGTGTTCCTTGGTGAAGATCTCATGCACACCCGTGACTACTCGGATCACACCTCACAGATCATCGACGACGAGGTTGAGCGAATCCTGCGCGAACAAGAGGCGCGGGCGATTGAAGTGCTCACTCTGCATCGTCGCGGTCTCGAATCATTGACCAGGGCTCTGCTTGAGAGCGAGACCATCGATGGTGAGACGGCAGCCCAGTTGATTGATGAAGCGCACGGCGAACCAGTCCACGCACAAGGAACCAAGACCGTGAGTGCACTGAGCGGAGTTGGTAAATCGACACCAGCGCCAAGCGACGCAACGCCGCCCACGCCCTCACCGGTTCCGGCAGCGACCGCGTGGCAGCCGCCGACCCTACCTGCCGTCTAAGGGCGACACCACGACCGTCCCGCTCGGCGTCGTTGGAAGGGTTAGATTGACCAAGAGGTCGGGATGATTACTGGTCACGAGCACCGTGTGCGCCTTAAGCGTGCTGATCCCACTGAAGATGCTCAGGATGCTCTGCGTCGAACCCGCGTCAAGACTCACGCTGGATGACTCCTTCGACTGCCCAGGTCCCGGGATTGAGGTAAACGTGACCTTCAATTTTTTTCCTGACGTATTGGTGACGGTGGCGGCGTCGAAACCCTTGCCGGAGAAGTCCGCGACGATGAACTCCTCGTCGGGCTCCGAAGGCGCCCAGAGCGACGTGCCAGTACTGGAGCCCGTGAGTAGTGACGTCGCGACTGGTGCGCTCGCTTTGATGACGACATTGGCGTAGCCCGACGGAGGGATTGCCGAGTTAGGGGTGATCACGATGTCGCCGCTTGCGTAAGCAGGCAGCGTCAACATTTGAGGAGCCACATCGAGGTTGGGGATCGTGACCGTGGCGACCACCGACACCGGGAGTGCGGACGGGTTAAAGCAGCGGATCTGAGCGACGGCGGTATTGACCGTGGTCACTTCGGGGAACCATGCCGTCGTGACGAGGCTGTTCTGACCCGAGTTGAACGACACGGCGGATCCGGAGCGTTGGACGCCCTCGATGACGATCGAACCTCGCAATACGTGCACGTGCACACCAACGTTGCTGGTGTTGACAATCTGCGCACCCAGGTTGATCTCCATCTGTTCATGGGCGCCCACCGACATCCCCTGGAACGGCGCGGGAGCGGAGAAGCCACTGGGCGAATATGTCGAGACATTGAAGACCGCCGGTGTCGCGGTCGGGTTGTAGATGCTCAAGTTCGCCGTCGAGCCAACGGTGGTATCGAACCCACTCGCGTACCACTGCGTGACACCCGCGCTGATGCACGGCGCTTCGGCACTCGAGTTTGCGGCGACTTCTTCCCCGATCACCCCGCTGCCATTTACTTGCACGGCAGCAGCGAAGTCGTTGCCCTTGACCAGATTCTCGGGAAACATCGCCGTCGAGTGGTGGGGTCTAAGGGTGAAGGAGCTCAGCGATGTGAGTCCCTTATCGGAAACGACGTCCACGTTCAACGAACGCGAGAACGCGGTCGTGTTAAAGAACGTCAGGTGGCCAACTTCGTTGCCGGTGGTACCCGACAGACCCGTGCAATACAACGCCGTCGAGTTGGCGTTCTGCGCACTCGCGATCGAGGACGACTTCGGAGCGACGTTCGACGAATGGGCCAACGTCGTCACGCCGGCCAGTACCAATAACGCGAGCAGCACGACGAGGATCGGGGCGCGACGAAACCTATCCACGTTTGTCTCGCTTCGCGTGTCGCGCCACGACGCCCGTGCGGTGCCGACCGGTGAACAGCCATTCAAGACGTTGAATAAGCCCGAATCCCAACCACACGAGTATCCAGAGGCTAAGGGTGAAACCGGCGAGAATGCCGTTCAATGGGAATTGGCGCAGCACGAGTTCACCGGTTGGGTTCGTCGCCGCCGCATTGACTTTGTACGTCGGGACCCAACCATCGCTCGTGGTACGAGAACTGGCGAGACCGTTGACGTCGAGGGCGAAGGCACTCGCGGGCGCCAGGCCCGCTCGCACGACGGAACCCGCGGCGACAGGACCCGAAGTCGACGTGCTCGCGAAGAGTGCCTTTGGCTCTTTCGATCCCGCCAGCGTTTGCGTGACGAGGCCGCGAAACATGGAGTTTGAGTACACCTCGACCGCACTCGTTTGCAACTCGAGCGACAAGTCGGTTTGAAGTCCCAGTGCGGTCTTGATACCAACGGGTACCGCGTGCAGGGGCACGGTTTGAACCCCGGCGAGCTCGGGCGCCGAAGCATTCATGACGACGATCGTTGAGATGCCGGCCGAGGCGAGCAGCGAACCCAGGCGCACCGTTCCTCCGTTGAGTGCGAGTTGCAGCGGATTGAGCACTTCATCAGTCGTCCCCGAGTCAGGGGGCGCGAAGAGCGTGTTCCCTCCTGGTAGTCCGTTCGTCGACGTCGCCGCCTCGAGCCCGGGCGCCACGGTCCATCCCTGTACGGGTAACACCGAAGGATCGCCAAGCCAGAGCACGCGGTACCCTCCCGCGTTCGAAGGCGCGAGGGCGCTCAGCGATTCGGCGACACTCGTGGTCGGGAGATTGAAACGACCACTCGCGAAGCTTACGAGGAATGGCGCCATCGCGACCACGATTACTGCGACGCTCAAGGTCGCGAGCACTTGGCGCCATCCGAATCCCGATTGGCGCAAGTCCAATTCCATCGCGCTAATGCCAAGTCCAATGAGGAGCGCAATCATCACTGCGTAGAGCGACATCAATACGTTGAGATCCGGTGAGAACGAACCGAGCCAATGGTGCGCGACGAGTGTCGCGAGCACCAAGGTCAACGTCGCGATGCTCGCCGCCTTGGTGGCAATTGATCGGCGCTGATCGCGGCACAACAGCAACGAGAATAACGCCGCCGCGGGCAAGAGCCAACCCGACCAGTTCGCGCCGAAGGTCCCGTCGACACCGCGAAGCAGGTCGACGAAGCTCGGTGCCGACCATGGGCCCCGCGGCAGACCAAAGACCTCCAACGCTCGGCGGCCCGCCAGCAAGAAGTCCACCGTCATTGGTAAGAGAAAGATGGCAACGTTCAAGGCGAGCGAACCGAGCAAGTGCCAAGGCGCCACGCGATCTTGGTCACCATCTGGTTCAAAGAAACGGGCCATCGTGACCCCCGCTACGACCAAGGCGACGACAATCAACGTTGCCGGAGCCACCGCACTCAGCAGTGCGATGAGCATGATGACGACCATTCGTTGACCAGCCTCGGTCGAACGCCATCCACGATGTCCGAACGGCACTGGTTCGGGGTAGGGCCCGCTACGAAACCCTGGCACCGCGAGGAGCTCAAGCAATCGACGCACGATGAGGGGCAGACCGGCCAGCACAAAGAGGATATCGACGCGACCTTGACCAATCATGTTGAGACCGAGGGGAAAGGCCATGTAGGACACCGACGCCACCACGCGGGCCCGATTCGACACCCGACCCTTCAACAGCCGTGCCACGCCCACTGCGCCAACGGGAATCGAACCGATGAGCGCGAGCCGTGGCAACACGCCCATGCGACCGAAGACGAACGTACCGGCGAAACCGAGCACACCGTACCCGGGCATACCGGGTGTACCCGTCCCGACGCCGTTGGCCGACCACGACGCAAAGAATTGGCGCCACGTCGACCACCACGAGTCCAGCGGCGCCAGACGGCCAATGAGTGGAAGGTGCATCGCGACCAGGTTTCGTGAACCAATCAACCACAAGATGACGACCGCGACGACGACCGTCGCTTGGGTTCGAAACGACGTCAATATTCGCGATGGTCGACTTCGTTGTTCGAGGAGACCGCTTTCAGGTATCTCGTCGAACTCCTCCTCTTCGGAGAACACGGCACCGAAACCAACGCTCCCTAAATCGTCAATCTCCTCATCGTCCTCACCGTCAGCGAGAGGAAGCACGCCCCTCGCCCGGTCCAAGCCGTCGCGCACGAGAGTGAGGAAGAACTTCTTGAGTCGCGATGCGCCACCAACTTGCAGTCGACGCAGCTCCGCATCGGAGAGCACGCGTGTCGCACTTCGTTGGCGGCGACGTTCACGAATCCTCTTTCGATTCTTGAAGATCCAACGCCACGATCCGACGATGGCCCCGGCTCGATCGCTGTCTCTGCCAACGAGTGAAAGCGAGAGTTCCATGAAGTCCAGCGCGAAGAGGATCGAGAGAGTGCTGAATGTGGCTCGCCGACTCCATCCGGTGGCGACCACCAGCAGTTGGTGTCGTCGCTGGAGGTCCTGGCGGCTGGCGCGCCTCGCGCCCACCGCGGTCACTGCACGTTCGCCCGTCGCGATGGTTTCTCGGTGCGCAACCTTCGCGTGTGGCGCAACGACGATGCGCGCGCCCGCGATCTGAGCTCGCCAACAAAAGTCCAAGTCCTCGCCCAACGCCGTGATCAAAGGGTCAAAGCCGCGCAGCGTCGCGAACAAGTCGGAACGCACCAGTGTCACGCCGCCGGGAGCGACGAAGACGTCGCGCTCGAGGTCTTGTTGACCGTGGTCGATCTCACCTAATTCGACGCGTTCTTGCACGACACCAAAACGATCGCAGGTTTGTCCGACGTGAAGCAGCACCAGCGGATCCTCGTACGCAACGACCTTGGGCGAGACGACGCCCGCGTTCGTGCGAAATGCCGCCTCGACCATATATTGCAGCGCCGCTGGTTCGAGGCGGACGTCGTCATGGCAGAAGAGGAAGAAGGCGGATCCTTCAACCATCAGCGACGCCTCATTGCACGCGGCGGCGAAGCCTCGATTCTCCTCGAGAATCTTGACGAAAGCGTCGGGAGCAACCGCGGCCACGCGCTCGGGGACGTGCTCGGACTCCCCGTTCGCAACAACGAGCAGGCTTAATTCCCCGTAGTCCTGCGCCACGAGCGAAGCCAACGTGGCTTCGAGACCTGGGCCCGGACCGGTGGTAACGACGACGGCAACGACGGCCGGAGCACGAGATTCCATCAGTACATCAAGGCTAGTTGGCTCCGAGCGTCGTTTCGCACCGTCTCATACCTGCAAATCCAGTCCCCGGTCAAAAGAATTACGCGGTGCGTTCCTCGAGACGTATTTCTTCAACGACGTCGTGTAGCGACGTCTCCAGTGCTATTTCCGGCTCCCATCCAGTGGCGTCGTGAATCTTCGCAAAACTTCCGCGCATCACCGGCACCTCACTTGGTCGAAGGAGCGACGAGTCCGTGACCAATGATATTGACGGTGCAATGGCATTGCGCAGCCAGTCGACCACGTCACTGAGTGCCGTGTCGTGACCAGAGGCGACGTTGTACACTTCACCACTGCTCGCGTATGTCGCGAGCAATCGATAGGCGCGAACGACGTCTCGCACGTCGGTGATATCACGTCGGGTGCTGAGGTCACCAACAGCGATCTCGTCACGACCGGCGTCGCGCGCTTCGAAAAGTCGCCGCGCAATCGCGGGCACGACGAATTGAGGTGATTGTCCCGGTCCCACGTGGTTGAAGGGCCTCGCGATGACCGTGTGCTGCTCAAAGTTCCGATGCGCCTCCATGACAAAATGCTCGGCCTCGAGTTTGCTCGACGAGTAAGGATTCGCCGGAGCCGTGCGATAAGTCTCCTGCACGGGGAGATCGGCTTCTGGCACAACGCCGTAGACCTCCGAGGAACTGATGAAGATGACGATTGCCTGAGGCGCAGCAGTCCGAGCTGCGTCAAGGACGTTTTTCGTACCCAGAACGTTCACTCGCGTGAACTCCACTGGATTTGTCCACGAATCGCCCACATGCGTGAGAGCCGCGAGGTGGTAGATCACTTCGGGATGCGTCGATTCGAACAGCGCTACGACACTCGCGAGGTCGGTCACGTCGTGCTCGCGATCTACAGACGTAACGCTGTCGCCACATCGAACGAGATGCGCTTCGAGATGTCTGCCGACGAAACCTCCGGCACCGGTGATGAGAGCACGCACCTCAAGCACCTTTGGCGAGTTCGTAAGCCACGAGATGCTGCTCGAGCGTCCGAGTCCAAGCGTAGGAGTCCGCCCTAGCCCGAGCCAACCTCGAGCGTTCGAGTCGTTGGACGTCACTTACGTCAAGTCCCACCACGATCGCATGCGCGAGCGCCACCGGGTCGCCCGCTCTTACCAATTGCGCGGCGTCACCCGCGACCTCTGCCATCACGGTGTCCGATGACGTCACCACCATCGCACCGCACGCAAGTGCTTCGAGCACCGGTAGCCCGAAACCTTCGCCGCGAGAAGGGTACGCGACGACACGAGCTCTTCGCATGAGAACCGGCAACAAACGATCGTCCACGAAACCAAGACGACGAATACGTGCAGCCGCCGGGTGACGGCGAAGATCGTCGCTGAATCCCCGCATGGACCAGCCATCTTGTCCGGCAATCCAGAGTTCAATGTCGGAGTTCGCGTCCGCCACCTCGACAAAGGCTTCGAGCAGCACGTCGAGCCCTTTTCGTGGCTCAACGGTCCCCACGAAAAGCACGAATGGCGCGTGGGACGGCAACGAGTAGTGCGCCATCGCGGCGGTGTCGTCCGTGCCGTCGACGCTAAATCGCGTGAGATCCACACCCAGCGGCGCCACAATCACCGGCACATGATGCGGAACGAACTCGTCCAATTGGCGCGCCGTGAATTCGCTCACGCACACCAAGACCTTCGCGTGCGTCGAGGAGTACTCGATTGCTCGTCGAAAAAATACGACCTTGGACTTCTCGTGCCATTCGGGATTCGTGAAAAACGTGAGGTCATGGATGGTAACGACCGTGGGCGTCGATCCACGATGGGCCATGGAGTAGTGAGGTGAATGCCATACGTCAACGTCCTGCGCGGTGCTCGACGTACCGAGGCGCCACGCCTCATGGAAGAGCCGAGCCGGTCGATTCTTTGGCACCAGGGACACGACATGAGCGTGCGGCGCGACATCAAGCCAACGCGCGGAGTCATCGACTCGCGTCACGAGCGTCGTGTCGAGCCCCGTCTCCGGTAATCGACGCGCCAATTCGACGATGTAACGACCCGCGCCCGCGACTCGCTCGGGCACTGATGAGACGTCGAGCGCGAGCTTCACTTCCAACCCTCCACGTGATCGAGCGCAGCGTTTCGCCACGTGAGATCAGCGACCGACGTCGCACGCGCGCTCTTCGCCGAGGTCCCGTCGTCTTGCTCCATCGCCTCGAGAAGACCCGCCGCAATGGCGTCGACGTCCATTGGATCGACTCGAATGACTTCGCTGTTCATTGCGACGCTCGGCGTCGTTGCACTCACGACGACACGAGTTCCCGCGTGCAATGCTTCTACCGGCGGGAGGCCCCATCCCTCCGCGAGTGCGACGTACGCGAACACCGTCGCCTCACGGTAAAGCCCCAACAGCAACGACCGTTCGACCGTCCCGAGCACGACGGCATCGCTTGTCGCGACACCACCCCAGCCCTCTGGACCGACGAACACCAATGGGCCGACTCCAAAGTTGCGCCGGAGCGCACGGCGGTGCGCCTCAATGAGCCGAGTCAAGTTCTTTCGCGGCTCGCGGGTACCCGCGTACAGCGTGAACGGACCGTGGACACCGTGCGCGGCAAGAAACTCGCGGACGTGCGCTTCGTCGGTCGGGCTTTCGTCGCGCCCGTCGACGCCGAGTCGAACAAAATGGATTCGCCCCTCACCAATGCCGAGTCCCGACAGTCGTTCGGCGAGCGACGGCGACGTCGTGAAGATTCGCAAGTCCTCGCGGCGACGAATTAGCTCCAAACGCTTGTTGTGGAAGGCTATGCCACGCCGAGTCGCCGTCGCTGGCTCGTCGCGCCACAGGAGATCGTGCATCGCGACAGAATGCACCGCTCCCTCGACGCCCCCCGCGAACGGTCCCGACATTGATGTGGCGTGGACAATTGTGGCGTCGCGTGGCACTCCCAGTGGAATAAATGGCCACAATCTCGTCTCGACGCCGATGGGAAGGGGCAGTGAGTTAACGCGCATCGGCAAACGCCCGACGTCGATTGACGCTTCGCCGCGAGGACCAATGCCCACCACGTCAAACTGAGAATCCAGTTCCGCCAAGCCATCGATGAGACCTCGTACGTACGTAGCGATGCCGCCGGGCTGAGGGCGGTACAACTGATCGATGCTGAGCGTGAGGATGCGCTTCACGATTTCCAGCCTCGCACGACGTTTCGGTACAGGTGTGCGTACGCCGTCGCCGCGGTGCTCGGGGAGAAGTCCGTTGCCCTCGCATGACCGGCGGCGATCATAATTGCGCGTCGGGCCTCATTGGACCACACGTCGCGAAGCTCTTCGAGAACCTCGTCATCATTCGCGACGAGCGCGGCGGCGCCCGAGAGCAGTTCTCGATTAATCGACGTCGAGCGAGCCAGCGTCGGCACGCCCGCCGACAATGAGGCAATCGCAAACGACGGGAAGCGGGCGCCATCGGACATGTGGAGCACAACGCGCGCGGCGCCAATGGCGACGCGAGCGTCACGACGCGACAACCCACTGATTGCAAGTCCACTCGATCGAATCCGCTGCCCAACGGAGGAGCTCGTGACCGCGACGAGGCGCGCTCCTACGCTCTCGGTAAATCTCAAGAGAGCGGGCGCCAACTCGAGGAACGGCTTCCTCACTCCGGTGACGTTCACGACGAGGTCGTGACCGTGCTCGCTGGGGGTAAGCAACGGCACCGCGGGTGGCACGACGACGATCTCACTTCGACGAAGATCAAGTACTTCTTGTACTTCGTGGCTCGCCGAGCGACTCGACGCCACGAGCACCGCGCCGTGTTCGACGGCACGTCGCAGTTGCCGTATCCGCTGATGCGCTCGCGACTCACCCCTCAAAGGTCGAAGGTCGTCAACTGAAATGATCAGCGGAATGGATTTCGTCGGCGGTGTGAGAATTCCCGCCACGTGCACCACGTCGACCTGGGGTAGTCGACCGTCGAGAGAGGGTCCAAGGCTACGGCGCCACAGTGGCGACCAGAGTCGGCGAAAATGGAAGCTCACCTCACTCTTCGACGTTGACGACGTAAGACTCCGGAATCGAAACAGGTCAATACCATCGAGTCGTGCGAGTGCATCAGCCAAATCGTCCATGGTGTTGTCGAGTGACTCCAAGGAGCCATCGAGGTCTAATCCAACTCGCAACTCCGAGACATCGCTCACGAAGCGAGGGCCAACGTTCGAGCGGCGCTCGTCCACTCGGGCCACATCGCCACCGCCCACGCACCGAAATCTTCGGAACTCGTCGCGACCACGCCGATTTTCTCCTCCAGATTCACCAGCAGCATCGCGCCACTCTGTCCAAAGTGCCCGAAACTTGACGGAAGCCAGTCGCCCATCCAGTGGTGCTTCTCACCGCGTATCTCGGGACCAAGTCCCCACGGACACGGGGAGAATTTTCCAAAGCCCGGCACGATACCGTCAAGGTCAGGAAGAAACGGCTTGACGAATCGATTACGGGTCTCGATTCCAATCCCGTCTGGTCGCAACCACGCGACGCCCATTCGCATGAGATCTTCAGTCGAACCAACGACGCCCGACGAAGCTCTGCCTTCGAGTCGAGTGTTCGACATGCCCAGTCCTCGAAACACCCGGTCGTTCAACCACTCACCAGGTTCGTTTCCCTTTGTGACGACGTCCACCGCGTGGTCGATACCTACGTTCGAATACACCCTCTTCGTCCCGATCGGCACCATCGGATCGCCTTCTTCGAGTCCCAATCCGCTCGAGTGACTCAATAGATTCGACAGTGTGGCGCCGCGCGGTCCGAAATTGTCCGTGATCTTGTGCATGCCCCAATCGATCTCGACGGCGAAGGCCATCGCGACCGCCATCTTGGATACCGATGCCCAGGGCCGCACAGCACGTTGATCGCCGCCCTGATTGACAATCTCGAGGGAGCCGTTGCGTAAACGAAAGATCGCGTACGAAGATTCACCCGGCCATCCGGTGGGTAGCGGTGTCGTGCTCACAACACTCGATGATACCCAAGCGCCTCTAAGGTTCTTGAAGTGATATCCGTTCTCAGTGGTGGCGTTGGCGCGGCACGACTCTTGCGTGCACTCAGTGGTGAGATTGCGCCGGGTGAGATCAACGCCATCGTCAATGTTGGCGACGATCTCGTTCTGCACGGACTGACCATTTGCCCCGATCTCGACACCATCACCTACACCCTCGCCGGACTCAACAACGAAGTACTCGGGTGGGGCCTCAATGGCGAATCGTGGCGCGTCATGGAGGAACTTGAGGCACTCGGTGGCGCCTCCTGGTTCCGACTCGGAGATCGAGACCTGGCCACCCACCTTTATCGAAGCCAGCGAATAATTGAAGGCGCGACCAAGACCGACGTCACCCGTGAACTCTGCGAGCGCCACGGCGTGGGGGTCCGCGTGTTGCCGGCGACGAATGATGAGATTGCCACCGTTTTTAAAACCGAGGTGGGTCGACTCAGTTTCCAGGACTACTTCGTGCGCCATCACTACGACGTGAAGGTCGAAAGCATCACCATTCAAGGTGCCGCGACGGCAAGCGTCACCAAGGAAACTCTCGACGCATTGCGCAACAGCGCCCGCATCGTCATCGCGCCATCGAATCCGCTGATCTCAATCGACCCCATACTCCAGCTCGGAGAAATTAAGGACATTCTGATGGAGCGACGAGAGGACGTCATCGCTGTCTCACCCATCATCAACGGCGCCGCGCTCAAGGGACCCGCCGACCGCTTGATGCGTGACCTCGGTTACGACGCGACGTGCGTTGGCGTCGCCGACTTCTACGAAGGGCTCATTGGTTCCTTCGTCATTGACGAGCGCGATGCGTCGTCGGCGTCAGCAATCTCATCGCGTGGCATCGACGTGCACGTCACCACCACGATCATGCAAGATCCGCTCGACGCAAAACGACTCGCTCAGGCGGTGCTCACTTGAACGAACTACGTATTATCCCGGTACCGGGAGTCGGCAAGATCGTTAATGGTGACGACCTTATGTCGTTGTTAGTGACAGCGCTCGATGCCGCATCACTCTCGCTACTCGACGGCGATCTCATCATTGTCACGAGCAAGGTGGTCTCCAAGGCCGAAGGTCAGGTCGTGGCGTTCGATGGAAGCGAAGAGCACAAGGTGCGACTCGTCGAGCAAGAATCCAAGCGAGTCTTGCGGCGTCGAGGACCGCTTCGCATCACCGAATCACGACACGGCTTCGTAAGTGCGAACGCCGGCATCGATCTGTCCAACGCCGACGAAGGTACCGCGGTGCTCCTACCCAAGGATCCCGATCGCTCGGCCCGTCGCTTTCGCGCTGAGATCCGCCAGCGCCGGGACGTCGACGTGGCCGTCATCATTACCGACACCTTCGGGCGCGTATGGAGAAACGGCGTCACCGACGTCGCCCTCGGCAGCGCCGGTATCGTGCCTATCCTCGACCTGCGCGGCACGACCGACGCGAACGGTCGTCAATTGGAAGCGACCGAAATTGCGATCGCCGACGAGATAGCGGGCGCCGCCAATCTTGTTCTCGGCAAAGCCGAGGGGACTCCCTTCGCCATTGTGCGGGGACTCGACCCGTTATATTTTGGCGACGGTTCCATCAGCGGCGACATCATTCGATCGCCCTTCGACGATCTCTTTCGTTGATCAGTCGCGTTCGAGTCGTACGTCGCCCGACAACAGCGAGTGCGGGGCCACCTGCACGCCGCCACCGACCACGCACGTGGCATCAAGGCTCGCCCCACGTCCGATAGTCGCCGCCGGTCCAATGATCGAGGAGCGAACACTCGCACCATCTTCGATCACCGCCCCCGGCAGCAACACGACTCGTTCGAGGACAACGTCCTGACCCACCACACAGTTTCGATCGACGACGGCGTTGCGCAAGACCGCGCTTCGATGGATGCTGGCGCTGGGTTCGGTCCACGAGCCGTCCACGACGCCTTCGGCGCCGTGCCCTCCGACCTTGCCCGACATGAGATCGATGTTGGCTTGGAGGAATGCCTGAGGAGTACCTGTGTCGAGCCAGTACGCGTCATCGGACATTGCGAAAAGAGAACCGTTCTTGGCCAGCGAGGGAAAGGTCTCGCGCTCGACACTCACGCGTCCTTGGGCGTTGATTCGACCAAGGACACTCGGCTCAAAGATGTAGGTGCCAGCGTTAATCAAATTGGTGGGAGCCTCATCACGAGGTGGTTTCTCGACGAAGGCGATGACGCGACCCTCGGGCGTCGTAGGAACCACACCAAAGCGACTGGGGTCATCGACTGGATGCAGGGCAATCGTCGCTTCGGCGGAATGATCGTGATGAAACTCAATGAGTTTCGTGATGTCGAGATCGGTCAATACGTCACCATTCACCACGAGAAATGTCTCATTCATGCCAGCAAATTCTGCAGCGAAACGGATGGCTCCGGCGGTATCTAACGGCTCGGGTTCGACGGCATAACTTACGTTCACCCCCGCCACGACGCCGGTCGGATACGCCTCGATGAACCGATCAGGCAAATAGCCCAGTGACAACACCGCGTCGCTAATGCCGTGTTCCGCAAGCGTACGAAAGACGCACTCAATCATCGGCACCCCGACAAGGGGAAGCATCTGCTTGGGCGTTTCGTACGTCAAGGGACGAAGTCGCGTCCCCACACCGCCGACCAAAATGATCGACTTCAAGTTCAGCCCTTCGCGGTGGTGGTGGTCGTGTTCGTCGTTGTGGTCGTCGTTGGCGCGACAGTGGTGGTAGTCGCCGGGCCGATCGTTGTCGTCGTGGTCGCCGTTGACGCGGCAGTTGTGGTCGTCGTATTGGCGCTCGCGATGATCGCAGCGGACATCTCATCGACGGTTTCCTGGTTCGGAGGCGCCGGCGTCACACCCTTGGGGTCAAAGGCCATGGTTACGCGCAGATACTGAGCGAACTTGATGTTGTCCGGATTCGTCGTGATCGTCGGCGTCGTCTGAGAGAGTGTGCTCCAGTACGCGTATTCGACCTGACCAGACTGTCCCGCGTACTTCGATCCCGTCGGACAGCTCTGTCCATTTCGGTACGTCGTCGAAGAAACCGCCGCTCCCTTGGCGTTGGGAATGGCCAGTTCGTTCGAGCTCGCAATAAGTCCTGGGAACTCGTCGGCGAACTGTCCGATCGTCGCGTTCTTGCCGGCGTCAGCGGCTGACGTTGGATCGAGCTTGATGAGGTCGTCGGATTCAAGTTTGAATCCACCGGTCGCCGTGGAGTCGGCGGTGAGATACGGCAGCGTCTTGCCACATGACTGGATGGCGAGAGCACCGTACCACGTCGTACCAATCGCGGGTGGCGTACCCTTCGCGCCCTTCGACGGGTGTTGATAGTCGTAGCGAGCCAACGCCGTCGCGACGAGACCGAGCACCACAATGACGAGCAAGATGCCGTAGTAGTTGCTCGGACGCGTCCTTTTGTACGCCTTGCCGCCGCCGGCGGAGCCGACCCTACTTACCCATTTACCCGTTGCGCTTTTAGCCACGGGGGCAACGCTACTAAAGAATCAGATGGCGCCGACATCGGCGTAGGGGCGAAGGGACTCGAACCCTCACTGGAGGCGGTTTAAGCGCCCTGCCTCTGCCAATTGGGCTACGCCCCCACGCGTAAATGTCGCCATGTAAACGTAACGCATACGCAAAGCCTTCAAACTCAAGAATTCTTAAGATCACTAACTAGGCTCTTTTTATGATTCGCGTGCGTCGACGGGGCACGGCTCGATCAACTCCCCCCTTGTTGCTGGCGGCGCTCGTCGTCAGCTCGCTGCTAATGCCGAGCGTCGCCCACGCTCAGACGATCGCTCAAACGCAAGCCGAGATAGCGCAATTATCGGCCGAACTCTCCCAGCAGGAGAAGACCAGCGAAATCACCGCCAATGAGTACGACGCCGACAAAACCAACCTCGCGACGCTTGACGCGAATATCGTCAGCCTGCAGGCGAAGGAAAAGACGAAACGGGCAGCGATTACGACAACGTCGGCAAAACTAGTGACGGCGATCGTGCGTGCGTACGTGTACGGAGCGGCCGACGCACAAATCATTGCCCTGTTCAATCAAGACGTGACGAGGAGCGATTCGCGAAGCGTCTATGAGGACCAGGTCATTGGCAACCTCGCCCAATTGAAGAACACGTACGTCGCGGAAAAACATTCACTCGATAAGACGATCAGTGAAGTCGCCGCACAACGCGCCAAAGCCCAGCAACAGACGACCGCCATCGAGGCCCTCCTCGCGCAGAACGTGAGAAACGAGAAGGAGACCCAAACGACGTTGGCCGTCGTCACCGCAAAATTGAAGACCGAGATCATCGCCTACGAGATCAAAGTAGGCGTCGCGGCCGCGAGAGCGAAGAACACCGCGGGCGAGGAGGAGGCCGTCGCGGCGGCGTCCGCGGTGGGTGGTCAGAACGCCGCAAACGAAGTGATCGACGCCATCCAAGCGGCATTACCTGTCGTGACCTACGGAACGCCCGCCGGGTCCGCTCAGGGTGAAGCGGCGTTGGCCGCCGCGAAGACTCAAGTTGGTGTGCCCTACGTGTGGGGAGGTGAGACACCTGGTGAGGGCTTTGACTGTTCGGGTCTGGTCCAGTGGGCGTGGGCCAAGGCGGGTTTCGTCATCCCGCGCACGACCGAATCACAGTGGGCCAATCTTCGCCACATTCCTCTTACGTCACTGCAGCCCGGCGATTTGTTGTTCTACTACAACCTCGACGGTGACCACGAGGTCGATCACGTCGTGATGTACGCCGGCAGCGGCCCGTGGGGTACGAGCACGATCATCGCCGCCGCACACACCGGCACCAACGTGAGCTTGGCCCCCATCTTCACGTTCGGTCTGATCGGCGCGGCTCGCCCATAATGGTCGTCTCGTGAGCATCTCGACTTCCATCGTCATACCTGCGTACAACGAAGCGTCGCGCCTCCACCGCGGCTTCGAACGACTGGAACCCGTGCTGGAACTGCTGGGCGTCGACGTTACCGAGGTCATCATCATCGACGACGGATCGACGGACGACACGTTGCACGTCGCCAACGACGTCTACGGACACCTACCCCACCGGCTCTTCGTGCAGCAGCCTCGCAACTTCGGCAAAGGGGCCGCCGTGCGTCTGGGTATCTCCGTCGCGCGCGGTGACAACGTGATCGTCGCTGACGCGGACATGGCGATCAAGCCAATGCACTTCCCCGAGATCATCGACGGGCTGCGAAGCGCCCAACTCGCGCCGGGCTCGCGCTCGGGCGCTGGGCGAATCCGCTACGATTCCGTGTTTCGAACGCTCGCGGGTGACGTATTCAGTTCCTTGGTACACCACTACGCACGCACGACAATTCGCGACACACAGTGCGGATGCAAGGGGTTTCAGCTGGGCGCGGCCCGATTGCTCGCGCTGTTCGGGATGATCGATGGTTTTGCGTACGACGCCGAACTGTTCTATCTGTCAGACCAGTTGCATCTTTCGATAGAACCCGTGCACGTCGAGTGGGATGACGTACCTGGTTCGTCGGTCAAAATCGGTCGTGTAGTCCTCGGCGTCATTCGTGACCTTCGACACTTGCGCACAACTCGCTACGAAAATCCCGTCGTCGTACTACCCGTCGACGCGTCCGTGGACGAGATTCGAAGGGCGTCACGCGACGTGCGCGTGCAAGGTCTGGTACTCGCACGAGGGAATGACGACTCGCTTTTGGTGTTGCCGCGTGACGCCGCATTAGGTGGCGTCAGCATCGCACAGGAACTCAACGGCGCGCTACGCACCACGGACCTTGATTCGTTGCGCGCGAGGTCGCTCGAAGCGATCTAAGCGCTTGGCAGGAGCCAGCGCGACACCAGTTCGGGCGCACGGTCTCGCCACTCTTCAGCGGTGAGCGCGTAGCGAGCGTGATCCTCCCAGGCGCCGTCGATCTCCAAATATCGCTCGGCGATACCCTCGAAGCGCAAGGCGAGCTTCTCCACGACGCGACGCGACGGCGCGTTTCGAGGGATGATGTTGATCTCGATGCGATGAAGTCGAAGTGAATCGAACGCGTATTGCATCATGACGACGACCGCCTCGGGCATAAGCCCCTGGCCCGCCACGGCTTGATCAATCCAATAGCCGATATACGCGGATTGCAGCGGGCCCCGCTGGATCGACGACAGCGTGATTTCCCCTACGAAGCGACCGGCCACGAAGATTCCGAAGCCAAATCCAGTTCCCATCTGGCGCTCACGCTCTCGAATCGCGCAACGACTGACAAAACTCCGCTGGTCCTCGGCGAGATGCGACGAATGCGCCGAGCGAGGCTCCCACTTGAGGAGCCAATCGTGACATCGCTCGCGCACCTCGAGCCAACTTTCATAATCATTGTCATTCAAGGTGCGCAGCACCACGCGTCGTCCGTGCAGCGAAATCGGCGAGTAGATGTTGCTTCGCGTCGTTACCATGAGTTGACTCTCATCCTCCCATCGTGGCACGCGCACTAGGCCAGGAGCGAATAGGTGATGCCGTCGAGGATGTCGTTCTCTGAACTCAGCAGTTCCATGGTTTCGAAGCGATCCATCACCGCGGCGAGCACGTACAGCCCGGACGTCAGCACGTCTTCTCGCCCCGAAACCATGCCCTTCTCGCGCAGACGATCCTCAGGCGATTCACCGGCGAGCCTTCGTCGCCACGCTTCGACGACGTCTCGACTCATCACGTGATGATGGACTTTCGAGCGGTCATAGGTCTCGAGACCAATGTCCAATTGCGCCAACGTCGCGACGCTCCCCGCGAGCCCGACCAAGAGAACGTCGCCCACAACTTCTTGAAATGCCGGCACCGCGGCAAATGCTCGATCTATTTCGTATGAAATCATTTGGCGCGCCGCGAGGTCGCGATCCGGCGTGACGACACCGGTGCCGAGGGCGCGCTCTGTGACTCGTACGCAGCCCAGTTGCATCGAGAAACTGAGGAGCGCCCCTTCGAACCGCACCGCCATCTCGGTCGAACCGCCACCAATGTCGAGGATCATGGTGGGTCGATCATCGGGGTCAAGGTCGAGCGTCGCTCCCAGGTACGACAACCTCGCCTCCTCGTCGCCCTCCAGGATGGACGCTTCAACGCCGACGATGTTCGTCGCCCCTTCGAGAAACTCCTCGCCGTTTCTCGCGTCTCGCACCGCCGACGTCGCGACGAGTAGACCGCGCTGCACCGAGGCGGCATCCATGAAACTACGGAACTCGCGCAGCACCTGAAACGTTCGCTCCATCGCTCTCGGTAAGAGCGAGGACGACGCGTCAACTCCCTCACTCAGTCGAGTAATGCGCATGTCACGCTGGAGCGCACGATCGTGATTCGCAATAAGAAGCCTCGTCGAATTGCTTCCGCAATCGAGAGCCGCGACAACTTCAGTCACGCACATCCTCAACGCTGAAGTCAGGAAGTTCGACTTCCTTCGCCACGAGCGCGCCAACTGGATCGTGCGCGCCCACGAGGTAGTTGGCGAGATGCGCGTGGAGGCACTTCACCCCTCGCCGGGTCCCGCCGACGCCACCGTTCGATTGGACCAGGTCGACGCGTACCGTCGCGTGACGTCGGCGCTGTTCGTACTCAGTGTGCGTGCGTCGAAGCTCCTCTTCGTCCACCAACTCCTCAAAACGATGAACGCCACCGTTGCCTTCCAGGCGACTCACGGCGTCGTGCAGCTCGCTATCGACGAGCCAGAACAATGTCGGCATCGGCGTGCCGTCGCGCAAGTGAGGTTCGTTCTCAATGACCATCGGACGTCCGTCGAGGCGACGGACGACGACAGCGCAGCGACCGGCGAGCGGCCTCCCAAGAAGACCTTCAATCAAGGCCCGATCTTCTGGTGACGCATCGCGAAAGGTCAACGCCAGAACTCGAGGGTGCGCACGAATCGCGCAAGGTAACCAGTGAGCGAATGATGCGTCGTCGCGCGTTTCGCGGACGTCGCGACATTGAGCGACGTCGCTGACAGCGGCTCCGCGAGAGGTTGTAGTCCAGGGTCACCGGTACTCTGCGAGACGTAACCCGTGCCCTCACCGGGCAATACCTGGATCAAACTCTGACCTGGTGAGACCAGTTGGTACTGCTCACGCGCCAACATTTCCTCCGCGGCCTTCGTCGACACTGAACGGGCTTGATCCTTCAGGTCTTGACTCTGCTTGTTGATCGCAGCGATCTGGGCGTTGGTCGCGCTGATCTCGCTCTGCTGGTGCCAGAGGGTCGTCAGTGGGAACCATACGACGAGCATGGCGACCGCCGTCACGAGAGCGAGCGGGACCATCCAGTGGTTCTGACCACGCGTGGTGATGTTATGAGTAACTGACACCGACCGCCCCCGACAATGACGCTGCACCTAGAAACCGAGCTTGATCCCCGAGTTGTTCTTCGAGTCTCAGTAATTGATTGTACTTCGCTACCCGGTCAGAACGCGCCGGGGCACCAGACTTTATTTGACCCGCGTTGGTTGCCACCGCCACGTCAGCAATGGTCACGTCTTCGGTTTCACCCGAACGGTGCGAAATCACCGAGGTATAGCTATGCGTGTTCGCGAGGCGCACGGTATCGAGCGTTTCGGTGACCGTACCGATTTGATTCAACTTGATCAAGATGGAGTTCGCGATGCCTCGGTCGATGCCCTTTTGAAAAATTGCGGAGTTGGTTACGAAGATGTCGTCGCCGACCAACTGCAACTTCGCACCGAGCTTCGTCGTGAGCGACGTCCAACCGTCCCAGTCTTCCTCCGCCATGCCGTCTTCGAGTGAGACAATGGGATAGCGACTCACGAGATCGGCCCAGTAGTCGACCATCTCGTTGCTCGACAACACGCGGCCTTCGCCATCGAGATGGTAGGAGCCGTCGCGAAACAACTCGCTCGCGGCTGGGTCGAGCGCAATGGCAACGTCACGGCCAGGAGCGCGGCCAGTCGACTCGATGGCTTCGACGAGCACCTGCACCGCGGTCTCGTTGTGGGGAAGATCCGGCGCGAAGCCGCCCTCGTCACCGACCGCCGTCGCGAGTCCGCGCTTGTTGAACACTTCTTTCAACGCGTGGTACGTCTCGGCGCCCCACTGCAACGCCTCTGCGAAGGACGCTGCCCCGATGGGCATCACCATGAACTCCTGGAAGTCGATGGAATTCTTCGCGTGCACGCCGCCGTTGATGACGTTGAACATCGGCACGGGCAGCACGTGCGCGTTCACGCCACCCAGGTACTGGTAGAGAGGTAGTTCACACTCCATCGCCGCCGCCTTCGCCGCCGCGATCGAGACGGCGAGAATGGCGTTCGCGCCAAGGCGTCCCTTGTTGTCCGTCCCATCAAGGTCAATCATCGCGAAATCGATCGCTCGCTGATCCGTCGACTCGTAACCCTCGAGGGCGTCATTGATTTCGGTGTTGACGTTGTGCACGGCGGTGCGCACGCCCTTGCCGCCCCACTCGGGTTCGCCGTCTCGAAGTTCCACCGCTTCGTGTATTCCCGTCGACGCACCGCTGGGCGAAATGGCCCGGCCAGAGGCGCCCGATTCCAAGTGAACCTCCGCCTCGACCGTCGGATTACCACGTGAATCCAACACCTGACGGCCAACGACAACTTCAATCGCACTCATTGTGTTTCTCCTCTGGGTCTCACGCAAGGCTACTCGGAGGGAATAAATTTACTCCTTGGTAGTACTCTCGCTGCGGCGAATGTCGTCGCGCATCTTGAGCGCACTCTCGCGAAGCACGCCTTCGAGATCGACGCCAGCCCAGTGCGCCGCACGAAGTATCGACGTCAACGCCTTCTCCCACGCCGGTTGCACGTCGGAGGGGGTTTGCGTCTCGTTGGCACTTCGTTCATCGAAATGAAGTTCCTCGAGTGCCGCAACGGCGTCATCACGCGCGTGGTCACCGCGTTGCTCGTTGTTCGTGACGAGTGTCGACTTCGCCAACAATTTGTTATAGAGCGTAAGGGCGGGTAACTGCATCGCAATACCGTCGGTGACGCTGTCACGACCTTTCTCGCTCTTCTTGAGTACCTCCCAACGCGACGCCACGTCGCCCGCGTCGCTCACTTGAACGTCACCGAAGACGTGAGGATGGCGAAACGTCAATTTGTCGCGCAGGTTGTCGGCGATGCTCGCCAGAGTGAACAACTCCTCTTCACTCGCCAATTCCGCGTGAAACACGATTTGGAACAAGAGGTCCCCCAGCTCTTCTTCCACGTGGGACACGACGTCGTCGTCGAGTTCGCCACGCTTTTGGGCCTGCGCGAAGTGCTCGAGCGCGTCGAGGGCTTCGTAGGACTCTTCGAGGAGATGCCGGGTCAACGACGAGTGGGTTTGCTCCTGGTCCCAAGGACACTCCGCGCGTAAACGTCTCGTGAAGCTGACCAGATCGTCCATTGCTTCGCCGGCACTTCGAAGATCATCGATCCAAATCGACGTCAAGTGGTCAGCGTGCGTGAAGCGCGGCAGCTCTTGGGCCGAGGTTGCCACGATCAATTGGTCCGCAAGACCGAGATGGTGCAGAATCGTCACTTTCGTCCCGGGTTCGAGCCGGGCGCTGACGACGCTAAGCACTTCGGGTGAATACGTCTGCAACACGAGCAGTGGGGCCGGGCTCCGAAATGGTTCGATAGATTCGAGCGCGTCGACGATTCGAAGATTGGACGCCATTGGATCGCGGCGTAGAACGGCGCAGGCGAGGTCGATGATCGAGACCGCCGGTTCCAATATGACCTGCACGTCCTCGCGAGTGAGCAACAACTCAACGGTGCGCTCCGCGACGATGGGCGATCCCGGCACCACGTAGAGAACTTCGTGAGAGTCGCTCGTCAGCGCCAGATGAACTAGGTCATCGACAATCGCGCTGTAGAGCTCTTCGAAGGACGACGCGTCCTCGTACCACTGGTCATAACTGATGACGTCGATCAGCCCGCCGGCGGCAGGATGCACTCGCGTGCGCAACCGTACGACCGGCGCATCGGTGATCAATCGCAGCGTACGTTGGGTGAGGAGATCCGCGTCACCCGGCCCTAGACCGACGACTCGGATACTGGGGAGGCTCACTTATAGGGAGTCGTCGACGCCGTCGTGAGGTTCTTCGACGAGTCGAGCGCGTCACTCGAGGACGGCAGGGCCGGCGCGAACACCGACGGCCCCGAGCTCGCAGAGGACACGCCCCATCGACCGAACGCCGGGTTCAACGTGACCGCCGCTGCGTACAAGATGTGCTCCTCTTCGGCGTTCGCTTCAGCCGCGTTGTAGGAACGCATGTCGTTGAGGACCGCCGCCTCGGCGCTCGTGAAGGGTGTCACCGTTCGCTTCGTCGGCGCCACGAACAAGGCGTACTCCGAGCCTTCGTACGTGATGAACTGAGGTTCCTTAGGAAACGAATTGAGCGCGGTCGTCCCAATGTCGCTACGGATGCTGTCGTAGTACGTGCTCGACGGCGCGAAGCAGCCATCGGCTCCTCCGCTCTTGGCGTTGGATTCCAAGGAGAACTTGGCGGCCAGCGTGGCAACGGAATCGCCCGTCGCTTCGGCCGCGTCAAAGGCCCCGATGTTCGCGGGCGACAGCAGGGCAATGCTCACGCACAGCGTGTCGTAGTTGGCGACGTGGGACTGGTAATAGGTATTCGCCGAGGCGAGGGTGAGCGGAATGGTCGTGTCGAGTCGCGAGAGAAAGTACGTCGACATCGCCTGGTCGAACACCTCGGCGTTGCGCATCTCGGCGGGCATCTCACGGAGTGCCTCGACCGACGTACCCGGACAGCTGTACTGCGCGCTCGACGCGGCCTGGGTCAATTCGCCTTCGAGTGAGGACGTTGCGGTCGCGAGGGCCTTGGCGTCGGGGCGGTAGTGGAAGGTCTGGGTGACGTACTTCGCCACGGCGA
>CAJCJA010000039.1 GCA_903970515.1 Candidatus Saccharibacteria bacterium CG_4_10_14_0_2_um_filter_52_9
TTACCGCGTGTCCCGTGTAGTCCCCAGGCTTCGGAAGGCATCGGAGCTGGACCGGATGCAGTGCCGGCCACCGAACGGGACCGACGGATCACTCAAGTGGGTGACGTACCAGGGCCGAGTCACGTCGGCCGAAGGGTGCCCGGATCGGGCCGTTCCCTGGCAGGGGCACAGTTGCAAGCACCTGGATACATTCGCCTCTTGGACTTGGGCCATTTTGTGTGCCAATGATCCGGCAGCTGCCGCTTCCGGGCGACGCAGGGGTGCTCTGGAGCCATGGCAGCACAACCCGTGATGACCGCTGAAGAGTGGTTCGAGGGGATGCGTCATGCCCGGCCGCCGACGCCCGACGGCTCAGATGCTTCCAGTCCAGATCGACAGCACGACCCTCGACCTGGCTGGAATGTCGACCTGGATGACCGATGCGGGTGCCTTTGATGTGCTCTCTGGGTTGGAGGCGTCCGACGGCCACCTGGTGCCCTACGAGGAGCTGGCAGAGCGGGCGAGCCACCTCCAAGGCAATGGATTCGTAGTCAGGTTTGCGAGTTTGGAGGACATCATCATGGCCAAAGAGCGGGCTGACCGCTCCAAGGACCGAGATGCCCTACCTGAGCTTCGTAAGTTGCGTGATATCCGCAGTAGTGATCATTGATGACGCAAATCGCCCCGAGATTTCTCCGATGGCGCGAGCTCTCAGTCGCTGCTGGTCTAAGCCGTCGGCGGCAATTCTGTCCTAGTAAATGTCCTACAAATGCAGTCATTTCGTGTCGTCTATTGACGTCTTCTGCCTACATCGTTGCAAGTCATGCCGTCATTCGTCGTTTTGTGTCGTCGCAAAGGCAGGCATGGATCGGCTTCACACGGCTGAGGTCAGAGGTTCGAGTCCTCTAGCGCCCACTTCGAAACTGCATTCGTGCCGGGCTTGTTGACACAGGTCGCTGGTACGATTTCACCTATGAAGTTCACCGTTGCTGTCACCCACGAAGCGCCTTGGTATGTGGCGAGATGTCTTGACGTCGACGTAGCCAGTCAAGGTGAGACGGTCGACGCGGCGCTTGCGAATCTTGAGGAAGCTCTGGGTCTGTACTTCGAAGGCGAAGAGCTCCCAGACTCACTTGAGCCACCAATCATTACCACTGTCCTCATCTCTGCGTGAGCCCCGCGCTACCGGTCGTTTCTGGCCAAGAGACGGTAAGTGCACTTGCGAAAATTGGCTTCTTACAAGTTGGCCAGCGTGGCAGCCACGTAAAACTCCGCAGTCAAGGTGGCAGAACTGTCATTGTTCCGCTCCATCGTGAGCTCGCTCGAGGGACACTTTCGGCAATTCTGCGACAATCCGGCATCACCGTTATCGAGTTCATCGACTTGCTGTAGGCGGAGTCATCGTTTCAAGGCTGCATGGCTTTCGATGG
Source organism: Candidatus Saccharibacteria bacterium CG_4_10_14_0_2_um_filter_52_9 (assembly GCA_903970515.1). Taxonomy (GTDB): domain Bacteria; phylum Actinomycetota; class Acidimicrobiia; order Acidimicrobiales; family RAAP-2; genus RAAP-2. Next base: position 1,410 of record CAJCJA010000039.1, read on the forward strand.
AGTCGAGCGACTTAGTGGTTCTTATTGTGTGAGTCAAGGTCCACTCTGTAGCATGAGTCCCGCTTAGTGGACCACTTGTGAGACCTCGGGGGGGAATCAATGTTGCACCTGCGTCCTGGCGCGAAAGTGGACCTTCACGTCAAGCAAGTGATTCGCACCGCGATCTCGAGCGTGAGCGTGAACCGAGTCAATGTCGCGGCGGGCGCCTTCGCGTTCCGATGGTTCCTCGCAATCTTTCCAATCATCATCGCGCTGCTCGGTATCGCCGCATTGGTCGCGATCCCGAGCAGCGTCGTCATAGATCTGATCCACGGTGTGTCGAAATCGTTGCCTGCGGCTGCGGCCCAGGTGTTCGCGAAAGCGCTAGGACAGACGGCGAAACGCACGACGACTGACCTGTGGGCAACCATAATCGCGAGTTTGGTGGGACTCTGGAGCGCAACGTCGGGAATGGTGATTGTCGAAGAGGGCCTCGACATGGCGTACGACTTGCCCGCGGACCGGTCATTCGTCGCGAAACGATTGCTCGCCCTGCCGCTGCTGGCGGGAGCGACCATCCTCGGCGGCGCCGCGTCCGCGTTGGTGGTTTTCGGTTCTCAGCTAGGAGGTCTGTTGGCCGATTCGGTGCCAGTCGCTGGTTCGGCCTTCGGGGCACTCTGGACGACTGCGCGCTGGATAATCGCGCTCGGACTTATGAATCTTCTCTTCTCCCTGCTCTACTACGTGGCGCCCAATCGTCCACGCCAAAAGTGGCGTTGGACGAGCGTCGGAGCCCTCCTCGCCACCTTCGTGTGGGCGATCGTGTCGCTCGCCTTCTCGTTCTACACGTCGAGTTTCGGGTCGTACGCGAAGACCTACGGCGCCTTCGCGGGTGTGGCGATCTTGATCTTCTGGTTGTACTTGACGGGTCTTGCCATCTTGATCGGCGGCGAAGTCAACGCCGCGATCGAGGGTATGGCAACAACACCCAGAGTCGAACCTTGATGCGAAGTGTCAATCGAGATGAGCGAGACCCGGATCGCGCGAGTGCACCAATGCGCTCGCGTAGCGCGCATTTCGTGGCGAGCGCCATGCAGTAACGCAGGTTCACCTCTGCACGTCGCATCTCGACTACTAACGTCGTTCGAATGATTAAGTTGAGTCACCGAATTCCCGAGACGCCATGGCGGGCGCAAGGGACGTGGGGCATTCGACTCCGCATGATCGCCCCTCTCGTGATCGGCTTGACGCTGTTTGGCATTGGCGAAGGACTCCTCGTCGTCGCGCACTGGGGTGCAACGCCGTGGACTGTCTTCGCCCAAGGCGTCGCGAAGCACGCGGACATCTCGCTGGGCTGGTCGACGGCGTCAATTAGCGCGGTCGTCCTGCTCGCGTGGTTTCCGCTTCGTGAGCGACCGGGCTTTGGCACCATTGCCAATCTGGTGATCATCGCCTACGTGTTGGACGTGACCGCGGCGCGGGTCCCAGAACCGCGCGACGATTGGATCAAGGCTCTCTTCATGGTGGGTGCGGTCGTACTCATCGGAGTTGGCAGTTCGCTCTATCTCACCTGCGGACTCGGTCCGGGGCCGCGCGACGGTCTCATGACGGGACTGCACCGGCGACTGGGCGTCAGCGTCGTGTACGTGCGTTTGACAATTGAGCTCTGCGTGCTGGTCGTGGGATGGATTCTCGGGGGCACGGTCGGCGTAGGGACGGCATTCTTTGCGACGACGATTGGCTTTTGCATCGGCGCGAGTTTGAACGCGCTGCGTTGGCTTATTGCGAGGTTCTCGCGTGATTAGCGCCAATCATCTCGCCCAGTTCCTCGTGGCGTCGACGCTCATCATCATGGCACCTGGGCCGAGCGTGCTGTTCACCTTGGCGCGCGGCGTGGCGTGGGGTCGAAGCGTCGCGGTGTTGACCGTGGTGGGCAACACGTTGGGGATCCTCTTGTTGTCCTTCGTAGTGGCGCTGGGACTGGGACCATTGCTCGAACACTCGAGAACGCTCTCGATCGTCCTGCAGCTGTGTGGCGGCGCCTACCTGTTGTATCTCGGCGCGGACGCCCTTCGACATCGCCACGCGCACGCCCGCGCGATGACCGAACGAGAAGACCATCGCCCCAGCAACGCACACATTGTCCGTCAGGGTTTCACGGTAGGCATCTTGAACCCCAAGACGCTGATTTTCTTCGCTGCGGTCTTTCCGCACTTCGTGACGCGCTCGCGTGGGAACGTGACCTTGCAGTTGATCATCTTCGGTTGCATCTTCTGCTTCATCGCCTTTTGTCTGGACAGCGCGTGGGGACTCATCGCCGGCACCGCGCGAGAGTGGTTGAGTGGATCGAACCATCGACTGGTCGTACTTCGTTCCATTGGTGGGGGCGTGATGTTGGCGCTGGGCGTACTCATCATCGTGAGCGCCTCGTTGTCGTGAATTCACGCACGACTGACGACGCTCTCTCGGTTCCTACACTGCCTAGTGCGAGGGAGTCGACATGAGTATGCACGGTGGCGGTGGAGGCGCGCGAATGGGTATGCGCGGCATGCAGCGCGATCGCACGTTGCTCGAACACCACGTCAAAAAAGGTACGTTGCCTCGAATCCTCAAGTTCGCGCGCGTCTACAAATTGGCCCTCATCGTCTTCATCACGGCGGTGATCCTGGACGCCGTCGTGAGTTCGGTGTCACCCTTGCTACTGCGCGCGATCATCGACATCGGCATCGCGAAGCACCGCGAGCACTTGGTAATCGGACTTGCCCTATTGACCGCCGCGCTCGCCATCTTTGACGCGGTGCTGTCGCTCTTCGAACGGCGCATCTCGGCGGTGATTGGCGAGAGTCTCATTTTCGACCTACGGGCGAAGGTGTTCGAGCACATCCAACAGATGCCCATCGCGTTCTTCTCGAGGACCCAGACCGGTGCACTCATCAGTCGGCTCAACAACGACGTGATCGGCGCCCAACAGGCGTTCACGGACCTTTTTTCCAACGTGGTGGGCAACTTCGTGTTGGTGGCGATCATCTTGGGCACCATGCTGGTCCTGAGCTGGCAGATCACGCTCGTCGCATTGTTCCTTCTGCCCGTGTTCTTGATCCCCGCGCGTCGCGTGGGCCGAAAGCTCGGCACTCTCTTCCAGCGCGGCATGGAGCTGAACGCCGAGATGAACATGGTCATGACCGAACGATTCAACGTGGCGGGCGCCATGGTCGTCAAGCTGTTCGGTCGCCCGAGCGATGAAGTCGAACATTTCGAGAACCGCGCCGGACAAGTTCGCGACATCGGCATCCACCAAGCGACGTACCAGCGATTCTTCTTCATTGCCTTGTCACTTACCGCGTCACTCGCGACGGCCTTCGCCTACGGCTTCGGTGGCGTCGAAGTGCTTCATGGCGCGCTCGCCGTGGGTACCGTGGTTGCACTCACGGCGTACCTCACCCGGTTGTACGGACCGCTCACGCAACTGTCCAATCTCAATATCGACTACATGTCCGCCATGGTCAGCTTCGAGCGACTCTTCGAGGTCTTGGACTTAGAACCCATGATCAAGGAAAGTCCAAACGCGGTGATAATCCCCAAAGGTCCGGCGGAACTTCGCTTCGAACACGTCGACTTCTCCTACCCCGGCGCCGACGAAGTCTCGCTCGCGTCACTCGAAGCCGTCGCGCGTCTCGACGACACACCGCGAAGCCAAGTACTCTTCGATCTCAGTTTCAGCGTCGCGCCGGGCACCATGACCGCGCTCGTAGGGCCGAGTGGCGCCGGTAAGACCACGATCTCTCTACTCGTCTCGCGTCTCTACGACGTTGAGCGCGGCAGCGTCACCATCAACGGTCTCGACGTGCGCGACGCGACGACGGCGTCACTCAACGCCACGGTGGGCGTGGTCACCCAGGACCCTCACCTCTTTCACGACACGCTGCGCGTCAATCTGGTCTTCGCCAAACCCGACGCCTCCGACGCCGAGCTCGAGGTCGCGCTGCGCGCTGCACAGATCTGGCACCTCGTCGAGTCGTTGCCGCTCGGTCTCGAGACCGTCGTGGGCGAGCGTGGGTATCGGCTCTCGGGTGGTGAGAAGCAGCGTGTCGCTCTTGCGCGACTTTTGCTCAAATCCCCGCGCCTCGTTGTCCTTGACGAGGCGACGGCGCACCTCGACGCCGAGAGTGAAGCGGCAGTGCAGCGAGCCTTGGATGAGACAATGTCGTCACGCACTTCACTCGTGATCGCGCATCGACTCTCCACGATTCGCAACGCCGATCAGATTTTGGTCGTCGACGAAGGTCGCATCGTCCAACACGGCACGCACCACGAACTCCTCGCCTCGGGTGGGCTGTATCACGATCTCTACCGGACTCAGTTCGCCCAGCAGGAGCGCTAGCCATGCTCGGCGCGCCTTGGGATGTCACGGGGCCCCGGCACTCCTAGTGCAAGGGCTGGCGGAGCTCGGCGGTGCAAACCCTTGAGCTCATGATGTAGGGCCGCCGCTTTAACCCATCGCGTGTGCGCCGCCATCGACGTGGATCACCGAGGCGGTCGTCGCACGAAGTAACGGAGAAAGTAGTGCGACCG
>CAJCJA010000040.1 GCA_903970515.1 Candidatus Saccharibacteria bacterium CG_4_10_14_0_2_um_filter_52_9
GGAGTCAATATACTTCCCTTATCAGGTATAATGGTAAACCGTTTTACAAGCAGCAGCGCCTTTGTTGGTGTGATACTGAGGAATCCATTGGCACTGAGAATTCGTTCGTTCAGGTCAGCGATGAACTCTTCTCGAGAAATCGGGAGAGTTCGTCATCGATCTGGAGCACCTTGAAGGGTTCATAAATCCTCCTTATCCCCAAACATTCGACGCTGGCGTTATCTATCTCGTGAAAGAAGGAAAAATCTCAGCGATGAAATTCCTGCTTTAGGATGTGCCGCCCTTGGTGGGAATACTTCCAGAGCCGTACAGAATTCGGAGGACCTTCGAACCGATTCCCTAACTCACTTTTCCTCTTCGGTAAGTCTTATTTCTGGGTCGATGAGTAGGGCCGGTGGGGATCGAACCCACGACCGAGGGATTATGAGTCCCCTGCTCTAACCACTGAGCTACGGCCCTCAGGAAAAATCTGTTTGGCTCCCAGAGCAGGACTCGAACCTGCAACCTAGCGATTAACAGTCGCTTGCTCTGCCAATTGAGCTATCTGGGAATGCGCTACAGCAAAGCAACAATAGCACTGAGAGATTCGCACTATTGATGGTCAAACCACGTCTGCAGGCGCTTTGCCTCCGGACTTTCGATCACGGCTCGACGGCATCGTTGAAGTCGCTTACTCATCGCTTGGCGCGATATGCCGTGACTCTTCGCAATCTCGTCAATGGACATGGTGCGAAATGTGAATTGCCAGAACGCGTCGAAATCTTCGCCGCACAGCCTTCGAAGCTCATCAATCACCCACGACGGCGCGTCACCTGTCTCGACGGATTGATTGGGCTCGGGCACATTGTCGAAATCGGCAGACACGTGCCGACGGGCGCTCAAGTCGCGGCTCATTTGAATAACTTCGGTAGCCTTCGCCTGCGAGATACCCAACGCCACGGCAACGTCGCGCTTGGTCAACTTCTCTTCAGGTTTACTTCTCTCGAGCTTCTGGAACGAAAGAATGCGTCGCATCTCCGTGTCGGAGAGACCGAGTTGTTGTTGGATCGCGAGATTGACGAGCTTCATTATCCAGTAGTTCGCGTACGTGGCGAATCTCGCGCCTTTTGAAGGATCGAAGCGATGTAACGCATTCACCAGTCCTTCAACGCCGGCGGCTTCCAAATCTTCGTTGCCGAAACGGTATCCTCGCTCGTTCACCCTGGTACGAACGAGACCGCACGTGGCACGCAATAAGAGCGATTCGGCTTCTTGACCCTCTTGACGTTCGCGTAAGAGGCGCCGTCGCTCCACTTGATCCGCGACCGTGCCAGTCGACAACAGGCTCGAGGCGCGTCGACCCTTCTCAATCACTGGGTACAGTCGCCGCTCTTCATCGACGTCAAGGGGCGCCAACATCTCGAGGCCGCCGATGAAACCCCGGGCGCTCGGCGTCACGGTGCGGCACTGGACGCGCGCTCGAGCAGCCAACTCCTCAAGTCGCGCTCGGCGAGGTCGCCATGCGGTGTGTCAAGCAAGGCGAGACGTTCCTTAACGTCGCGAATCGTGGTCATAGCAACGTCGGGGGCGATGGTGTTCGCGCGAAGTTGGCGTTCGATGGCCTTGAGCTCTTCGCCCACCGCGCTTCGCAGCAACTGGGCGATGACCGCGGTCACGTCCTCCGAGGAATACGTACGCTCTGACTCGTCGACCACGAGCTGACTGAGGATTCGCACCGCCTCGTCGTCGCCGCGTCGTTCGAGGTTAACGACGACATCGGCGACGCTACGCCCCGAGGCGAGACTCTCGAACACGTCGCGCTGCGTCTCGTCAACGAAGTACTGCGCGATGAACCGATCGCCCGCGACCTTCGGTGCCTGCACGATCAGACGTAGTGCTTCGAGTCCCGGACGAGGCATGGACGAGCGCCGTGCTGACGTGGAGAACTGCGACGGGTCCATTGGCTCATTGGGTACCTCGCGTGGTGCCGGCTGGGACTTCAGTTCGAGCAGTGTCGAACGTAGCAAGCGAGGTTCCAGACGCAGCGTGTCGGCCACCTGCATCACGTATTGATCACGCACCAATTCGCTCGGGTGCTCGCTCAGCACGCGCATCGCGGGTTCCGCGGCGCGCGCCCGTCCCTCGGGTGTCGAGAGTTTCGCCGAAGCCAGTACTCGATTGAGTCGGAACTGAAGGAACGGTACGGCGTTGGTGATCGCGTCGCGAAGTGCCTCGGGGTTGCTTTGGGCGAGTTCGGCGGGATCGCTCGTGCCGGGGAACTGCGCCACCGCAACCTCGACTTCGTGCTTCTGCTCCCACTGGTAGACCGACGCCGCCGCACTCTGACCCGCCTGGTCGGCGTCGTAGGCGAGCACGATGCGTTTGGCGAAGTTGCGCATGGTTTGGAAGTGCTCTTCACCGAGCGCGGTGCCGCACGTGGCAACCGCGCGAGGGAGTCCCGCCATGAAGAAGGCAATGACGTCGGTGTAGCCCTCGCACACGATGATCTCACCGGACTTGACGATGTCGTCCTTCGCCCAGTTGAGCGCGTAGAGCGTGCGGCGCTTCGAATAGATTGGCGTCTCGGGACTGTTCTTGTATTTGGGTTCCACGCGACCATCGGGGCGCACGGTCTCACTCGCGCCGGGCAGGATCCGCCCACCCACGGCGACCGCCTTGCCCTGGGGATCGTAGATCGGAAATATGATTCGCGCCCGAAGCGCATCCTGGCGGCGTTGGGCTTTATTCACGAATCCGAGGCCCGTACCTTCGAGCACCTTGGCACTCAGGTTGAGCGACGAACTCAAGGTGTCCCAGCCGTCGGGCGCCCAACCCAAATGAAACTGTCGTGCTACGTCACCGTTGATCCCGCGCGTCTTTAGGTACTCGCGCGCTGGTCGAGCGTCGGGCGAGTTGAGAAGTCGCTCGTGATACCACTGGACCGCCTGATCCATCGCGGCGAGGAACTCCTGACGTTCCTTTCGCGCGGGTCCGGCGTTGGGGTCCTCGTGGAGTTCAATCCCCGCGCGATCGGCAAGGATGCGTACCGCGTCGGCGAAGTCAACGTGCTGGATCTCTCGCACGAAGGTGATCTGGTCGCCCGACGCGCGACACCCGAAGCAGTAATAAATTCCTTCTTCGGCGTTGACAGAAAACGATGGAGTCTTTTCGCCGTGGAAAGGACACAATCCGGTCCAGCGACGTCCCGACTTCTTGAGTGCCACGTGCTCACTTATGAGTGCCACGATGTCGGTGGCACCACGGACTTGTGCAATCTCACTGTCCGATATAGCCATACGTAGAAGGTACCCGTTTCGCGCCTCGAGAGAACCGGGTAACAGCACGCGTATCTAGACTGCCACCATGTCTGATTTCGCAGTTGAGGCGCTCAATATCGAACGAAGTTTCAACGAGGGTGAGGTTCGCGCCCTCGACGACGTGAGCCTTCACGTACCTCAAGGAGAGGTGTTTGGGTTGCTCGGTCCCAATGGGTCGGGCAAGACGACGATGGTGCGGATCCTCTCGACGATTCTGCTTCCCACTTCCGGCACCGCCACCGTCAACGGTTTTGACGTCGTCAAACAACCTGACGCGGTGCGACGAAGCATTGGTCTCGCGGGGCAGTACGCAACGGTCGACGAGAACCTGACCGGATCCGAGAATCTTCGCATGATTGGGAGTCTCAACCACCTGGAAAAGTCCTTCGTGGTTCCGCGCTCGAAGGATCTCCTCGAACAATTCGGCCTCAGTGACGCCGCCAACCGCACCACGAAGACCTACTCCGGTGGTATGCGCCGTCGACTCGACTTGGCGGCGGCCCTCGTGGCGAACCCACCTCTCCTCTTTCTCGACGAACCAACGACTGGTCTCGACCCCCAAAGTCGCCAGGACCTCTGGGGCATCATCGAAGGGCTCGTCGAGGGTGGCACGACCGTGCTGCTCACCACGCAGTACCTCGAAGAGGCCGACCGACTCGCGAAGCAATTGGTCGTCCTCGACCACGGAAAGATCATCGCCGAGGGGACGAGCCAACAACTGAAGACCCGCCTCGGAAACACCGTCTTGGTACTAAGTTTCTCGAACACCGATGACGCGGCGCGCGCGGCCACGTTTATCGCTGACATCTCCGCGCAACCCGCGAATATCGACGGCACGGTGATCGAATTGACCGTGGAACACGGCCCCAACGCGGCGGCAGAAGCACTACGGCGCATCGACACCGCCGCAATTGTCCTCGTGGGTCTCACCCTTCGTGAACCCAGTCTCGATGACGTGTTCTTGAATCTCACCGGTCACAAGGCGGAGGATGCGACTCCCGACGAGAACGACGCTCCCTCGTCGAGGCGTCGATCACGAAAGGAGAGCGTATGAGCACTGCCGCCACGATGCCCGTGCGCTCAAAGAAGAGTTCGCTCCGCTGGGCGGTGAGCGACGTACTCACCATGGCGAAGCGAAACCTGATCGCTCTCGTACGCATCCCCACGTCGCTCGTCTTCGCGGTGATCCAGCCCGTTATGTTCGTGTTGTTGTTTCGCTACGTTTTTGGGGGCGTCATCGACGTCCCTGGCGTGTCGTACGTCAATTACTTGATCCCAGGGATACTCGTCCAAACCACGATTTTCGGCGCGGTGGGCACCGCGATCGGTCTCGCGGAGGACTTGCAGCGTGGACTCATCGAGCGATTTCGCGCACTGCCCATGGCGCGCATGGCTGTACTCGCGGGACGAACGGTTTCTGACCTCACGCGCAACGTCGGCGTCTTGATCGTCATTACGGTCGTTGGTCTTGCGGTGGGCTTTCGACCACACGGAGGCATCCCGGACTATCTCGCCGCCTGTTTGTTGATGTTGCTTTTCGCCTACTGCCTGTCCTGGGGCTTCGCCTTCGTGGGTCTCGCCGCACCGAACTCCGAAACGGCGCAGGCAATCTCGTTTCCCATCATCTTTCCGATCACGTTCGCGTCAGCAATCTTCGTGCCCGTTGACAAGATGCCCGGGTGGTTGCAGCCCTTCGCTATCCACCAACCCGTCAGCCAAGCGACCGACGCCGTTCGCGGTTTGATGCTCGGCACGCCAGTGGGAAATTCCGTGTGGGTCACCATTGCGTGGTCGATTGGCGCCATCGCGGTCCTCGGACCGCTCGCGACCGCCAGGTATCGCAAAGTCGCCTAGTGGCCAACGTCCTCGACGCCCCCGCTCTGCAAGAAATTCTCCACACCGCCTTTCCGGGAGCGGACGTTCCCCGGATCGAAGCGGTCGATGAGGATTCGGTGACGCTGCGTCAAGCGGTCGGGGACCGACACGTTCGACCTGGCGGGACGCTCTCGGGGCCTACCATGATGATGCTCGCCGACACCGCCGCGTGGATGGCGATCCTCGCCCAGATCGGTCCGGTCGTACTCGCGGTGACGACCAGCTTGCACATCGACTTTCTACGCAAACCCGCTCTCGCGGATCTGCTCGCTAAGGCGACGGTGCTCAAGCTCGGGCGCCGCCTCGCCGTCGTGGACATCGGGATTTTTTCGCAGGACCATGAACAATTAGTGGCGAAGGCGCAGGTAACATATGCAATCCCTTCAACTCACAGCGAAAGTCCACCTCAATGAAGTCGAGCAGTCCTCGTCGCAATGGTTCCACGAAGAGTCATGGGAACCTCCACTTCTCCAGTCTGCGTCACCTCTTTGATGCGACGCCGAAGTTCGAGATCCATCGCACGACGTTGCGCTTCGGTCTTCATGATGGCGCCCGAGTAAGTCCCAAGCACCGCAAGCAACTCTTCGGTGGTGCGGCGCCACGTCCAGTCCACTTGCACCTCCAAGGCGTCAAAGAAGAGGCCGTCGTCACCAAGACGCGCACTCCATCCACGGGGTCGCCTACCGGTATCGGTCGGATTTTCGCGAAGTTCCGTAAGTCGAGCTAACCACGGCACGTCGTGCCTGAAACCGTTCCACAACACGAAGATTTTGCCGCTGTCTCAGGACTCGGGCCATTTCGATGGTCGACTCGGGTTGCTCGAACCAGTGCCACGCCGAGGAAATGAGTACTGCGTCGAAGGACTCGTCAAATACAGGCAGGTGTTCCGCGCGACCGCTGAGCGAGTGAACGCCGGGACTTCGTCGCTCGAGCACCGCACGCATGTCGTCATCGGGTTCGACCACGGTAACGTTCGCGCCAAGTTCCACGAGCAGTGTGTCCATAGCCCAGTATCCGCACCCACCTCGAGGACGTCGCTGCCTCGAACGTCTCCCCACAACGCAGCCGCCTCTTGCGGCGGCGTCGGACGATACGCGTCGTACTGCTCAGCGACCGAGCCGAACCGCAACCCGCGCCCGTCGTAGGTCATTGGGGGATTCTCGTCCTAACTCGAATCTCATCGAGGAGGTCGGCAATCTTCACGCGGGTCTGCGCGGTGGTGTCGCGATCACGCACGGTGACGCTGTGGTCTTCTAACGTGTCGAAGTCCACGGTGACACAAAAGGGCGTACCGATCTCGTCCTGTCGACGATAGCGACGACCGATTGACTGGGTGACGTCATAGTCGCACATGTAGTGCGGTCGCAGTTCGCGCAGCACCGCCTCGGACACGCCTTCGAGTTCGGGTTTCTTCGACAGCGGCAACACCGCGACCTGGTAGGGCGCGAGTCGCCAGTCGAGTCGAAGCACCGTGCGAAGTTCGCCCTCGACCTCGTCCTCGTGGTACGCGGAGAGCAGGAACGCCATCATCGCGCGCGTCGCACCGGCGGCGGGTTCAATGACGTAGGGCGTGTAGCGCTCGTTGGCCGCCTGGTCGAAGTACTCGAGCTTCACACCCGAGGCGTTCGAGTGTTGCGTGAGGTCATAGTCGCCCCGATTGGCGATGCCTTCAAGTTCGTCAAAGCCCCACGGGAACGCGAACTCGACGTCGGTAGTCCCTTTGGAATAGTGCGAGAGGTCCTCCTTTTCGTGTTCGTGCAGTTGGAGTTTCTCCTCGGGGATGCCGAGTGCGACGTACCAGTTGTAACGCTCCTTGATCCAGTACTGGTGCCACATGGGAGCGTCCGCGGGCGCCACGAAGTACTCCATCTCCATCTGCTCGAATTCGCGCGTGCGAAAGACAAAGTTCTGGGGAGTGATCTCGTTACGAAACGATTTGCCTATTTGGGCGATACCGAAAGGCGGCTTCTTTCGCACCGCGCCGAGCACGTTGGCGAAATTCGTGAAGATGCCTTGGGCGGTCTCGGGCCGCAGGTACGCCGTCGCGCCCTCGCCCTCGACGGGGCCAGCCTGGGTCTTGAACATCAAGTTGAACGCGCGCGCTTCGGTGAACTGCGTGGAACCACAATTCGGGCAGACACCATTGATCTTGTCCTCGCGCCAGCGCTCCTTGCATCGCAAGCAGTCCACCAACGGGTCAGTGAACGTCTCGAGGTGACCAGACGCCGCCCACACCGCGGGTGGTCCGAGGATCGCGGCGTCGATGCCGACGATGTCACTGCGCATCTGGACCATCGACGTCCACCACGCTTGTTTCACGTTACGTAGCATGTTCACGCCCAACGGGCCGTAGTCGTAGGTGGAGCGAAAACCCCCGTAAATCTCAGCCGACTGGAAAATGAACCCACGCCGCTTGCACAGATTGATGACTTTGTCCAACAGGGTCGAGTCCAGGTTCGATGCGATTTCCATTCGTTCAGGCTACTGGACTACGTGGCGCTCTTCAGTCGAAGAATCACTTGGTTCGCGACGAGTCGTGACGCGGCAGTGAGCGTGACCTGTCCGTCGCGCACGTTAATGAGGTGCGCAATCTCGTCCAGTGAATCGAACGCCTCAATTGGTACCCCGCGACGCGTGCGTAGGGCCAACGCCTCACGCTCGAAACGTTGCGTCGAATCATCAAGCGTCTCTTGACCACCGAGGGGAGGTTTTCCACTTTGCACCATGGCGATGTAGCGATCGGGTGTGCGCACGTTCCACCATCGTTGTCCGTCGCGGTGACTGTGCGCAGCGGAACCGAACCCGACGTAGTCGCCGTGATCCCAGTAAACGTGGTTGTGACGACATTCGTGCCCGGGTCTAGCCCAGTTGGAGATTTCCTCCCACTCATAACCGTGTCGTTCGAGCGTGGCGCCGACGACGTCGTAGGCGTCAGCGGTTGCATCCTCGTCGGGGTGTCGCAACAAGTCCTCCCCGAGTGGCGTCCCCGGTTCAGGGGTCAGCGCGTAGCAACTGATGTGCGGCGGGACGTTACGAAGTGACAAGAGGTCCTCCAACGTACTGCGAACGTCATCGAGAGATTCAGCTCGCGAACCAACGATGAGATCCATGTTCCAGGTCTCGAAGCCCGCCTCGTGCACGGCGTCAGAGACCTCACGGTGCGCCACGGTGCCGTGACGACGTCCGAGATCAGCGAGCACGGCGGGCTGGGTCGATTGGATCCCGAAACTCATCCTCGTCACGCCACCTCGCTTGTACTCGGTGAGACGCGCGATACTCGCGTCCTCGGGATTGCACTCGACGGTCACCTCTGCGTCGAGCGTGCGAGGAATCGAGTCGAGTATTCGAAGCAACTGCGGAGCCGACAGTCGAGACGGCGTGCCACCTCCGAAGAAGACCGAGGTGGCGTCGCGAAGACCATCGCGTCGTGCCCACTCGATTTCATCGACGACGGCGTCGACGTAGTCATCCATGAGGTGGTCACGGTCGGCGTAGGTCGCAAAGGCGCAGTAGTCGCAGCGATGCGCGCAGAATGGTACGTGTACGTAGACCCCGAACTCACTCATGACGCGACCCGAGCACGCTCGCGCGCATCGTGAAATCGCGACAATGCCTCATCACGCTCTCGAGCGGCGTCAATAATCGCAAGGGGATACGCACCTGCCCGCAGTAATCCAGTGCCACCGCCGGGTTCAAGGCACTGGGGCGCGGGCACGTCACGCAATTCGGGAACGTAACGATGGATGTACGTGCCGTGAGGATCAAATCGTGATGCTTGCAGCGTTGGATTGAAGATTCGATGGAACGGCGACGGGTCGGTACCCGTGCCCGCGACCCACTGCCAACCGTGTTGATTCGACGCGAGGTCGCCGTCAATCAGGTGCCACATGAACCACTTGGCACCCCATCGCCAGTCCACGTGAAGATGCTTCACGAGAAATGACGCCGTGATCATTCGCACGCGATTGTGCATCCAGCCCTCGCCAAGGAGCTGACGCATCCCGGCGTCGACTAACGGAAAGCCCGTCTGTCCTTTGGCCCACTGAGCGAAGCGTTCCTCGGCGACGGCACCCTCGTCGCATCGAAGGTAACGCATCGCTGGTTGCAGACTTTGCGATGCTGATTGTGGCTCGTGGTACATGACGTCGGCGTAGAACTCGCGCCAACACACTTCAGATCGATACGTCGCTCGCCCCTGGGACGCGCCGTCGAGAATGCTGAGTACCTGGCGGGGATGGAGGGCACCGAAACGCAGAAATGGGCTGAGTCGGCTCGTCGAGTCGCGACCCGGCAGGTTTCGTGATTCACCGTAGTCATCGACGCGGTCGTCGAATTGCGTCAGAAGTCGATGGCCAGCGACCTCCCCCGCCCCGATTTCATGCATCACTACGTCATCGACCACATCGGGAAAATACGATGGCCGGTCCTTCCCGGCACACGCGTCGAGCTCGTCGAGCGACACCGAGGGCGCGCGGCGCCAATGAACACCAGAGGGAGCGGGCATCGGTCGGGTCGAGGCGTGCGTATTCCAACCCCGTTGGAACGCGCCAAACACGCGACAGGGCGTTCCCGTTTTCGTCGTCACGATGCCAGGTGCCACCACGTAGGGAGAATCGACGTACGTGATGGAGATTCCCTGTCGAGCGAGCGCTTCACGCACGCGATCGTCGCGCCGCCGGCCTTGGGGACCGTAGTCACCCGTCGCGACGATGTCGCGGACGTGCAGCTCGCGAGCAACTCGTTCGAGTTCCTCACTCGGCTCGCCTCGTCGCACGATGAGCGCTCCGTCGATCGAGACATCCAACGCCTCGAGACTTTGACGCAAATAGCGCGTGCGAGCTGGCCCGCTCGGCGCAGCGAACACCTCGTCGATGATGAAAACAGCGGCAACTTCGCCACTCCCCAATCGCACCGCCTCGAGTAACGCGGGATTGTCGTGAAGTCGAAGGTCTCTACGAAACCAGATAATGGTGGTGGCGCCGGGCACTATTCCTCTTTCGAGGGCACCTTACTGGTCACTAGACGATAAAGTGATGGGCGCACTCGCACGCGTCACTTTCAGGCGCTTTCCGAAGTGCTGTTCGATGGCGTCATGCGCAATCGTCATCACCTCACCCGCTCCTGGCGCGGACTGCTCACGCAAGACACTCGCGAGATCGCCTCCGAGGATCCTTCGTATCAGCACGAGGGCATCGTGGGAGATCGCGTGCCCGCTTCGACAATTCGCGCACAGCGTGCCACCCACCTGGGCATTAAAGGCTACGAGTGGACCCGCGGATCCACAGTTCACGCAATTATCAACGACGGGTTCGGACCCGTCGTGCGAGAGAAGTTTGAAAAAGAACGACGCGGGAATGAGGTCAGGAACGAAGTGCTCATCATCGATCGAACCCAGCACGCGAATCAAGAGCTCGAAGATCCCCTCGTCCGCAACGTCGTCGGAGGGAATGGCGTCAATCACCTCAACGACGGCGTAACCCGCGTTGATGCGTTCGTAGGAGGACCGCATCACCGGATAGCGCTCCCGGTGTTGCACGTGACGAGTGATGTAGAGCTCGCCTCGACTCTTCACGAGATCGACGTGCACGTACGCGAGAGGCTCGAGGTTTCCGCCGAGACGACTGGTCGACTTTCGAATCCCCTTCGCGAGCACGCGTACCTTGCCGTGTTTCCTCGTCCAGAGCACCGCGATTCGATCTGATTCGCCCGACTTGTACGTCCGCAAGACCACGGCGTCGTCGTCTATTTCCTTTATCATTCGGGCTCTTCGTCGCGATCGTTGAAGTGCTGCTTGCGCGGCGTGATACCCATGTACTTATTCAAGCCCACGCCCGCCGCGACCAACACCGCGAGGATGGGCGGCACCGTCAAGATGGGAATCAGACCCGACGCGCCGTTCAGGGCGATGACCCACAAGAATCCGTACAAGAGCAGTGCCACCACTATGGTGACGCGAGTCGTGATCACTGCTCCACGCTCCCAAATCGACGTTCGCGACGCTGGAATTCCTCGACTGCTTCGAACAAGTCCTCTCGGCGGAAATCCGGCCACAGAACGTCAGTGAAGACGAACTCCGAATACGCCATCTCCCACAAAAGGAAGTTGGAAATGCGATACTCCCCTGAGGTGCGAATCACGAGGTCCGGGTCGGCGAGTTCTGGATGGTAGAGACGTGCACGGATGCTTCGCTCGTCGATCTTGCCCACCGGAACCTTGTCCGTGACGAGTTGGCGCACTGCGTCGACAATCTCTGCGCGCCCTCCGTAGTTGAAAGCGATGTTGAGCGTCATGGTCTTGTTCTTCTTCGTCAACGCCTCGGCGTCATCCATGTCGTGCAACACGCGCTTGGGCACGCGCCAATCCCTTCGTCCCGCGAAGGTGATCCGCACACCTTCGGCGTGCAAATCCAACTTGTGTCGATGCAGCAGTCCCTGGTTGAAGTTCATGAGGTATCGAACTTCGTCCACGGGACGACGCCAGTTCTCCGTCGAGAACGCGTACACCGTCAGCGCCCTCACGCCAATGGATATCGCGCCGTACGTCGTATCAACGAGCGCTTGTTCACCCGCCCCGTGACCTTCGGTTCTCGCGAGTCCTCGACGTTCGGCCCAACGGCCGTTGCCGTCCATCACAACCGCGATGTGTTGAGGCACCGCTCCTCGTCCCAACGAGCGAGGTGGGACTACGGGACGAGGGTCGGGCACGAGTAAAACTTAGTCTTTCCCTCCACAATTACCTCCGACGTCAACCTCTAAGGTCAACGCGTGGACTCTTTCGACCCTGACGAACTCGTCACTGATGTCGAACCAGATGATGAGAGTGGCATTCAACTCGACCGGGATGTCGTCAACATTGACGTCGAGCGAGCACTGCAGCTCCTCGCGCAAATTACGAACGAGCTACCGGGCGGCGGCGAAGATCGAGAAGCGCAACAACTGATGGTGCGCTCCGTCGCCGAAAGCTTCTCTCGACGTGAGCATCACATCATCGAAGCGGGCACGGGCGTTGGCAAGTCGCTCGCGTATCTCGTACCCGCCGCCATGCTCAACCAGCGAGTCGTCATCGCAACGGCGACCAAGAATCTACAGGACCAGTTGGCGAGCAAGGACGCGCCGACCGTCAGTGCGCATACGAAGTCGCGCGTCGCGGTGCTCAAGGGACGAAACAACTATCTCTGTCGCAACCGAGCCCACGCCG
Source organism: Candidatus Saccharibacteria bacterium CG_4_10_14_0_2_um_filter_52_9 (assembly GCA_903970515.1). Taxonomy (GTDB): domain Bacteria; phylum Actinomycetota; class Acidimicrobiia; order Acidimicrobiales; family RAAP-2; genus RAAP-2. Next base: position 12,369 of record CAJCJA010000040.1, read on the forward strand.
TCGGCGGGACTGGACAGATGAGTTTCGACGACGGGAGCGAAGTGCCCAGTGGCGTCGCCGATCAGATGCGTCGAATCCTCGCGTGGTCGAACGAGACCACGACGGGCGACCGCGACGAGGTGCCGTTCGAAGTCGACCAGCGGGCCTGGCGAGGATTGTCCGTGACCCCTCAAGAATGTCTGGGCCGAACGCAGTGCCCTCAAGGAGCGTCGTGCTTCACCGAACTCGCCAGGGACCGGGCCGCAGAGAGTTCGTTGCTCATCGTCAACACGCACCTATACGCGGCGCACCTCGCGTCGGGTTCGATGCTGTTACCCGCACACGAATTCGTGGTCTTCGACGAAGCCCACGAGATTCTCAACATCTTCGCGTCCTTGCTAGGGACATCACTCAATCCGGGACGCCTGCGGGCTCTGGCAGCGGCTGCGCGGTCCCTACTCGGGGCCGACATGGCCGACACCGCTCTCGACCTCGTGAACTGCGCCGATCGACTCGCGGGAGCCTTGCAAATCCAGTTCGACGCTGGACAACTGACGGGCCTCGACGAAGACCCACGCAGGGAGTTGGAACGCGCCACGGAACTCGTCACCCGCCTCGTCGAAGCCCTACGCGCCGTTGAGACCGCGGGCGCCGACGCCGAGGCGCGCAAGATCCGCGGCCTCGGTCCCGCGATACACCTCGCCAACGATCTCGAGCGCGTGGGCAAGATTCGAGACGGTGAACTGCTCTTCCTCGCTCGACGTGATCGAGAAGTCGACATCGAAGTCTCACTCGTTGACGTGGGCCCGCGACTCCAGGAGGACCTCTGGGAGAACGTCACCGCGGTACTCACGAGCGCCACGATCCCTGATTCGCTGGCGAGGGATCTGGGTCTCGAAGGCGATGCCACGAGCGAACACTTTGACAGTCCCTTCGACTACCAAAAGAACTCGCTCCTCTACGTACCAGACGACTTCCCTTCTCGCAACGACGATGGCGCGGAAGAAGCCATCATCGAAGAACTCATCGGACTCATCAACGCCGCGGGTGGAAGGACCCTCGCCCTGTTCACGAACCGCTCGGTGATGAACCGGGTCGCTGACGCCGTCGAACCGCGTCTCGACACACCGGTGCTCGTCCAGGGCACACTTTCGCGTCAACGCATCATCGAACAGTTTCGCGATGACGCCGAAGCGAGTCTCTTCGCGGTGACGAGCTTCTGGCAGGGGATCGACGTCCCGGGACACTCACTTAGTTTGGTGACGATTGATCGCCTGCCCTTCGCGGTACCCGGCGACCCTCTCGCCGAGGCGCGACGATCGCGCTCGACGAAGCCGTTCTATGAGGTGGATCTCCCTAGAGCGGCGATGCTGCTCGCCCAAGGGGTGGGACGCCTTATCCGCAACAAGAACGACCGCGGGGTAGTCGCGGTGCTCGACACGCGACTCGCCGAATCAAGTTACCGGTCATCACTCTTTCGCAAGTTGCCGCCGATGAAGAGGACGCGCGACCGCGCCGCGGTGCACGCGTTTCTGGCGGAACTTCGCGAGGCTCAGTAGCCGAAGCGGTCCAAGATTTCGTCGCGCTTCTGCCATCCCGGTTCCACCGACACTTTGAGTTCGAGAAAACACCCCTCGGGAAGTTGGCGGCGCGCGGCGATGCCCACGTCCTTTAAGAGTTGGCCACCCTTACCAATCACCATTCCTTTTTGACTCTCTCGCTCCACCAAGATCTCGACGGTGACGTGGGGCCATTCGAACTCACTCACGCGACAGTGGATCGAGTGTGGTAGCTCCTGTTTGGTCTTTCGCACCAACTGCTCTCGCACGAGTTCGGCGATCCACACCGCCTCGGGCACGTCAGACACCTCGTCCTGATCGAAGAGGAATGGTGATTCCGGCATCGCGAGGCGGACGAAACGAACGAGTTCTTCGGTGCCCTCACCCGTCTTCGCGGACACGGGAAAGTACTCGACCCGACCAACGACGTCCTCGAGCCCACGGTCCGCGGCGATCTCGTTGACCGCGTCGTGTGCGGCGAGAAGCTGCGCCGCGACGCCATCGCGCGACGAACGATCCATCTTGTTCACGACGACGCACGGCACGGGACCCTTGGTGTGCCTGGCGTTCTCGAGCATGGCCGTCAACACGTGTCGATCACCCGGGCCAATGGGCTTGCCCGCTTCGACGACGGCGAGGATGACGTCCACGTCGTCCGCGGCGGCGCGTGCCATTTCGTTGAGCCGGCCACCCAGGGTCGTCTTAGGTCGATGGATGCCGGGCGTATCGACGAAGATCACTTGGACGTCGTCGTCGCTCAAGATCCCACGCACGGCGCCCCGCGTGGTGTTGGGGCTCGCCGAGGTGATCGAGACCTTGGTTCCGATCACTTGATTGAGCAACGTCGATTTACCGACGTTGGGCCGTCCGATGATGGCGGCGAATCCCGCTCGCGTCACGTCGCTTCGGCGCCTGGTTCGACAACGATCGCCTCGACGAGCACGTCCTCGACGCGTCGTCCGTCCATGTGAAGCACCGTGAGGTGATAGTGCGGCGTCGAGAAGACGCTCCCGACGTCGGGGACCCCTCCCGCGAGGTCGAGTACGAGTCCACCCACCGTGTCCCAGCCGTCCTTGGGGAGCGTCAAGTGATATTCGTCATTCGCGTCATCGATGTTGAGTCGTCCGCTCAACGTGATGCCCGCCTCTATCGTCTGGTCGTCGTCTTGCACGTTGGGATCGGACTCGTCAGTGATCTCTCCCACCAACTCTTCGAGGACGTCCTCGAGGGTTACCAGACCGGCCGTGCCCCCGTACTCATCGATGACGATGAACAGGTGACTCTTTCCTTTTTGGACTTCGGTGAGTAGCGACGCCACTCGTTTGGTCTCGGGCACGAAACGCGGCTCACCCATGTGTTCGGACAGTGGCTCTCCCCCACGCCCCTCGGCAAAGAGTCCCGCCAGGTGGCGCAGGTTGACGATCCCCACGACGTCGTCGGGGCCACCACCCAAGACGGGGATTCGAGAACGCCCGGTCGCGACCGCCAAGTCCAGTGCTTGGCGCACGGTGGCGCTGTCCTTGATATCGACCATGTCGATGCGCGGGACCATCACCTCTCGCACGATGGTGTCGCCGAACTCGATGACGGAATGGATGAAGTTGCGTTCCTCGGAGGCAATGGCCTGGTCTTCCTGGGCGACGTCGGCCATGGCGAGCACCTCGGACTCGGTCATCTTTTGTGTCTGTCCTTCGAGACCCGACAAACGAATGACGCCTTGGGCAATGGAGAGCAGCAACGTCGAGAGCCACTTGATCGGCCAGAACTTAAGGAGCCCACTTACGACGGGCGCGGTGACGAGCGCGGCATTGTCGGGATGCTGCACGGCGTAGTTCTTGGGTATTGCCTCGAAGAACACGAAGATGACGACCACTTCGCCCACGATGCCAATGAAGATACCCGCGGCGCCGAAAAGCCGATCGGTCAAGACACCCACCATCGTCGCGGACACCAGCTGACAGATGAGCACCAGCAGCAGTATCGGATTGAGGAACTTCTGGGGTGACTCGGTGAGCAGGGTGAGCGCGCGCGACCCTCGACGATGTTGCTCACGCAGTGAGCGTGCCCTCGACTTGTTCATGCGAACGAGCGACGTCTCCGCGAGTGCGAGGAATCCGGACAAGAGAAGCAACACCAGCACCGTTAACGATAAATACGTATCGCTCGAACTCCAGGCGGTGGCGATCACGGCACACTCTTTTGGTAGTGCCGCTCAAGCAATTCTCGCTCGCGTGCTTCCATCCGTTCCGCTTCTTCGTCAACGGCGTGGTCCCAACCAAGCAAGTGCAGCACCCCGTGCACGACGAGCAGCGCGATCTCGTCGTCGAATGAACACTCGTGCTCAACGGCGTTGCGCGCCGCCACTGCCGGGCAGATGACGATATCGCCAATGAGGGTGGGGATCTCGGGCGCCGGCGGTTCACCCGGGCCCGAGCCTCCGGCGTCGGGTACGCGCCCCGTCGGGTCAGGCTCTCCCTCAATCGGGAAACTCAACACGTCGGTGGGGCCTTCGTTACCCATGAACTGTTGGTTGAGCGAGGCGATCGTCAACTCGTCAGAAAATATGAGCGACACTTCGCAGAGTCCGCGAACGCCTTCGTCAACCAGCGAGCCGTTCGCGAGCGACACCCATCGCTCAAGGTCAATCGCGAAATCGTGTTGCTCGTCCGCCGCGTAGATATCAATCGTCATGACTGCAGTTCGTACGCCGCCACGATGTCGGCGACGATTCGGTGGCGAACGACGTCCTTCGCCCCGAGGTGCACGAAACTGATTCCCTCCACGTTGCACAGAATCTTCTCGATGTGCAACAGACCGCTGTGCTTGCCGTTGAGATCGACTTGGGTGACGTCACCGGTCACGACGGCCTTGGAATTAAACCCAATTCGGGTGAGGAACATCTTCATCTGCTCGGGCGTGGTGTTCTGGGCTTCATCGAGGATGATGAAGGAGTCATTGAGGGTACGACCGCGCATGAACGCGAGCGGCGCCACTTCAATCGTGCCGTTCGCGATGAGTCGCTGCGCGCCGTCCGGACCCACCATGTCATAGAGCGCGTCGTAGAGGGGGCGCAGATAGGGATCCACCTTCGCCATCAAATCCCCGGGAAGGAATCCCAGATGCTCGCCCGCTTCGACGGCCGGACGCGTCAAGACGATCCGTTGCACCTGTCGCCGGTGCAGCGCCTGCACCGCGGCGGCGACCGCCAGGTAGCTCTTGCCCGTTCCGGCGGGGCCAATGCCGAAGGTAATGATGGACGAGTCAATGGCGTCGGTGTAGCGTTTTTGACCCGCGGTCGAGGGCCGGATGGTCTTGCCCTTGGCGCCTCGTACGACTTCGTGTCGTAACACCTCGCTCGGACGAAGGTCTTCGGCGACCATGTCAATGGTGCGCGCAATCTTCGTCGCGTCGAGAGCTTGTCCACTCTCGAGCACGAGCACGAGTTCGTCGAACAACCGCAAGACCTTGGCGGCGTCAGGTCCCGCCACCGAGATCTGATTGCCCTGTACGCGAATCTTGGAATCGGGGAACGCGCGCTCCACGACGCGCAGATGCTCGTCACGTGGTCCGAGTAGACCAGACATCAAATGGGTGTTGGGAACGAAGGTGGTCGTCGTCAGGGCCTCGGTGGCCGACGCATCAGAGGTCATCCGGGAGGCCACTCCATGCGCCGACCGCCCAGCACGTGCATGTGCAGATGCGCCACGCTCATGTTCGCGTCGGCACCTACGTTCATCACCAAGCGATAACCACTGTCGCGCACTCCTTTGATGTCGGCGACACGCTGGGCCAGCAAGACGAGTTCGTCGACGATCCCGCCATGAGCGGAGACGATGTGATCGGCACTCGTGATGTGCTCCTTGGGGATGACGAGGACGTGCACGGGTGCTTGGGGGGTGATGTCATTGAACGCCAGCGCACTCTCGCTCTCGGCGACGACCTCGGAGGGAATCTCTCCCGCAACGATTTTGCAAAACAGGCAATCACTCATGTGGTGCTTTCATCATTACCCATTACTACCGGTTCCGATGGTAAATCCCCACCCACCAGCACCAAAGGCCAGTATCGCCGCGGCCGACACCGCCGCCGTCTCGCCTCGCAGCACGGTGGGTCCGAGCGACACGAAACGTCGTTCGCTCGACCATTCCTGCGGCTCCCATCCCCCCTCGGGCCCGATGGCCACACTCCGCACGCCGCTCCAGTCGCCCGTACCCGCGAAGTCGGCGACCGCGACGTTGGCGGGAACGTCGCGCACGAGCAGCGGCTGCTCCACGACGACGTCGTACGTGCGTCGACACTGACCGCAACTCTCCTTGGCGATTCGTCGCCAACGTGACACGATTTTGTCACGAGTCTCGCCCTTGAACTTCACGACGAGGCGCTGGCTGGCGAGGGGCACGATGCGACTCACGCCGAGTTCGGTCGCCTTCGCGACGGCCCACTCACTGCGGTCGCCCTTGAGGGGCGCGAGGTACAGCGTGGTCACGTCGCCAGCGGGATCGAGTTGCACGGGCGTCACGCGCCGCAGACGTCGTTCGTCGACTTGGCAGATCGACCACGAACCGTGTCCATCAGTGACGACGACCTCTTCGCCGACGTTGGCCCGCAACACCTTGCGCAGGTGGTGTTCGTCAGCGTCTGCAAGCACCGGTTCGCCGGGGCTCTCGACGTGCAACTGCGCGAGGGCGGCGACTCGACGCGCCCATTCCGCGCGAATCATCGCTTCGCGCCGCGCTTTCGCGAGAACATCCCGCCCGCACTCTCGAGCACCGCTTCACCACGGTGCTCCGCCAATTGGCGAAGGAGTTCGCGCGACGTGTCGTCGAGTTCGGTGGGCACGTCGACGACCAGGTGCACGTAGAGATCGCCACGTCCACGACCGTGCAAGTGTTCGACGCCTTCGTGCTTGATGCGATGCACCGTCCCGTTGGCACTCCCGGGCGCCACTTCGATCGCCAGCGAACCGCGCAACGCCGGCACCTCGATGTTCGCGCCGAGCGCCGCCTGGGTAAAGGTGATGTGTGATTCATGATGGAGGTCGTCGCCGTGGCGTTCGAATCGCTCGTCGGCTTCGACGTGCAAGTGCACGAAGAGGCGACCGTTGGGCCCGCCACGAAGTCCCGCCGGACCTCGATCCGCGAGGCGCATGGTCGAACCATCCTCGACACCCGCGGGGATTTGGATGGTGAGCGTGCTAGCCACGTTCCTTCGTCCTTCGCCGCGGCAATCCGCGCACGGCGACTCGATCCTCGAACCCATGCCGTTACAACGCGTGCAGGGCATGCTCGTCACCATTTGGCCCAGTATCGAGTTGCGCACCCGGCGCACTTCGCCAAGTCCGGCGCATTCCACACAGGTCACCGGCGACGTGCCCGGCGCGCAGCCGTTGCCGTCACACGTGGTGCAGCGCTGCGCCAAGGTGACGTTGAGCTCGTGCGTGGCACCAAAGGCCGCTTCGTCGAGGGTGATCGACACCGAGATCTCCGCGTCGGGTCCGGGCTGGGGACCGCGGCGCTGCTGAGGACGTTGACCCATGCCCCCGAAGAACATGTCGAAGATGTCCTGCACCGAACCAGCCCCGAAGGGGTTGCCACCCGCCCCGACGTCGGAACCGAAGCGGTCGTAGTTCGCCCGTCGCTCGGGGTCCGACAGAATCTCGTAGGCCTGCGAGACCTCCTTGAAGCGCGCTTCCGCGGAGGGGTCCCCCGGATTGGCGTCGGGGTGGTACTGGCGAGCGAGTCGGCGGTACGCCTTCTTCAGATCGTCGGGCGAGACGTTGGCGTCGACCTCTAGGACTTCGTAGAGATTGGGATTAGGCAAGGTCGTCCTCTCCACCAAAGTGGCGCGTCAGTTGTTGTGAGACGACGCCCGCCGCCGCCAACGCTTCGCGGTACTTCATGCGGGTGGGACCGAGCAAACCAACGGCGCCCGCTGGTTCGCCATCGATGCTCACGGGTGCGACGATCACCGCGCACGACGACAAGGGCTCATAACCATGTTCCGAACCAATCGCGACCGAGAGTCCCTGGTCGAGGATGTCCTGGACGAGAGTCACGACGAGGAGTTCCTGCTCCAAGATGCCCAGCACCTTACGCACGGTCTCGACGCCGTCGAAGACTTCGGCGACATGTGACGAACCCCCGATGAAGACCTGCTCACCGTCGGTCGTCGGCTTTTCTGCGTGTAGCACGCTCACGGACTCGCGCACGAGCGTCGCCACGTGGTCGTGGCGCGACGGCACCTGGACACGGGACTCCAGGGACGTCGCGAGGAGTAACGCGTTCAATTGTCGCGACGCCTCACTGACTTCCTCGTAGGTCGCGTCGAAGTCACTCGTCACGCCGTGTTTGATGACCGCCCCGTCGGAGAAGACCGACACGAGCAGTTGGTGTCGTGCGTCCATGCTCACGAGTTGCACGCTCAAGATGGTCGCGTGACTGTGCCCCGAGGCGACGACCATGGACGTGTAGTTCGTCAATTGGCTGAGCAGCGTCGAGGTTTGCTCGAGGACGTCTTCCACTTCGCCGCGCACATTGGCGAAGAACTCACCGACCTGGTGTTGCTGGGCAGAACTCATGACGCCGGACTTCAAGTGGTCGACGAAGTAGCGGTAACCCTTGTCGGTGGGCACGCGCCCCGCCGAGGTGTGGGGTTGAGCGAGGTATCCCTCGCGCTCGAGCGTGACCATCTCGGAGCGCACCGTCGCGGGCGAGACCGAGACGTCACGACTGTGCGCGACCGACGTGGAGCCCACGGGCTGGGCCGTGTCGATGTGCTCCGCTACGACGGCTTCGAGGATGGAGGCCTTGCGGGCATCGAGGTCCCCACCGGGATCGATGATCTTGGTAGTCCGTCGGGCCATTGCACTCCTCGTTGGCACTCAATTCTACCGAGTGCCAACGAGTGCCGGTACTTTCCTGACGGCTCAGGATGTCTAGGGTGACGACGTGAGCGATTCAAACTTCGACGCGGGTGCCTATTACCGTCTGGCGCTCGCACCCGAGGACCGTGAGCGGCTTCCTCGTTACGCCGCGCTCGTCGACGCGCTGAGCGATTCGCCGGTCGCACGCGCTCTGTTGGGCGAAGCGCGTGCCGAACAGCGAAATCCGATGCTGGTGCTCGCCGCCCTGCACTACCACGCGCTGCTCGGTGACGCCGAGCTCGCGCCCCTCTACGCGCACGTCAACGAGTTGGAGCCTCGCGAATTCGCGCGAGCCGTCGTCGCGACGCTCGAGGAGCGACCCGAGCTCGTGCGCGCGCAGTTGCACCGAGCGACCCAAACCAACGAACCGGGACGCAGCGCCGTGCTCGCGGCGATTCTGCACGAACTGCGCTCGCGTGGCGTCGCGGACGTGCACCTGATCGACGTGGGTACCTCGATGGGGCTCAACCTGTATCCCGACTTTTACAACATCAACGACGCCGCCGCCGGCGGCGTCAACCTCGAGATCGAGGTTCTCGGCGGCAACATGGCGCAGGGCGAACTTCCCCGCATCCACGAACGAATCGGCATCGACCTCCATCCCCTCGATCCAGAAAACGTCGAGGACGTGTGGTGGCTCAAGGCCTGCCTCTGGCCTGAGCAACCCGAGCGAACGCAACGCTTTGAGCAGATCCTGATCGCGATGAAACAGTGGCCCTTGGCGATCCGGATCAAGGGCTCGGCCGTTGACGTCATCGACGACGCTCTCTCGCTGTGCTCGAACGACGCCGTGCCCGTCGTGTTCCACTCGTGGGTCGCCGCGTACTTCTCGCCCGAGGACCAGGTGCGTTGGCGAGAGAGGATCATGCACCACGTGCGCTCGCGCGCTCTGTGGGTCTACTTCGAGCACCCCTGGAGCGTCAAGGGCTTGGTGCCTCCGGCGCCGACGAGTGACGCACCTCGCACCGGCGCGACCCAAATCGTCGTGTGCGAACGGGGAGGCGAACCGGCCCACTGGGGCTGGACCCATCCCCACGGACGCTGGGTCGCGCTCAGCGCTCCTTGACGAAGAGCCCAACTCCTACGATGCAGACGTGACGATCAGCGCACCGCCTCGCAGGGAACCCGACTTCAACGGCCCCGAAAAAGAGCAACTGTGTGCGTGGCTCGACTATCACCGCGCCACGCTACTTATGAAGTGCGCGGGATTGAGCGTCGAAGAACTCAGCATCGCGTCGGTGCCCCCGTCGACACTCACCCTGCTGGGACTTCTTCGACACATGACCTTCGTCGAGCAGTACTGGTTCCAGGAGGTCTTCGCCGGCGTTGATGTCGTGCAAATCTACCAGTCACCTGACGATCACGACTCGGACTTCAACGACCTCGCGAGTGCGACACTCGAGGACGTGGAGCGAAACTTCCTCGTCATGAGCGACCAGTCACGCGAGATTATTCGCGATCACGAACTCGACGCACTCGCGCGAGCGAGCCAACCCTCCACGTCAATTGACCTTCGATGGGTGTGCGTGCACTTGATCGAAGAGTACGCGCGACACAACGGGCACGCGGACCTGTTGCGTCAGTGCATCGACGGCGCGACGGGCGACTGATTCATTGCCAATGCGACGAACGCACCACTAGGTTTTAGCCGTGCGGGAGCCCGAACGACACGAAACGCCCTACGTCGGCACCGAGCGCGAGCTACTCGAGGGGTACCTCGACTTCTACCGTGACACGTTGCTGACGAAGTGCGCGGGTCTGAGCGACGAACAGCTTCGAACGCGGGCGTGCGAACCGTCGACACTCACCTTGATCGGCCTCGTACGCCACATGACCAACGTCGAGCAACGCTGGTTCCAGCGGACTCTGCTCGGCCGCGACGTCGCGTTCGTCTACGAGGGAGTTCGCGACCGTGAGAAGGAGTTCCACGACGTGCTCGGCGCGTCGAGTGAGGACGTGGAGCGCGACTATCTGCGCGTTTGTGAAGAGTCGCGCGTCATCGGCAACACCCATGACCTCGAGGAGTTGTCCCGCGGGACCGACGAAGAAGAACGGGTCAGCCTTCGTTGGATCTATCTGCACATGATCGAGGAGTACGCACGACACTGCGGTCACGCCGACCTCCTGCGCGAACGACTTGACGGCACGACCGGCGACTGATCAGTCCTCGAGCTTGAGGGCGGCGACGAACGCCTCCTGGGGAACTTCCACGCGTCCGAGGTTCTTCATGCGTTTCTTTCCCTCCTTTTGCTTCTCCAGAAGCTTTCGCTTGCGCGTGATGTCCCCGCCGTAACACTTCGCGAGTACGTCCTTTCGACGTGCCTTGACCGTTTCGCGCGCGATGACCCGACCACCCACCGCGGCTTGGATCGGGACGTCGAACATCTGGCGCGGGATGAGTTCCTTCAGACGTTCGGCCATCTTTCGCCCGTAATAGTCCGCGTTCGAGCGATGCACGATCGTCGAGAACGCGTCGACCGGTTCGTGGTTGATCAGCAGGTCGACACGCACCAGATTGGACGTGACGTAACCGCTCTGCTCGTAATCGAGACTGGCGTAACCCTTGGTGCGACTCTTCAGGGCATCGAAGAAGTCGATCACCACTTCGGCGAGGGGAATCGTGTAGCGCAGCTCGACGCGGTCGGTCGAGAGATAATCCATCTTGATCATGTCGGCGCGACGCGACTGACACAGGTCCATCACCGTGCCCAGATACTCGGCGGGCGTGAGAATCGAGATCTTCAACATTGGCTCATCGATGTGGTCCAGTCGACTGGGATCGGGTAAGTCCGTCGGATTGTCGATCTTCACCTCGCTCCCGTCACTCAAGTACGCCCGATACACGACCGACGGAGCCGTCGCGATCAGGTCGAGGTTGAACTCGCGCTCGAGGCGTTCTCGCACGATCTCCATGTGTAAGAGACCCAGGAAACCGCATCGGAATCCAAATCCCAGCGCGTGACTCGATTCGGGTTCGTAGGTGATCGACGCATCGTTCAGTTTCAACTTGTCGAGCGAATCACGCAAGTCCGCCAAGTCGTCGCCGTCGATGGGATAGATCCCGCAAAAGACCATTGGTTTGGGATCCGAGTACCCGTCGAGCGCGGTGCTCGCGGGTCGTTGCGCCTCGGTGATCGTCTCGCCCGAACGCGCGCCGCTCACGTCCTTAATCCCCGCGACGATGAATCCCACCTCGCCAGGTCCGAGCTCGCTGACGCGCACCATGTCGGGGGTGCGAATACCAATCTCTTCGATCTCGTGGTTCTCCTGCGCCTGCATCATGCGGATGCGCACGTGGTCGCGCAACGTACCGTCCTTCACGCGCAACGAACTGATCACGCCGCGGTACTGGTCGTAGTACGAGTCGAAGATCAACGCGCGAAGGGGCGCGTCGGGATCGCCCGTGGGCGCAGGAATCCGCTCGATCACCGCGTGCAAGAGGGCTTCGACCCCTTCGCCCGTCTTCGCCGAGATCGACAAGACCTCGGACGCGGGCAGTCCCAGGACGCGTTCGAGTTCCTCCTTGCAGCGTTCGGGGTCCGCCGCGGGAAGATCGATCTTGTTGAGCGCGGCGACGATCTCCAAGTTGTGCTCCAGTGCTTGGTAACAGTTGGCGAGCGTTTGAGCCTGGATTCCCTGGCTCGCGTCAACGAGCAGAATCGCGCCTTCGCACGCCGCGAGCGACCTCGACACCTCGTACCCGAAGTCCACGTGTCCGGGGGTGTCGATGAGCTGCAAGATGTGCCCGGCGTATTCGACGCGTACGTTCTGTGCCTTGATGGTGATGCCCCGCTCGCGTTCAATATCCATCGAGTCCAGGTACTGAGCACGCATGAGTCGCGGATCGACCGCGCCGGTGATCTCGAGGATACGGTCCGACAAGGTGGACTTGCCGTGGTCGACGTGCGAAATGATCGAAAAATTCCGAATTTTGCTGGTCTCAACGGTGAGGGAAGGAGTGGCCACGGTGTAGAAAGGCTACCTGTCACCGCTGAAACGTTCGCCGAGTGGAGAACGAAACGGCGCCCCTGCTAGCCTTATGCAGCCCGCGGAGCGTTTCCGCGTCCTATATCGAGGTTTTTCGTGGCAAACATCAAGAGCCAAATCAAGCGCAACAAGCAAAACGAGGTCGCTCGCGAGCGCAACAAGGCCGTCAAGTCTGAAGTGCGCACTCGCACCAAGAACGCCGTCGCGGCGGTGGGTGCGGAGAACGAAGAGCAAGCGTTGCGCGCCGCCATCAAGCGCATCGACAAGGCCGCCGCGAAGGGCGTCATCCACAAGAATCAAGCCGCGAACAAGAAGAGTGGCCTGATGCATCGCATCGCGTCGCTGCGCAACGACGGCTAAGCAACGGAGCGCTACTCCAGTTGCATCCCTCTGCTCTCGGGAATGCGCCCGAGCAGCGCCATCGCGGGTAACAGCGGCAAGAACGTCACGAGCGCAGGCACGCGAAGTCCGCTCGCGCTCGAAGTGTGCACCGCGTCACCAATCCATCCAAAGACGCCCAGTCCGACCATCGCGCCCAGTACGCCCGCGACCGTGATCCATCCCGCCGCCGTCGCCCGGAACCGGTGCGCGAAGATCTCGGTACAGAGCGCGGTCATCGCGGGCGACAAAAGTCCTCCCGCTCCCACGCAAAGTATGTAGCCCACGATGAAGTTCAGCTTTCCCCCGCTGTAGGCGTAGGTCGACGCGAATCCCGTCGCCACCACGCCGGCACCGACCGTCCAACGTCGACCGAGGGTGCGCGCGAAACGGCGGCTGGCGAAGAGACCAAGCAGACCCGCGGCGCCGCTCGTGACCACCACCAACGACACGCTCGATGGGCGCATCTTCAAGATGCCCTCGCTGTAGACGAACGTGAACCCCCCCGCCGGACCGCTGATGACCCCGATGATGAAGGCAACGGCCGACACCACGCCCAGTCGCTCCCATGCCTCGCGCGGCACGACGCCCAGGTGCGCGAGTGGATGTTCGCCTTGTTTCGTCGGTGGCTCCGGGATCGCTCGAAGGAGAGGGACGATCACCAACACCGGCACCAGAGCAAGCGCGAACAGCCAACGAAACGAATTCGTGCCACGCACGAGACCGTGCACTACGGCCGACAGTCCTGAGCCGATCCCGAGGCCCGCCGCCATGAACGCGATGCGTTGGACGCGCAGTCGCGAGCTCGCGAGCTCGACCGTGATGATTTGGATCAACGTGTTGGCGACGCTCAGGAGCGGGCGCGCGAGGGCGAAACAGAGGACGAAGAACCAGTAGTTGGGACTGAGCGCGGCGAGCGACGTGACGAGAAGACCGGTGAACAACGTTCGTTGTAGCACCTTGGTCCGTCCCCAACGATCGGCCAGCGACGACAGTGGGAGCGCCGCGAGTGAGGAGAGTCGGTACGCGGCGAGTCCGAGCCCGAGCGACGAACCCGATAGTCCGACGACGCTTTGGAGCGTGTTCGAGGTCGTGACGTGACCGAAATGACGCGCGACATCGTTGAGCGACGTCGTCGCTCCGAATTCGGCGAAGCCCGCCGCGAGCGCCGCGAGGAACAAGACCATCGTGATCCGTTTGATGTGTGACGTCGACGTCGCGACGTCGACCGTCTCACTCACGACGCTGTGGTCGTCGACGCCAATCGTCGCAACTCGCGCCCGTGGCGACCATTCATGTCCTTACAATTCCTCGATAACGCGATACAACACGTCGGTCACTTCTTCGTAGTTGTCGTGACGAGCGAAGACCTGGGGCTTGCCAATGCGTACCGTCACCTGGCTACGCTTCTTGGGCCACTTGGCGTGTAGCGGCACCGTGCCGGTAAGGCCAATAGTCTTCACCGGCACGATCGGCACACCCAGGTTCACGGCGAGCAGTCCAATGCCCGACTTGAAGGGTTGCAACGTGCCCGAGTTGTCGATGTGGCCCTCGGGAGCGATGAGCACGTTCCAACCCCGATCGAGCATCGATCCCACGTACTCGAGGCTGGGAAGGAACGGTTCACTGCGAGCAAAACTGAACCCCGCGAAGCACAGCCGAATGATGAACGCCAATCCGCGATGATCGCGCAACACGTCATCACCCGCGGCGACGGCGAGTCGCGAACGTAGCTTTCTAGGAAGCGCTTGATAGACGACGGGACCGTCGAAGTCGTCGCTGTGGTTGAAAATGAAAATCGCGGGCCCCGAAATGTTCGCGAGATTGTCGGTGCCCTCGACCCGCAGCGTCACCCATCGACGAAGTACTCGCGCGATGAGTTCGTCACGCAGTGCGTCACCAATCATCCGCACGGGGCGCCAGTACGGCCAACGTGGCGTATGCGCAGCGTCCTCGTCGGGGCTGCCCTCGGCGACGAGGGCGCGAAGTTGTGCCACGGTCGTCTCGGGCGTCACCGCCTCGTCCGAGATCGCGATGCCCAATTGTTCTTCGAGCAGCGACACCACCATCAGGCGCCGAAGGGAATCCAGCCCCAAGTCGTCGAGCCGATCGCTGTCGCGCACGACGGCCATCGGATTGTCAAGACTGAGGCGAATCACGTGCATGATCTGATCGTCGCCACTCGCCGTGACGGGCGAGACGTCGACGTCCGAGGGTACTTGGTTCACCCAGTCCTGCACCTGACGGCGATCGATCTTGAGGAGTCTGGTGCGTGGAAAGTCCTCACCCGGCCAGCGACGCCACGAATCAATGTGCTGGAACGATTCGAGTTTGGCGTTCACGCGGGCAATCGCCGCAGCGACGGCGTCATCGGTGGCGTCACTGCGCACGACGCCGACGACGGTCTCGCTCTTGTCGTCCTTCGCGCCCACCACGCAAAAACCGGTGAGGTCGGTTTCATCGCTCGCCGCGAGTTCGACGTCCTCGGGGAACACCTTTAGACCACTACTTCGCACGATGACGAACTTCAAACGACCTTGGATGTGAAGCCACCCATCGTCGAGGCTTCCGACGTCGCCGGTGCGGAACCATCCATCCTCACTGAACGCGGCGTTCGTCGCCACCTCGTTGCCCAAATACTCCTTGAAGACGCTCGGTCCCCTCGCCTGGATCTCGCCGTCGCTGGCAATTCGAAGCTCCACGTTGTCGAGCGCGCGACCCGCCGAGTCCAATCGTCGGTCGTCGAGACCATTGCAAGTGAGGATGGGCGACGTCTCGGTGAGTCCGTATCCTTGGACGAGCCGCACGCCCATTCGCTCCCACGCGCGCCCGACATCGACGGGAATTGGTGCACCACCCGTGACGACGAGCCGGAGTTTTCCCCCGAGTTCCTTATGCACGCTGTAGAAGAGATAACGGCGCAGCCCAAAGGGCAGTCGCTCACCAATCTTGTTGATCACGTCGAACAACTTCGTCTTTCCCTGCTCCTGCACCGCTTGCTCGATCCGTTCAAGCATGATGCTGAGCAACTGGGGAATCGAAAGGATCGAATTGATCTCATAGTCATTCAGCGCCTCGACGATCGCTCGCGGCGTCACCCGCGGCACGTAAAAGATGCTGGCGCCACGAGAAAGTATTGCGAGACTCGCCGACATCTCGTACATGTGCGAGAGCGGCAACACCGAGAGGAATCGCCAATCCTCGCGAACGTCGATGCGGCGAAGGATTCCCTCGACGTTGGCGAGAATGTTCCCCTGCGTGAGTACGACGCCCTTGGGATCCGCGGTCGTGCCCGACGTGAAGACGATCACCGCGGGCGCGTCCCGGTCGAGTTCCACCCGTGGTTCGGTGTCCGGCGCGGCGCACGTCAATTCGTCAAGCTCGTCCAGGAAGAAACTGCGAAACGAGCCACTCGACAGTTCGATGTTTCTGCCCGAGAACAACAGCGTCGGGGACGTTTCCTTCGCGAAACGAAGCACTCGTTCTTCGGAACTGGCGGCGTCCACGGGCACCACGACCGCGCCGACGAGCAAGGCACCGAGTAGCAGTTCGATCCACTCGGGCGCGTTCGTCGAGACCACCATCACCCGATCGCCGGGTTTCACGCCGAGTGACGCAAGAAAGTTGGCGGTGCGATTGGCCGCGAGTCGCAGTTCGCCGTGACGCACCCGATTGACTTTCAAGAACGTTCGACTGGTCAGGGCGAGCGCGTCCGCGTGGACATCAAGTCCCGCGACGTAGTCCCGGAACGTGTTCATGGAATCACCGGGCACGGTGCTCTCCCAAGGAAGGATCGCGTCACGTCAATGCCCCCTTCGACCGCTCCGTGTAGTTGAGCGCATCCGCATACTAGAGCCACGAGGCTCAACGTCGTCGTGCACCCTGACTCAATCGTGCCAGTCGTGCGACGAGTACTTCGATGACCGTGAGTTCGGTGATATCGAGGTCGGTGTTGAGGTCCCTTCCCCCGTAATCGGCGCCTCCCTTCAAGTCGATATCGGCGTTGGCGATCATGTGCACCGCGCTCGCGATGCGCTCGGCCCCGATGCGTTGGGCCACCCGCAGGGATTTACCCGCGGGGAAGCGATTGATCCCCAACAGGTCTGCCGCTTCATCGTCGCTTCGCACCCCACTTCCTTCGAGGCGGGCCATTCGAAGATAGTGGCGCTGGAGCATGTTGACGATTTGCAAGCCCACTCGACCTTTCGAGTCGAGCATTCGACGAGCGACGCGAATGGCGCTCGCGGCGTTGCCCGCGTCGATGGCGTCAGTAAGGTCCCATTCGGGCACGTCGCCCGCGTCGCCCAGATAGGGCAGGACCTGCGCGAAGGTCAAGGATGATGTGCCGAAGATTGAACGAAGGGTCCGAGCGAATGAATCTACGCGCGCGACGTCGTCGCCAATTTGCTCCGCGACGCCCTGGGCGGTCGCCCTCTCGACGCTGATGCCGTACTCGTTGAGCTTCGTTTGTACGAAGCTCACTCGGTCTTGCGCGCGCGAACTGACGTTCACTTCGACAACCTCGTGCGCCGCCTTCACAAGCTTGTTCGACTTGGTGCCCACGACGGCGACGATGAGCACGATGCCCGGCGCCGGCGACGCGATCCACTGCGTGATGGCGCTGACCTCACTCGCGAGCAGGGACTGAGCGTCGCGTACGACGACGACTCGGCGCTCCACCAAGAACGGTGGCGTCTGCAGCGCCTCAATGATTCGCGAGGCGACCGCGTCACTCGACGAAGACGCCGCGTCTTTGGCAGTGAAGTCCTCCAGCGCAAAATTCGGATCGAGGTCACCGAGGGCCTCATGGATCACGTTGCGCAACGCGTCGTACACCATGGTGGCGTCGGAGCCCACGACCGCGACGCTGGACTTGGTCATCAAACGACCTCGAGCACGCGCGCCAGAGTGTCGCGCACCCGCACCGAACCCTTGACGTCGTGGGCGCGCACGATACGACACCCGCCCGCGATGCCGAGCGCGGTCGCCGCGAGTGACGCCTCGCGCCGCTCGGTGACCGGCAGATCGAACATGACACCAAGAAACGTCTTGTTCGACGCCGACAGCAACAACGGCGACTCGAGCGCCGCCAGCGTCGAGGAGTTGCGCAGCAACTCCAGTGACTGAGCGGCGGTCTTTCCGAGGTCGAGGCCCGCGTCCACGATGACGCGCTCGAACTCGATGCCGGCGTCGAGCGCCCACTGACGACGCTCTCGCAAGAAACCAAGGACACTTTTGGTCACGTCGTCGTAGCGCGGGTCAGGGTCCGCCACGCGAGGGCGTAGTCGAATGTGCGTCGCGACCACCGTCGCTCCGGACTTCGCCGCCACGTTCAGGTACTCGGGATCGGCGAAACCGCTGATGTCGTTGCCGACGCAGGCACCCACCTCGAAGCACGCCTGCGCCACCGACGCGCGCCACGTGTCAATACTTATCGGAGCGTCGAATCGTCGATGAAGTTCGTGCACTACAGGTACCACACGGTCGAGTTCTTCATCCTCGCTGACTTCGTCACCTGGGCCGGCCTTCACGCCGCCGACGTCGAGTAGGTCCGCTCCTTCGGCGACGAGCTGATCGGCTCGTCGATAGAGATCATCAAGTTCGTACGTGGCGGCGGGACCGAAAAACGAGTCCCTGGTCCGATTGAGGATGCCCATGACGAGCGCCCGCGTCGTGAGGTCGTGGGTCACGTCGCCAAGTTTGACGACCAAAGGCTTCGCAAAATGTTGGGTCTTCAAAGCGTCACGCGTCGTCGCGCACGAACTGCACCCACTGTGCTGTGGGTGTTGAAACGCTCGCCGGTCACGTAGAAAAGTGCGCGTTTTGGCTGACCCACGACGGTCAGCCTAACTGGGAGAGCGTTGCGTGGCGTAGGTCGCGGGCACTGTTAGCCTCAGAAATCATGGGGAACGAGGTCGTGGGAATACATCATGCCAAGGTCTCTGAGTGGATGGTCGAGCACGTTGGGGCGAGCGCGCCGATCGATTTCGAATTGATCGCGGGGGGTCGTTCGAATCTCACCTTTCGCGTGACCGATTCCCTGGGACGTCGCTACGCACTACGTCGCCCCCCCACGAGTCACGTGCTTCCCACCGCCCACGACATGGTGCGCGAACACACGATCATTTCGGCCCTTCATCCTCTCGGCATCCCCGTGGCGGCGCCACTGGGACTGTGCACCGACGACGACGTCAACGAGCGACCCTTCTACGTCATGGAATTCGTCGACGGCGCGATCCTGCGCGACCGAGCAAGTGCCGAGTCGTCCTTTGACCTCGCGAGACGCCAGACGATCGGCGATCACCTCGCGACGACGCTCGCGACCTTGCACGACGTCGACGTGGACGCGGCTGGGCTCGGAGGTCTCGCCAAGCACGACAGTTATATCGAACGCCAACTTCGCCGCTGGCGCACCCAGTACGAACAGATGCGCGTCGAGGGTGTCGACCACAACGGGCTCGTCGAAGCCGTCGGCGACAAACTCGCCGCGTCGATCCCCACCCAACAACGGGTGTCGGTCGTGCACGGTGACTATCGCCTCGACAACACGGTGCTCGATACTCACGGAGAGGTGCGCGCAATCCTCGACTGGGAGATTTGCACCTTGGGTGATCCCATTGCGGACCTTGGATTACTGCTCGTCTATTGGGCCGAACCCTCTGACCCGACCGCCGCTCTCCTGGGCGCGGCACCCACCACGGCCCCGGGATTCGCGAGTCGCGATCAGGTGCTCAAGTCCTACGCTGCGCACTCGAACCTCGATGTCAGTGATGTGGCGTATTATCAAGCATTCGGGTATTGGAAATTGGCCTGCATCCTGCAAGGAGTCTTCGCGCGTTACAGCGCCGGGGCAACTGCTGGCGATCAAGGAAGCGTTGCCGAATTTCCAGCACACATCGCGATGCTCGCTGCAACGGCTCAGCAGACCCTGGAGAAGAATTAGATGGACGACGAAATCTACGACCGGATCATCTTTCTCGCCGACCCCGAGCTGAGCGAGCCGGTGCTGATCGTGAGTCTCGAGGGTTGGATCGACGCCGGGCTGGGGGCGGGAACCGCCATCTCGACGATGCTGAGCACCATCAACACCGAAGTTTTAGCGACCTTCGACACGGAGTACTTCATCGATCAGCGTGCCCGACGTCCGCTCGCACGAATCGTCGACGGCGTGACGACCGAACTGACCTGGCCCGAGATCCAGCTCCGCTACGGTCACGACGGCGACGGGGCCGACATTTTGTTCCTCGTCGGTCCTGAACCGGACTTTCACTGGAGTGACTTCATCGACGTCGTCACCGACGCCGCTGGTCGTTTCGACGTCCGCTTGGTCGTTGGTCTTGGCGCGTTCCCCGCTCCGACGCCCCACACGCGACCCGTACGCGTTATCGCGACCGCCCCCGAAAGTAGTGCGCACTTGTTGCCGTTGATCGGCACCGTCACGGGAGACCTCGAGGTGCCCGCGGGTATCAGTGCGGCGCTCGAATTGGGTTTCGCCGAAGTCGACATGGACATCGTCACCCTCTGGGCCCGAGTCCCGCACTACGTGGCGTCGATGCCCTACCCACAAGCAGCAGCTGCCCTCATCGACGGCGTCGCACGAATCGCGGGTCTGACGCTCGACGCGAGCCACCTTCGAGCGTCCGCCGACGAGGCGCGTCAGCGAGTCGATGATCTCGTCACGAACAATCCCGAACACAGTTCCATGGTCGAGCAACTCGAGGAAGCTGCCGACGAGAATGAAGGAACGTCACTCGGCGACGAACTTCCCAGTGGTGACGAACTCGCCGCGGAACTCGAGCGGTTCTTGCGTGGCGAAGCGAACTAGTCAGCGAGTCGACCCGTGAGCAAGAGTGTCCTCATCACTGGCGCTGGTTCGGGTTTTGGAAAACTGTCCGCGCTCGCTCTCCTCGAGCGCGGACACCACGTCATCGCGACTACCGAGAACGAGGAACAAGCGGCCACGCTTCACCGCGAAGCTCCCGGCCTCGTCGTCGAGAAGTTAGACATCACCACGAGCGACATCGAGCACGTTTCGCAGTGGACGATCGACGTGCTGATCAACAACGCGGGTGCTGGCGAGACTGGACCACTCGCCGACGTGGCCCTCGATCGAGTGCGACGACTCTTTGAGGTCAACGTCTTTGGGACCTTGCGCATCACCCAAGAAGTCCTCAAATCGATGGTCCAGCAACGAAGCGGTCGGATCATCATCATGTCCTCCATTGCGGGCGTCGTCGCGGCCCCGTCCTTCGGGCCCTACTCGATGACGAAGTTTTCCCTCGAAGCGATGGGCAAGGCAATGCGCAGCGAACTCGCACCCCTCGGCGTCGATGTAACCCTCATCAACCCTGGGCCCTATCTCACTGGGTTCAACGATCGCATGGCTGATTCGATGTGGGAGTGGTTCAGTGACGCATCGCTCAACGCACCTCAAGCCGAGCTGTTTCACGTCGTCGGCGACTTCGTCACTACCGCTCAGCGCGATCCCCAAGAGGTCGTCGAGCGCTTGGTCCAACTCGTCGAAGCCGAGAGCACCGAGGAGAACAACTTTGTGCCGCCCGACATCAAGGCGCAGCTCGGCTTGGCGTGATCAGACGTTCGCCCCGTCGACGTCACCTTCTTCGATGCGCAGCCCTAGCCCGAGCGCGTAGCCCTCGAGGAAAAGTTCACACTCGTGTTGGCGAGGGTAGCGGCCGGCAATCTCATAGAACGCGGGCGAATGATCCGCTTCTTGCAGGTGAGCCAGCTCGTGAACGAGGACCGCGTCGATGACCCACTCGGGACACTGACGCAAGCGGCTCGACACGCGAATCTCGCGCGACGCTGGCGAACACGACGCCCATCGTGCCTGCTGATTACTCACCCAGCGAACGGAGCTGGGCATCACCTCGTCGTTGTACGCGGCGGCGAGCGCTCGAGCACGCTCCTCGAGTGACGCATCACCCGCGGCGTTCTGTGGACGCTGCGTGAGCAGACGCTCAACGAGTTCATCGACGAAGATGACGCGTTCTCGGCCGCGAAGTCGGGCAGGAATTTGAACGACGATTCGGCTACCGGACCAATGGGCGCTGCCGGTCTTCTTGCGCCGGGGCGAGGAGCGAATCTCGACTTCGGGGCGATCGAATCGGGGTGCTTCGACCGACACCGACGGGCTCGTAGCCGAATGGCGCGGCATCAGACGATGATGTTGACCAAACGAGGCGGACGCGACACGACACGTTTGATGGACGCGCCCGCGAGAGCCCGCTGGACGGTTTCGTCAGCGAGGGCCGCTTCGTGCGCGTCGGATTCGCTGATCTGTGGGTCGATCTCCAATCGAGCCCGAACCTTGCCGTTCACTTGCACGATCATCGTCACCGTCGTGGTGATCACTAGGGAGGGATCCGCGACCGGCCAGCGCTGCGCGTGCAGCGCGGAATCATCCGGGTGGCGCTCTTCCCAGATCTCGGCACTGAGGTGCGGGGTCATTGGTGCGAGCAGCTTCAAGAGCACGTCGATGGCCTCGTCGAGGGTCCCACGTTCGACACCGTGTTCACTGCGCGCATGCTTCGAGACGGTATTGAGCAGCGACATCACCTCGGCAACGGCAATGTTGTACATCCACTTCTCGAAACATTCCGTCACCGTCGCAATCGAGCGATGAACGCTTCGTCGAACGTCGAGATCGCCTTCGTCGGGTGCGTCGTGGAAATTGACGTCGTCGTAATGGCTCAAGCGATAGAGACGGTCAAGAAAACGACCGCATCCTTCGATGATCTCCTCGGTTTGGTCGTTCCAATCGACGTCGTCCACCGGAGGACCCGCGAACAGGTGAAAAAGTCGAAGGCCGTCGGCGCCGACCGTCTCGTAATACTGCTCGGGCGCGATCTGATTACCCTTTGACTTTGACATCTTCGCTCCGTCGATGCGCAACATCCCCTGGGTGAAGAGTCGGGCGAAAGGTTCTCGCGCCAAACCGGGTGCAATACCCAGATCAATGAGGGCCTTCAAGTAGAAACGCGCGTACATGAGGTGCAAGATCGCGTGTTCGACGCCACCGATGTACTGATCAACGGGCATCCATTTGGCGGCCTGCTCGGGGTCGAACGCCCGGTCCGGCGTGAACGGGTCGGCGAAACGCAGGAAGTACCACGACGAATCGGTGAAGGTGTCCATCGTGTCGGTCTCGCGATACGCCGGCTTTCCACACTTGGGGCACGTCGTGTGGCGAAACGAGTCGTGCGTCGCGAGCGGCGACTGTCCGGTCTTATCCATGGTGACGTCATCGGGCAACAGGATGGGTAATTGGTCGAGCGGTACGCCCACCATGCCGTCATCGTCGCAGTAGATGATCGGGATCGGACAACCCCAGAACCGCTGACGCGACACGAGCCAGTCGCGAAGTCGGTAGTTCACCTTCGAGACGCCGTGCGCGTTCTTTTCGAGGAACTCGCTCGCCGCGCGCTTCGCGTCATCGACTCCGAGTCCATTGAGGAATCCCGAATTGATGTGCACGCCGTCGCCCGTGTACGCGCCACCTTCGAAACCGTCGGGCGTTTGAATGGTGCGCACGACGGGAAGTCCGTGGGCCGTCGCGAAGGCGAAGTCACGTTCGTCTTCAGCGGGGACCGCCATGATGGCACCCGTTCCGTAGTTGCCCAGGACATAGTCCGCGACGTAGATCGGCACGGGTTCGTTCGTAAAGGGATTCACCACGAAACTGCCCGTGAACGCGCCGCGCTTGTCCAATCCGGGCCCGGCCTCGGTCGACACCGTGCGCTCGAGATCACTTTCTGACTTCGCACGTTCGACGAGTTCGAGCACCCGCTCTCGTTCGTCGTCCGTCGTCAACTCCACCAACAACGGATGTTCGGGCGCGATAACGGCGCAGGTCACGCCAAAACCCGTGTCCGGTCGAGTCGTGAAGACTCGCAACGCCCGAGAAGGATCGTAGGCCAAAGGCAAATCGAACTCGACCCCCTCGGAGCGTCCAATCCAGTTTCGCTGCATCGTCTTCACGCGTTCGGGCCAGTCCAGCGAATCAAGACCCGTCAACAGCTCATCGGCGTAGTCGGTGATCTTGAAGAACCACTGCTCGAGATTCTTTCGAATCACGACGTCGCCCGATCGATCACACGTACCGTCCGCGTGCACTTGCTCATTGGCGAGCACCGTCATGCAACCGGGGCACCAGTTCACGGGCGCCTCGGCGCGATAGGCGAGACCGGCGTTCCACAATGCGAGAAAGAATGTCTGAGACCACCTCATGTACTCGGGGTCGTGACTGAACACCTCGCGTCGCCAGTCATAGACCGCGCCGAGGCGTCGAAGTGACGAACTGAGTTCCTTCATTCGTTCTTCAGTGAAGAGACGTGGATGACTCCCCGCCTTGATCGCGGCGTTCTCCGCAGGAAGTCCAAAGGAGTCAAAACCAATCGGCGACAGGACCGCCTTATCGAGCATCGTCTGGTAACGAACGACGAGGTCACCAAAGGTGTAATTGCGAACGTGGCCCTGGTGCGCGGCACCAGAAGGATAGGGATACATGCACAGGGCGAAATATCGCTCACGGGGGTCGTCATTGTCGACCTCGTACGTGCCCTCGTCAAACCAGCGCGATTGCCACTTGGCTTCCACGGTTTTCACGTCAAAAGGGCGACCCATGGCTACATTCTAGGGAATGAACGACCTAGCCTCTCTCTAGGAAGTCGAGGTCCACGTGAAAACTCCTACCTTCATCCTCGTGCATGGTGCATGGAGTGGTTCGTGGTGTTGGCGTGAGTTAGAGCAAACGCTCGAGGAGTTCCACGTCGAAAGTCGAAGCGTCAATCTGCCCAGCGCTCGCTTAGGAACTCAAGTCACGACTGATCTCGCGAGCGACGCGCAAAAGGTCGCCGAGGCGGCCAAAGGCCTTGACGACGTCGTGTTGGTTGGTCACAGTTACGGAGGCGCCGTCATCAGTGAGGCCGCTCCCTTCGTGCCGGGTCTTCATCAACTGATCTACATCGCGGCCCTCGTACCCAACAAAGGTGAGAGTGCCACCGACGCTGGTCGCGCCGTGCGAGTGAGGACTGAGCTGGATGACGCTATCGAAGTCGATGGCGATTATCTTCGCCTCAACAAGGTACGCGCCCGCTCAGCGCTTTTTGGCCAATGCGAGGATTCGATTCAAGAATGGGCCGTGCAGCGGCTGACCACCCAAACCATTGCGAGTTTTCGCACCTTACGCACGTCGGAATCCACCGGCGCGGCTTCGCTCTATATCAAGTGTCGAAGCGATCGGGCAATTGATCCCGGATTGCAAAATGTGATGGCCACGCGCTGCGACGAGCATGTCGAATTGGAGAGTGACCACTCACCATTTCTCTCCCACCCTCTCGAAATAGCACACGCAATGTTGGACTGAAGTAGATGCCACCTTTAGGACAACTGATAACATCGAGGAGCCTTTGGGGGTATAGCTCAGCTGGTAGAGCACTTGCATGGCATGCAAGGGGTCCGGGGTTCGAATCCCCGTACCTCCACGAAGGAATTC
>CAJCJA010000041.1 GCA_903970515.1 Candidatus Saccharibacteria bacterium CG_4_10_14_0_2_um_filter_52_9
GGACGACTTACTCGTCGGACTCCTCTTCATTCAAAACACGTCCGAGCGTCCCATCACGGTCGGACTCGCCGTGCTCGCCGCTGGTCGCACGACGTCGATACCCGCGTTGATGGCAGGTTCGCTCGTGAGCGCACTTCCGGCGATGCTCGTCTACCTCGGTTTCCAGCGCTATCTCGTCAAGGGCCTCACGATGGGCATCGACCGATGAACATGACGCTACGAACTGAATCAACATCAAGGAGCACGAACTAATGGCCGAAATCATCTTCGACGGCGTCACTAAGATCTTTGGTGACGACATTCGAGCCGTCGACGATCTGTCGCTCGCGATCGCCGAAGGCGAGTTCATGGTCTTCGTCGGCCCGTCGGGTTGCGGCAAGACCACGGCCCTGCGGATGCTCGCCGGTCTCGAGGACATCACGTCGGGCTCACTTTCCATCGGCGGCAGAATCGTGAACAACGTTCTGCCCAAGCATCGCGACGTCGCCATGGTGTTTCAGAATTACGCACTGTACCCACACATGTCGGTCGAGAGGAACATAGGCTTCGCGCTCAAGATCCGCGGTGATTCGAAGGACGAGATAAAGCGAAAGGTGGACGAGGCGGCGACGATCCTGCACCTCAATGACTTCTTAGACCGCCGCCCCAAGGCCCTCTCGGGAGGACAGCGCCAGCGCGTCGCCATGGGTCGAGCCATCGTTCGAAACCCCCAGGCGTTCTTGATGGATGAGCCGCTTTCGAACCTCGATGCCAAACTTCGCGTTGAAATGCGCCTGGAGATCGCCCGTATCCAGCGCCTCCTCGGTGTCGCGACTGTGTACGTCACGCACGACCAAGTCGAAGCGATGACGATGGGTGACCGTGTCGCGGTGATGCGCGAAGGGAAACTCCAGCAAGTCGATACGCCCCAGGATCTTTACGACCGTCCCGCCAATGAGTTCGTCGCCGGTTTCATGGGTTCACCGCCCATGAACCTCATTCGTTGCCACGCCAGTGCCGGCAATGATCGTGTCGCCGTACATTTTGGACACCAAGTCATCGAACTGCCGTGGAACTACACATCCTCACACGCGCTTCCCGAATCGGGTCTGGAAGTCGTCGTGGGCGTTCGACCAGAGGACGTCCTTATCGTCGATGGCGCGAGCACCAATACCTTAGAGACGCGCGTCGAACGTCGCGAAGCGCTCGGCGCGGAGATCCTCGTGCATCTGTCGCTCCTCGACACGACGACGTCGTCAACCAGCGATGGAGAGCTCTCGCGACCGGTTTCATTGGTCGCGAAGATGGGACCCCGAACGAAGGTCAGCGTGGGCGACATCCTTTACGTCCAACTTTCGCCTGAACACGCACACTTCTTCGACGCAACGAACGGGGATTCGTTGCGCACGCGACCATGACGCCTCGACGCCGCACTCGATACCTGGACCGCTCGGCCGGGAGCGAGCACTGATGGCTCGAGTGCAAAGCCTCAATCCTGCGACCGGCGACACCGTCGAACTCGACATCAATGAGTCCTCACCCGACGAGGTTCGGTCACTCTGCGAGGCGGCGTCAGTATGTGCACCCATCTTTGCGCAACAACTCCTCTCGTCGCGCGCTGAACTGCTCGATGCGATGGCGAGTGAACTCGAGAAGGGTGCGACATCGTTGGTGGAAACGGCGATGCGTGAAACCGCGCTGCCCCAGGGACGCCTCGAGGGAGAACTTCGCCGGACCGCGTTTCAATTTCGATTCTTCGCTCAGGTCGTGCTCGATGGCGCGTTCTTGCACGTGAGCATCGACCACGCGGGCGACTCGCCCATGGGACCTCTCCCCGATCTTCGTCGCATGCGTATTCCTCTTGGGCCCGTCGCCGTGTTTGGGAGTTCGAACTTCCCCTTCGCCTTCTCCGTACCAGGCGGCGACACCGCTTCGGCACTCGCAGCGGGATGTCCCGTCGTCATCAAGGCCCATCCCGCACACCCCGCGACGAGCCTCGCCGCCTTCGAGGCACTGACGCGTGCGGCAGCGTCGAAAAACGCGCCCGAGGGTCTGCTCGGCTTGGTCTTTGGTCTCGACGCCGGTGTCGCACTTGTCGATGACCCTGCGATTACTGCGGTGGGCTTCACCGGTTCGGTGCGCGCTGGTGTGACGCTGTGGCGACAAGCCAACGCGAGAGCGACGCCAATCCCTTTCTTTGGTGAACTCGGCTCGGCGAACCCACTCGTCGTCACCAATGCCGCCCTCGATCGAGCTCAGGAAATTGGGGCTGGAATCGCGGGAT
The DNA here is from genome assembly GCA_903970515.1 of Candidatus Saccharibacteria bacterium CG_4_10_14_0_2_um_filter_52_9. Classification (GTDB taxonomy): domain Bacteria; phylum Actinomycetota; class Acidimicrobiia; order Acidimicrobiales; family RAAP-2; genus RAAP-2. Next base: position 2,264 of record CAJCJA010000041.1, read on the forward strand.
CCATGACACTGGGTGTTGGACAGTTCTGTACCAAACCGGGACTCATTTTCGTGCCCACTGGATCAAGGGGCGATGAACTCGTCCACGAGCTCGCTGCGTCGCTCGACAAGCTCGACTCGATGACCATGCTGAGCCCAGGTATTGCCCAGCACTTTCGCGAGGGGGTCGACGCGATGGCGAACATCTCGGGGGTGCGACACCTCGTGGGCGAGAACAAAGAACAGGGCACGTCGTCTTCGGCGCAACTCTTCGAGGTAACCACCCTCGGTTTCCTCGATCCGTCGTCGGCTGACCTTGGTGAGGAATGTTTCGGTCCGGTCGCGCTCGTGGTGCGCTACGAGTCATCCGATGACCTCGAACACGCCCTCGATCACGTTGCACCCGCGTTGACGTTCAGTGCATTCCTCGCGGACAACGACAAGGACGGCTCGTGGCTCCTCGCCTACGGTCAGCGCCACGCCGGGCGGGTCATCGTGAACCAGTTCCCCACTGGGGTTGGCGTCAGTTGGTCAATGCAACATGGCGGGCCGTGGCCCGCGACGACAGCGCCTGCCGCGACGTCAGTGGGCGCGAGTGGCATCGATCGTTGGCTTCGCCCGGTCACCTTTCAAGGGGTGCCCAGCGATGTACTAACTCTTGCGTTGCGCGATGACAATCCTCTCGGCATCCCTCAGCGCGTTAACGGTCAACTCTCAACGAAGCACTAGCTCGACGACGCGGCAACCCACTCAATCGCTTGCAATGCTTCGCTCGGAGTCCAACCACCCTTGTAGACAGCCTTTTTGTAGATGTTGCTCTTGTAACCCATGAATGTCGCGAGAACCTTCGAAAGCGAACCGGTAAAGGCTGGTTTCGTGCCACTGACGAAGCGAACTTGCTGGGCTGGGTCGATGACCCAAAAACCATCAGAATGATTGATGTCGTACGTCAACTTCTCGTGGGGCGCCATCCAGTCAGTGGCCGGAGGTGAACTCTGTGGTACCACCTGAACGGACCAACCGAAGAACTTCTCGACGACAAGCAAGTTGGCGTTGACGTCCCCCGTACCCACGGTCCCGTTCATACCACTCGAGGGAGTCGCGCCCTTGGGAAGATGCGGCGTCGTCGTCGAGCCCTGCTCAACCCACAGTTGGAAATCGGCGCCAATGAGCTTGGCGTACGCCTTCACCCTCGCCAATGTGTCACGGTAGGGATCGACGTCCAGAGCCACGATCTCGACGTTGCGGAGCTTGTCCTTCGTGACGAAGGCTTGAAGTTGCAAAAGATTCCCAGTCGTGAAGGGACATGTGTCGCTGCAGAGAGTCAAGTACGGCACTACGAATACCGTCTTTCCCTTCTGGGCGCCAAGCGTCTCGGGCGTACCATCCTGATTTTCGAATTTCGCGTTGACTACTGCAGACGTCATCGCGGTGGTGGTCGCCGCTCCTACCGACTCAGGTGGTTGGATCGGCGCGGCCGCGAACACCGCCGCGGGTAGTGCCACGACCGAAAGAGCGACGGCCGTAACGACCATTGCGCGAAACGAAGAGACAGAAAATTTCATGACGCTCCCTTGTAAACTACAATCTGTAGTATTTACATTACTACTCGTAGTAGTAGAAGTGTCAAGCCAACGCCGATGTGGGCTGGCACATTACGATGAGACGATTACGCGCGAAGGGTGTCAGGCAAACTTGTGAAGCTAGGGGACCTCGAACGAGAGGTGATGGAGATCTTGTGGGATGAACCTTCCGTCGCGTTCAGCGTCCGTGACGTCAACGCTCATTTCCCAAACCACGCGTACACGACGATTCTGACGGTGTTGAGTCGACTCTCGAAGAAGGGCTTCGTAGTGGAGACCAAGGCGGGTCGGATCAACACATTTCACGCCACCGCGTCACGGGAGGACTACATCACCGGGATGATCATGGAGGCCCTCTCGAGCACCGACGACCGCCAAGCGGTGCTCGCACGATTTGCCCAATCGCTCCCGGCGAGTGACAAGAGCTTCTTTCGCAAGATCTTTACTCGAGGTGCGCACTAATGTCGACGGTTTGTTTGGCGCTGATCGTCAGCGTGTCCGGCCTCGCGATTTTGCCAGAACTGCTCCATCCTTCTACATTCTTTGACAAGAATCCTCGGGCGGGTCTCGTCGTTTGGGTGACAATCGGGACAATGGGCTGGCTGAGTGCCATCACATTCTTTCTTGCCGTAGGTCTTGGCACTTCCGGTGGCTCACTGCTTTCGACCTTGGTGGAATTTATTCGACACTTTGGCGACGGACATCCCTTGCGGGGTCTGGGCGTCAGCGAAGTCGTGGGACTTTCTGTGGCGTTTGATATTACGGCGCTACTCGTCGGAGGCGTCATCGTTGCCACCTTCAAGATCTGGAAGTTACGTCATCAGCAACGCACGGTACTCGACCTTGTCGCGTCCAACGAGACGGTCGAAGGGAACGTCACCGTGCTCGATCACGTGCAACCACTCGCCTATTTCTTGCCCGGCGACGGGGGGCGAGTTGTCTTGAGCACCGGTGCCCTCGAGGTCTTAACAGCGAACGAGGTCGGTGCGGTCATCTTTCACGAACACGGACACCGTCACGGTCGCCACGGAGCCCTGCTCGTTCCGCTGCAGGCACTCTCACCCTTCGTGTCGTTCTTGCCCCTGGCGCGCCACGCACCGTCAGTCATTCGAACGTATTTGGAAATGGCAGCTGACGATTTTGCACGCCAACGCGGGGACAGCGTCGCGCTACGCTCAGCCCTTGAGAAATCGCCCCTTTTTCACCAACCGCCGCTGGGGGCCTTGGGGATGCACGACGTCGTCGAGCGAAGGATCCAGCGACTTACGAGTCGCGCCGTGCCGGTACTCGAACTCGCGACCCTCGTGCTTTGTCTCGGCGGCGGCGCATCGCTCTTGTGGACGATGTTCTTGATTCGCTGAGGAAACCGACGATCGCGGCGGATTGTCCGTTCCTATCGCACGACGTAACGCAGCCCAATTGGTACGCGCTCGGCCCTACCTCGAAACGCGGCAATCATCGTAATCACTATCACGTGAACGAGCATCAAGATAGTGCCCCATAACATCATGATCGAACCGCCATTATGGATATCGCCAATGGTTATCATCGCCATGCGCATGCCAGTGACACTCAACGATGCCGCGGTCGAAGACCACAACACCAAGCCGGTCGTCGCCACGACCGGGAGAGCGAGAGTGGTAAAGGTCACTCGCTGTCGTTCGCTCATCACCTGTCGTATGCCATAGACCGGGGTCCAAAACCACACACCAATGATCAAGAAGGACGAGAGTTCGACGTAATGACCTCCCTCGTGACTCATGACCCAACTGCCCAACGGCGTCAAGTGATAGAGGGGGATCAAAACTGTGAAAGCTAGAAATCCTAACGTCGCAACGGGCTTGGGCACCCGCAGACTCACCGAAGACGCGACGAGCGGCGCAATTACCAACAGCACGATGAGATGCTCGATCATGTGGCTGCGGTAACTCGTCATCGAGAGTGACTGCACATCCGAGCACAGCAACAACACCGAAGCTGCCAGTGCGCCAACGAGGAACCATTGTTGGCGAATGCTGAGATGACGCCTCATCACGATGATTAATCCAGCGCCCACGACGCCCGTCACGAGACCCGCGATCGAAAAATGCCACGAATCCCATCTGGGCCACGTCGAACCACTCATCGACATGTTCATGCCGTCGTGAGCCCTTGACATGAAATGCGTCGCACTCATCGTGCGCTCCGTAACGAGTGAGGCCAACGCGCGGTGCTCGTCACGCAAGAATGCTTCGACACCGACTTTGCGTCATGATTCAACATACGCTTCTCCTACGCCGTTGGTGACCCGGTCACATTTTCATGTTCATCGACGACATCAGAAAGTGCAGGCCCTTAGGTGGGGCAATGACTTTGGCGTTCACCGTCAGCACGTGAGCACTCGAGAAATTGCTCCACTTCACCTCAATCGGTACGGTCGAACCTTTCACCAGTGCGCCTCGCAGGTTCCCCAACATCGCACCTTGATACTTCAGCGCAAGTACTTGGGTATGTCGTGGTTCGATGAATATATTCGCGAGCCACGACATCGCGTGGTTGCCTTGACACATATTGTCGTCGTAGTAGATCATTGACATCCGCGACACGGCTGACGTGACGGTCGTCAGCGAAATCGGGCCCTTGGTGTCGTTCGTGATCGTCATAATGACCGCAGAATCGCCACCCGCCTTCGCTGCCGTCACGGTGACGTCCCTGAAGACGACGCCGCCGGTGGATGCCGCCGCGACCGTGGTCACCGGCAGGACCATCGCCGCCAAGAACAAACTGAGGGCACCCGTGCACAGAAACCTTCTTCGCATGACTGCATACTACTCATCGTAGTTTTCGATACTCGACGAACTTCGTCGACCGCTTTGCCCTGGACGGCTGCGAAACCGAAACCACCAGGCTCCCTCGCCCCAGGTTTCTCGCTCAGTCACCACGAGTCAATCTGACACCGACGCGTCGGCGAGCTTAGGAAAAGAGCACAATCGCGCCCGTCACCATGCCCGCGGCGAGTACCCAGAGCCCCAGTCCAAGAAATCGGCGCAACCATTCGTTCTGCCAGTCGGTCCCGTCACGACCGAATTCATCGAGGATGTTAAAGACGAGACCGGGCACCAAGAGGTAGAGGAAGTTGTAGTCAATGGAGCCGCCCGTGCCGTCGGGACCCAGGATCTCGTACGCGACGAAGGATCCGAGCACCATCATGAAAACAAAACTCGTGAATCCCCGGGGGAGCCAGCGATGCAACAACGTTGAATTGGGGAGTTTCGCTTCGTTGATCTTCAGCACACCCGGAATCGCGAGCAGGGCCGCGGCGAGCAGCGTCCTCCAGTTGAAACCGAAATAGGGATCCATGACGATTAAATAGAGGGCGAACTTGAAGACGAGCGATCCGTAACTCACGTACAGCTTGGGCGACGAGAGTTTGGGCGGCTGCACTTTCTTGGAGCGCTGCGGATAGAAGTGTGCGGCAAGGTCTTCGCCAATGAGCCGGGCAAGAATCAATCCACCGATGAGCCAACGGAGATCGGCGATATTGGTTGGCGTCAATATGGTCAGCCCCGAGAGACCGTCGAGGGCCTTCGCCATGGAACTAATGGCGAAGGCGAGAAACAGCGGCATCAAGGTGTAGTCAATGGCACGCTCCCAGCGCTCGCTCGCGGAGTCTGCGATGTAGCGCCGCAATGGTCGAATCGCGTGGCCGACCAGCGGAATCGTTGCAATCAAGACGCCGAGTCCAAGGAGCGTTCGAAAGTCCGCCCAGCCTTGGATCTGGCCCGTGAACAGCGAACTCAGTGCGATGACGAGCCACGCAATCGCGCCCGCGGCGGCATCGAAGGTCGCTAGAACCATGATCGCCACCAAGACGGCGAGCGACGGTACGAACGGTGCGCCCGAATGGAACACCAGAGCCAAAATACCAAGGACGAAGCCCGCCACCCATGCCCACAGCGCACGAGCACCGAACACGGCGCGCGTCCACGCTCCATCCAGCAATATCCTCGGGGCAAGGACCGAATAGCTCCCCACGAGCACTGGTAGTTCACTCGACAGGCGATCGATGTGATGAGTAATCGGATGCTGCCATGATTTCGACACGTCGCCCCAGGACTGATCGCCCTTGTCAAGAGCCTTAAGTTTCTTCGTGGTCGCGCTTGAAACTTTCGATTGCTTCTTTCCCTTCGCTTCTGACGCTGAGTTGAGCGAGCGCGACGCGATGCCGCTCGAACCCGCGAGGGCGAGCACGGAGGCTCCCGCCACCAAAACGGCCGCCGTCGAGTGTGCATGGCTCTTCACGTCGTAGATTGGCAGTCCGAATCGCAAAGCTCGTTGGAGACGCGGATCGGCTTTCCCTAAAAATCCCATGACTTGAGAAGGTTGGGCGATGGTGGTGAATTGATCTTGGTTGTTCACGATGAATCCGCCAACTGCTTGAACCGGCTGACCCGCGACGTTCGAGCTCGCAATGACGTAGTGCTCGCCCGCACCGAGATCGGGCAGATACGCGGTGCCCGAATACGAGCCGGTCGCACCAACGACGCCTTGGAGAATCGTCTGCGGTGTCGAGTGCACGACCACGGTCACGCTCGCCCCGGGGTCCGCCCCGGTCACGGACACGTAAATTGGCGCGCCAGCGACGATGTCGCCCGCCACAGCGTTGACCTGGGCGACAACTTGATACCCATCGTCGCCAGAGAAAATGTCGTTGCCGGGCGGCGAGGATTCCGGATCCGTGAACGTACTCGTCGTAGGAGCATTAGGAACCGTGCTCGTCGTGCTCGGCGGTTGGGTGGTTGTGGTCGTTGACGTCGTCGTTGTTGTTGACGTCGTGGTCGTCGTGGTCGTCGTGGAACTCGTGCCCGATGGTGGCGGCGAGGTCGTCGTCGACGATCCCGGTGGCGCTTTAGGGTGCGTCGTGGTAGTGGGTGGCGGCAATGTTGTTGTCGTCGTCGTGGTGGTGGCGCTCGACACGGGTGGGGCAAGTGAGGGCGCCGCCACCGTTATCGTGGCCGTGGTCGTCACGGGCGCGTACAGTGTCGTGTTCGTTGGTGTGAAGGTGGCAGTGAGCGTCGCAGTCCCCGCGCCACTGAACGTGAGGACGCCAGTGTTCGACACCGTGGCGACCGACGCGTTCGAGGAGCTGAAGGAGAAAGTACCCGGCACTGAGGCGCTCGGTGCGCTGAGGGTTTGCGGTGCCTGTCCCAGTGTGGCGTTGACGTTCGAAAGACCACCCAACGTTGGCACCGACAAGGGAACGCCCGTCAGGGACATGATGTAGTTCGACACACTTGGTGACCACGTCGAGCCACCGTTGGACGAACGAAGTGATCCAAACGTCGGTGTCGGGACGACGTCAGTTTGGACTTCGTTGACGTCGTCGTACTGCCACGCGAACGTCCCTCCCGAACTCCCAGCGACAACAATGAAATACTGCGAACTCGGGGCGAGATCGACTGGCGAAGGAAGCGTGAACGTGACCAATTGATTCTCGTTGACGCTGGTTGGCTCGTTCGTCACGAAGTTCGCCAGCTGCGTCCCTGGATCCGAACCATTGGCCTGGTAGAGACTTACTGAATACGTACTCGACGCATTGGAGGAGTTCTCTACTTTGATCTCGAGCGAACTAACAGATTCGCCCGTTGCGTCCGTCCAAAACGATTGTGCAAGCTCTGCACCTGCGGCGTTGGTCCAGGTGCCAGCGCTAATGGGATAGGTGTTATGAAAGAGCGCGGTGATGGCGGGCGGCGCAACCCCGACAACGAACGAACCCGCGACGCTACCCGTATAGCTACCGCCTCCCGAGCACGTCGCGTCAGATCCACACGACACGCTCAGCAATGACGCGTCCACACCATTACCGAGCAATGACGTTCCGGGTACCAGTGTGTCCGTTCCCCAGTTGCCGCCCGATTCGCTCACGGTGATCGGATACGTATCACCGGTGGTATCCATGTAGTCGCCCCCGGCGAGACAGTTTCCGTCACTGGCGCACGAGACCGACGAGAGTCTGCTGCTCTCGTTCTGCCCTAGCTCGAGAGGTGTTTGTGCGTCCTGCCAGGTGCCATTGGTCTCATTGGCGACGAAGGCGTGCGTAAAGCCACCGTCGAAGGTGTCGCCGACGAGTGCGCAATTGCCCGCTGAGGTGCACGAGACTCCCGAAGTCTCCGCGCGGTTGCCAACGTTGAGTGCGCCCGTACCAGGAACTTCGATGGCACTTTGCCATGAACCACCTATCTCTTCGGCGAGATAGGCCTGCGTGTTGTTCGTGGCGACCGCGTACATACCACCCAGGACGCAGTCACCGCTGGCGCCGCACGACAGCGAGTTCACCGTGATGACCCCGCCGGTGCTCAGCCCCGTGACGCCGGTGTTCGAGATCTCTTGAGCGTCGTCCCAAGTCCCGTTGACCTCATTGACGACAAAGTCAGCGGGGTTGCTGTTTTCGTCATAGGTCCCGGCGGCGCTACAATTACCCGCCGACGAACACGACACCGCGTACACGTGCGCGGCAATGCCATTGAGGCCGCTGGGAACATCAAGACCTGGAACCTCAAATGCGCTTCCCCAAGCTCCATTCGTCTCCTCGACGACAAAGCCTTGTTCGAAGGTACCGGCCCCTTCGTAGTAACCACCCGCGACGCAGTCGCCGGCTGCGGGACACGAAAGTGAATCAATTTCCTCGTCGGACGGCCCAGTCACGTCGAGCGACGACAGACCGGAAGGTTCGAAGGCGTCTTGCCATACGCCATCCACCTCCTCGGCGAGGAACGCGTGCAGCGTGCTGTCGGCTGGTGAGTACTCGCCCCCGACGACGCAGTTGCCAGGCGACGTGCACGAGATCGCCTCGACTTGCGCTTGACCGGCGACGTTCATCGTAACGAGACCAGGCACCGGCGTCGCATAATCCCATACGCCCGATGATTCGTCGACGACGAACGCCTGCTGAAGAAATCCTGAGTCCGTGTAAGTCCCGCCCGCCGCGCAATTTTGTGCACTAGTACACGAGATAGCGGTCGTCACCGCCCCGTTGGCACCGAGCGTCACGACGCCGGGCGTCGAAAGAGCGGTGCCGCTAATGCCCGCGGCGCCCGCGGCGCTCATGGGGATGATCACCAAACTCAGCACCGTGGCGCTGACGATGAACAGCATGGGTCGCGTGAGGAGTGGCGTCATCAAGCGAAGCATCTTCACTGTCCCCCACGAACCTTCGGTACATCGTGTCTACTTTTATAGGCAACGGATAGGTTGGTTGATTGATTGTATCGAGTGGGCTTCCGACCAAAGGGAGGACGCACGGCACCCGAGGTAGATCAATCGCTGAAACGACGTCACGATCACGAGCGGTCTCGCCCCTGATGAAGGCGCACTTCAAGGTTGCGAGGACTCACGCCATGGCGCGACTCGACGACAACTCTTTCGACAACTTCGCCACCATCGACTTCACGGTCGGTCCGAGCGACATTGGCGAGAACGCCGTGACGGGCATTGTCAACGAGATTGCGGCGTGCACCGAGCCGTCGATAATGATGGGGCTTGCGACACAGGCAAGTCCGATGCGAGCTTCCTCGAGTTCACTCGCGATGCCGGTTCTTCGCACATCTGCGAGCGCCGAACGCAGAAGTGTCGGATCACTCACCGAATGTCGGGTTCGTCGCTGCAAACCGTTGGCGATGACGTCGTCGACCAATTGGTCGTTGTAGGCGAGAATGGCCTTTCCAATGGCGGCACACGTCGCTGGAATTCGTCCCGCGACGGGTGAGGCGACGAGTTGATGACCCTGACGCCCGACGCGTACGACGTACATAACGTCAAAACCCTGGAGAATCCCCAATTGCACGACTCGCTGGGTGCGCTCGTAAAGTTCTTCCATGTAGGGGCGAGCAACGGCGACCAGGTGGTTGTGGCGAAGCGCCAAACCGCCCAACTCGAAGAGGCGAAGCCCCAACGAATGACCGGCGGGTGATGACTCAATGAGACCTTCGGCGCGCAATTCGACGACGACGCGATGCACACTGGACCTCGACAGGCCGCTACGGGATGCCAATTGACGAAGCGACAACGGCTCCCTCGCGTCGGCGAGCGCCGAGAGAATTTCCATGCCCTTAGCGAGGGACGTCGTCATCTGATTCCCTTCTCGGTCATCTGTCCCACTATACAGGACACTTTGTTGGACTTTTCCTTGTAATTGCCGTAGGGTCGCAGTATTGGCGTGCGCCCATAAAGGGGGACCCTTGCAGGATGACTACGTAGAACAACTCCCGGACATTGATGCCGGAGAGACGAGCGAATGGACCGACTCGCTCGATGCACTGGTTGACGCCGGAGGAGAGCGGCGCGCTCGATTCGTCCTGGCGAAATTGACCGACCGGGCTCGGGCGCTGGGCGTCGGGATGCCACCCGAAGTCTCAACGCCCTACGTCAATACGATCCCTGCGGCCGCCCAGGCGTGGTTCCCTGGCGACGTTGACATCGAGCGAAGGATCCGCTCCTATATCCGCTGGAACGCGGCGGTCATGGTCGTCAACGCCAATCACAACGCCGACGGGATTGGTGGACACCTCGCGACGTACGCTTCGTCGGCGGGACTCTACGAATTGGGATTCAATCACTTCTTTCGTGGTAAGGATCACGGCCAAGCAGGAGACCACGTCTACTTCCAGGGTCACGCATCGCCGGGCATCTATTCGCGAGCATTCCTCGAGCGACGTTTTGACGAAGAGCACCTGACCAATTTTCGCCGCGAGATCTCCGGACACGGACTCACCAGTTACCCACACCCGTGGTTGATGAATGACTTTTGGGAATTCCCCACCGTGTCGATGGGGCTTGGACCAATCAACTCGATCTATCACGCGAGATTCAATCGTTACCTCCACCATCGCGAAATTGACGACACGTCCAATTCGCGCGTGTGGTGTTTTCTTGGTGACGGCGAGTGCGACGAGCCCGAAACGCTGGGTGCCATAAGTCTCGCCGGACGCGAACACCTCGACAATCTCACGTGGGTGATCAACTGTAACTTGCAGCGACTCGATGGTCCGGTGCGAGGGAACGGCAAGATCATCCAAGAACTCGAAGCGGTCTTTCGAGGCGCCGGGTGGAATGTCATCAAGGTCATCTGGGCCGACGGCTGGGACAAATTACTCGCCAAGGACACCGATGGCGTACTCGTTGAAAAAATGAACTCGACCGTCGACGGAGAGTTCCAACGCTACGCCGTCGAATCCGGTGCCTACATCCGTGAGCACTTCTTCGGACCAGATCCGCGACTTCGCGAAATGGTCGCCGACCTAAGTGACGACGACCTGCAGAAGCTCGGGCGCGGAGGTCACGATTACTTGAAGATGTACGCGGCGTACAAGTCTGCGACTGAGCACCGCGGCGAACCAACCGTCATTCTGGCGCACACCATCAAAGGATGGACACTCGGCACCTCGACCGAGGGACGTAACGCCAGCCACCAGGTGAAGAAACTCACGCACGAACAACTCGCCTCGCTTCGCACCCGCTTGCACCTCGAAGACGTCATCAGTGCCGAGATGCTCGAACTCGATGATCCTCCCTACTATCGACCCTCGGAGGACTCGCCGGAGTACCAATACCTCCAAGAACGACGTGCACTGCTCGGCGGTCCGTTGCCCGTTCGATCGACCGCCGTGCGCCGCTCACTCGTACTCCCTGGTGATGACGCACTTCAAGAATTTGACGCGGGATCCAAGGGCGCCGAAGTGTCGACGACAATGAGTTTCACGCGCCTCTTGCGCACGCTTGCCCGCAGCGAGGTTTTTGGGCCGCGCGTCGTGCCAATCATCCCCGATGAAGCGCGCACGTTCGGTATGGACGCGCTTTTTCGTGAGTTCGGCATCTACGCTTCCGAGGGTCAGCGTTACGAGTCCGTTGACGCGTCGTTGCTACTCAGTTACACCGAATCCCAGAGCGGTCAACTCCTGGAAGAAGGCATCACCGAGGCGGGTTCCATGGCGAGTTTCACCGCCGCCGGCACCGCGTACGCCACGCGTGGGGTACCAATGGTCCCGTTCTTCACGTTCTATTCGATGTTCGGATTCCAACGTGTGGGCGATCTCATCTGGGCCGCCGCCGATGCACAGGCTCGCGGGTTCCTTCTCGGGGCAACGGCGGGCCGCACAACGCTGCTCGGTGAAGGTCTTCAGCATCAAGATGGCCACAGTCTCCTACTCGCGTCAACCGTTCCAACGTGCCAAGCCTACGACCTCGCCTACGCGTACGAAGTGGCTGCGGTTATTCGTCAAGGTCTCAAGCGTATGTACGGTGGCGTCGACGCGCACGGCGTTGCCGGCGCCGGCGAGTCAGTCTTCTATTACTTGACGCTCTATAACGAGAACTACGAGATGCCCGCGCGACCTTCCGACGTCAGCGACGACGACATCATGACTGGTTTGTACAAGTGGGCTTCGGCACCCGAAGGCACCGAAGCCGTCGCGACAATTTTGTTCTCGGGTTCGGCGCAGGGTGCCGCACGCACCGCGCAAACCGTCCTCGCCGAGCAGTACGGCGTTGGTGTCGAACTGTGGAGCGCGACGAGTTACAAGCGACTGCGCGAAGACGCCCTTTCGGTAGAGCGCGTGAACCGACTTCACCCGCTTGACGAGCCACTCGTCGCTCCGGTAACCACGTTGTTGGCGAACGCCCCTGGCCCAGTGATCGCCGTCAGTGATTTCATGAAAGCGATCCCCGATCAAATCAGCCGATTCATCCCTCCTTTGACGATCCACGAAACCCCGAAGAAAACGTCGAGCGTTCCTCGACCATTCATCACTCTGGGCACGGACGGTTTTGGACGCTCCGACACACGTGAAGCGCTTCGACGATTCTTCGAGACGGACGAGGCGCACGTGGTCGTGGCGGTCTTGAGCGGACTTGCTGCTTTGGGCGAGGTCAAGCCCGACGCCGTCGACGCCGCCATCAAGAACTACGGACTCGACGCGAGCCTGGCGGATCCGAGGACCCGATGAGAACTGAACCCACACGAGGAGGTCGCCAATGACCGAGATTCGAATGCCCGAACTTGGCGAAACAATCGCTCAAGGCACCATCACTCAGTGGTTCAAGGACATCGGAAGTTCAGTCGCCTCGGGTGAGGCACTCTTCGAGGTATCGACTGAGAAGGTCGACGCGGAGGTTCCTTCCCCACTTTCGGGAGTGATCACAAAGATCCTGATCAATTCGGGCCAGACCGTCGACGTGGGCGCGGTTGTTGCCGAAATCGACGATGGCGCCCCCAGTGCACCTGGCGCTTCGACACCGTTGGCAGAAGCACCCCCAATCGCCGCACCCGCCCCGGCACCTGCACCAGTCGCTGTCGAGCCCGCCCCAGTCCCAGCCGCAGCTCGGTCCTCGGCGCCAACACTCACGACAGTGCTGGCTCAGTCTGCGAGTCCGGCCCGGGAGCCTTTGCCGAGCGAAATCTCAAAACTCGTCACGTCACCAATCGTTCGTCGACTAATGAACGAACTTGGCTCCGACGCGAAACTCGTCACTGGAACTGGCCCCGAAGGTCGCGTCACCCGTCAAGACGCCGAAAAAATTGCCTTCTCCCCTGAACATCGCCACGCCACCGCGCCCACAGCGACAACGGCGAGCCAGCCGTCAGTTGCACGACTCGCGCCGTTGCCCGCACCTGAAGGTTCCAATTTTGTTCCCTTCAACAAGACTCGAAAGATCACCGGGGAACGGATGGTGATTTCCAAGGCGACATCACCGCACGTGATGACGGCGATCGAGGTCGACTACGAGCGGATCGAAGCCGTTCGACGCAGCGTGCAAGAGAAGTGGCGCCGCGATGAAGGTTTCACACTGACCTACCTTCCTTTCATCGCCCGAGCGCTGGTTGAAGTCCTTGGGCAATTCCCTCATATGAACGCGTCGGTCGTCGAGGGCGGACTCTCGTTACACGGCCACATCGACTTGAATATTGCAGTCGACCTTAACTACGAAGGTCTTCTCGCTCCTGTGATTCGTCACACAGAGGACAAGCGACTCGGTGCCATTGCCCGTGAAATCTCTGACTTGGCGTCCAGAGCGCGCAGCTCGAAACTGCGTCCCGACGAGCTCAGCGGCGGAACCTTCACCATCTCCAATTCGGGGCCCTTTGGAACATTCATGGTGGCTCCTGTAATCAACCAACCTCAGGTCGCGATCCTTTCGACCGACGGAGTCTCGAGAAAAACGGTGGTCGTGACCGACGAATATGGCACGGAGTCGATCGCGATCCATTCAATGGGAATGCTGGTGCTCAGTTGGGACCACCGGGCCTTCGACGGTGCGTACGCCGCCGCGTTCCTTCGCGCGCTAAAGGATGTCCTCGAACATCATCCTTGGGAGAGCGAGCTTTAGGCGCGTGATGACGTCGAAAACCTGAACATAGAGCAGGTATTTCTGGGGTGGGATTCCTCAACTTCGCAGCACTCCAACGCGTTCGTCCCTTGCGTGGAACGGCGAGTATTTTGGGTTCATGAACAAATCTCCCACCAAGGGTGAGACGCCAGCGCAGAAGATCAGTGCCCGGATCAAGGAATTACCCGGTTGGCGGGGAGAAACGCTCGCCAAACTTCGCGCCCTCATCAAGCTTGCCGACGCCGACGTTGTCGAGGAATGGAAATGGAACGTGCCCGTGTGGTCACACGACGGCATCATCTGCACCGGCGAAACCTACAAGGAGAAAGTGAAATTGACCTTCGCCAAGGGCGCGTTTCTCGAGGACCCGGCCGGATTGTTCAATTCCAGCCTCGACGGCAACGTCCGACGGGCCATTGACTTCGCCGAAGGCGACAAGATAAACGAACGAGCGCTGAAAGCCCTCATTCGAGCAGCCGCGAAACTCAATTCCTCGAAGCTCCACTAGCCGAGTTCGGGCCTCTCAATGCATGTGCACGAATCGTCGCGAGCGTATCTCGTGCCGCCCTCGAAGCGAACGTCCCGGCGACGCCCGAACGGAGCATAAGTTGGTTGCGCACAAGTCCCTCGACGTGTACGGTGGACATATCGCTCAAGAACCTCGGTGATTCTCATCTACCAAGGAGAACACCGTGAGCGACACCCCTCAATCTCGCGTCGGACAATCAGAAGCCGATCTCGCCGATCAATCATTGCAATTCCTTTGGAATCGATTCGCGGGACGCGATGAATCCCACGACCTCGAAAATGAGAAGGCGAGCGCACCCATCGCTCTCGGCACTGGTGGAACCGTCAGCGCAGGAATGGAGATTAACGCGACGGATTCGGCGAAGGTGGATTTGTCGTCGCCTCCCGTCGTCACGTCACCCACGAATGCGCCTGTCGGTGTCGTCTACTTTGGCAACGAGAAAGACCCTCATGACGACAGGCCAGTGAAGCACCGCGCACCGTAGCAAGAGTCTTCTCCTTGCGGCAGTGCTCTTTGTGACGCTCGTCGGCGCCTTGACGCCGTTGGGAACGTTCACCATTACTCTCGGGTCACGATACAAGTAATGACGCTACGAGTGAGTTCTCAAGTTCACTCATTGGAATTGCCTCGGTTGGTTCAGCATTGCCCGCTTCGCGGAGTGGCTTTTGCCACCACTGCACGTCGTGCCAGTTGCCCAACTTCCATCCCACTCGTTCGTAGAGCGCCACCGGCTCAAATCCAAACGTTGCGTGGAGACGAACACTTCGGGGATTTGGCAAGGCAATTCCGGCGAACGCTTCCCTAAAACCTTGCACCCGAAGGATGGCGAACAGTGCTTGGTAGAGATTCTTGCCCACGCCTTGGCCGTGCGAGTGCGAACGGACGTAGATGCTCGTCTCGACGGACCATCGGTACGCCGCCCTCGAGGCGAACGAGTGAGCGTACGCGTAGCCAAGAATGTCACGCCCGTCTTCGGCGACGAGCCAGGGATGAGTAGGCAGCACCGACGCGATCCGCGTTGCGATGTCGTGGACCGTCGGCACCTCGATCTCGAAGGAAATTGCGGAGGACTCGACGTATGGTCGATAGATTTCGCGCACATTCGCTGCGTCGAAGGGGGTAGCCACACGCAAAATCATCACGCCACTGTACCTACGAACCTTCAGCGCGTCACGTCGTCATTGAACCCTCGGGGTCCAAAATCAAATGATGGCCATGAAAACGAACTCGGACGACTCGTTGGAATCCGGTGGTGATAGTGCGCGAGCGAACGCCTCAGTGACCTTCACCTCAGGTCATCGACCCTGTTGTTCGATTCCGTTGCGTTCCAACGCAACGATACGAATGTGCTCAGTCCTCGCCGCCGAGATACGCCCGACGGATTCGATCGTCGCCCAGCAGTGCGGTCGCCGAATCCTCGTGACGCACCTCGCCGCTCTCGAGAACGTATCCCCTATCAGCAATGCGCAACGCCTGGTTCGCATTTTGCTCGACCAGGAGTACCGTCACACCCTCGGAACGAATGCGATCAATTATCACGAAGATCGAAGCAATAATGAGCGGTGCAAGTCCCAGGCTCGGTTCGTCAAGAAGCAACAACCTGGGCTTGGCCATCAACGCTCGCCCGATTGCGAGCATCTGCTGCTCGCCGCCTGACAAGGTACCCCCGAGTTGCTTTTGGCGCTCGCCAAGAACTGGAAAGAGACCGTACACGTGATCGAAATCCGCGCTGAAGTTTCCGCGACGGCCGAACGCCCCCATCTCCAAGTTCTCACGCACGGTCATGGTGCCAAAGATCCGCCGACCCTCGGGAACATGGCCTAGACCGAGACCGACGAGTTCGTGGGCGGGCCGCCCTTGAATTTCCTCGCCCTCGTAGAACACCTTGCCTGAATAGGGACGGTGCAGGCCCGAGATCATGCGGAGCGTCGTCGTCTTGCCCGCACCGTTCGCGCCGAGCACGGTGACAATCTCACCCTGGTCGACGTGCAAGGTGAGGTCATGAATCGCGGGAACCGAACCATAACGCACCTGCACATGTTCAACGGCAAGGATGGGCGTCGCCATTACGACTCCACCGGGTCGGCTGAGCCGAGATACGCCTCGATGACCTTGGGGTCTTCTTGAATTTCGCGCGGAGTACCTTGGGCGATTATCCCGCCGAAGTTCAACACAATGATCCGCTGGGCGACGGACATTACCAACTTCATGTCGTGCTCAATGAGCAATATGGAGATGCCCAGTTCTGAGTTGATGCGACTTATGAGTTCGGCAAGCGCAATCTTCTCCGACGGGTTTGTTCCCGCCGCGGGCTCGTCGAGGAGCAGCACCTTAGGGCTGGTACCCAGCGCGCGGGCAATCTCGAGACGACGTCGATCACCGTAGGGAAGCGAGTCGGCCAAGGTGTTCGTTCGATGCGTCAGACTCACGAACTCCAATAGCTCTCGGGTGCGCTCGTCCGAGAGGCGCTCTTCGTGGCGTGTGCGCGGCAGTTTGAGCATCGCTCCAATCGGTCCCGTTTTTTGTCGTGACTCGACGCCAATCTTCACATTCTCAAACGTCGTCAGGGCATTGAACATACGACTGGTCTGGAACGTGCGCGCGACGCCCGCGCGCGCCACTCGATGCGGTGGCCGCCCCACGATCGAGAACGGCTGGTCGCCCGATTCCGGGTAGAACGAGATTGCCCCCTCCTGGGGTTGGTAGACCCCGGTCAGACAATTAAACAGCGACGTCTTACCGGCTCCGTTGGGTCCGATAACACTCAGTATTTCCCCGCGCGCCTGCTGCAGCGTCACGTCGTTCAGGCTCGTCACGCCGCCAAAGCGCAGCGTCACGTCGGTCACCTCAAAGATCGGATCGCTCACGTGGGCGTCTCCTGATTAATAGCCCCGAGTGGGTCGGCGCTGCCAAGACCTTCTTCGGCGTCGTTGAACTCACGAAGGCGACGACGCGATGGGATGATGCCTTGAGGGCGGAAAATCATCATCACTATTAACAGTGCGCCTATATAGAGGTAGAGATCGGACTCTTGGAAGCCCAAGTACGCGTGGAAGTTCAAGTACGACGGCACCCACTGGAGAATAATCGCGCCGCACAAGACGCCCACGATCGATCCCATACCGCCAAAGATGACCAGCACCAAAATCGTGATCGACAGTTGCAACACGAACGAATTGGGAAAGAGCGTGCCGACTTTGACCGCTGTAAAGACGCCCGCGGCGCCGGCCGTGGAAGCGCCCATCGCGAACGCCATCACCTTGTACTTGAGGGCGTTGATGCCTAGCGACGCCGCCGCAACCTCGTCTTCGCGAATAGCGGCCCATGAACGGCCCACCCTGGAATTATTGAGGAAATCGAAGAGGAAAATCGCTGGGAGCAGTATCGCGATGAGCAGATAGTAGTAAGACAGCGGGTTCGATTCATTCCATACATAATTGATGCCCAGCAAATGGATACTGAAGTTGGAAACCAAGCCAGTGCCAATCGACCCGCCCGTCAATCGAACCCAGTCGTTGGCGAGCACGTAGATGATTTCGCCAAAGCCAAGCGTCACGATCGCTAAATAGTCTCCACGCAGCCGTAGTGTCGGAAGTCCTAGTAGCACGCCCGCCAGCATCGCCACAATGATGGCGCACGGGATCGTCAGGAACGGGTTGAGGTGGAACGGTGGTTGCACCGGCAATGACCCGGAGAAGTAGGCCGTGGTGTAGGCCCCGATGGCGTAGAACGCGACGTAGCCGAGGTCTAGCAAACCAGCGAACCCGACGACAATATTGAGGCCAATTGCGAGGAGACAGAACACGCCAATCTGCTGATAGAGCGTGATTTGCCAGTAGGTCGAAAGGTATTTGGGTGCTTCAAGTACCACAAAGCCCGCGATGAGGTACGTGAGGAATCGCATCGACGGTGAAGTGGTGAGCGCGACCATCTGACGCGACGAACGTCGCTCTCCCGTTGGTCGCCGCTTGAATACCCAAGGGATGATAATGGCCGCGCCCAACACGAGCCAGAAGTACGTCGTCCAGTGATGAAACATTGAATGCTTTGACGCGGGCGAAAGTGCGTTGAGTGAGAATCGGGCAGGTAGGAATGGATCGGCGCATAACGCAAGAAAGAGCGTGACGACCAGTCCACCAAGAATCAATGCGGGTTTAGGAAACGATCGAAGTCGCTTGTCGCTCAGTTGGAAGAGTTGGTTCGCAATCGCGAACCAAAGTGCAAGAACGAGGAGTAGATATCCATAGGTCCGGGTAAAGAGGAATTGATGGAAAATCTCGTGCCAGGACATCTTGTGCGGCGCGGGCGGTCCGGAGAAATCCGCGAACAGCAGTGCGACCACGACACTCACGAGGGCCGTCAGCGAGAGCGCTGCAGTGCGAAGTGCGTTTCGCGACGCCGCGAGCATTTGAACGAAGGTCTTTCGTGGCGTGGTGCGCACTCGACGCCACGTGCCATCCTTCGTCTTCGCGCGGAACGTCATCAACACGCCTAACGCGAGGCCGAAGATGATATAGCCAATGACGTGCGTCGTGAGAAACGACTCGCGCACGCCATAGAGAGGCGACGTGATTGATCCATCCGGACCGGTCATCAGCGCTAGGACCAGTCCACCCGCGACCGCTGTGCAAATACGTCGCGCATCGGCAGCGTTCAACGTCGTGTACATGTTCTTCATTCGAGCCATCAAACTGCTCACGCAGACCTCCCGAGTCGTTCGCCCAATAAGCCAGTGGGACGAAACAGGAGAATAAGCACTAACACGGAGAAGGCGATGACCTCTTCGAGCCAAGGTTGCCCAAGCCAGTAGATAGGCGTGAACATCACGATGCCCAGCACGACGCCACCGATCATGGCACCTCGTACGTTCCCGATGCCACCGAGGACGGCCGCAGTAAAGGCAAAGAGAGCGGGCTTAAAGCCCATGTCGTACGCGACGCCTTGATTAATCGCGACGAAGAAGCCGGCTACGCCGCCCATGAATCCGCCAAGGGCGAATGTGCCGGCAATCGTGCGGTTCACATTTACGCCCATCAAGGAAGCGGTCTCGACATCTTGCGCGACCGCGCGAATCGCTCGACCCATCTTGGTGCGAGAAACGATCCAGTCGATGGTGACCAAAAGTACAATCGACGCGGCCAAGATGACGAAGTCGTACATTGAAATCTGACCGCCCCACAAGGTGAACACGACGTGATTGTCGAACGGCTGGGACGTTGCCGTTGGGTAGCGGCCGAACTCCTTTCCCGCGAGATTGAGCAAAAAATACGATGCACCAATCGCGGAAATCAGATAGGCCAACTTCGGAGCGTTGCGACGACGAAGCGGTCGATAGGCGAAGCGCTCAATCGCGACCGCGACAACAGTGCCGGCAACGCCACTGATGAGGACGCCCGTGACTATATAGAACAGTGTCTCGCCAATGTTGCCACTTACGAGATGCTGACCAATGGTGTAGTGCAGGTAAAAGTAACCAGCAAATCCGCCGGTCATCAGTACTTCGCTGTGAGCGAAGTTGATCAGTCGCAGAACTCCGTAGACCAAGGTGTAGCCGAGGGCGAGGAGTGAGAAAATCAGCCCGGCGAAGATGCCTTGTATCAAATAATTAAACATTCGCTCCTTCTTGTCCGCGCCCAAGTCGCTGCTGAATCTAGCCCCATATGTGAGGACGGTCGCTCACTTCGAGCGACCGTCCTCACAACCGGGTTCAAAAATCCCAGGGAAACTACGGAGTAGTTACCGCAATCTGGTTCAGACTTGACGAGAAGCCCGTCGGGGTGTTGTTGACTACAACCTTATAGACGTAAATGTTCTTGGCCTGAACGTCACCGGACGGCGCGAACTTGATCGTCTTTGAAATTCCCACGTACGTAAGCTTCTTCAACTCCGCGGTGATGGCGCTGCGCGTTACCTTGTGAAGCTTGGAAATCGCGGTCAGCACCATGTTGGCGGCGTCGTACGACTCTGGCGCATACGCACCCGGAACCGTTTTGAATTGCTTCTGGAAGCCAACGTTGAACGTCTTGCCAGCGGCAGTCGCACTGCTGACCTCGGAGCACGCACACGTAACCAGAGTCCCAGCTCCGTCAGAGAGCTTAGAAAGGTCCTCCATGTACTGAGGCTCGTCGGAACCGTCACCACTCATCAAGACGCCCTTGTAGCCAGCCGTACGAACAATGTCGGTCAACTGCGCGAAGTCACAGTAGTAACCGCCATAGAAGACCGCCTGTACACCTGAAGGAATCGTGATCTGGTCGCTGGTTCCGCTGCCTCCGTTACCGCAAGCTGGTGTGCTTGGTAGCGTCGCGGTCGTAACCGTCGCGCCGTCTGCCGTAGCTTGCGCCGCAACCTGCGAGGCGAGTCCCGCACCGTATGAACTCGCGTCATTGATCACTTCGATGTTCTTTTCGTTCAAGGTCTTCGCGAGGTAGTTTCCATCGGCCGGTCCCTGAACACCGTCGTTGGCGACGTCACGGAAGAAGTCCTTGTATTGCGCGTTGACCGGCGTCGTCACGGGCGGCGATGCCGTGGGGTCAGGCAGAGTCAGTGAGACTCGAGTCGCTGAAGGACTTATAACCGGCATGTCGGACGGTCCATAAATCGGTAGTGACGCCACGGTTGCACCGGAGCAAGACGGTCCAATTACCGCAACGACGTTCTTGTTCGAGTTGATCTCGGTCGCGACCGAAGGCGCAATCGTCGGGTCGCACTGGTCGTCTCCGGTAACAAGCTTCACGTTGAACGTGCGCTTCGGATTGGCGTTCCAGAGGGACACAGCGAGTTTGACACCCTGCAACTCAGGAATTCCAAGACCAGCTGCACCACCAGACAGAACAAACTGCGCAGCGATCGTGTACGTCGGCTTCGCCGATGCACTCGATACAGATGCAGCCGACAGCGGTATCGCTGTCATGGCCAGTGCTCCAGCAGCGGCTAAGACCACTGCCTTATTGAAACGATGCTTCATAGGCAACGTCCTCCCTTAATTGAAATCGCTCACTTCTCACCTGAAAGATCACCTTCTCGTCACCAAAGTGACGCGAAGAAGATTCCAAGGCAACTTGTAAGTCAATTTGACTTTCGCCGAACTCTAGCAGGGCCCACTCCGTTACTACAAGGCGGTATTAGCAATGAAACACGCCGGAAACTCAA
>CAJCJA010000042.1 GCA_903970515.1 Candidatus Saccharibacteria bacterium CG_4_10_14_0_2_um_filter_52_9
CCGGCTCGCACACGCGGTGATCAAAGGAGAGACCCAGCACCAGGCGACGTCCCGCGACAACCGTGTCCTTGCCGTTCTTCGCGACGACGACCGGCACCTTTCGAACGGCCCCGACGCTCAACGCCGCGACCTCGGGTTGAATGATGATCGGCTCGGTGAACAACGTGTTCGCACTGGGCGCACCCACTATCGTGAACGTGCCGCCCATGAGGTCATCGGTCGTCAACTGTCGTGACGCCAGTCGCTCGCCCAACTCACTCACCCGTCGCGCGAGGGCACGAAGCGTGAGACCGGCCGCCGCGTGCACGACCGGCACCAGCATGCCGTCCTCGGCGACGTGACGCATGACGCCGAGGTTGACCGTGCGGTGAAGGGTGAGCTGATCCTCGTTAAACGTTGCGTTCAAGAATTCGAATTCGGCGAGTGCGCGCACCGCGGCCAGGCTGACGACCATCTCGTCGCTGATGGTGACGCCATCGCGCGTCACGCGACCCACCGCCTCGAGAGCCGCGAAGACCGCGCCATCGACTTCAATGGCGACGAATCCGTGCGGGGTACTCTGCGTCGACACCGACATGTGCTGGCCCATCCGACGCTGACCGTTCGAAAGCGGGACGACTACTTCTTCAATGGGCCCGTTGAGTACCGCACGCTCGGCGTCGCGGCGGGTGATAGCTCCTCCCGGACCCGAGCCCTGGATCGTCGAGGGCTCGACGCCCCCGTCGCTCAAGATTCTTCGCACGACGGGTGAGACAACGACGCCACTTTGTCCGTTGGCTTCAACCGTCGACGGTGGCGCCAGCGCTGGCGCGGGCGTCGTTGCTGGAGCGACTGGGGGCACTGGCGCCACGTCACCCGTCGCGTCCTTGGGAGCGGCCGACGACGTCTCGACGGGCGCGGCCGAACCGGCAGTCGGACTTGGCGCCGTTGCATTGGCGTTCTCGTCGATGACCGCGACACGTGACCCGGTTTCTACCGTGTCACCCTCGCCAGCGAGGATCTGGACCAACACCCCCGCGGCGGGCGACGGCATCTCGGAGTCGACCTTGTCGGTCGAGACCTCGAAGAGTGGTTCGTCACGCGCGACGGCGTCGCCGATCTTCTTGAACCATTGCGTGATGATCCCTTCGGTGACCGACTCACCCAGCGACGGAAGGGTGACGTCAACCAACGTGCAGCCCTCGTCCCGCGAGTGCAATCAGCGTCTCGCCGAAGGTCTCGGAGAGTGACGGGTGTGGTTGGATGAGCGCCGCCGCTTCCTCGGCGGTCGCCTCCCAGTTGACGGCGAAGTAGCCCGCGCCGAGTTGTTCGGTGACCCAGGGACCCGCCATGTGGACACCGAGTATCTGACCCGCGCTCCCGTCGGCCCTCTTTTCGGCGATGATCTTGACGACGCCCTCGGTATCACCAATGATTTGCGCTCGACTGTTTCCCCCGAAGGGGTCCTTCTTCACGACGACGTCGTAGCCCTTCTCCTTCGCAGCGACTTCGGTGAGCCCGCAGAACGCAACCTCTGGATTGGAATAGATCGCCCACGGCACTCGGTCGTAGTCAACGGGTACGACCGGCTCTCCAAGAATCGATTTGATCGTGACGATCGCTTCGGCGAAGCCCACGTGCGCGAGCTGTGGCGTGTTCGCTACGACGTCACCGACGGCGTAGACGTTGGGATTGGACGTGCGCATGTACGAATCCGCGACGACGAATCCACGGTCGTTGATCTCGACGCCCGTACCTTCACCTAAGAGGCCTTCGGTGCGTGGACGACGACCAACCGAAACGACGACCATGTCGACCTTGACGTCCTCGGCCCCTTCGATGTTCACCGAGGTGCCACCCTTGTTGGGTTTGTGACCGGTGATCTTGACACCGACTTGAATCTCGATGCCACGCTTCTTGAAGGCGCGCTCGACGACCTTGGCGACCTCGGCGTCACAGCCCGCGAGGATCGAAGGAAGACCTTCGAGCACCGTGACCTTGGTGCCCATGTCGGCCAACATTGACGCGAATTCACAGCCAATCGCCCCACCGCCAATGACGGCGGCCGTTTCGGGAAGCGACTCTAGGTTGAGGAATTCGTCCGAGGTGTAGACGATCTTGCCGTCGACGTCAAAGCCGGGCAGCGTGCGCGGTACGGACCCCGCCGCGATGATGACGTTCTTCCCCTTCGCGACCACGCCCGCGTCGGCGCCGTCGAGCACGGTCACCGTCAAGTCCTTGTCGAGACGTCCAGTGCCCTCAAAGATCGTGACCTTTCGACCCTTCAAGAGGCCCGACAAGCCCTTGTAGAGCTTGTCGACGATGTCGTTCTTGCGAGCTTGACTCACGGCGAAGTCGGTCTTGATCTCGCCTGTGCTGAAACCGAACGCGCTCGAATGCTCGAGTGTGCGATGCACGTGCGCGGTCTCGAGGAACTCCTTTGCCGGGACGCATCCCCGATGCAGACAGGTGCCGCCGACTTTGTCGCGTTCGATGATCGCGATGTTTAGTCCGGCACTCGCGCCGTAGAGAGCGGCGGCGTATCCACCGGGCCCTCCTCCGATGACGACAACATCGAACTGTTGGACCTCGTTAGCCACGGCCATTCCCTTCAATCTTCCTAGCGCTCTACCCCCTGGGGAATCCTAATGTTCTACGCACTAGCCCAGGCGCTGGGTCCTAGGAATGACGGCCGCGCTGGGTGTCGGCGGCCTGGGTCGCCAGCTCGTCGACGAAGTCGTTCATGACGTCACCCGAATGACCCTTCACCCAGCGAAACGTGACGTCGCGGTCTGCTTCGAGGGCGAGTGCGAACAACTCCTCCCACAGGTCCCGATTGGCGACGGGCTGACCCTGGGAGTTCTTCCAGTTACGGCGCAACCATCCGACGTACCATTTGTCGTTGAAGCACTTGACGACGTAGTTCGAGTCACTCACGATCTCGAGCGGGTTCTCGGGGTTCTCCTTCAACGCTTCGATGACGGCGAGGACCTCCATTCGCTGGTTGGTCGTATGCGCGTCGGCCCCACTTGCGAAGGTCTCGACGCCACTCGCCCACGCCCATCCCCCCGGACCCGGGTTACCGCGGCACGCGCCGTCGGTATGTATGCGTTTCATATGGTCCGAGTGACCCACGCATCTGGATCAGAGGTGAAACGCGTCACCGCCAGTGGCATCTCACCGCGCAACACCTGTCCGAGGGTGACGTGCTCGAGCACCTCGCGCAGCGCACCGCGCACCGCGACCCATACGTCGCGCAAGTGTTTGGCTTCCCCCTCGTAGATCAGCGTCTCGGGTCGCATCCCGCGAACCCCGGCCATTGGTCCACTCACCACGCGAAGGATGTCGGCGATCATGATCGAGTCGGGATCCCTCGCGAGTTTGAAGCCTCCCTCGGGGCCGCGCTGGGAGGTGACCAGTCCGCCTCGGCGCAAATCGGACATAATCGCCCCGAGGAACTTCGCGGGAAGTTCCTGTTCCTGCGCTAGATGTTCGGCGCTGATGGAGTTCGTCGTGGCGGCCAGGGTCAAGAGCGCGCGTATCGCGTATTCGGCCTTGGCGGGAATCTGCACAGGACCATTCTGCCCCACGATGGCCCTCAAAACAGCGAGCGAACCCAAACTCCTAAGGTGGAGACCGTGTTCGATCTGCGCTCGCGTCACCTCTATCTGTGCGTACCAGCGCGCGAGGACATGGCGACGTTTCTCCCCCAAGTCCTTCGAGGCGGCGTCGACGTCGTCCAACTTCGTGAAAAGCACCTCTCGGACGAGATTCGCGTCGCCACCGCCCGGTTGATGGCTCCGATATGTCGCGACTTCGGCGTTCCCCTCGTGATGAACGATTCGCCCGAACTCGCCCTCCAAGCCGGCGCCGACGGCGTGCACGTGGGCCAAGACGACGTAAGTGTGGAGCGGTGCCGTCAACTCCTGGGCGACGACGCCATCATCGGGCTCTCCACGCACGCGAGCGAAGAGTTCGCTTTGGGTCTCGCGACTCGGGCCAGTTATCTCAGCGCCGGACCCATCGTGCCCACGCCCACGAAACTTGGTCGCGCGGGCACCGGGATCGCGTACGCACTCGAATGCGAACGGCAAAGTGATCGGCCCGTCTTCGTCACCGGCGGCGTCAATGAACAAAACATCGCTTCTCTCGTCGGCCAAGGTCTTCGCCGCTTCGTCGTCGTGCGCTCTTTGACCCAAGCGAACGAACCCGAAAAGGCCGCGCGACTACTTCGCGAAGCACTCGAGCGTGCCCTCTCAACGGTGACGGTCGAGCCAACCTAACAAGGTCGCGACCATTCGAGGATCGGCGCGTAGTTGATGCCCCGCTCCTTGGATGATGCGAAGTTCCGCCCGCCCCTCGGCGCTCGCGAGCAGATCGCGCGCATCCCCCACGGGAACTTCAAGGTCATCGGCACCGTGGCCAATGAGCAGACGCCTGGGCGGCACCAGCGCGATTGATCCAAGTGGATCGATTCGCAGTACGTCGTCGCGCAGTGCCTCGGGGGCGAGTAGGTCGACCTTATTGCCGACGACACCGGCAACCTGGACCGCGCGGTGGAACTCTTCGGCACTCGAACACCAGTAGTCGAGGTGCGCGGGAGCGGCGAACGTGGCAACCCCGCGAACACGATCATCGCGCGCGGCGAGCGCGAGGGCGAGCGAGCCGCCGAACCCGAAGCCAGCGAGTGATATTCGCCGGTCGTCTTGGTCGACGCGCTCGAAGATGACCTGGAGGTCAGCCAACCACTGACTCGCGGAGAATGTGCCGGTGCTGCCGCCCACTCCCGAGAGGGTGCCCGTCGCGACAATCCACCCCGACTCGTTCGCGAGGTGCTCAGCGAGTTCGGGGAGGAGTCCCGCCGCTTGGCGTCCCATTCCCAACGAGAGCGGAAGTCCGTGCACCAAGATGAGCACGTGGCCCGTGACTGGTCGCGCACTCGAGGTCGCGATGCGCAAATCCAACGTCGAGGTCGCACCCTTGAGTTGCTCGTGCGCGAGCACGCCGTTAGATGTCCAGGTGCTGGGCGAGTAGTTCTCGGTGGTACGCGGGGTCGCCCAAGAACAACTCAGAACTCTTCGCTCGCTTGAAGTACAGGTGTGCGTGGTGCTCCCAGGTGAAACCAATGCCCCCGTGGATTTGGATGTTCTCCGCGGCACAGTGGAAGTACGCCTCGGAACAGAACGACTTCGCGAGGCTCGCGGCGATGGGTAGCTCGTCGTTCAGTTCTTGTGACGCCCACGCGGCGTAGTACGCGGCCGACTTCGCCGATTCGACATCGAGCAACATGTCCGCACACTTGTGCTTAATCGCCTGAAACGAACCGATTGGGCGACCGAACTGCACGCGGGTCTTCGCGTAGTCAACTGCGTTGTTCAAGACCCGTTGTG
The DNA here is from genome assembly GCA_903970515.1 of Candidatus Saccharibacteria bacterium CG_4_10_14_0_2_um_filter_52_9. Taxonomy (GTDB): domain Bacteria; phylum Actinomycetota; class Acidimicrobiia; order Acidimicrobiales; family RAAP-2; genus RAAP-2. The sequence continues at coordinate 5,370 of CAJCJA010000042.1, forward strand.
CACCACCCACCTGCTCGGCGGCGAGCGCCGATTCAGCAACTTGGAGCATGGTCGTGAGTCCACCAAGCGCCTCTCCTTCAGTGCCGACCAACGTCGCCGAAGCGTCGTGCAATTCGATGCGACTCTGCTTGCGCGTTTGATCCATCGTCGCCAACGCCGTTCTCGACACGCCCTTCGCGTCACCCTTCAGCGCGAACAGTGAAAGACCCTTCGCGGTTTTTGCCGGTACGAAGATGATCGAGGCGAGGTTCCCGTCAGTGACGTAGTTGACGACGCCGTTGAGCTCGAAACCGTCGCCCTTGGGCGTCGCGGTCGCTGAGGTCGCGCTGAGGTCCCAGTTGCCAGTGTCATCGGTCAGTGCCACGGTCGCGATCGTTTCGCCCGACGCGATGCCGGGCAGATACGTGGCCTTGTCGTCGTCGTTGCCCACGAAGAGGACGGCGTTCGCGGCGAGCGCCACCGTAGAGAAATAGGGCGAGCAGAACAGTGCGGCGCCCATCTCTTCAAAGACCACGTACAGTTCGACCGGCCCGAAACCTTGGCCTCCGAACTGCTCGGGGATGCCCAAACCCTGCAGGGCGAGTTCCTTCGCCATCAACTCCCAGACATTGGGGTCGTAGCCCTCGGGTGTCGCCATGAGGCGGCGTACTTCAGTCTCTGGCGACTTCTCTTCCAAGAACCGCCGGACCATCTTTCGCAGTTCTTCCTGCTCTTCGCTAAAGCCAAAGTTCATCGCGATCCCTTTTCCCCCTACCGGAGAGTAACGCCGGTGGCTTCGACATTAGCCAAAGTTCGACCTGTGCCGATTCGTGGCAATCTACTTGGATGGACAACGTCGAACTCGTCTGGTCGGACGCCAGCGCTGAGGTGCACCGCTTCGTCGTCGGACCCGTCGAGAACAACGTGTACGTCGTTCGCTGTCGACGAAGCGGCGTCGCCACACTCATCGACGCAGCGAACGAACACGACCGACTGCTTCGCGTGGCGAAGCGTCTCGGTGTTACGTCGGTCCTCGAGACCCACGGGCACTGGGATCATATTGGCGCCGTCACCGAGGTCCGAGACGCAGGTATCGACGTCTGGGTGCGCGACGAGGATTCGAGCATGCTGCCCAGTTACGACCATCTTCTCGAAGACGACGCCGTGCACGCAGTGGGGGATCTTCGCCTGCGCACCGTGCACACCCCGGGTCACACGCCCGGTTCCATCTCGTTCGCGCTCGAGAACACCCCAATTCTGTTCACGGGCGACACGCTCTTTCCCGGAGGACCCGGCAACGCCACGTTCGACGGCGGCGACTTTCCCACCATCATCAACTCGATCGAGCAACGCATCTTTCGTGTCTACTCGCCCGACACCATCATCTGGCCGGGCCATGGCGCCAACTCCACGCTCGGCACCGAGTCACCGCACCTCGATGAGTGGGTCGAGCGAGGCTGGTAACCACGTTCTTGTGCGAAGGCACCACCGATAGGCTGCTACTCGATGTCTGCACCCCTCTTGGAACTGCGAAATCTCCACTGCGAGGCGGACGGCGCGAGCATTCTGCGTGGCGTCGACCTCGTCGTGCACGAGGGCGAAGTACACGCCCTCATGGGCCCCAATGGCGCGGGAAAATCCACGATTGCAAACATCGTCATGGGACACCCGGGTTACACCCTGAGCGCCGGCGAGATACTCCTCAAGGGTGAGGACATCGCGAAGTGGAGCCCCGACGAGCGGGCGAGGGCCGGCATCTTCCTCGCTTTTCAATACCCCGAAGCCATCAGTGGGGTTTCGGTAGTGCAGTTCTTGCGCCAAGCGATCGCCGCACGAAAAGGACTCGACGAACTCAGTGTCCTTGAAGTGCGACTGGATCTGATGGAGTGGATGGACCGATTGGGCATGGACCCCGCGTTCGCCGAGCGGCATCTGAACGACGGATTCTCCGGTGGGGAGCGCAAGCGCAACGAGATATTGCAGATGGCCCTGTTGGAGCCCGCGATCGCGTTTCTCGACGAGACCGATTCGGGCCTCGACATCGACGCGTTGCGCGTCGTTGCTCGAGGGGTGCGCACGGTCCGTGACGAACACCCCGCCATGGGCGTCATCGTCGTCACGCACTACGTGAAACTCCTCGAAGAGATCGAACCCGATCACGTGCACATCCTCGTCGACGGCCAGATCGTCGAGTCGGGCGACGCCGATCTCGCCCAGCGAATTGAACACGAGGGCTACGACGCGTGGCGACCGGTCAGTCTGTGACCAGTTTCGATCCCCGCCTCGTTCGCGCCGACACGCCCGCGCTCGCGCGCATCATCAACGGTCGACCAATCACGTATCTCGATTCGGCGGCGTCGTCGTTGCCACCTCGCCCCGTGATCGACGCCATGAGTCGTCACTACGAGCGTCAGCACGCGAACGTGCACCGGGGCGTCTATCAGACAGCAAATGAGTCCACGCAGAGCTACGAAGGCGCTCGCGAGGCGATCGCTCGATTCATTCACGCACCCGACGGTGCCGAGGAGATCGTCTTCACCAAGAACGCGACCGAGTCGTTCAACCTGCTCGCAAAATCATGGGGGGCCAAGAACCTCGGGGTCGGTGACGTCGTCCTGCTGAGCGTGATGGAACATCACGCGAACATCGTGCCGTGGTTCCAACTTCGCGACGCCGTTGGTATCGAAGTTCGTTTCATCCCCGTCGGCGACGACTACCGCCTCGACCTGAGCAACATCGAAGAGTTAATGAAGGGCGTGCGACTGGTCTCGGTCACCGCGATGTCCAACGTACTGGGGACGGTGACACCCTTGCAGGAACTCGCGCGCATCGCGCACGAGCACGGTGCGCTCATCGCCGTCGACGCCGCCCAGTTGGTCGGGCACGCGCCGAGCAACGTCGTTGACCTGGACGTCGACTTCTTCATGTTCTCCGCGCACAAGATGCTTGGACCCACGGGGCTCGGCGTCTTGTGGACGCGACGCGACATCCTCGCTGAAATGCCCCCGTTCCTGGGCGGGGGCGGCATGATCGCCGACGTATCGACGAGTGGCTACGTGCCCGCGAAGGGCCCAACTCGTTTTGAGGCGGGCACGCCTCCGATCGCCGAGGCCGCGGGTCTGAGCGCAGCCGTCACCTTCCTCGAGGGTCTCGGGATGCAGAACATCGCTCAACACGACCGCGACCTGACGCGTGACGCACTCGCCCGCATTGACGACGAGTTCGGTGGGCGCGTGAGAATAATCGGACCCCGCGACACCGAACAACGCGGGGGCGTGATCAGCATGGACGTCGAAGGCGTGCACGCCCACGACGTCGCCCAAGTGCTCGACCAGTTCGGTGTGTGTGTGCGACCCGGTCACCACTGCGCCAAACCCCTCATGAAACGCTTCAACCTCACTGCAACGGCTCGAGCGTCCTTCGGACCCTATTCGTTGGTGAGCGACACCGACGTCCTGATCGAAGCGCTCAACGACGCCGTCAAACTTTTCGGGTGACGATGTCGAACCTCGAAGACCTCTATCGAGAAGTGATCCTCGACCACTACCGCTCGCCGCGCAATCGAGGCGAGCTGGAGACGCCCCCGGCACATCGCGTAGAGGGGTTCAACCCCTTGTGCGGTGACGAAGTCACTGCCTACCTGCTGGTTGACGACGGCGTCCTCACCGACATCAAGATGACCGGGCACGGGTGTTCGATCTCACAGTCGTCATCGTCGCTCATGAGTGCCGCCGTAAAGGGCAAACCAATCGAACAGGTGCGAGCACTCATCACGACGTTCAAGAAGTTAATGACGGTGCACGAATCGTCCATTGAGTCAACGGATTCCGCGCCGCTCCAAGATGTGCGCTCGCTCGGTGAGCTCGCGGCATTGCAGGGCGTCGTAAAGTTCCCGGTGCGCATTAAATGTGCGACCCTCGCGTGGAACACGCTCAACCAGGGACTCGACGAGCTCGACGCGACACCTTAAGGCGTGCACGGCACGGGATCGAAGTACGGCACGACCTGTGATGGATTGATCGTCGTCGTGGTCGTAGGTGACGTCCCGTGCTTCTTCTTCTTGTGAGGTGCCAGCGTCGTCGTGGTCGTTGGTAACACGACCGGTGGCAGAGGTGTCTGCAACGCGGTATTCGGGGGTGGGTCGGTCGGGGTGAGCAACTGCGAGCCGAAGATATTGACGAGCATCTGTTGCGCGTCGGGTTGCTGCACGAACAGCACGTCACCGATGCCGCTGACCTGCGCGTCGGTCACCGGCATCGTGTAGGTGAGCATCTTGGCCGGATTGAGTCCGTGGAACTTCACCGCGAGCGCGATCAGTTCGTTCAGAGTGAAATTGCTATCCAACGTGATTCCTTGGGGAATCTTTGAGAGGAACGTGTTGATCGAGAGGGGGTTATAGAGACCCTTCAAGCGACTAATCATCGCTCGCAGGAAGGCGTTCTGGCGATCGATTCGCCCGAAGTCACTCGTGCCGTCATAGTTCCACACGCCGTTCTGGAACCACTGGTAGTGGCGACTGCGCACGACCGCCAGTGCCTGGAATCCCGTCACGAGCTGACAACCCGCCTGCTTTATGTTGAGACCCGAATAGGCATCCTTCGCCGGGAAGGGAAAGTCAAGGTACACCCCGCCAATGGCGTCCGCGGCGTTGATGAGACCACCGAAACTCACGACGATCGTATGCGTGATGGGGATACCAAAGTTCGCGGTGATGGTTTGGGCGAGCAGCGACGGCCCACTTCCAAAATTGACGTTGATCCGATTGAATTTGCCATACAGCGCTTGATTCGCGAGCAACGTCGTCATGGTGTCGCGAGGGATGGAGAGAATTGTTATGGTGCCGGCCGCCGGATCGATGTGCATGACCTTGACGACGTCACTTCGCTGTCCGGAGACCGAGCCGGTCGAGGCTCCCGTTTGGGCGGCGACCGCGCCGCTGAGCCCGACGCGCGAGTCTGAGCCCACCTCCAAGATGTTAAAGGGCTTTCCGCTCAATTGGGGGAGTTCACCCGCCACGTGGATCTTCTTGATCTGGCTGAATCGCCACTGCGCGTAGAGATATCCGCCGCCGATGACCCCGACGAGCAGGGCCACGAGGACCACGAACGTGATGATGACGCGCCGACGAGTTCGACCGGGTCTGCGAGGACGCTTCCTTCGCGGTGCACCCGACTTCTCGTCGACGGCCGCGCCCAGCGCCATGAGCCGATGCTCGTTGGCGAGACGCTTTCGCTCGCGCCGCGATTCTCGAGAACGGCTTGTAGCGTCGCCGTCACCCTGATCGCTCATTGTGCAACTTTACTCGCCGCACAATTGTAAGAAACTTAAGAATCCAAATGACGAAAGGGTTCGTAGCCGTCGCGTTCGAGAATTTCGGAAAGTTCCGGTCCGCCCGTCGCCACGACTCGACCATCGCTCACCACGTGGATCTTTGTCGGCGTGAGTTCTTGCAACAAACGTCGGAAGTGCGTGATGGCGAGCACGCCGCAATTCCACTCGGTCGTTGCGGCGAAGAGACGTCGCGCGACGGCGCCGAGTGCGTCGACGTCAAGTCCGGAGTCAATCTCATCGAGCACGGCGAACTTCGGTCGAAGGATTCCGAGTTGCACCATCTCGGCGCGCTTGCGCTCACCTCCCGAGAGGTCCACGTTCACGAAGCGGTCGAGGACGTCACGTCGCAATTCGACTCGCTCCGCTTCTTCACTCATTCGAGAACGAAGATTGGTCGGGTCCGCGCCCGCCGCGACCAGCAGGTCGAATGGTCGAACCCCCGGCACCTCCATGGGATGTTGCAACGCCAGCAGTAGACCGTGGCGTGCGCGCTCGGTCGCCGAGAGACTCAAGAGTTCCACGCCGTCGAGCAGCACCGATCCGCCGAGCACCTTGTAGCCGGGGTGTCCACTAAGCGCGTGTGCGAGCGTGGATTTTCCAGAACCATTGGGCCCCATTATCACGTGCACTTCGCCAGAATCCATGGTCAGGTCGAAGCCCTTCAACACTTCCTTGCCCGACACCTCGACGCGAAGTCCCTCGATACGCAGCGTCGAAGTCATGGAAGGACCACTTCGAGGCGACCGTCCTGGTGGGTGACGTCGTAGCGCGCAACGGGTCGAGTCGCTGGAAACGACATTGGTTCGCCGTCTCGAAGACGGAACATCGCTCCGTGACGAGCACACTCGATCTCGAGCGTCTCTACGTTCACTTCGCCTTCGGCGAGACTGAAATCCTCGTGGCTGCATCGATCGTCCAAGACGTAGACCTCGGCACCGATTCGAACGACCACCAACACCCGGTCGCTGACGTGCACTTGTCGCGGTTCGCCGTCGACGAAGTCATCAATGACACCGAGGTCGAAACTAGTCACGGTGCCACCATTTGTAGGGATGCGAGCGCCGCGGTCACGTCATCTTCTACTAGGGCGGCGAGCTCGACCGGCAACGTCGTGAGCATCTCGTAGAAGAAACCTTGAATGATCAAACGCTCCGCGTCGGCGCGGGTGACACCGCGCGACTCGAGATACCAACGCTGCAACTCATCGAGTGGTCCCACGCTCGACGCGTGCGCGCACATCACGTCGTTCTCTCGAATGTCCAGATTCGGCACGCTGTCCGCGTGCGCGTGGGGCGAGAGTAGGAGATTGTGGTTCGTCTGGCGGGCATCGGTGCGCTTGGCACCCTTTTCGATCTCGATCAATCCCGTGTACACCGACCTCGACTCGTCGGCGACAGCTCCCTTGGAGAGCAACGTCGATCGGCTGCGCTGCGCCTTATGGAACTGGTGTGTTCGAAAATCGTGCACCTGTCGACCCGCGCCGAGGAACGTGGTGCGCAGTTCGTTCTCCGCACCGGTTCCCAGGAGCTCGGCGTCGTTACGCGAACGGTTGTAGTGCGCACCCATCCCAATGACTGCCTGGCGAAGTCGCGCATCCTTGCGGACCAGTCCCGTCGTTCGTGCGACGTGCCACGCGCTGTCCTCGAGGCGTTGGTAGGTGATGAGTTGCAGCGACGCGTCCGCACCCACTTCATATTCGCTCAGCGGCACCACCAACGCTTCTGCGCCCCCTTCGAAATACTCGACGACCGTGGCGCTGCTCGCGTCACCGAGCTTCACCTGCGTCTGAGAGAACGAAACAGATCCCGTCGTCTCGTAGAGGACCACGATTGTCTGGGCGACGTTCACCCGTTCGGCGATCTCAACGACCGTCGTCGCGGGCGCCAGTGCAACGTTCAAGAGCGCGAAGGCATCGCTCTGGTAGCGCTCGAGGGGATTCTCACCACGCAGCGTCAGCGTGCTCTCAGAACTCGCGACACTCACGCCCTCGAGCGCCCCACTCACCGAGGCGAGGTGACCATCGACGATACGAATCACGAGTCCACCCGTCGCGCGCAATTGCTCCGCGAACGAAGACACCTCACGAACGAGGGGCTGCGCCGACACCTCGAAGTGATCGAGCACGAACTCACTCAACGGCGCGTAACGCCACACTTCATCAGACGTGGTCGGGAGTCCTATCTCTTGAAAACTCTCCCAGGCGCGCTCACGCTCGCGCGCGCTCGGTGACGAGGAAATGAAGGAGTGAGCGGACTGAGCGAAGGATTTCATAGATTTAGGGACCAATGCAGTGTAATGGTCTAGGAGGCGTTCTCCCCGAGCGACGTAGGCTGCGCAGAGAGCGAACGGGGGCCTCATGAGTTTCAAGTCCGACGTATTGACCCTTGAAGTCAATGAACACATCGCCACGCTATGGCTCGACCGCGAGAGCGCACGTAACGCAATGGGTAGTGCGCTCTGGCAAGGACTGAGCGAAGTCGCCGAGGAGATCGCGAGTGACGAGAGCATCCGCGTTCTCGTCATCGCGGCCAAGGGACCTCACTTCACGGTGGGTCTCGACCTCAAGGAATTCGGCGGAAGCCTGACGGGAGGACTGGGCGGCGAGGACCCGCCGTCAAGGGCCAGCGCAAACGCGTCGAGCTACAGGGCGGTGCGGCGAATGCAAGAGTCAGTGACGTCCATCGCCAAGCTGCCAATACCAGTCATTGCCGCGGTTCACGGCTACTGCATTGGGGGCGGCGTAGACCTGATCAGCGCGTGCGACATCCGCCTTTGTTCGAGTGACGCGATCTTCTCGGTTCGCGAAGCGAAGGTCGCCATCGTCGCGGACTTAGGGACCCTACAGAGACTGCCGCGCATTGTGAGTGCCGGACACGTCGCCGAACTCGCGTTCACGGGTAAAGACATCACCGCCCAGCGCGCGAAGGAAATCGGTCTCGTGAATTCGGTACATGGCGCCAGCGCACCTGACGCACTCGCGGCGGCCTACGACCTCGCGAGCGAGATCGCGTCGAACTCACCTCTCGCGGTACAAGGCACGAAAGCGGTCCTCGCCGCGAACGATGGCAGGACAGTCGACGAGGGACTCGAATTCGTGGCGCGTTGGAACACGATGTTCCTCCAAAGCAACGACCTGCGAGAAGCAATGACCGCGTTCATCGAACGACGCGCGCCAAAATTCGTCGGCAACTAACGTCGCCAGAACTTCCAGCCCGTGCGGCCCCTTTTCTCCATCTCATCGAGTTGACGGCGTCGCTCTTCGAGTAGTTCCGGCGCGACTGAGTTGACGATCTCACTCGCCATGTCGAGCACTTCGCGTCGCTCTTCGAGCGGCACCGTTGATTCGGGCGCTTTCTCCACGGGCTTGTCGACGAGGGTGCCGTGGGACCAGCCCACGTCGGCGAAGCGGCGTTCGTAGGTGATGCAGTCGGCGGGACACGACCACGGCTGATCGGGGGCATTGCCCAAGACGCAAAACCGTGCAACTTCGCCCGACTTATAGGTTCGACTCTGAAAGTGCTTGCATTCCTCGCGCATCGCCATCAGCAACTCCTCATCGAATCCTCGACGGGGCGAACTGGCAAGGGATCTCGGTCTTCAGCGTTCACGTTCGCTCCTCTGGCGACTGGCGTCACACGTCAAAATTATGGGCAACCGCCGCCCATCATGCAATTCGTCTTTCGACGAGATAGTAGGGAACCCGTCAACCCGGTGGCCCACTGCGGCTCGACATCGATTCGCGCCACACTTTCGACGCGAGGGGTGTCAACCGATCGAGCCTTCCATTTGCAGTTCGATCAACCGAGACCATTCCACCGCGTATTCCATTGGCAAGGTGCGCGTCACGGGCTCGATGAAGCCGTTCACGATCATGCCCATGGCTTGGCTCTCGGTCAGTCCCCTACTCATCAGGTAGAACAACTGGTCGTCGCCGATCTTTGACACGGTCGCCTCGTGTCCAATGGACGCGTCTTTTTCGCCAACTTCCATGTACGGCTTCGTCTCGGACGTCGAGCGCTCGTCGAGCAGCAACGCGTCACAACGCACGAAACTCTTCGCGCCGGTGGCCCCTTCTTCAACTTTGACGAGCCCGCGGTACGTCGTGAGACCGCCGTCCTTGGAAATCGACTTTGACACGATCGTTGACGTCGTCTCCGGTGCGCAGTGCACCATCTTCGCGCCCGCGTCTTGAATCTGTCCCGGACCGGCGTAGGCGACCGAAAGGACCTCGCCCGACGCTTTGGGTCCCATGAGGTACACCGAGGGGTACTTCATCGTGAGGCGCGATCCGATGTTGCCGTCAATCCACTCGACGTGCGCTTCCTCCTCAGCGCGTGCGCGCTTGGTAACAAGGTTGTACACATTGTTCGACCAATTTTGAATTGTCGTGTACGTGATGCGTGCCCCCTTGAGGGCCACGAGCTCGACAACCGCCGAGTGCAGGGAATCTGTCGAGTAAACGGGCGCTGAGCAACCTTCGACGTAGTGAACTTGGCTACCCTCGTCGGCGATGATGAGGGTGCGCTCAAACTGACCCATGTTCTCGGTGTTGATGCGAAAGTAGGCCTGTAGAGGCTGGTCGACCTTCACCCCTGGTGGGACGTAGATGAATGAGCCACCGCTCCACACCGCGGAGTTGAGCGCGGCGAACTTGTTGTCGTTGGGCGGGATGATGGTCCCGAAGTACTTGCGTACGAGCTCGGGATACTCGCGCACCGCCGTGTCCATGTCACAGAACAACACACCGAGACGCTCGAGGTCCTCACGATTTCGATGAAACACCACTTCGGATTCATACTGCGCGGTGACGCCCGCCAAGTACTTTCGCTCCGCCTCGGGGATCCCGAGTCGTTCGTACGTGTTCTTGATTGCGTCGGGCAGGTCTTCCCAGCGTTCCACTCGATTCTCGGTGGGCTTGATGTAGTAGTAGATGTCGTTGAAGTCGAGGTCGGGCATCCGGTCGGCGAACCACGGCAGCATCGGTTTCTTCTCGAAGCGCTTGAGCGCGTTCAACCGGAAGTCGAGCATCCACTGCTCTTCGTTCTTAATCCCGGACATTTCTCGCACGATCGCTTCGTTGATGCCCTTCTTTGGCTTAAAGACGGGAATCTGCTCGTCGGACCATCCCAGCTGGTAACGGCTGAAGTCCAGATTTTCGATCGTCATTGCGCTCCTTCGGGATTAACCCTACGTCCATAGTAGTAACTGAAGGGGGCCCCTATTCAAGTAACTGGGCCGGACGCCGACACGCTCTGGGGAGACGGGTCGTGGAACCGGACGCAGAGGGAGTTGATCAAAGGCGAGTCCACCCTAGTCCACGCGAGCCGCCACTCACCACCACGACACGTCTCCGGCAGTCGACGTTCCCAAGTCTGGCAGAGTGGAGCGGTGCCCAACGCCCCAAAGGCCCCCCAGCGACCACATTCGATCATCCGACACGATGACGAACGGACGGACCCCTATTACTGGTTGATGGACCGCGAGAACCCCGAGGTCCTCGAGCACCTACGTAGCGAAAACGCCTACCTCGCTGAATCCCTCGCTCCACTCAAGCCACTGGAGAACGAACTCTTCGACGAGATCAAACGTCGCATCGAAGAGACGGATATTTCTGTACCGGTGCTGCGCGGGGCATGGTGGTACTTCGAGCGCACGCGCGAAGGCCTCGACTACGCGATCAGTTGTCGGGTCCCGAGCGTCGCGGGCGACCTTACGCCTCCCTCGATCGATCCCCTCGGCACGCTCGAGGGTGAGCAGGTGATTCTCGATGAGAACATCGAAGCTCAGGGTCACGACTTCCTTTCCGTGGGCGTACTGGCGGTGAGTCCCGATGACGCGTGGGTCGCGGTAGGCACTGATTTCGAAGGCCACGAACGACACCGCGTGACCGTTCGTCCCCTCGCGGGCCAAACGCCGATAGACGACGAGCTCCTCGACGTCTACTACGGCTTCGCGTGGGCGGGCGATAGTCGCCACTTCTTCTACACGCGCATCGACGACGCCATGCGACCTTGGCAGGTGTGGCGCCACGAGCTCACGACGGCGCCCGAGGACGACGTACTCGTCTACCAGGAAGACGACGCACAGTTCAACGTCTCGGTCGGACGGAGTCGCGACGACGCTGTCATCGTGATCCACGTGGGATCCTCGTCGACGACCGAAGTCCGTTACCTTGACGCCCAACGCCCCACCGAGGGATTCAGCCTGCTCGAGGCGCGTCGCCACGGGATTGAATACGGCGTCGAACACTTCGTCGACGCACGAAACAAAACGTGGTGGCTCAAAGTCACGAACGAAGAGGCGACGGATTTTCGCCTCCTCGCCAGAGGCGACACCGATGAACAATGGCGAGAACTCATCGCCGAACGTCCAGGGAACCGACTCGACGGCGTCGACGCGTTCAAGTCCTTCCTCGCGATCAGCGAACGCTACGACGGCTGTAGTGCGGTGCGACTCGTTCCGATCCTCGACGGCGAGGACCCTTTCGGCGACGACCTCGTCGAGAGGTCACACTTCGTCGAAGCCGACACCAATCCCAGTACCGTCTCGCTCTCGGCGAACGCAACGTTCGATACGCCACAAGTGCGAGTGATGATCACGTCGCTCGTCACCCCTCGCCTTGTCGCTGACGTCGTCGTCGCGACCGGGGAGCGGATTTTGCGCAAGCAACAACAGGTGCTGGGCGGCTACGACGCGTCCCAATACGTCACGGGCCGACTCTGGGTGAGCGCCAGTGACGGCATCAAGATCCCCGTGTCGATCGTGGCGAAGCGGAGTCTGGTCAATGTCAAAGAGGACGGCCAGCTCAGCGCGACGTCACCGCTCCCCCTTCTCCTCTACGGCTATGGAAGCTACGAGATATCGATTGACCCCGCATTTTCGTCACTTCGCTTGTCCTTGCTCGATCGAGGCGTCGTCTTCGCCATTGCCCACGTGCGAGGTGGCGGCGAGATGGGGCGCTCCTGGTACGAGATGGGAAAACTCTCCCAAAAGCCCACGACCTTCAGCGATTTCGTGCGAGTGGCCCGCCAATTGGTGAGTGACGGCTGGAGCACGCCGGATCAACTCGCCGCTCGCGGTGGATCGGCGGGCGGACTTTTGATGGGTGCGGTGATGAACCTGGCGCCCGAGTTGTTCAAGTGCGTCGTCGCCGAAGTACCCTTCGTCGACGCGTTGACGACGATGTTGGACGACACGCTCCCCTTGACAATTGGCGAATGGGAGGAATGGGGAAATCCTGACGCGAGCGCGAGCGCGTATCGAACGATGAAGAGTTACTCGCCCTACGACAACGTGCGTGGGCACAATGACGACGGCTCGGCGCGGCACTATCCCGACGTCTTCGTCGCCGGCGGACTCAACGACTCACGAGTGGGATTCTGGGAGCCCGCCAAATGGGTCCTTCGGCTCCGCGACGCCAATGACGCCAACGTCGCGTACCTCAAGACAGAGATGGGTGCCGGTCACGGTGGCCCCTCTGGTCGCTACGACGCGTGGCGCGACGAGGCCCAAGTACTCGCCTTTGTCTTGGACGAGATCGCCCCGAGGACCTAACGCGGGCGACGTTCTAGAACGTCGTCGTCGTTACGGTGCTCGTCGTGTTCGAGGAGTGATGCTTCGCGTGAGTGTGCTCGTAGTAGCCCACGAAGCCGAGCGCGATGACGAGCACGACGACGAGAGCGACGACTCGAACTCCCGTCAACGTCCAGTTGGACCGGGTCGCCGATCGCGAGAGGGCCCATTCGGTATCGCGTCGCGAAGAACTGAGCGCGGCGAAGTCTGGATTGGACGGGTGATAATCGCTAAAGACGTACTTTTTGTCGGGCTCGAGTCGAGGTCGCGGCGGCTCCATTGGCTGCTTGGGTTTTTCCGTCTCGTCGAGCAGGCGAAAGCCCCGCGACGGCGCATAGGGCGACGTAGGAGGAACCATGAGACGTGGGTCGCGACCACGTTGAAGCCGTCGTTCCTCGTCGCGACGGACTTTTCTCACCCTAAGCGCAACGCCGATCAACAACAAAACCAGCAGCACTGCCAAGGAAATCTTGATGGCGGTCACGACCGGAGTGGTATCACTACGTCGCTGTGGGTTGCTCGCCAGGTCACGATTCGAATCGTAGTGAACCCGCCTGCGCTATTGGAGGACGTCGAATCCGCCACGGTAATAAATCAAGGGATCGCCCGGCTGTGACGCGACATAGTTGATCTGCACGACGGCGATGTCATGATCACCGTGTGTCGAACACGAAAGAATTTCACCTTCGAGGTGCGCAACGGCGCCTTCGAGCAACGGGGTGCCGTTCGGACCGGGCTCCCAACGAATACCTTCGAACTTGTCGATTCCGGTTGTCGCGAAGACGCGCGCTACTGGTTCTTGCAGCGACGAGAGAATGTTGATGCCCACTGTTTTGACATCTCGCACCTTGGACCAGGAGTGACCATTCGCGTTCGCCGAGAAGGAGACGAGTATTGGGTCAAGGGAAAGTGAACCGAAGCTTTGACACGTGAATCCCACGGGACCTTCGCTCGTACGCGCACTGACGACGACGATGCCCGTGACGTAGTGACCTATGACCTCTTTATAGTGCGCGATTTCCAAGGAACTCACGGATGGCACCTTACCGGTGCGGTTGAGTACCGTGATGTACATGAGGGTGCAGCGAGTTGAGCTAAAGGACGTGACACTCGAGTGCGAGATCCTCGGTCCGAGCGCCGGGCCATTGGCCCTGTGCCTGCACGGATTCCCCGACACCGCGCACACCTTTCGCTATCTCGCCCCTCACTTGGTCCAACACGGCTATCGGGTCGTGGTGCCATCGATGCGTGGTTATGCGCCTTCGTCGCTTTCCAAATCCAACATCTATTCGCTGAGTGCGCTGGCGCTCGACGCCATCGAGCTCCACGATGTCTTCGAAGGTGACGAACGCGCAGTGCTCGTTGGACACGACTGGGGAGCCGCGGCGACGTACCTCGCGACCGCGGCCGAACCATCTCGCTGGAGCCGAGCCGTCACGATGGCGCTGCCGCCGTTCATCGTCTTCGCGACAGCGCTCGGGAGCTACCGACAACTCGCGGCGAGTTGGTACATGACCTTCTTTCAGAATCCAGGTGCTGAGCAAACCGTCGCCAATGACGACTTTGACTTCATCTCACAATTGTGGGCGACGTGGTCTCCCCACTACGACGCGAGAGACGACGTCGCATTGGTCAAGCGCGCGCTCGATGAGCCCGAACATTTGACCGCGGCGATCAACTACTACAGAGCAATGAATGGTCCGGCGCCGAATGATGCCCGACTCGCGCGCCTTGACGCCGCCATGGCGAACGCGCCTGCCGTGCCCACGCTCTACTTGCACGGTCGAGACGACGGTTGCATCCTCTCTTCGGGCGTCGCGGACGCCTTGGCTTACCTCGCCCCGCAATCACGAATGGAAATCATCGATGACGCGGGTCACTTCTTGCACCTCGAACGACCCGACTGCGTCCATTCCCTGATCGACACGTTTCTTCGAGGCTAGGACTGAGCGAGTCGCAACCTCGTTGCGCGACGTTCGATGAGCCCGTCGCGGAGGAGTCCTTCGACGATGGAATCGACGCGCGATTTGTCGGAGGTGGCGAGACGCTTCCTCACGGTACGAAATTCCGCGTCGTTCTCACGCAAGAGTGCCAGGACCTTTCCGCGCAACTGTCGATCGGAACCTTCGAAGGTTGATTGGCGACGCGAGACGCCGGCGCTCTGAGGCGCGGGGTCGTCGCCCCCTTCGTTTTTCCAACGACACACCCTGGCGACGGGGCAACGCTCGCACGCGGGCGCGGCCTTGCAGTGCTGCGCGCCCAAATCGAGCATCGCCTGATTGAACGACGCGACACCGCTCTTGGGCAAGAGACGGGTCGCGAGGTCGCGTGCCTCGGCGCTCGACAACGTTCGATTCGCGATCGCACGAGCGAGGACTCGTCCGACGTTCGTATCGAGCACCGCCACCTTTTGATCGAACGCGAAGGAGGCGACTGCGTTCGCGGTGTACTCGCCCACGCCGGGAAGTGAGCGCAATGCCGCGACTGACGAGGGCACCTCGCCGGCGAACTCGTCCCTGATCGTTTTAGCTGCCTCGTGCAGCGCCTTCGCTCGCCGGTGGTACCCGAGGCCGGCCCAGAGTTGTAGCACCGAGGAGAGTGGCGCCTCCGCACAATCCTTCGGCGTGGGAAAGGCGTTCACGAAACGGCGCCACGGCTCGAGCACGCGCGACACTTGGGTTTGCTGCAGCATGACTTCGCTCACGAGAATCGCCCACGAATCCTCGTGATGTATCCACGGCAGCGGACGACTTAATTGGGGGGCATGGCGACGTAGCGCGCGACGAAACGGCGCGTAGTCGTCACTCCCAGACGTCGTCACCGTAGGGGCGCCGACGCGGCGGGGCGAACTCTTTCTTCCACACCATCACCTTTCGTCGGAAGTAGCAGACTTCGAGTCCGTCTTGATTGAAACCCTTCGATTCAACGAGTACGACTCCTCGATCGTTCTTCGACGTCGATGGCGTTTTCTCCAACACCCGAGTTTCGGCGTAGATCGTGTCGCCGTGGAAGGTCGGATAGCGATGGATAAGCGTCTCCACCTCCAAATTGGCAATGGCGGAACCCGAGACATCGGGCACGCTCATGCCGAGCACCAACGAGTACACGAGGTTGCCTACGACCACGTTCCTCTTTTGGACGCTTTCGTGTTCGGCGAACCACGCGTTCGTATGAAGGGGATGGTGATTCATGGTGATCATGCAGAACAGATGATCGTCAGCTTCGGTGATTGTCTTGCCCGGCCAATGCTTGAACACGTCGCCAATCTCGAAGTCCTCGAAGTAGCGCCCGAACGGTCGATCGAATGTCGTCATAGTCGTAGTCTGCCCCAACTCAACGCGCATCAGTTGCTTCGACGTCGACCTAGGCGGTCTCAGACTCGATCTCCACTCGTGGTCGGGTCGTGAAGGACACCGACGCTCCCGGGAGTGATTCGCCATCGATCACGAGACGCCACGTGAATCGTGAACCCGGTTCGAGAGGAATGGGTCCGAAGTTGACGGCAATCGGCACGTCGACCGGTGTGCCCTGTGGCACGTCACTCGGTGTCGACGTCGTGAAGTCGCCTCGAACCTCAATCGTTTGCGTTCCCTCGGGAGTTTCGAAACGCACCAACTGACCATCCGCATCCTCCAAGACGAGTTCCCAGTGATGCGACAAGTTGAACTCGTGCCAATCCACACCGACCTTCATCGCCACCGCCGACGGAACGGGGTCGGGACCAGTAACGGACCAGCCGCCTCCGAGTATGTAGAGCTTGCCCTCCGCCACTTGGGCCGAGTCGGCGAGAAGCATCGTCACGTTCATGTCCTCAGCCTAGGCCGAGCGCGTACGCGTCCGACAAGCGATACATTTCAACTATGTCGTCAACTTCCCTTCAACTCAACGTCGCCTCAGACGTGATTGCACACGCCGACGACGTCATTCGCGCAGCGGTGAAGGAACTGCACGATCGTGGTGGCGTCGACGAGAATGAGACACTGGCCTACGACCTTGCGCACGCGGCGAGCGCGATCGCGACGGCGCGAGCGTGCCTCCCCTACGCGGTACGTGGCGACAACGAGGCGGCACTCACTTTCGCGTTCCTAGCGATTGCCCTGAGCGATCTCGCGACGAGAATTCTCGGACGCGAGGAGCTCTGGGGCGTGTCCAAGGATTGGTACGAACCGTTCACGCACTTCGTCAACACCTATCGTGCTCCCGCGTTTCTCGCCGCGCTCGCCGAAAGCCCTGGCGATCGGCACTTGGACCAAGACTTTCAGATGGTCGCCGACATGTTCCATCGCTTCGCTCTTGAGGAGGTCCGACCCCACGCCGAGCACGTGCACCGCACGAATGGCGACATACCCGAGTCCATCATCAGTGGTCTCAATGAGTTGGGCGGATTCGGTCTTTCGGTGCCCGAGGAGTTCGGCGGTTTCGCGACCGGCGGCGAATCCGAATACCTCGGCATGGTCATCGCGACCGAGGAACTCTCGTGGGGCGGACTCGGCATCGGTGGTTCGCTGATCACGCGCCCCGAGATCGTCACGCGCGCGCTCGTGCACGGCGGGACCGACGACCAGAAGAAATACTGGCTCCCTCGCCTGGCGTCGGCCGAGACGCTGACGGCGATCGCCGTGACCGAACCCGATTTCGGCAGCGATGTCGCGGGGCTCATCACCTCGGCGACCAAGACCGCAGGCGGATGGCTGATCAACGGCACCAAGACCTGGTGCACGTTTGCCGCCCGTGCGAACGTTTTGGCCCTCCTCGCGCGCACCGACCCTGACCGCGCCAAGACTCATCGCGGACTTTCGCTCTTCTTGGTGGAGAAACCCTTGGGCGACAGCAACGGTTTCCTCTTCACGCAAGACGCCCAGAGCGAAGGTCGAGGCGACGACGATGGTCGGCTGGAGGGGCGACCAATCGACACGATTGGCTATCGCGGAATGCATTCGTACGAACTCAGTTTCTCCAACTGGTTCGTGCCTAACGACAATCTGGTGGGCGGTGACGAAGGTCTCGGCAAGGGCTTCTACCTCCAAATGGCGGGCTTCGAGAACGGTCGCATCCAGACGGCGGCGCGTGCGGTGGGTGTCATGCAGGCCGCCTACGAAGCAGCCCTCGAGTACGCGCGCAATCGAGTCGTGTTTGGTGAAGCGATCATCAACTTCGAACTCACGCGCGTGAAACTCGCGACGATGGCGGCGATCATCCAGTGCTCGCGACAGTTCTCGCTCGAAGTCGCCCGACTCATGGGGCGCGGCGAAGGCTCTATGGAAGCCTCGATGGCAAAGGCCTACGTTTGTCGAGCCGCTGAATGGGTCACGCGCGAGGCGATGCAGATCCACGGTGGCATGGGTTACGCCGAGGAGTACCCCGTGAGCCGCTACTTCGTCGACGCGAGAGTGCTGTCGATTTTCGAGGGCGCGGACGAGACGCTATGCCTGAAGGTCATCGCTCGACGACTGCTCGAAGGCGTCAAATAACGCCCCCTTCAAGGCTCCATTCGGTGCAACGAACGCGCGCTCGTCGCGCTCGACAGCGAGGTTGTTGCTCGCGAGCAATCTGGCTCCCCACTTCTCTTCAATGTGACCCACACGCCAGAACACTGCCGAGCCGGCCCATACCGCGATGAACATTCCCACAATCACATAACCCGCAGTATTGATGTTGAACCTCTCGGAGAAGTTCCAGAACGCTCCGCGCCAGTGGAGTTCCTCCGGGAGCAGACCCATCAACTCGATGGCCCCAATGAAGACACAGATGAAGATCGAGAGACCGGTGATCATCAAGTTGTAATAGATGCGCCGAATCGGATTGAAGAGGGCGTGCGAGTACGCCACGTTCATGAACAGACTGTCGATGGTGTCCATCAGGGACATGCCTGCCGTGAAGAGGATAGGCAGACACATAATCGAATACCACGGCAGCGCCTTGGAAGCGAGGAGCGCGGTCGTGGCGAGGAGACTGACCTCGGTCGCGGTGTCAAAGCCCAAACCAAACACGACGCCCACGGGATACATCTGCCATTCCTTGGTGATTGACTTCATCCACTTGCCAAAGATTCGAAAGAACATTCCGCGATTGTTGAGTTGGCGTTCCAGCTCCTCTTCGTTGTACATGCCGTTTCGCATGGAACGAAATACCCGGATGATGCCGGCGAGAATGACGATGTTGAGAGTGGCGATGAGGAACAAGAACGCGGCCGACACCAGCGTTCCGAAGATTCCGCCAAACTGCTCGAGACCCGATCCGTTGTTCGACACCGCCGCGAACACTGTCCGTTCGGCGATGACCAGACCAGCACCGATGAGGACGACAATCGTCGAGTGACCCAACGAGAAGTAGTAACCAACGCTGAGCGGCCGGCGTGGCTCGGGCTCGTCGATTCGGTCATTCATGAGCTTTCTCGTGGTGTTGTCAATCGCCGCGATGTGGTCGGCGTCGAAGGCGTGACGAAGCCCAAGCGAATAGGCCAAGCCGGCGATGCCAATTCCGAGGCCCTTGTAGTGACCGGGCAGGACGAAACCAATGAAGATGCCAAAGCCAACGAGGTGGAGCAGCGAAATTGTCCCCACCATCCAACCCGCACGTCGCCACTCTTTTTTCGTCAGCGACTCTCGAACCTGCTGGCGCCGTCCGATCTTGGGAACTGAAAGGGTCGTCATAGGCGCCACCTTACTGGGAGGCGTTCCTAATAAGCCAACTTTTCGCGGTTAATTCTTGGTGCGCTCCATGCCCGAGCGCAGGCCCCTCGCGACGAAGGAATTGGCGATCTTGGCCGACGCCTCATCGATCATCTCGTCACCGAACATCACTGCGCCGGTGTGCTGTTGCTCGGTCGCTACGCGATACGTGTCCAAAATGTCGTAAGACTTGTCAAAGAGTTCCTGGCTCGGTGAATAAACCTCGTTGAGCACCAATGCCTGGTCCGGCGTGAGTGCCCATTTCCCATCAAAGCCGTAGGAATAGGAAATCTTGGCGGCGTAACGAAGGGCGTCGAGGTCGCGGACCTTGAGAAACGGACCGTCGATGACGTGCAGACCGTTCGCGCGTCCCGCCATGAGGATCTTCGCGAAGACGTAGCTGAAGGGATTCGATGGCCCGTCGTGGATCGTTTCATCGATCGTCGTCACGGGCATCCCGATCGACGCGGCAAAGTCGGCGGGGCCGAACACGATCGTCTCGAGTCGCTCGGACGATGCACAAATCTCTTCCACGTTAATCAGGCCTTCGGCGGTCTCGATCTGGGCTTCGATACCAATGTGACCCAGCGGCAAGCCCGCGTTCTTCTCGACTTGGGTGAGCAGTAGGTCCATCGCCACGACGTCGGATGCTCGTTGGACCTTGGGCATCATGATCTCGTCGAGTCGCGTGCCGGCCTTGCTGACGACGTCAATGACGTCGCCATAAGTCCACGGTGTGTCCCAGGCGTTCACCCTCACGCACAGCACCCGTTCGCCCCAGTCGAGCGTGCGGATGGCGTGTACAACCTTCTCGCGCGCGGCCACCTTCTCGTTCGGGGCGACGGAGTCCTCGAGGTCGAGAAAACTCATGTCCGCCGTGCTAGTCGGTGCCTTCGCGAGGAAGCGGTCCGACGATCCTGGCGTCGAGAGGCACGACCGACGAGGAAGGGAGCGCGAACGTGCGGACATGCGTTCGAGCATATTCAAGTGAGAAGCCGGGCTCGAAACCACGCCCTCTCAATCTCGAGGCGCCCTAGAATTAATGCTCTTTTATCAGGTAGTACAGAAGTTCTTATGTTGGTGTTTGCCCCTTTGACACGTCCAAGCCGGTAGCCTTCTCTAGGTGACCGACGTCGAGCGCCTCGAGCGCCATTCGACGCTACGGCCGGCAAGGGGACATCAGCGGTTCCGGTGGATGAAGTCCGCTCTGGCTGTCGTCGCAGTGTGTTCGAGCACTGTGGCAGTTTCGTCACGCCCCGCCGGTGCCTCGTCAATCACCAATGACCGGGCCAAGGCGAATCAGCTCTACAACCAGATCCAGTCCATTAACGGGCAGGTGGAGCTTCTCGGTCAGAAGTACGACGAAGCCCAGATCAAACTGAACAACTTCAACAATCAAATCACCCACACCAAACAAACGGTCGCCGCCATCAAGAACAAGGTGAACAACGGCACCACCGAACTGGAACAAGACGCCATCTTCGCCTACGTGACCAATGGTTCCGCGGCGAGTAACAATCCCCTCTTCACTTCCAACGCGTCAAAGATCGGCGCCACCAACGTCTACAACCAAATCGCCGAAGGCAACGTGAGCTCGACCATTGCGAACTTGAAGAACTACCGCATTGAGCTCACCCAAGAGCGCAGCATCTTGAATTCCGAAGACGATCAGGCTCGCGCCGCCACTCGGGTCGCCGCCAACGCGTTCCACAAGGCCAAGGTTCTCCAAGCGGCGCTCCAGTCAACACTCAATCAGGTCAAGGGTCAGATCGCGGTCTACGTCGCTGAGGCGGCAGCGGCGGCGGCAGCGAAGTCCGACGGGGCCCTCAAGGACGCGAAACCTATTGACGGATTTCCCGCACCGCCTCCCGATTCGCGAGCGAATGTCGCGATTCGCGCAGCGTTGTCCTACCTCGGCACGTGGTACTGCTGGGGTGGCGCCTCGCACAGCTGCGTCGACTGCTCGGGACTGATCATGCTCGCCTACCAAGCCGCGGGCATTGACTTCCCCCACTATTCGGGGGCCCAGTATGAGGACACCGAGCGTGTACCGCTCTACGACATCGAGCCCGGCGATCTTTTGTTCTACGGTTGGCACGGTGACGAACACGTCGCGATGTACGTGGGCCACGGTGACATGATCGAAGCTGAGGAGACCGGTACGCGCGTGCACATCACGCCGATACGTCTCGGATACGGATTCGTTGGTCTCGGCCGCCCTCGGGCCTAAGCGTGTCGGGCGTACCCACTTCGTTTCATCTGGGACCATTGGTCTTTCACACCTACGGCTTCGGTCTCGCGATTGCCGCGTACGTTGCCTATCTCTACTCTCGGCACCGACTCGAAAGAGCCGGATTCGACGTCGAACCGTTCGGGCGTTTCGCTGCGGCGCTCGTCGTCAGTGGATTGGTCGGCGCGAGAATCGCCAACATTGCGACGAACTGGTCCTACTACGAGGAACACCTCAGCCGCTGGATCGCCGTGTGGCAAGGCGGTCTCGCGAGCTTCGGTGGCATCGCACTGGCACTCCCGGTCGCGATCGTCCTGCAACGTCGTTGGTGGCCGAAGAGTTCCCTCGCCCGCTTTTGTGACGCGATGGTGCCGGCGCTCGTTCTCGGTTGGGCCCTCGGTCGCTTTCTCGGTCCCCAATTCATGGTCAACGGTGGAGGGCACCTGACGCACCAGTGGTTCGGGATGCGCTACGCGGGCCAATCAGGAAAGCGAGTCCCCGTGCCCCTCATCCAAGGAATCGAAGACGGATTGCTGTGGGGCCTACTCCTCCTGGTCGAGAAGAAGTGGACGACTCGCGCAGCAGGAATCCTCAGCGCCATCGCGATGATGGTCTGGGGTCTCGTGCGCGCCTACGACGAGCACTGGCTGCTGGGCGATGAGTCGCACAGTGGTTCACTCGGTGTCCAATATGCGGGACTCGCGTTGGCTCTTGCGGGATCAATCATCTTCGTACGCCAACTCGCCATGCGCCAGCGTCAACGCGACCTGCAAGAGAGCGACGTGTAGTCCCGTGTCTCGGTGCAGCGCCTGCTCTCTTCGACCGTGCGT
Organism: Candidatus Saccharibacteria bacterium CG_4_10_14_0_2_um_filter_52_9; assembly: GCA_903970515.1. Lineage (GTDB taxonomy): Bacteria > Actinomycetota > Acidimicrobiia > Acidimicrobiales > RAAP-2 > RAAP-2. The sequence continues at coordinate 27,983 of CAJCJA010000042.1, forward strand.
CAATTGAATCGACGCCATCGACCTAGAACAACGAGTTCCACTCTTCGTCATTCAGACGCCCTAATCGTTCCGCGTCGCTAGGTGCGAGCGCGACGGCGGTGCGCTCGCTCGCCACATAAGAGACGTGCGCGAGTCCGAGTTTGCGCCACGGCTGGAAAAGGGACCTCGTAGGCGAAGCGTTGGAATAAACACCGCGAACCAAGACCGCGTCGTCACTCGCGGCGACGACGACGGCCGGGCGCACTTTGGACCGTTGCTCGGGAAGAAGAGGATCGGTCGCGTCAAAGGGCACGTCGGCGAGGATCACAGTTCCGACGAGTGAATGTGAAGGGTCAAACGTACTCAGTTCGACGGGCGTGAAGAGAACCTTGCGGCGCGCGACTTCCAGCGCCGGTTCAGCCTTCGTCACGGCCACCGATTCGACTGGCCCTGGACTCTTGTCGGAGCGTTTCGCCTTGGGCGAGCGGTTGGCGCGCACGCCCTGCGCGGTCTTCTTTTTCTTTTCTTCCTCTCGACGAATGCGCCGCTGCTCTTTGACCTCGTTGCTGACTTTTTTGGGTACGACGAGTGATGACGCCGCGTGACTCGCTAACTCCGGCAAAGCCAGTTCGGGTCGCTCATCAAGGAGTTGTCGGCAGTGAGGTGCCGCGGGGAATCCCTCGCCAATCGCGAAGGTGAGTACCGCGAGCACGTCGTCATTCGTCGCACCCTCTGCGATGATGCGATCGACTGCTCCCCTCAGTTGTTCGTACGTCGGCGCGTTCGCGTGATCCCCTAACGCTTCGATGATCTTTTCGAGCGGATCGAGAGCGAGTAACTCAAGCATCGCCCGCACGGCCGCAATTGGTGCGCCGGTGGCGAAACTTGCCACGTCACGCTTTTGCTGGAGGGAGCGCAACGGCATCGCCACGACCGCGCTCAGTTTCGTGTTTCCCTTGAGGTTCAAGTTGTCAACGGTCTCGAGCACGCACCCTTCGCTGATGCCCGCGATTCCTTGACGAACGACGTCGTTTGGATTCGTGGTCATCACTGACACGTCATCTACTTCAACAGGTGTTTCGCCACGACCACGCGCTGCACCTGATTCGTGCCTTCGTAGATCTGGGTGATCTTGGCGTCGCGCATGAAGCGCTCAACGGGGAATTCCTTGGTGAAGCCATAGCCGCCCAGTAATTGGACCGCGTCGACGGCGACACTCATCGCGGTGTCGGACGCGAATGACTTTGCTGCCGCGCCGAGGTAGCTCAATTGATTGTCAGGATCACCCGCGTCAATAGTGGCGCAGGCGCGATACACCAGCGCGCGAGCCGCTTCGGTGCGAATGGCCATGTCGGCGAGCATGAACCTGAGTCCTTGCAGGTCAGCGATTGGGGCACCGAACGCCTTGCGCCCCTTCATGTAGGAACCCGCGTAGTCGATCGACGCTTGTGCGATGCCCACGGCCTGAGCGCCGATGGTGGGGCGCGAGCGATCCAGCGTGTGCATGGCGATCTTGAAACCCTCACCCTCGGCGCCAATGCGGTGACTCATGGGTACTCGCACGTCGCGCAGGACAACCTCACCCGTCGGCGACGCGCGAAGACCCATCTTGTCCTCGTGCTTGGGGAACTGCAGTCCCCACGCCTTTTCCACCAAGAAGCAGGTGATGCCGTGACTTCGCGCCTCGGGGTCGGTGCTCGCGAACACGGTGTAGGTGTCGGAGACCCCAGCGTTCGTGATCCAGTACTTCGAGCCATTGAGGATGTAGTCGTCACCATCGCGAACGGCTCGACAGCGCATCGCCGCTACGTCCGAACCGGCGTCCGCCTCGGAAAGGCAGTAACTCGCTTGAATGTCGCCTTTGGCGATGCGTGGAAGATACTGGTGCTTGATCTCCTCGGAGGCGAAATTGATGATGGGCAACATCCCCAATTTGGAGATCAGCATGGTCACCGAGGTCGACGCACAACCCCTCGCGAGTTCTTCGGCCATGATCGCCTGGGTGATCATGTCGGCACCAGCGCCGCCGTACGCCTCGGGCACCCCCAGCGACGGCAAGTCCATCTCCACACACGCATCGAAACTCTTTTGCGGAAACACTTGCTCCCGGTCGTAGTACTCGGCGTGAGGAGCGACTCGCTCATCGACAAAGCCGCGCATAACGTCGCGGAACGCGCGTTGCTCCGGATTGAGATCGAAACTCATGCTGCTTCTTTCGATAGTGGGGACTATGGAGAGACGTGACCGGGGACGAGTTCGTCAACCGAGACCGCATCGACGAAACGACGTTGGGCGACGTAACTGTGAGCAATGCCCGCGAACTTTGCGCACTTATCGTGGCTCACGATGGGCCCCTCGAGCCCGAAGTGCGCCATCGCGACCTTCACGTCACTGGGAATGGGGCCGCGCCCCACGATGCTCGCACGCTTGGCGGCGACCAACCCGATGCCGAGTTCGACGTCGTGACGGTCGTGCTCGTATTCAAAGCGAAGCGCCCCGAGAATATGGTGGGCGATCGTTAACGCGTAGCCTTCGCCCGGGGCGGGCGTGCCGTAACTGGCGCCGGTGGGCGGATGAGCGGAGCGCTGGAGACCGGCTTTCGCGACGCGTCCGAGTTCCGGGGTCGACGTCTCCATCGTGGGTCGTACCTCGCCGGCCTGGGGGACGGGGGCAAAGGTTGGTTGGGTCACGCTTCGAGACTACCTTCGAACGCAACTACACCCGGTCGAGCCAACTCTCGTACTGGGGCAATTCACCGCGAACGGTTTGGTGGTAGATCCCTTGAATCTTTTTCGTGATGGGACCCGGCTTGCCTTCACCCACGACGCGGTCGTCCACCGAGGCGATTGGCACCACTTCCGCGGCGGTGCCCGTGAGGAACGCTTCGTCGGCGAGATAGAGATCGTCGCGACGCATGGGCTCGTAACGTACCTCGTAACCGAGGTCGTTCGCGATGCGCTCGATGCTCGATTGGGTGATACCGCGAAGTGCGCCCGCTTCAGAAGGTGGAGGACTTATCAAGAGTCCGTCGCGCACGATGAAGAGATTCTCCCCGGTGCATTCCGAGACTCTGCCGTCGGGGCCTAGCATGATCGCCTCGTCGTAACCAGCGTTCATCGCCTCGACTTTCGCGAGGCCCGAGTTCACGTACCCCCCTACCGTCTTTGACGCGGTGGGCATGGCATTGGGCGCGTGGCGAACCCACGAGGAGATCTTCATCCGCACCCCGTTCTCGGCGCCCTCGTCGCCGAGGTAGGCGCCCCAGGGCCACACGGCGATCGCCACGTTCACGGGCGAGGGCTTCGGGTTGACTCCCATTTCGCCATAGCCCAAGTAGACGAGAGGTCGGATGTAACAACCGTTGGGCACGTCATTGACGCGAACGACTTCCTTCGTCGCTTCGACGAGTACTTCGAGCGAATAGGCCAGGTCGATCGACAGGACTTTGCAGCTGTTCAAAAGGCGCTGCGTGTGGTCAACCAGTCGAAACACCGCCAGTCCCTTATCGGTCTTATAGGCGCGAATACCCTCAAACGCTCCCGTGCCGTAGTGCAGCGTGTGCGTCAAGACGTGGATCGTCGCCTGCTCCCAATCGACGAACTTCCCGTCCATCCAGATCTTCTGCGTGGGGGTAATTGGCATCTACAAGTTCTCCATCAATTGTTTGGTAATCCCGGTGGTTCCCAGCGCCGCGACGTCTCCATCGAATTCTTGCACAGCGCGAGCGATCCTCGTCGCCGCGTCGAGCTCACCGAGGTGTTCGAGCATCAACACCGCCGAGGAGACCGCGGCGAGGGGATTCGCCTTACCGGTACCGGCGATATCGTGCGCCGCACCATGGACGGGCTCGAATAATGACGCCGATGTGCGCTCCGGGTTCAGATTCGCACTGGCGGCATAACCAATCCCGCCCGTGACGGCTCCCGCGAGGTCTGAGAGTATGTCGCCAAAGAGGTTGTCGGTCACAATGATCCCGTAGCGCTCGGGACTTTCGACGAGGTAGATACACGCCGCGTCTACGTGGTTGTAGTCAACGTCGACGTTCGGATACAGCGTACCGATCTCGCGCACGACTCGACTCCACAATTCACCGGCGAACGTCAACACATTGGTCTTGTGCACGAGCGTGAGTTTCGGTGTCGCGAGTTTTGACGCGCGCTCGAAGGCGTAGCGCACGCATCGCTCGACGCCAAAGCGCGTATTGACCGATCCTTGCGTCGCCACTTCGTGAGCCGTGCCGTAGCGAAGCACGCCGCCTTCACCCGCGTACGGTCCCTCGGTATTCTCGCGCACGATGGCGAAATCGCAACCTTGCGCGATTGATCCCCGCACGCCATGGAACGGTCGGTAGTTGATGTAGAGGTCAAGACCAAAGCGCATCCGCAGCAGGAGCCCGCGCTCGAGGACCCCACCTGGTATGCGCGTATCACCAATCGCGGGACCAATGGCCCCCAGGAGAATGGCGTCAAAACCCCGCAGTTGTTCGAGGGTTGGCTCGTCAAGGACGAAACCGTCTCGAAGATAGCGAGCGGCGCCAAGGTCGAACGTCATCGTCGCAACGTTGACGCCCGCGGCGTTCACGACCTCGAGGGCCGCATCAATGACTTCGGGTCCAATGCCGTCGCCGCCGAGCACGGCCACGCGATAGCTGCGCTGGTTCATTGCTCGTCGTCTCCTCGTTTCGCTCCATTTTGGTCGCTGACGCACGCACGGGGCAAACTCGATGCGGTTATGCGGCGTCGTCTCAGTAGAATTGGGGCTTCTCCACTAGTTGAGGTTGCACCATGGCGGGCGAAATTCATCGAATCACCCAGGAAACACTGGACAAACTCCGCGCCGAATACGAACACCTCACGACAGTCGGACGCACGGAGATTGCCCGCGTGATCGAAGCAGCTCGGCTCCTCGGTGATCTGAGCGAGAACGGTGACTACCACGCCGCGAAGGACGAGCAGGGAAAGATGGAGTCGCGTATTCGCCAAATCGACAACGTCTTGCGTCATCACGAGATCGTCGAGCGAGACGGCAACGTCGATGTCGTCCAGTACGCGTCGATTGTGCGCGTCGTGTACGAGGGCGACGCCAACGACGACTTCCAAGAATTCTTCGTGGGATCGATTGAAGAAAAACCGGAGGGCGTCCTCGTCGCGTCGCCCACCTCGCCCCTCGGTGCGGCATTGCTCGAGAAGAAGATCGGTGAACTCGTCGAGTACGAGGCGCCGTCGGGAGTGCTCCGCGTGAAGATCGTAGGAATTCGCTAGCCGTGCCGTCAACGACCCTCTTCGAGAAATTATGGGATGAACACGTCGTCGCCTCGCCCGAGGGAGAACCGACCCTTCTCTACATCGACCTTCATCTCGTCCATGAGGTCACCAGTCCCCAGGCCTTCGACGGACTTCGCCTGAACGGGCGAACGGTGCGCCGACCTGATCGGACCCTCGCTACGGCCGATCACAACGTGCCCACCGATCCAATCTCCACTCCGGTGAAAGATCCGGTTTCGCGACGACAACTCGAGGCACTCGAGGAGAACTGCGAGGAGTTCGGCATCACGGTATTTCCTCGTGGTCACGAGAATCAGGGCATCGTGCACATCATCGGACCCGAGCTCGGTGTCACACAACCCGGCATGACCATCGTGTGTGGTGATTCGCATACGTCCACGCACGGAGCCTTTGGTGCGTTGGCCTTCGGGATTGGCACGAGTGAAGTGGAACACGTGCTCGCGACCCAGACGCTCCCGCAACAAAAGGCGAAGTCCATGTCGGTGACCTTGAAGGGCAAGGCACCCGAAGGCGTCAGCGCGAAGGACATCGCCCTCGCCATCGTGTCGCGACTTGGCACGGGCGGAGGGGCGGGTTACGTCCTGGAATATCGAGGTGACGCGATACGCGAACTCTCAATGGAAGGTCGAATGACGATATGCAACATGAGCATCGAGGCCGGAGCTCGAGCCGGTCTGGTCGCGGTGGACGAGGTCACGATTGACTATCTCCGGGGCCGGCCAGGTGTGCCCCAAGGCATTGACTTCGACGAGGCCGCGGCGCGTTGGCGACGTTACGTCAGCGACGACGACGCCTCTTTCGACAACGAGGTCGTTATCGACGCACGCGAACTCACGCCCTACGTCACGTGGGGAACCAATCCGGCACAAGTCGTTGCGCTCAGTGGCCGCGTCCCTTCGCCCGACGACTATGACGACGCCGACGAGAAAGCTGCGACGGCGCGTTCGCTCGCCTACATGGACTTAACACCTGGCACGCCAGTGCGCTCGATCCCCGTCGACGTGGTCTTCATTGGTTCGTGCACCAATTCTCGTATTGAGGATTTGCGCGCCGCTGCCCACGTCGCCCAGGGCCACCGCGTCGCAAGTGGTGTACGTGCGCTCGTCGTTCCCGGGTCGCATCGCGTGAAACGACAAGCCGAGGACGAAGGACTCGACCAAATCTTCCTGTCCGCCGGATTCGAATGGCGTGAACCGGGATGTTCAATGTGTCTAGGTATGAACCCCGATCAACTGCAGCCAGGTCAGCGAAGCGCGTCAACATCGAATCGAAACTTCGAGGGTCGCCAAGGACGAGGGGGACGGACGCACCTCGTATCACCGGTCGTCGCCGCGGCGACCGCCGTGAAGGGACGATTCGCGACGCCCGAGGAAGTGACGTCATGAAGCCCGTGCGAGTCCTCGAAGGCCGCGCCGTCCCTCTGGAACGTTCCGACGTTGACACCGATCAAATCATTCCGTCCGACTGGTTAAAGCGCGTCGAGCGAACGGGATTCGGTCGAGGTCTCTTCAGCGAATGGCGTGACGACCCCGGATTCGTTCTTAACGATCAACGCTACGTTGGCGCGAGCATTTTGATCGCGGGCTCGCGTTTCGGTACCGGTTCCTCACGAGAACACGCGGTATGGGCGTTGATGGACTATGGGTTCGAAGCGATCATCGCCCCTTCGTTCGGTGACATCTTTCGCAACAACTCGTCCAAACAGGGCCTGGTCATTGTCCAGCTCCCTTCGAGCGACGTCGAAGAGCTCAACGCGCTGATTCGAGAGGATTCGACCCGACTCGTCGTCGTCGACGTCGATGACCTGCGCGTAGAGGTTCCCGAGGCTGGTTGGCAGCGGACCTTCAGTTTGGATCCGATGATCCGTGAACGCCTGCTCAACGGCTGGGACGACATTGGTCTCACTATGCGGCGCGAATCCGCCATCACGACCTTCGAGCGGGGGCACGTTTCGCCCACACTCACTGGCGTCTTCGACCACGAAGGCCATGCGCTCGCACAGTAGCGAGAGGTCGTGGTTTCTGGTCCGTCGTGGACTGCGACCGTGGTCGTGACGCTCATCATCAATGGCCCCACGGATGACGCCGGTCACGAGGACGTTGGCCACCCCGAACGTCCCGAGCGACTTCGTGCGGTCATGAGGGGCGTCGGCGACCTTCACCTTGGCGACGACCTTGTCACGGTGGCGCCCCACATCGCCTCGCGCGCTGAACTCGCTCGTGTGCACGATGTCGCGTATTTCGACGAACTCGGCGCCTACTGCTACGAAGGCGGTGGCGACCTCGACGCCGACACCTATGCGACCTACGACTCCTGGTCGGTCGCCCAGTACGCGGCGGGCGCCGGACTCGCCGTCATCAAGGAGTTGCAGATCAGAAAGAGTGGCGTGGGTTTTGTGGCCGTGCGACCACCGGGACATCACGCGTCGCGCGGACGCGCGATGGGTTTCTGCCTGCTGAACAACATCGCCGTCGCGACGGCCGAATTGACGAGTCAAGGTGAGCGAGTATTGATCGTCGACTGGGACGTGCACCACGGCAACGGCACACAGTCGATCTTCTGGGACGATCCCAACGTCATGTACGTCTCGACGCATCAGTGGCCGTTCTATCCCGGGAGCGGCGCACCCTACGAAATTGGCGGCTTGGGTGCGCTCGGCACCACCGTGAATCTCCCCCTTCCCGCGGGGGCGACCGGCGACGTCGTCCGCCAAGCATTACTGGAGACGGCGGCCCCTGCTATCGATGAGTTCGATCCCACCTGGGTGCTCGTGTCAGCTGGTTTCGACGCGCATCGAGCGGACCCGATGGCCGACCTCGCGCTCTCCAGTGGCGACTTCGCGGAGCTCGCCATCCTCACCGCAAGCTTTGCACCGCAACCAGGTCGTCTCGCGCTGTTTCTTGAAGGCGGCTACGAACTTGATGCGTTGCAATCCTCGGTCACGTCCTCGCTCGGCGCGCTACTCGGGGCACAACTCGCCTCGGAGGAGCCAACCAGTGGTGGTCCAGGCACCGAGGTGGTCGCGAACGTCAAAGAAGCGCGACTCGCTGCACTTCGTGTCGCGAACGACGTCGGACAATAGAGAAATCCATTCCCACTCGGACTGCGCTGCGACGAGGCAGGTGTGGCGAGACCGCGCGTCCGCGTGGCGTCGAAGTGGACGCGTGTTCGGCGATATCGAAAGTGATCAAACGAAAAGCGGTTGTGGAGTCTCCATCGACATCGCGCCGCGATCGTCGTCAGTCTTCGGCGACGCTTCGCCAAAGGTCGATGTGACCTTCAACGGCGTAGACGTCGATCTCCGTTAGTTCATCGGAAGAGAAATGAGTATTTCTCAATGCATCAAGGTTCTCGTCTAGTTGAGCAACGCTGCTCGCCCCCAACAGGACCGAGGTCACTCGAGTGTCGCGCAGCGCCCACGCGATTGCCATCTGGGACAGCTTCTGTCCACGTCGGCGAGCGATCACGTTGAGGGCCTGAACCCTTGCGATGTTCTCGTCGCTCAACATGTCCGTCGTAAGTGACGTTGACTTCGAAGCGCGTGAACCTTCTGGCACGCCGTGAAGATAGCGATCGGTCAGTAGTCCTTGGGCCAGAGGTGAAAAGGCAATGCATCCCACGCCCTCCCTGGCGAGCACGTCGAGAAGCCTCGTCTCGATCCAGCGATTGAACATCGAATACGAAGGCTGATGGATAAGCAGTGGCGTGCCCAACTGGCGCAGGATCTCGATGGCTTGCGTCGTCCGTTCATCGGAATACGACGAGATTCCGACATAGAGAGCCTTGCCTTGGCGCACCGCCGCGTCGAGCGCACCCATGGTCTCTTCTAGGGGCGTGTCCTTGTCGAAGTGATGATGGTAGAAGATGTCGACGTACTCGAGACCCATCCTCGCGAGGCTCTGGTCGAGGCTCGAAAGGAGGTACTTACGAGACCCGAAATTCCCGTAGGGTCCGGGCCACATGTCCCATCCGGCCTTGGTCGTGATGACCAATTCATCACGTAGCGCCGCGAAATCCTCGCGCACGATGCGACCGAAGTTGATCTCGGCGCTCCCGTAAGGGGGGCCGTAGTTGTTCGCCAAGTCGAAGTGCGTCACTCCACGGTCGAACGCCCTCCGAAGCACCGCACGTTGCACGTCGAAGGGTTGTTCGTCGCCAAAGTTGTGCCATAGACCAAGCGAGATGACCGGGAGCAACAAACCGCTTCGCCCCGTGCGTCGATACGTCATCGCATCGTAGCGATCGAGCGCTGGTCGATAGGTGCTCACGAGAGCATCGTACTTGTCACGAGCCGCGCACCACGAAGAGACGTATGCATCGTCGGACCACGGTGTCGAAGAATTCTCGCGACCGGGTCACGAACGATGCAACGTGGTCACGCGAATTCTCGCGAGAGATTTCGCGTGACCGTCGCACTACTTTGTGGTGGCGGGAACCTTCTTTGCCGCCGGCGCCTTCTTAGCAACCGGAGTTTTCTTGACCGTCCCCGACGGGGCGTTGCCGTCGCCATCGGTCGTCACGGACACTTCCACCATCGCGACCGGGGTCACATCACGCATCGCGTCATCGACGAGCATTTTGATATGACGTTGACGAAAACCAGTAATGATGCCGTCGGCGCCAATCCAACCCGACGTCCTCCAAAAGGCGAGCAAGATGACCGCGAAGAGCGCGTAGAACGCGCACACGCTGGCCGTGCCCGACATAACGTAGGTGAAAAGCAAAATCAGACTGCCGATCAGCGCGATTGGCGTCAACAGGCCCAATGCCAAACACACCCCGATGGCGAACTCGCTCACCGCGATGAGCACTCCAATCCAGCCGGCGTTGGGAACGACAAAGCCGTGAAGAAAGTGTCCCCACCAGCTGTACGCAGCGGTGCCGTGCAATGCGAATCCTTTGACACCAGCGCCTCCATTGTGCATGAATGCCGCGTTCTCCGCTCCCCACAATTTTGCCACTCCCGTTTGCAGCCACACGACGCCGAGCCACACGCGCATCGCGGTCCATATCACTGCGGCACTCTTGGACCGCGTGAGCCAATGCCAGACGGTTGGCTCTTCTATCTTTGAGGGATTTCCCAATAACTGTTCAGGTGAATACATCGCGGAACCAACTTTCCAGATTCAATGACGAGAATTTCGCCACGTCGCTTCGCACAAACTTCTTAAAGCAGCACTTCAGACGATGAGCAAAGTCCCGACTCTTTCGTAGTTAAAAGAGGTTCCGAAACCGGAGTCGTCGTGACGTCAGCGCTGACAATGGCGTCGGCGTTATGCGGAAACTGCGACTTGGGAACTTCGATCCAATTCGATTGTCCATGGTCGTCGACGAGCGCGGACGACGTTGTGTTGGCGTCGCTCGGACGTTCGTTCTCGACGAAGGTGGGATTTTTCGACATTGATTCCTCCAGATGAAGGAGGCGTCGAGCCCGACCGAGCGACAATCGTCTAGATCGTCCAACCCGAACTGGCGTCTCAGGTGCGCGAAGCGAGCCGCACGCAACTCCACCATAGTCGGTATTGATAACTCCAGACCGCGGACTCTCACGTAACGCTGACGATTCGCAGCGACTGGTGCAATCGAATCGCTCTACTCTTGAGACATTCTTCGATTGGAGTGACAGTGAGTGACTACCCGTACGCCGACAGGTTCGCCATCAACCGCAGTCTTCCCCAAGAGGGTACCGGGCGCGACGAAATCCTGGCGATGCTCTCTGAGATATCGAGCGCCGAGAACGAGGCATGGGAGTCGGGTCAGTGTTCAGGAACCATGTACTGCGGCGACCACGATCACTACGACTTCCTCAACGAAGCCTTCGCCAAATTCTCCTACGTCAACTCTCTCCAACGCGACCTCTGTCCGAGTTCTACGAAGTTCGAATCAGAGATCATCGCAATGACCCTGGACTTACTTGGTGCGTCCGCGTTGCGCGACACATCGCCCGTAGGGCTGGTGACGAGCGGGGGCAGCGGATCGATCGCCCACGCGATGCTCGCCTATCGTGAGCTCAACTGCGCGTCCGTACAGCGACCCAACGTCATCAAGCCCGAAACTGCGCATCCAGCCTTCGCCAAAGCGTGCCACCTCTTCGGTATCGAACTCCGCGTCGCGCCGATCGACCCTATCTCGACGCAAGTCGACGTGCAATGGGTCGACGACCACATCGACGCGAACACCGTCGCCATCATTGGTTCTGCGTGCAACTACGGTTACGGCACGATCGACCCGATAGAAGAACTTGGACGAGTCGCCCTGCAGCGAGGGGTGGGGCTGCACGTCGACGGCTGTCTCGGAGGTTTCATTCTTCCCTTCGGTCGCGAGCTGGGCTATGACATCGAGGCCTTTGATTTCAACGTCCCCGGTGTCACCTCGATCTCCGCCGACACCCACAAGTACGGCTACGCCTTGAAGGGAACGAGCGTGCTGTGCTTCGCCAACAAGGAACTGCGCAACAGCCAGTACTTCTACCAGCCCGACTGGTCCGGTGGAAAGTACTGCTCGCCAGGAATGGACGGATCACGTTCCGCCGGATTGCTCGCGGCGACCTGGGCCGCCATGGTCCAGTTGGGCCGCTCGGGATATCGACGATACGCGGAGCAGATCTTCTCCACGGCGTTCGAAATGCAAGCCGCCGTCAAGAGTCACGAGTCACTTCGCATCATGGGTTCGCCGAGTTTCCTCTTCTCCTTCACCTCGGATGACTTCGACGTCTATCACGTCAACGACTTCCTTCGCACGAGGGGATGGCGCCTAAACGGTCAGCAGTACCCGAACGCTCTGCACATGGCCGTCACACGACCCCAAACCCAGCCCGGGACCGTTGAGCGATGGCGTGAGGACCTCGGCGACGCCGTTGAGTACGCGCTCGCCCATCGCGACGAAGCTCCCAAGTCCGGGGCCATCTACGGAGGCGTCGCGGGAGGACCCAATGACGAGGCCGACGCCTTCATAAAGATGTTCATGGCCATAATGATGGATCAACAGTCCTCAATACCTGCGTGATGACTTTGAGCAACCTCTGCCTCTGTGTCGACCTCGGCACGGGTGGACCCAAGGTCGGGCTGGTGAACTTCGACGGCGAGCTGATCGCGCACGAGCTACACCACGTCGTGACGCGCTTCGACGATCGTGGCGCGGCGACCCAAGACGCCAACGAATGGTGGGAACTCATTCGCTCGACGTCTGCTCGACTGCTGAGCGAGAAAAGCGTTGACCCCTCGCTCGTCAAAGCAGTGGCGGTGACGGGCCAGTACGCGTCGACCGTGCCCGTCGACGAGCAGGGCCTTCCCACGGGTCCGTGCATCACCTGGCTCGACACTCGCGGGGGTCCGTACAGTCGTCGAGCCGTTGGTGGAAGGCTCCAGGGTTACAGTGCGCGAAAATTACGTCGTTTCGTCCAGCGAAGTGGTGGCGCGCCGTCGACGTCAGGCGCGGATCCGGTGGGCCAGATCCTCTTCCTGCTCAACGAACATCCGCACATCTGTGCCAACACTCGCTGGTTCATGGAACCGGTCGACTACCTGACGATGCGCTTTTCGGGTGTCGCGTCGGGTTCGCACGCGTCACGCCTCGCGATGTGGATGACCGACAACCGACATCTCGAGACGCTTGACTACGACGACGTGCTCCTCTCGTCGGTCGGTCTCACCAAGGAGAAACTGCCACCGCTCGTGCGCGCCGCAGGCGTCCTCGGACCAGTAAAACCAGACCTCGCCAAGGAACTCGGACTCTCTATGGACACGCTCGTCATCGCGGGACTACCCGATCTCCACGCCGCCGCCTTCGGCGCGCGAGCAACCGCAATGTACGCGACGCATATGGCGCTCTCGACTACCTCGTGGATCAGTTGTCCGATCCCCAAGAAGAAGACGGACCCAATTCATTCCATCGCCGCCGTGCCGGGACTCACGAACGATTCCTACGTCGTCATCGACAACCAAGAGACCGGCGCGAAGGCCCTCGAGTGGTTCCAGCACGTCCTCGCAAGCGGCGGCGAACGTATGAGCTTCGAGCAGATGACTGCACTCGCCGCGACGTCACCGCCCGGCGCCAACGGCGTACGTTTCACGCCCTGGCTCGCGGGCGAGCGCTCGCCGATTGACGACAAGCGCGCACGTGCGGGTTTCACCAATCTCTCCATCACGACCAATACAGCCGACATGATCCGTGCCGTCATGGAAGGTGTCGCCGCGAACAGCGCGTGGCTCCTCGGTTACGTCGAGAAATTCACCGGACGTACGTTGTCGCCCCTGCGACTCGTGGGTGGCGGCGCCCAATCCGAACTTTGGTGCCAGATCCTCGCCGACACTTTGGCGCGAGAGGTCCACCAAGTAGCGAGTCCGATGACCGCTCAGTTACGGGGCATGGCGCTCGCCGCGTCGGTGTCGCTGGGTTATCGAACACTCGAACAGGTCGACGACGTCGAGACATCAGTGCAGGTCTTTCACCCCGACGCGACTCTCGCCGACCTCTACCGCGGTCGTGTCAAGGACCTCGCGGGGCTTTACCAGCGCGACAAGAAATGGTCCCGGCGAGCGACGAAACCCTAGTCGGCGAAGACCTCGACGGCAACGAATTGGCGACGCGATTGGTCGTGACGCCACGCTGCGAGCAGAACGATTGTCAGGTTCGCCACACCCGCCACCAGCGTTGAGACGAGCGCCGCCCACAGATGGACTCCGGAGTAGTAAGACGCCCAAAGAATCGAACCAGTCACCCCGAGAACCCACGAACTCACCGACACCCCACTCGCGTCCTCGTGTCGAATCAACTCGACGATCTGGGGACCACGATTCGCCGTCATGGCAATACCGGTGCCGAAGACGCCACCCGCCCAGCCCCAGAGCATCGTGGGTACCACGCAACACACGACGAAGAACGCGAAACACCGCAAGGTCACGTTCCACCGTCGCCACGGCTTCAGTCGAAAGACGATTGCGAGTTGGAACGGCAGCACCGTCAAGCTGCCGAGGATGACTTCCCACGAGTGCGCGGACACCGCACCGTACATGATCCAAAAACATCCCATGAAGGAGAACAGAACCCACGTCGCGAGTGAGATCCCTTCCACCCCGAGTCGCTTCGCGCGCCCGTATTGGGCCAGTGTCCCCACGAGTCCCAGAAATACCGCAGCCCATCCCGCGCTGATGAGCAGAGTATGGAGGGTCACCGTGCCATTTTAGTTGAAGCGCTCGTCAACGGCGGCGGTTGGCCGCGGAAATGACCGCCTCGAGGGACGCATCCAGGATCGATGAACTCATGCCCACGCCCCACCATGTCGTGCCATCGGGCCCTTCGGCCTCGACGTAGGCAACCGCCGACGCTTGCGCACCCGCGGTGAGGGCGTGTTCGTGATAGTCACGAACCTTGAACGTCACGTCCATTTCGTTACGCAGTCCATTCATCAGCGCGTCGATCGGGCCGTTGCCCTCGCCTTTGACCGTGACGTGTTGTCCGCTGACGACGAGTTGGGCGAAAATCCGAGTGTGGTGCTGGTCCGCCGCCACCTCGCTCGAGAGCAACTGGATGGTCGGGTTCTCGGGTTGATACGTCGTGGTAAACACGTCCCAAATCTCGGCGGGCGAAATCTCGGTGCCCGTCGCTTCGGTGAGCTCTTGGACCTGCTTGGAGAATTCCACCTGCATCGCCCGCGGGAGGTCCAAACCGTGTTCCGTACTTAGAAGATACGCAACACCGCCCTTGCCCGATTGGGAGTTGACCCTGATGATCGCCTCGTAGGTGCGTCCCGTGTGCTTGGGGTCGATTGGCAAGTACGGCACTTCCCACACGTCATAGGTGTCCCCGATCGCGAGCATGCCCTTTTTAATGGCGTCTTGATGCGACCCGGAGAATGCGGTGTAGACGAGTTCACCTACGTAGGGATGACGCATGTGCACCGGCAAGCGATTCGCGTACTCGGCGACGTGGCGCGCCTTGTCAATGTCGCGAATGTCGAGTTCGGGGTCCACACCCTGGCTGAACAGGTTCAACGCCAAAGTCACGACGTCGACGTTGCCGGTGCGTTCACCATTGCCAAAGAGCGTCCCTTCGACACGATCAGCACCCGCGAGCACGCCTAGCTCCGCCGCCGCGACGCCCGTTCCCCGGTCGTTGTGCGGATGCAGTGACACGACGACGCTGTCGCGACGTTTGATGTTGCGAGAGAACCATTCAATGGCGTCGGCGTACAGGTTGGGCGTGTACATCTCGACGGTCGCGGGAAGGTTCAAGATCAGGGGGCGCTCCGGCGTCGGATCGATCACGTCGATGACCGCCTCGCACACCTCGAGGGCGTACTCGAGTTCGGTCCCAGTGAAACTCTCCGGCGAATACTCGTAGAAGAACTGCGTCTGGGGTGACGTCGATTCGAGCGACGTGCACATCGTTGCGGCGTCGGTCGCAATCTTCTTGATGCCCTCCATATCCATACCGAAGACCACCCGGCGTTGCAATGTCGACGTGGAGTTGTAGAAGTGGACGATCGCGCGTTTGGCCCCGTGCACCGACTCGTACGTGCGTCGAATGAGGTCCTCGCGGCACTGCGTGAGCACTTGGATGGTGACGTCATCGGGAATGAGATCGTTCTCGATGATGTGACGCACGAAGTCAAAATCAGGTTGCGACGCCGAGGGAAAACCAACCTCAATCTCCTTGAAACCCATCTCGACGAGGTGGGCGAACATCACGTTTTTGCGCTCGGGATCCATTGGATCAATCAGGGCTTGGTTGCCGTCGCGAAGGTCCACACTGCACCAGCGCGGTGCCTTGGTGAGCTTCTTGTTCGGCCACGTACGGTCAGGTAGTTCGACGGGCACCGTGGCGCGGTACTTGTCAAACGACATGGGGCTCGGCTGTTGGTTATGCCTCATGATCTTCCTTTCCTAGTAGACAAAACGAGAAACAAAAAACCCCCGCCAAACGCGGGGGTGACGGACGAGAACGATCTCGCCCTATCGAAGAAGTAGCTCGCTCTGGCAGTTGTTCACGTTTACATTGTACAGTCCTTTCGCTCCGTGTCCAATGAATTCAGGAAGTAACGTGGCGTCCATGGGCGCCTTCAAAGCAGTCAAGAGATTCCTTTTCCTCTCGGTACTCCTTTCGGTGATCGCGAGCGTCGTCGCGACGATGAAACAAAACAAATCGAGCGCGCCGACGTCATACGAAGAATGGCCCGACGTTCCCCAAAATCCTGAGGCGTAAAGCCCTTACACCTGTCCCAATAAGGAGAAATCATGGCTGCAATGGAGTATCGCCGACTCGGTCGCTCGGGATTACGCGTGAGCGTGTTGTCGTTCGGTAGTTGGGTAACGTTCGCCAACAACGACCAACTCGCAACCGCGAAGCAGGCGGCGGAGTGTCTAAGCGCCGCCAAGGACGCGGGTGTCAACTTCTTCGATAATGCGGAGGGCTACTCCGCGGGCGAGTCCGAGCGAGTCATGGGCGCCGCATTTCGAGAACTCGGTTGGAAGCGCCACGAATACGTGGTGTCCACCAAGTTGTTCTGGGGCCTCTACGACGTGCCCAACATGAAGAACACCCTCAATCGAAAGTACCTCTCCCAGGCGATTGACGGCTCGCTCGAACGATTTGGACTGGATTTCGTGGATCTAGTGTTCTGTCACCGCCCCGACGCAAGGACGCCGATCGAAGAGACGGTTTGGGCAATGAGTGACATGATCGCGCAAGGAAAGGCCCTCTACTGGGGAACGTCCGAATGGAGCGCCGACGAGATTCGCGCCGCCTACGACATCGCCGATCGCCACCACTTGCACAAGCC
>CAJCJA010000043.1 GCA_903970515.1 Candidatus Saccharibacteria bacterium CG_4_10_14_0_2_um_filter_52_9
GCGCGCCCTGGGTGCTTCCCAAGCCCGACCGGGCTTTCGCGAGGGAGAACGTCACCATGTTCTCCACGGCCCTCGGATGGCGAATGGTGAACCCGAAAATGGACGCCCAGTGGACGGTCTCGCTCGGCGAGGGGGCAGAGATCTTGGCCGACGAGTTCGCAATTACGCGCGACCAACAAGATGAGTTCGCACTCGCGAGTCACCAGAAGGCCGCCCTGGCGTGGGAGAAACGTGTGTTCGACGACGAGATCGTCGACGTGGCGCAAGTCGATCTCGCCGTTGACGAATGCGTGCGCGCCGACGCGACGCTCGCTTCCTTGCAGCGTCTTCGTCCGGTGTTTCGCAGCGAGGGCACGGTGACCGCCGGGAACTCGTCGCCCATGAATGACGGCGCGTCGGCGTTGTTGATGATGAACGAGCGGGGAATCGAAACGACGGGCGCGCAGCCACTCGCTCGAATCGCTTCGCGGGCGCACAGCGCACTCGAGCCCCAGCGCTACGGACTGGGTCCCGTGATCGCGAGTTCGCTCGCCCTTGAGCGCGCGGGCATCACGTGGTCGGATCTTTCGGTCGTCGAGATGAACGAGGCGTTCGCCGCGCAAGCGCTCGCGTGCCTGAAGAATCTTCCTGAACTTGATCCCGCAATCATTAATCCTAACGGAGGCGCCATTGCCATTGGTCATCCCATCGGCGCGTCCGGCGCCCGAATTCTTACGACGTTGGTGCACGAACTTCGCCGCCGAGGAGCTCGTTGGGGTCTCGCGACGATGTGTATTGGGGTGGGTCAAGGCATCGCCGTGGTACTTGATGCAAGTTAACGTTGCCGCACAAATGAAGGAGGTCGCGTGACGACCAAGATGACGCCCAAGCAGCACCTCGAAGAGGTGCTCGCGAGCTACGACCAATGCGCGGATCCTCGGTTGGTGCAGATCATGACATCGCTGACGACGCACCTGTTCGCCTTCATCGAAGAGACCGGACTCACTCGTCAAGAGTGGATGGCGGGCATTGAGTTCCTCACCGCGACGGGAAAGAAGTGTGATGACGAGCGCCAAGAGTTCATCTTGTTATCCGACGTGCTCGGCGTGTCGATGCTGGTGGAAATGGTCAATCAACGAACGACCGACAGCGCCACCGAGCCGACGGTTCTTGGACCGTTCTATCGTCCCGGTGGACCCGAACTCGCCATGGGTGATTCAATCGCGCCCGAAAACTCGGGGGGGCAGCGTCTAACGTTCGCGGGTACCGTACGAAATGCTGAAGGTTCGCCGTTGGAAGGTGCGCACCTCGAAGTGTGGCAAACCTCTCCGGAAGGCTTCTATGACGTCCAGGACCCAAGTCTTGATCCCATGAGCTATCGCGGCAATTTCACCACTGGACCCGATGGCCGCTTCAATTTTGGGACGATTCGTCCTGTGGATTATCAGATTCCAACCGACGGCCCGGTGGGCGATCTTCTTCGCGCCAGTGCGCGCGAGTCCTGGCGACCAGCGCACACCCACTTCTTGGTGACGTGTTCGGGCTATAAGACTTTGATCACCCACCTTTTTGACGCGTCGTCGCGACACCTGCATTCCGACGCGGTTTTTGGTGTGCGTGAGACCCTCGAAGTGAACATGGACCACGAGGTCGCGTCATTTGATCTGGTCCTCGACCTCGCTGAGGAAAATAAGTGATCCAAAGTCAACCTTGTTTCGTATGAACCCAGGTAGTAAATAAAGAAGTACAAATAAATAAACTTCGCGCATTTGCGCGAATGTAATGGTGTCCGAAGGGGCATCAGGGGGGATTACGAATATGACCAATCAGTTAGGGGGCCTCAACGCGGGCAAGTCCTGGCGCGTGTGGGTGACCAAACATCCGGTGGGGGCGGCTCTCTGGGCCGGACTCATCGGCGGTCAGATCGCCACACTCTGGGGCATCTGGCTACCCGGTGTCGGTTTACCGTCACTGGACTGGCCCATCACCAACGGCGCGACGATCGATCCCAAGGGTTCCTTCGTTGCTCAATTCGCCATCGGGGGATTTTTCCACGCCTTGGATTGCGTGATCTTCGCGCTCATCTTCGCGTTGTTCATCTTCCCTATTGCGGGCAAAGTGGTGAATTCCGGGTTCAACATGTTAAAGGCGTTGGGTTTCTCAATGGTGCTGGCGACCTTGTCAGCCGCGTTCTTGGTGCCCTACGTGTACTACAAGGGCTACGGCGTTGGTTTTGGTGGGATCCACTACGGGGGATGGAAGTTGTTGTTCGCCATCTACTTGTGGCACGGACTCTACGGCGTGAACTTGGGCGCGATCTACAACCCGTTGCCGTTGGACGACCCTGCGTTGAAGTAATTGATTTCCCGCGTTCGTCGCGGGCGCTGCCTTGACCCAATGCTCGCAGCGCCCGCGCCGTAGGCGGTGTCGTCGTGAG
The DNA here is from genome assembly GCA_903970515.1 of Candidatus Saccharibacteria bacterium CG_4_10_14_0_2_um_filter_52_9. Classification (GTDB taxonomy): domain Bacteria; phylum Actinomycetota; class Acidimicrobiia; order Acidimicrobiales; family RAAP-2; genus RAAP-2. The sequence continues at coordinate 2,417 of CAJCJA010000043.1, forward strand.
AGAGCACACCCCCCGTGTTCGCTTACGGCGATACCGTGCGAAATCCAATCACCTGGTCACTCGTCGTGACGAGCATGAGGTCGTCGCCGAACCCGGTCGTCGGGAAGTGATTCGCCGCCGCACCCACGTTGAGCTGACGAACAACGGCGCCGCTACGCAAACTCAGTCCGTAGAGCACCCCGTTTTGACCGATGCTCCACACCAGCCCCGCCGCAATGACCGCGGGACCGCCGCTGACTGGCGAGCGCCACAACACCGAGAGCTTGGCGGGGGAGGGCGTGACGTGGAGTGCGACGACGCCGTTGACGCACGGCACGACGACGACGTCACCGAGTTGAGCGCTGCCGCCGTCGATGTTGCCGTTGCAGACTGCGTTCAGGGCTGCTTCTTGATGGCCAATGCCGCCGAGATGGCGACGATTTAATAGATACGCAATACCGGACTTTCCAGCGAGCAGCACTTGCGCGCTTGAGAGCAGCACGGGACCCATCGACATGTCGAGGTCTTCTCGGTTGTCCTGCGCCCAGCTCGTGGGAGCAAAATACTGGATGAGATGCAACGAGGGAGAAAGCTCCAAAACGGCGTCGCTGTCGTCGTAGGGTTGCGACGAGGAGTTCACGGAGCCGTTGCCGGTGGCGACCCACACGTCGCCATTCGCGTCGACGACGGGGGCGGCGCCGCCCATCCAGATCGCACCTTGACTGTCGCCGGCTCGGGCGTCAACCGTGAAAAATTCTGGCGCACCACCGGTTTCGCTTATCGACACCACCCGCCCTCGGTAACTGGCACAGTCGCCGTAGTTGCCTCCCATGGCGAAGACCACGCGGCCGTGGTCGAGGTTGAGCCCTGTTCGCTGCAACAGCGCCGTTGGATTGGCGCCGGGGGGATCGGTGTCAACGCTCGTTTCCACGGCGCCGCTGGCGGTGTTGAGTCCATAGAACTCGTGGCGAGCGCTTCCATTTCGTAGTTGATCGGCGACGACGAAGATCTCGTTGCGTGCGGTATCGATCACGGGCGTTCCGGTGATGCCCACTTGGGGGCTGATGTCTCCGCAGGGCAAATTGCCCGACGGTACCGCGACGCCGAGATGACGCGCCCATAGGACGTGGCCGGTGGCGGGTGAGAGCGCGTAGACGACGTCAGCCTCCGTCGCGACGAAGATGGCCTTCGCCGTCGCCAGCGGCTCTCCGTAGAGTTGTCCGTCCAAGACGGGTGATCGCCATTGCGCGGCCGTCGTGTCGACTGACGCAACGCCGTTCGCCACCCCATCGCCTTGCGCGTCACCGTGATACACGGTCCAGTTCAGCGTCGAGGTTGTCGCGGACGCTGCATCATCCACGTTGGGAGAGAGAAACGAAAGAGCAAGGAGGAGAGCAAGTAAAGTGGACGTCAACTCGCGAACGCGCACCTGCCTCATGGGTCAACCGTCCACGCAAGTGGCGGGGCACAATGTCCGAAAAGGCTCGATGAAGTCGAGGTTATAGGTGTACGTCGTTGCGACCGGCGCTGCGCGTCATGGTCACTTCGGGTGAAAGTGGACGAAAATACGCCCAAAATTGTGTGAATCCTTCTCCACTCGGTGATACATCGCCTTGACGTCCTTTTGGTCGAGGAAACGCAGCACTCGTTTCTTCAGCTGTCCACTTCCCTTACCAGGGATGATCTCGACCAGTTTGATCTTCTTCTCGACTGCTTCGTCGATGACCGCGCGCAGAGCCTTGTCGATGTCCTCACCGCGGTTATAGATATCGTGAAGATCGAGCGTGAGTTTCACGACCGCGAAATCGGATTCCAGCGCGCGACGAATCTCGTCCCCGACACTAGAAGTCGAGAGGGATCATGGTCGTGATGCAAAAGGGATGCCCCGCGGGGTCGTTCAAGACGCGCCAGTGTTCGGGTGACGGTTGTGTGTCGGGTTTCGTGGCGCCGATCGCGATGGCCGCCGCTTCGGCGTCGTCGAGGTTCGCGACCGACACTTCGAGGTGGATCTGCTTGGGTACTTGGTCGGCGGGCCAGGAGGGCGCGACGTAATTCTCGACTCGTTGCGTGGCGATGCCGACGCCGTTCTTTCCCTTCAGGGCGATGAACTCGTCGGATTCGAAGACAATCTCGTAATCGAGCAACTTCGCATAGAACCCAGCGAGCCCTTTGGGATCGGACGTGTCCAGAGAGACGGCGGCAATTTTTCCAATGGCGGTCATGGGCTCACTCTAGAGCACGGCGAGGCGGCTCGACCTTGGACGTGGACCTGAGTGAACCAAGGTGCACGCAGTCAGCGGATTTAGAACTCGTGCGTGTGTTCGCCCTGGGCGTGCTGAACGAACCGGCGAAACTGGGAGACAGTCACCGCGTCCTTCGAGCGGATGAGTACGGGCGTGCGCTCGGTGTATTGGTAGTTCTTCACGTGCTCTTCGTACTCGATGAAGAACGACCCGCTGGGGTCAAAGGAACGTTGAAGATTCTGCACCGCGATGTTCTGGTCCATCTGATCAAGACGAATCAGCGCGTCGGGGTCGGTGAGGTCACGTATATCGAACGCCGCGCGCATTTGGTCGAAGGCCAGCATGCCTCGCTCAGAACGCACGAGCACCGACGTCCAGCCGTCGTCGGAACCAACGGAACCAACCGAGATGTCGGCAGAACGTCCCATGAAGTCAGCGCACTCGTCACAACCGCGCAACGCCGAGTGATGGAAGTTCTTGATGGGTTCATCGAGGGCAATCGCCCCGTCGACGTACTCGACGATCAGTCGTCCTCGAATGACGTCGACCTTGCTCACGCGGCGCAGGTCGATGCCGCGCTCGAGTTCGAGGTCGTTCAAGATGAGGCTCTCGTAGTCGAAGTTCTTCGTGCACATGAGGGCGATTGACAGCGTCACCGCGTCGACGCGATGGTCGCCGGTCGGCCAACGGTGCGACTGCATGGCGCGAAGCCCCTCCACCGCACACGGCGTCGCGACGACGGCGATGCGAGGTTTGGCCGGCAACGTGTACTTGGACAGGTTGAGTTCGCTGAGCACCATCGTCTGGTTGTAGAACGAGCCCGACGTCGCACGAAGTTCTGCGACGTTGGTCGCAATCGTGGCGACGCCCTTCCACGGTGTCGAGGGGTCGCTCGAGGGCTTGGACACGAGTGCGCCGTCGATGGCACCCGCCTTGAGCAAGGCACTCAACAGCGCGGTGACGGCACCGCCGTCCTGGGCGTCCTCGTTGCGACTGGCGCTTCGTACACTGAAGGCGCCGAGCACTCGACCGAGTCCTGACGCGGGATCGGTGCCTTCGAGGCTGAAGTAAGGATCCGCCGGATCAGGTTTGGCGATGATCTCGACCGGCGTGACGCTGGGGGCCGGTGTCGCGGGCGGCCACTGTGCCTCGTAGCGCAGACCAGCTCGGGGACAGAAGTCCCAGCACAGCGAACAGCCGGTGCACATCTTGACCAGTTCGGGCAGATTGGTGAGCTGATTCACACCAATGGAATTCGACGGGCACACCGCGACGCACGTTCCGCACTCGATGCACCGATCGGCGTCGATGACGCCCGCCGCCAATTCCCAGAACCACGTCTTTCGAGGCGTCTCGGCGATGTCGTTCATCGACTCGCGCAGCTGGTTTCCCTTCACGACGAGCGCCCGTTCACAATGTTGCGCAAATCACCGATGTTTGTGCGACGCGTCCAGGCGGTGAAGGTCTCACCGTCGCGGTGCTGTTCGTCGTAGGCGAGCGCGGTGTTGAAGATGGCGTCTTCGAGGTCGCGCACGGGCACCGCACCCTCGACCCAGTTGATGAATCCCGCCTCGGGCCCGAGTGCGCCACCCAGTCCGACGTCGTACGCTTCTTCGAGCTTCAACTCACCCTTGTGGATGGCACCTCGAAGTCCGATGTCCGCGATCTGGGGTTGTGCGCACGACGCCGAACATCCCGAGAGATGCACGCGCAGTGGGGTGTGACGAAGGGGACTTTCGGGCGAGAGCTCCCCCAGTCGTGCGTCGAGGCGTTTGGCTAATTGCACCGCGCGTTGTTTGGTTTCGGTGATCGCGTAGCGACAAAACTCGTTACCGGTGCACGCGACGACGCCGCGAGTGAACGGACCTGCGTGGGGGCTGAACTTCTGCAACAAATCCTCAGCCAGAAGGGTGTCGACGGATCCATTGTCGACGCCCGAGAGAATGAAGTTCTGGTCGACGCCGAGTCGAACTCGTCCGTCGCCGTAGTGCTCCGCGAGCCGGGCCGCCTCAACGAGTTCGAGTCCCGTGAGACGTCCGGCGGGCACGACGCAGCCCACGTAGGACAAGCCATCTTGACGCTGTGCGTGCACGCCCACGTGATCGCGGCGAAATCCGGTTTGTAGGGCGGTGGCGCCCGAGCGCGGCTCGAAGTTGAGACGCGTGAGAAGTTCCGCGCGGAACTGCTCGGGGCCGAGTTCTTCGACGAGGTAGCGCATGCGAGCGACACCGCGGTGTTCGCGATTGCCGAGTTCGGCGTAGAGCTGGGCGATGCCCCTCGCCGTTTCCAGCGCTTGCTCGCTCGTGACGAAGAGGTCAAGGTCAGAAGCCAAGCGCTCGCCGTCGGAGAGCCCTCCACCGACGAGTACGTTGAAGCCCGTCACGTCGTCAAGTGACGCTGGCCAGAATCCGATGTCGTTGATCTCTACTCCCGAGCAGTCTTCGCTGCAACCACTCACCGAGATCTTGAACTTTCGTGGCAGGTTCGCGTAGGTACGGTTCCCGGTGAAGAAATCAGAGATCGCCGTCGCGACCGTCAAAGAATCAACAATTTCGTGCGCGTCGACCCCGCTCACCGGACAGCTGGTGACGTTGCGCGCACAGTCACCGCACGCCTGGACCGAGGTGAGCCCAACGCGAGCGAATCGTTCCCAGATTCGCGGAATGTCAGCCATGTGCAGCCAATGCAATTGAATCGTCTGGCGCGTCGTGATGTCGCAGTAGCTATTGCCAAAGAGTGGATGGTCGTCGGGGCCGCGTCCGTAGGCTTCCGCGGCGAGACCGATCTCGCGAGCTTGAGGCGCGGTGAGCACGCCCCCGGGGACCTTGATGCGCATCATGAACGCGTCGCCGCCTTGACGTTGCGGGTAGACCCCGACCCACTTCAATCGCTCGACCTCGTAGGGGACCGCGTTCAGGGCGTCGATACCGTCTTTGGCGTAGGTGTTGATGATGGCCGCCGCGACCTCGAAGGGGTGACGGCGAAGTTTCATCAACTCCGTGTCGTTCAATTCGCCAATGTTCCGATAGGGATTGAGAAAGGGCAGACCCTCCACGGCGGGTCCATCGAGTCCGAGTCCGTAGGGGTCGTCATGCGTGTCGCGTCGAATGGTGCTCATGACGCGTGCCTCGCCGGGTCAAGGGAGGAATTTCTAATAATCTCGCCCTTTTGCCGATCCTGGCCGGCGGAGGGATTCACTCTCGACATAAAGGACACTATAGATGACTCTTTTGGTCATAAATCCGAAAAGTTGGGACCGAATTGGTGAGAGCCGGTCCGGGGCGCAAGGGAGCTCCTCGATGGCTGGTGCGTGCTTGGGTCGGGCGTGGGGAAGTGTTCGCTTGGTCGCGGCTCCGTGAAGTGTTGGTTAAATGCGTCCGCGTCGAGTTGGTTTGGCATTGAAATTTCTATAGGGTGGTTTCTTTGGTCGCGACGACCATCGAGCGAGAGGTGTGGTTTTGACAATCCAGTCTGGCGATGGACCTGAAGTAGTGCGTGCGGCACTCGTGCAAACGAAATGGACGGGCGACAAGCAGACCATGATTGAGGCGAACGTGGCCCTCGCCAGGCGCGCAGCCGAACAGGGTGCCAAAGTCCTCTGTTTTCAGGAGCTCTTCTACGGCCCCTACTTCTGTCAAGTGCAAGATCCCCAATATTTCGAGTACACCGAGACCGTGCCAGGTCCCACGACCGAGGTCATGTGCGAGCTCGCGAAGGAGACCGGCATGGTACTGGTGGTGCCGGTCTATGAGAAAGAGCAGGAAGGTCTCTTTTACAACACCGCCTTCGTCATCGACGCCGACGGCACGTACCTGGGCAAATACCGTAAGCACCACATTCCCCAAGTGAAGGGGTTCTGGGAGAAGTTTTATTTCCGACCCGGCAACCTCGGCTACCCCGTCTTTCAAACTGCGGTAGGACCCATCGGGGTCTACATCTGCTACGACCGGCATTTCCCCGAAGGATGGCGCGCCCTCGGGCTGGGTGGAGCACGCATCGTCTTTAACCCCTCCGCGACGAGTCGCGGGCTTTCGATGTACCTCTGGAATTTGGAGCAGCCGGCGGCGGCGGTAGCCAACGAGTACTTCGTCGGCGCCATTAATCGTGTCGGTGTCGAAGAACTGGGCGACAACGATTTCTACGGCTCGTCCTACTTCGTCGATCCTCGCGGTCAATTGGTGGGCGAGGCGGGTTCACCAAAAGACGACGACGTCATCATCCGCGACCTCGACATGTCGACGCTCGCCGAGGTGCGACACACCTGGGCCTTCTATCGCGATCGGCGTCCCGAGAGCTACAGCGCGTTGGTCGAGCCTTGATCGCACCGGAACGAGGAGGCGAGTGATGAAGACGCTTATTACCGGGGGAACGGTCGTCAACGCGAGCGGTCCCTTCGACGCGGACGTCCTCATCGAGGGCGAGAGCATCGTGGCCCTGGCGTCACGCAGTTCGGAGTCGGCACTGTCCTGGAAGGAGAGCGCCGACCGGGTCCTCGACGCGACGGGACAGTACGTAATCCCCGGCGCGATCGATGCGCACACCCACATGGAGATGCCTTTCGGTGGCACCTTCTCCGCTGACACCTTCGAAACCGGTACGCGAGCGGCGGCCTTTGGAGGAACGACGACGATCATCGACTTCGCGATCCAGGCGAAGGGCAAGAGTCTGCGCAGTGGACTTGACGACTGGTTCGCGAAGGCCGAGGGTAAGTGCGCGACTGACTACGCCTTTCACATGATCGTCTCGGATGTGACCAAACAGTCCCTCGACGAGATGGACACGCTGGTCGACGAGGGGATCGCGAGTTTCAAACTCTTCATGGCCTACCCGGGCGTGTTCTATTCGACTGACGGTGAGATTCTCCAAGCGATGCAGCGCGCGTCGCTCAACGGGGCAACGATCATGATGCACGCAGAAAACGGCATCGCCATCGACGTGCTTGTCGCCCAGGCACTCGAACGTGGCGAAGGTGATCCTCGCTTCCACGCAGCGACTCGTCCCTCGATTCTCGAGGGCGAGGCGACGCACCGCGCGATTCAGTTGGCGAAGGTCGCTGGCTCACCGCTCTATATCGTGCATCTCTCCGCACGAGAGGCGCTCGCTGAGGTCGTCGGCGCTCGTGACCGAGGCCAAAACGTCTTCGCCGAAACCTGTCCCCAGTACTTGTTCCTCTCTGAAGATGACCTCGCGCGTGAAGGCTTCGAGGGCGCGAAGTTCGTCTGCTCGCCACCACTGCGCCATCACAGTCACCAGATCGACCTGTGGCGCGGGTTGCGCACCGACGACCTCAGCGTCGTGTCGACCGATCACTGCCCTTTTTGCTTCAAGGAGCAAAAGGAACTTGGACTGGGTAACTTTTCCAAGATCCCCAACGGCATGCCCGGCGTCGAGCACCGACTGGACCTGATCTTCCAAGGCGTGGAGATGGGCGAGATCTCCTTGGCGAGGTGGGTGGACGTCACTTCGACGACGCCGGCACGGATGTTTGGTCTCTTCCCGCGAAAAGGCTTGATCGCCCCGGGTTGCGACGCCGACGTCGTGCTCTACGACCCGAACTTTACCCACACGTTCTCGTCCTCGACACACCACATGGACGTCGACTACTCGGCCTACGAGGGCATGAAAGTGAAAGGTAAGGCAACGACCATTCTGTCGCGTGGTCAGATCCTCGTCGAGAACGACAACTACGTGGGCACTCCTGGTGCGGGGAAGTTTCTAAAGCGCGGCTTGAACGGCCTGTTGCGCTGATGGGGATGAGCGAGTTGAAGGGTAGGTCATGGAATTTGGCCTCGTAGCGCAGACGAATCCCCCCGCGAAAAACGTCATCGAACTCGCCAAACGCGCTGAGGACGCCGGGTTCGATTATTTCTGGACCTTCGACTCGGCCGTGCTCTGGCAAGAACCATTCGTGATTTATTCACAAATCTTGAGTTCAACGACGTCGATCAAGGTCGGCCCGATGGTGACCAACCCCTTGACCCGTGACTGGACGGTCACGGCGTCGTTGTTCGCCACGCTGAATGAGATGTTCGGACCTCGCACGATTTGCGGCATTGGTCGAGGGGACTCGGCGGTGCGCTTCACCGGCGGCAAGCCGTCCACTCTCACGGAATTGTCGCAGTGCATTGGCGTCATTCGCGGTTTAGCGCGCGGCGAGGAGGTCACGTTTCGTGACCAGACCATCAACATCCCGTGGGTGAGGAACGGCGCCCTCGACGTGTGGATGGCGGCGTATGGTCCAAAGGCCCTCAAGGTAGCGGGTGAATACGCGGACGGACTGATCATGCAGCTCGCCGATCCGTTCATCGTGCGCTGGGCGATCGAGAATGTCGACGCGGCGTTCAATGGATCGAATCGAACTGACGGACCATTCAGCGTGTGCGTGGCCGCGCCCGCGTACGTGGGCGAGGACCTGGCGCATCAACGTGACCAGTGTCGCTGGTTTGGGGGCATGGTGGGCAATCACGTCGCGGACATCGTTGGTCGCTACGGTGAAGATCCCTCGGTCGTGCCCGCGGCGTTGACCGAGTACATCAAGGGGCGAAAGGGCTACGACTATCGCCACCACGGCAAGGCCGGCAACCCCGACACCGAGTTCGTACCCGATGAGATCATTGACCGGTTCTGTATCCTCGGTCCAGTCTCCTCGCACCTGGAGCGACTGCACGAACTTTCCTCTCTCGGTACCGATCAGTTCTCCCTGTACTTGATGCACGACAATCCCGAGGGGACGATCGACGCCTACGCGAAGCACATCATCGGCGAGGTCGAATGACGACAACGTCGCGCGAGTAGGTTCGACTCATGCGACGATTCGTAGCGGGCGCGGCTCTCATTGGACTCGCCAGCGTCACGTTGCTCTCGCCGCGGGCGTTCGCAGACTCAACTACGACGACGACGGCCCCCTCGAGTGGCTCGAGTACCACGTCGAGCACCACCACGACGGTCCCCGTCACCACGACGACGCTCAATAAAGTGTGGGTCGCTCCACTGACGGGGCTGCCCGACCCGAGTGAACTCACCCGTCATCGTTCGGCGTTGACCATAAAGATCGACAACACCCCCGAGGCCCATCCTCAATTCGGGATCCAAGACGCGGACGTCGTCTACGAAGAGATCGTCGAGGGCGGGATCACTCGATTGGCCGCGATCTTCAATTCGAAACTTCCCACCGTCGTGGGCCCCGTTCGCTCCGTTCGACGCACCGATCCCCAGATTGTCTATCCCCTAGGCGGGATCTTTGCGTTTTCGGGCGGAGCCCAGTACGCGATTGACGCTATCGAGAAGGCGCCGGTCAAGCTCGTCCAAGAATCCAACGCCGGCGCTGCGATGTTTCGCGATCTCAAGCGGCCGCCGCCGCACAATTTGCTCGCGAACGCCATCCTGCTGATGAAATTCAACGGAGCACCCAAACCCCCACACGCGATCTTCACCTACCGCAGCGCTTCGCAGCCGGCGACCGGCGCCCGGGTGAACGCGTTCGGGGTTGACTTCCTCTCGGGCTTCGAAGTGTCCTATACGTGGGACGAGAAGACCTTCTCGTGGGACCGGACGATCTTCGACGCGCCTGACGTCACGGCAACCGGCCAGCGCGTCTCACCCGCAAACGTGATCGTGATGAACGTGCTCTACCGCGGAGGGGTCGGTGTGGAGGGATCGTACGCGCAACTCACCGGCACCGGTCCCGTCGAGGTCTTCACCGCCGGTCGCGTGCAGCGAGGTACGTGGTCGCGTAAGGCGCTCCCTGACCCGATTGTCTACAAGAACGAGTCCGGTCAGGTGATCGCCCTCACCCCGGGACAGACCTGGGTCGAACTCGCCGACACCATCATGCGTGCGACCATCACCAGCCAGCCATAGAGCGCCACTCGCTGGACGGGGAACCTTTAGCTGATCAACGGTATCGATAGTTCCCAAAGGCGTTCGGCGCTCTCGGGATCGAGCGCCCAAGGGTTGACGCCGCCTTGGAACGGCTCAGGGTTCGCGGTGGTGGGTGCCTCGTTGCAGTTCTCGAAGTAGTGACCTCCGATGTCGAGCAGCAGGGGGGACGCGGCGAGTAGTACCGAGGTCGCCGCCCCTTGCTCGGGGGTCTTTTGGTACTCGGGCGGCGTCAGCATTCCCCCGGTGTAGCGCTGCAAATTGGTGGGAATCGCACCGGGATGCAACGCGTTCGCGTGGATGCCCGCGCTCGACCACCGTCGAGTGATCTCGACAGCGAGCAGGACGTCGGCGGTCTTGGATTGCCCGTACGCGGACCACGGGTCGTAGGGCCGATCTTCGAAATCGATGTCCTCAAAGACGACGGGGGAGAAGTAGTGCGCCATCGAACTCACCGATACGACGCGAGCACCCGTCGCACGTTCGAGCCATGGATACATGTTCATCACCAATGCGAAGTGTCCTAGGTAGTTGGTGGCGAATTGCAATTCGTGTCCGCGGGGACTTCGCTCCAGTGTCGGTACGGCCATGACGCCGGCGTTGAGCACCAGCATGTGCAGTGGTGAATTCCAGCGTCTCGAAAAACTGCTGATTGACGAGACGCTCAAGAGGTCGAGCTCTTGGACGCGCACGTCATCGTTACCGGTCGTCTCGTTGATTTCTTTGGCGGCGCGAGCGCCCGCGTCGGGGTTGCGCACCGCGATGGTGACCGTGGCGCCCGCGCGGGCGAGTGAACGCGCAGTCTCGAGACCAATGCCCGAGGATCCACCGGTGATGAGTGCGCTGCGACCCGAGAGGCTCACGCCGTCGAGCACCTCGTCAGCGGTCGTGTGCTCGTTAAAGGGAGTGCCGATCAGCGGGGCCATCGGCTCAGCCTATCTATGCGCCTCGTCAGCTGACGCCTCATAAGAAGTGATAGCGCGCAGACATCAATGCTCCCGCGAGGGCGACCGACGTCCAGCACAACGTTCGTAGTGCCGTCTCAATCGGGAGTAATTGGTTCTCCACGCTGAGAGCAACCTGCGTGCCGTCAGCCAACACCTCGTGGCCTTCGATGTACTGGACGCGACGACGTAGTCGTCGTGCTGGGGTCGACAGTTGTCGTTGCGTCGCGGCGATGAACGCGGCGTAGAGCGCGGCGAGGAATGCGGCGACATCTAAGTTCGCGTGTTGGGCGAAATATGCGGTCAAGACGGGAAAGGACCCCCACGAAAGAAAGAAGACGAGGTCGGTGTGTAATCGCGCGCCGAAGAGCTCCAAGTTGTACCCGAGCGCCACGACGACACCAATCACGATGAAGAACCACAGATACTCGCTGACCTTGAGTGTCCCGACGATGCCGAGTGCGATGGCGCCAGTCACACTGACGATGGACGCCGTCACCAGTTGCCACGCGGGAATGGTCGTGCGCAATGGACGGCCCTGTAATTCGTCCATGGCGTGCGCGCCCACACCGACCGCCAGAAAAAAGGCGAGCACGGTCATCCAGAGTCGAAATGTGTGAATGGGTCCTTCGAGGCACGCGCCAATGACGACGAGTGAGAGCAAGAACATTGTGTAGGGCGGATGCAACAACGTCCACCACTCGCGAAGGCGCGGTTGCGACAGATATTTCGGCTGGGCGTAAAACGCGGGGCCGGGGTGGGATTGGTTGCTCTCGCTCATGAACGCCCGGATTTGTAGCCCCAGATCACGATGCCGCCACCTAGGCTCATGGTCCGCCGCTCGACGTGCTCGATGCCCGCGTGCTCCCACGCCCGCAACGTCCAATCGACGGGATACTGACGGTAGTGCGTGGAGATACTGGGGCCAAGGAATCGCCCGACGTCCCACCAACCCTTGCCGCCGGTGAGGAATCCGGCGACGGGCAACACCCATCGGGTGTAGCACCACCACGAGACGTGCCATACGAGCTTGTCGGGCACCGCGAATTCGAGATTCGCCATGGGAGCGCCCGGTTTGAGTACTCTCGCGAGCTCCTTGATCGTGGCTGCTGGATCGTCGACGTAGCGAAGCAGATACGTGAAGGTCAAGGCGTCGAACGTCTCGTCCGCGAAGGGGAGTTGCTCACCGCGCGCGAGCACCAGCGCCACTCGTTCCTGCAAACCTGACCTTTGCACGTTCTGTTGACCTGCGCCGAGCATGTCGGCACTTACGTCGAGTCCGACAATCTTCGCGTCGGTCCTCTTCGCGAGTCGCTTGGTTACGGCGCAGGGACCACAGGCGACGTCAAGTATGAGCCGCGGTTCAGCGCCGACGACGTGCTCGACCATCGCGGCGCGCCAGCGCCGGTCCTGACCAAAGGAAAGTACCTGGTTGAGCGTGTTGTAGCGCCGCGGCAGTGGCGCGAAGAGCTCTCGAGCAAATGTGTTGGGGGTGGCTCTTGAGGCGCTGACGCTTCTATTAGTGAACACAGGCTTGAACCCCATCGCTCGATGGGCGGAGCCAGCGTTGGGGCCACGAGTGTGGGCAGTTCACGTGATCGCGGTGATTCGCTCGGGCTTCAGGTTTGATTTTCCTACCTTAACGGAACTGTCATCGGGCGACGATGCTGCAAGGGCCGAGATAATTTGGCTCATTTCATCGACCACACCGATTTTTACCGAGTGAGGCGGATCTCCCTTAGGGCTTCTTACTGGGGTTGAACTCAATGATTTCGAGTTCGGCGTCATCGCGCAGGGATTCGTGATGAGCGACCTGCTCTCGTTCTCGCTCGATGAGTTCTTCGTCCGGGGCGTCTTCTAAGTGCACGACGAGGTCGTCAGCTTCGGGAGAGGCACGGATGAGTTCATCCAGCTTCAATTGAAGGACCTTTTGGTGCCGCGCTTGGGTGTGTTGGATCACAAACAGCATCACCAACGTGAATCCGCTGACGATGGTGGAGAACCTCGTCTGCCACGTTTCTGGGAATCCGTTGACGCCAAGAATGATGGCAAAGATAATCAACACAATCACGACGGCGAGCGTCGTTCCCGAACGCGAGGTGAAATCGCCGATCCAGTGAAGGACGCGACTGACGCGCTTGAAAGATGTATGGCGTTCCATTGGCTCTCCAATCAATGATGTTGCGGCGACGGTGTAGAACCCTGGCGCCGCCACTTCGCGCACTTGAAAAAACGAATGACGCGAGCACGTAAAGAAGGCTCAATTCGAGCGTACCGGCTCGAAACTCCCAGAAATCTCACGCCTTCGCCCACTTCGATGCGTTTGAGCGTGACAATACTTATAGGCGCAAATCCATCTCATCGCTACCGACAATACTTGACTTAAACCATCGTATTACTAGTATAACGTACGAACTGCGCGGGCAGCATTCGAGCGGACCCATAACGATGGAGGATGAAATGGGCGAGTGGGGCTTTGAGACTCGACAGATTCATGCCGGCATGAGTGCCGACACGGCGACGGGCGCGGGCAATACCGATATACCAAACGACTAGTTACGTCATTCGAGATACGGAGCACGCGGCAGCACTCTTTGGACTTTTGGAGTTGGGCAACATTTACACCCAGATCATGAATCCCACGCAGAATGCGTTAGAGGAGCGCATTGCATCCCTGGAAGGTGGGGTGGCTGCATTGGCCGTGGCCTCGGGTCAAGTGCGGAAACTCTCGCCATTCTTAATCTCGCGGAAAATGCGGGGCATGTCGTGTCGTCGGCATCGCTCTACGGAGGGACCTACAACCTTTTTCACTACACGTTGTCCAAGCTGGGGATTGAGACCACGTTCGAGGAGAATCCGGACGACCTCGACGAGTGGAGAGCGGCGAATCGCCCTAGTACGAAGGCGTTCTTCGGTGAGACGCTTGGGATCCCGAGGGGAGACGTACTCGATTTCGAGGGGGTCTCGCGTGTCGCCCACGAGCACCATATTCCTTTGGTGGTCGACAATACGCTCGCGACGCCCTATCTATCTCGTCCCTTGGAGCATGGCGCCGATATCGTGGTGCATTCGGCGACCAAGTTCGTTGGTGGCCACGGCCCCTCGATTGGCGGGGTGATTGCCTATGGCGGAAGGTTTGACTACGAAGGAAGTGGCCGATTTCCGTGTTTCACTGAGCCCGATCCGAGTTATCACGGGCTCATCTTCGGTCAATTGCCCGAATCGCTGTTCGCCGCACGTTTTGGGCTCAAGACTCATCTGCGGTACTTGCGCGACATCGGCCCAGCGATCGCTCCCCCTCAATTCGTTGCTCTTCCTTCAAGGACTCGAAACCTTGAGTCTTCGCATCGAGCGCCACGTCGCGAATGCAACGGCAGTCGCGAAGTGGCTTGAGTCGCACGCAGATGTCGCGTGGGTGAGGTACCCTGGTCTCGCGTCGAGTCCCTGGCATGCTCGGCAACAGAAGTACCTGCCCAAGGGTGGTGGTTCCATCATTGCCTTTGGTATCAAGGGCGGTGTCGACGCGGGGCGACGTTTCATAGAGGGCTTGGGTCTCTTCAGCTATCTCGCCAACGTCGGTGACGCGAAGAGTCTCGCCATTCACCCGGCGTCGACCACGCATTCTCAACTGAGTGAGCAAGAGCAACTCTCGACCGGCGTCAGTCCCGACCTCGTGTGACTCTCCGTGGGCATTGAAACGCTGGACGACATCGTGGCCGACCTCGAACAAGGGTTTCACGCCCACAACGGTTGACGCAGTAGTACTTGGGATACTGGCGCGAGGTCCACGAGGTCGGTCGTCGCCATGTCGCCTCCCTCCAAGGCGACGCGGACAACGGATTCAATTTCGAATCCTGCCGGTTCCTTCCTGTAGTGACCGTGGCCTACGAAACGTGGGGCGCCGTCAACGCCCAACGTTCGAACGCGGTGCTGGTCGAACACGCACTCACCGGCGACTCGCACGTCACTGGGCCGAGTGGTCCGAGACACCACACAAAGGGTTGGTGGGAAGGAATTGTCGGGCCCGGGCTCGCCATCGACACGACGCGGTTCTTCGTCGTGTGCGCAAACGTGCTGGGCGGAGCGCAGGGGACGACGGGTCCGTCGTCGCTCGACGCAACGGATCGTCCCTTCGGGTCTCGATTCCCCCAAATCACGATTCGCGACCAAGTAGCGATTGAGGTCGCTCTCGCCTCGCGTCTGGGCATCGACGTGTGGCACGCCATCGTCGGAGGATCAATGGGCGCCATGCGCGCTCTCGAGTGGGCGATTGCCCACCCCAGTCGGGTCGCGACATTGGTGCTGCTCGCGATCGGCGCCGCATCCACCGCCGACGAGATCGCCCAGAGTTCCCTGCAGATACGTGCCATCAAGGCGGATCGAAACTTCTTCGGAGGTGATTACTACGAACACGGGGCCGGCCCACGGGAGGGCTTGGCGATTGCGCGAGGCATTGGGCACTTCACGTATCGAACGGCTGATGAGTTCGACGCGCGTTTCTCGCGTAACGCACAAGGCGGCGAAGATCCGTTGGTCGGTGGATGATACGCCATCGAGTCTTATCTCGAACATCAGGGGGAAAAGCTCGCGACACGCTTCGACGCCAACAGTTACGTGGTCTTGAGCGACGCAATGAACCATCACGATGTAGGACGCGCGAGAGGAGGTGTGACTGATGCCCTATCGCTCATCGAAAGTGAAACGTACGTGATTGGCATCAACTCGGACCGACTCTATCCACTTCGCCTGCAAGAGGAATTGGTCGCACTTATTCCTGGTGCTCATGAACTCGACATCGTAACGTCGAGCGTTGGTCACGACGGTTTTCTTCTCGAAGTGGACCAGATCGGCACGATTGTTGGATCCGCTCTGCGCGACTGAGCCCGCTACGTCGCCCCTCGCTCGGGTTCGTTGTCGCGCGACATCTGGGTCGCGGTGTTGAGCGCGTTCACGAGTTCATCGAGATGAGTGGCTACCGACAACGGCGCACCTCGCGCGCGAAGTACTTTGTCGAGGTGTACGTAGAGCGTGCGCAAGTCGGGGAGCACTGATGGTGCCATTGCGGCGCCTGCGAGAAATTGAAGCGTCTCGTGCGCATTCGTTTCGAATTCACTGAGTTCCTTACTTCGCTCAATCGTGACACCATTCTCGGCGTCGACACGCAAAGCGTGCAGCGATCGAAGGATCCGCATCGTCGTGACGAGTTGTCCTCGGGCAACGTGCGCGTCGAAGCCAAACGTCGCCGGTTCCTCTACGGCGCGATCGACTGCTGACTCGGCGCTCGCCCAGGCCGTGCGCACGGCGCGCGACTTCTCCAAGATCGCGTCATCAGTGCTTGTCGATGACGTCACCACGTCGAACACGGTGAGGATGTACTCCGCGAGAGATGCGTAGAGACGTGACCACGTGTTTTTCAGTTCTGACTGTGGTGGCGTGGGCCACACGAGATACGCGAGCACCGCGATGACGCCGCCGAGCGAAAAGTCAAGCAGTCGATCGAGTGCGGTACTTAGCGTGTCGGTCGAGGTCACACTCAACGCCATCAACACGAGCGCGGTGACGAATCCGAATGACACGGCGAAACTTGCCGACCACGTCGAATACGCGATCCACGCCGCGAGCGCCACGAGCACCGTCGTCACGACGTGATCGGGATGTAGCCCACCGACCACGAGCGCAGCGACGAATGCGCCAATGATCGTGCCAACGATTCGACTGAGTCCGCGATGAAGTAGCGAGCTGTAATCGGGTTTCAATATCACTGCGACGGCGAAGGTCAACCAAAAGTTACGGGGAAGCGAGAGTGCCGATCCGATCACGGCAGCGAGGGGAACCGCGATTGCGAGTCGCACTGCGTGACGGAATGACGGCGACGTCGGCGTCAAATTCTCCTTGACGATGCGTACGTTGCTTTGAAAATGTGAAAACTCGAATCCGATGAATTGAGGTTTCAAAGGTCGCCACACACGGCGTTGCGATGTCGTGTGAGAAGACTCGACGAGCTTTCCCATTGCACGAATCTGACCACCGAGATCGCGAAGATGTATCACGGACTGAACGAGTGTCACGTCGCTCTCGATTCGCTGCGCGAAGTCGTCCTCGATGTTCAACAGTTTCGTATCGAATTCCTCGACGGGCTCTCGCCAGTTCATCTCCTTGCGGTGATCCAGAGTGTTCGCCATGGAGATGAGCGCGTCCGAGAGAGGTTGCAACGTTGACGCAATTAGTTGATCACTGTCGAGTGAACGAGTGGCGCGAAGCCGAACACGCAAACCTGCGAGTGTCGTGAGTTGAAGACGAGCGCGGCGAGCTTGATCGAAAATCGCCCGAAGCTCAGCCGCATCGGCGCGACCAAAGAGAGAGGAGGAACTAAGAATCTCTTGTGCACTATCAAGCGCAGCGAGCGCCGCCGTTGCTGCGTTCGAAGGATCTTGGAGTGCAAGTAGAGAGAGCGCATCGAGAGCAATCGCGAGACGATGGCGTTGATAACGAAGGCTGGGAGGAAAACGCAAGAGAACGAGTGCGAGAATCTCAACACACGCGCCAGTGACGACGAAGAGACTGAAGTGCAGCGCGAAGAGCGATGAACCAATGAAGCGTCCAAGTACGACGTACGCAACAATGGCTTGCGAACCGACGGTCGCCGAAGTCTGTCCAAAGATGTCGAGTAGTCCCGCGGCGAAGCACCAGGGTACGAGAAGTGCGATGTGCAGCCACGTGAGTGATCCAGTGATGGTACCGACGTACACCGAGATACCTAACAGCATCGCGTCGACGATGGCGAATCGAAGTGACAAGCGCGGTGCTCCGACGAGAGACGCGATGGCAATCAAGTTTCCTCCGACGGCCATCGCGATCGCGCCGCTCGTCGTTCCCACGGCTAACCCGACCGCAAAGACGAGCGCAACGGGGATGGCCGTAATTGCTCCAGCGACGGGACTGAGCAACGAGAGCTCTACGCGCAGTGAGTCGCGAATTGCTTTCGAGTGGATGTCGCTTGTCGTCTGCGACGGAGCCTCAGACATGAACGTCTGTCGCATTCATGTCGTTCACCTTAGTTTCGGGTCGGCAGTTGACGGTTCTAACTCATAGTGCAATTCAGCAAAGGTATGAAGCGGCGCATGAGTGCACTGCGTGTAAAGTGAATTCGGAAATCGTCACGCTGCCTCGACGCATCAGGTATTCTTCGATCACCTCTGGTGAGTGCCCGTTCGTTGTTGGTCACGAGCAATTTCGAAAGGTTACGTGGAGTTGACGATTCTCCTAGGGCACGTTGCGCCATTGAAGCCGCGAGTCACGTCGGACAGATGTCTAAGGGAATGTTTCCCAACGTGACTACCGTCTGCGCAAAGCCTCGAATCGAAAGTTCGGTGCCCGCCAAATTCAACGTTATGAATCAAGAGCGAAACGCGGAGGCGCTTGTGCAGGTGTAGTCGCTTTTCGCGAAGAACATTGGTGGGGGACCGGTTTTGCACGAAGTTGCGGGCAATCTCGCTGACGTGATCATCGTTACGGTGGATTCAGCAAGTGCGAATCTCATTCAGGTGGGGGATTAAGGAATGAAAGGAGCGTGTCGAATCGTAGGCAGCGTCCCTTTTTCCGTGGCGGACGGTGCCAATTTCTCGATTTCCTAAATCGACACCCCAAATTGATTCGTGTTAAGGCGGACTTGCGGCTGGCGTGAGCTAGCAATCGAGGAACTCATACGTCTTGAAGGAGCGGTGCACCCGTTTCCCTAAAGGAAAGACGAGAGGATGCTTCAATCCCCATTGAACGATGATCCGAATCGTGGCGTCTTAAGTTCTATGAATTTCAAGGTGGCTGTGCCCGGCTTCGGGTTCGTTGAGCAGCAAAATGCGCCAATCCTTTGACCGTCGAGGAATCGTAACGGCACTTTAATATTGTGATTTTCTCAAGCCACTAGAGCTCATGCATTGTTGGCGAAGGATGGACGCGACGCCGAAGTGCCCCTTGGACTCCAAGAATTTCCTACCGTTGCCGAGGCTTTGAGTTGACTTCGTGCGAATTCCTTGAAATTTGAACACTCTTCAAATCGTCGACACGAAAAATTACTCCGATGTATAGATTTTTTTCTATACAACAGAATTGTGGGGCATTGGGAGGGTTCGGTCGGATTGGCTCGCTATCATTGAGGAGTTCTACTATTCATCAGCGGTGCGTCTTCTTGGGCGAGGTGTTGGTAACGGCAATGTTTTTCTTCCGCGAATCAATATAGATATAAGGTCAGGCTCGATTGTCTCCGCAGTTACTAATTGGTAGTGTGAGAACTTGCCAGTTGCCATTGTGACCCCCAGCGATCGTGGTTTCGCGATTACGAGCCAAGTCTATGAAAGTCAGACTTGGTATTGTCTTGAAGTTCTGTTGTCTCCATCCCCACACCAAGGTCAAGGGTAGGGCGGCGCACTGTTGTGAAAATGGAAGAGAAGTTCCGTATCTTGAAAAGCTGGTTTGTCATGTTGTATGGTTATAACTCGTCCCTTGTTGCAGCGAGGCCGAATGTCATTGTCCTATCGTCTAGTTCGAAAGTAGTCACACGATAATGATTCGTCGCACTGCATCCAAGTTCCTCGCCACGTTCCTAAGCGTCGCACTTTTCGCTTCTGTTGGATCGGTCATCGGTCTCGAAACGGCCGCCTCAGCTTCAGAGATGCCCGGTTCGGCCGTTTCAATGTCGCCTACGCAAGCGGGAGCGATCGGCACCTGGTACTGGGGTACGTATGAGACCTCCGGCACAATTGCTGCCGGGGGTTACTACATCGTTACGTATCCGACCGGCATCACCGTGCCATCGGCGACGACGTGGGTAAGTACCTTGGGAATCACGACAAACACGACCGGCACCGGTACTGAGTGTTCTGGTTCGGGTGCGACGACAGGTCAGACAGTAAAGATCACGATTCCGGCAGGATGTACTGCGCAAGCGGCTTCTGACAACTTCACACTTTCTGGAAACTTCGTGAATCCTTCGGCGCAAACATTTTCTACGGGCTTCACCGTTTCGAGTTCGCTTGACACGACGGCGCGACCAGTCAACTCAGGCACCACATCGGTTACCTTCACCGCTGCGACCGCGGTGAGCGGAGTGAGTTTCACTGATACGTCCACCGCAATCGGTGGTGCGACGTCATGGAAGGTTGGTTTCACGCCCTCAGCTGCCTCGAGCGGGACCGTGCCATATTCTTCAGGAGCACTCTCCTCATCGTCAACGGTGAGTGTTGTGTTCCCTTCAAACGTCAACGTCCCTGCAACGGGAACCATTGGGGTGAGCATTGGCTCGGGATTCACGGGGACGTGTACGAGTGCCGGCGCCACGACCGCAGGACAAACTGTCACAGTGACACTCGGCGGTACTTGTGCTTTAGCTGCTGGAACTGCCGGGCAGTTGCAACTTACGGGGTTCACCAACCCGGCGGCTGAAACAATCCTCGCGTCAGGTTTGACCGTCGCGACCGCCCAGGACGTCACCGCGACGGCGGACTCGGGTTCAAACATTGTTATCGCGGGTACTTCCGTTTCCGCCGTATCGTTTACGCCCGCACTGACGAACGCGAATACGACAACGAACTGGACGGTTGGCTTTAAGACGTCCGCTACGGGTGCATTGAGTTCGGGATCGACGATTACCGTGACGTTCCCATCTGGGGTCGTCATTCCGGCGCAATCGACCGTCACTATCGGCACGGGATTCACGGGTACTTGTACCGGTGCGACTGATACCGACTCAACGAACACTGTCGTGGTGACACTGAAGTCAACGTGTGCGCTCGCCGCGTCAACGTCCGGAACTCTCACCATTAATGGATTGACGAACCCCTCCGCTGGTGCGCTCACGAATACGTCATTCAGTGTCTTCACGTCCTCGGA
Source organism: Candidatus Saccharibacteria bacterium CG_4_10_14_0_2_um_filter_52_9 (assembly GCA_903970515.1). Lineage (GTDB taxonomy): Bacteria > Actinomycetota > Acidimicrobiia > Acidimicrobiales > RAAP-2 > RAAP-2. The sequence continues at coordinate 23,346 of CAJCJA010000043.1, forward strand.
CACCGGTGCAACGAGTCCCGCCTCGGGTGTGACCATTACGGCCGGTACCGCAGTTACTGGTGTCACGTTCACGCCTGGGCGTTACACGGCGAGCGTAACGACGCCGTGGCAGGTTGGCTTCACGACTTCGGCAACAGGAGCCTTGACGAGTACGTCGACGATTACGGTCACGTTTCCCGCTGGCTTCACCATTCCTTCAAGCGTTGTACCTTCGCTGTCGGGATCATTCACTGGCATTTGCACTGACGCCTCCGCCGCGGTATCCGGACAAACGGTGACGGTGACACTCGGTGACACGTGCGCGCTCGCTGCCTCCGCGACGGGCACGCTTACTCTCACGAGCATTACAAACGCGACCGCGGCAACGTACTCGTCGGGCTTTGGCGTGTCAACGTCTTCGGATGGTTCGGTTGTTAGTCCTAGTTCCATCACTATCACTGCAGCGACCGCAGGGACCGGCGTGACGTTCACGCCCGCGCGGTTGAATTCGGGTTCGGTGGGAAACTGGACGATTGGGCTGACGCCTTCGGCGGCGGGTGGGTTGACGTCATCGTCGACCATCACCGTCGTGTTTGACACCGGCATTGGCATTCCTGTTCTCACAACGGTCACGACGGTCTCTGGATTCACGGGCACATGTTCGAGCGCCAGTGCCGTGACGTCTGGTCAAACGGTGACGATCACACTAAACGGTACATGTGCCCTTGCGGGAGGTACCGCGGGAACATTCACTCTCTCGGGCATTACGAACCCAACCGGTTCGCCAACGGACGCGAACACGACCTTCAGTGTTGCTACGTCGTCGGACTCCACCGCTGTCAATCCTGCGTCCGGCATTACGTTCACCGCAGCGACGGCGGTGACGGGAGTCACCTTTGCGCCAACCAGCACGACTGCTTCAGCGACGACTCCCTGGACGATTGGCTTCACCCCATCGGCGACCGGCGTCTTGAGCGCTGGATCTACGATCACGGTGACCTTTCCCACTGGCACCACCGTTCCCGCCATCTCCACGGTGACTACGCTCAGCGGATTCACAGGAACCTGCACCGGTGACACTGCTGCCGGCTCCGGTCAAAGCCTCATCGTCACCTTGACAAGTACCTGCACGCTTCCTAATTCGACGGCGGGCACATTAACGTTATCGGGCATCAAAAATTCTGCAACGACCGGCGCTCAAACGGCATCTGGATTTTCGGTGCTTACGTCGCAGGACGGTACGGCAGCGAGCCCCACAACTATCGCCGCAATCACCGCCTCAACAGCGTCAACTGTTAATAGCATCAGTGATTCATCGACCGAAGCCGGCTCGGGAGTCGCATGGACCGTGAATTTCAAGACCTCAGCGACTGGCGCGCTCAATGGTGGATCCACCATCGCCGTGACGTTCCCATCGACGGTCACACTTCCTCCGACGTACTCTATTGTCCCGTCCGTAACCGGTTTCAGTGGTACCTGTACACCCACCGACACTGTGAACGCGCAGGTTGTCACCGTGACCCTGGGCGGTACGTGTGCCTTAGCCGCATCCACGTCAGCGTCAATCACGCTTTCCGGCATCGCGAACCCTGCCGCGGGGACAGCAGTCACGTTGTCCAGCTTCTCCTTCTCGACGTCGTCTGACCCGACGGCTGCAACGCTGGCATCGGGCAGCGTGACGACGGTTGCGCCGTCGCCGAGCGCACCGACGCAAGTCACCTTCATTCCAACCACGCCCGCAGTAGGCGTGCCTGTAGGTTATGACGTTGGATTCACGGCGTCGGGAGCTTTGACCGGTACTTCAACCGTAACGATGGTGTTTGCAACAGGTATCACTGTGCCTTCATCGACGACGGTGACGGATGTTTCAGGTTTCACCGGTGGCGCATCATGTTTGCCTACCGCCATCGTTTCGGGCCAAACCGTTACCGTCACGCTCACTGGCTGTGCCTTGGCGAGTGGCACTGCCGCAGTTCTGGCGTTGTCTGGATTTACGAACGCTTCGACGGTGCAATCGTATGCCTACAGCGCTTTCACGTTGAAGACAAGTGCGGACAGTACGACGAACAACTCCACTGACAACGTCGTGCTGACGGCGCAGTTCCCCGCGATTCCGGTGAGTTCGTTCCCGGGAACGATCACGGAGCCAGGTTTGGCGCGAACCATTACCTTCCCGGTCGCGCAATACGCCGACGGCATCGCTACCGACGGCAAGGTCTTCTTCGTCAGTGGGCTTACGGGCACCGCGGTCTACGGCTACAGCACCACGACGGGCACGCTCGTTGACACGATTAATACGGGTGTGAACGACACGCTCGGCATTGCAATGGACTCGTCGCACCTTTGGGTAGTTTCCTGGGGTAGTAACGCGCTCGCAGAGTACGCACTCTCGGGGTCCAATGACACGCCAACATTCGTAAAGGACATCACGCTTCCTCAGGGAGGTAACCCTTACGACGCATGCGACGATGGCACTGACGTCTGGGTGACGAACCAGACCCAACCGTACGTCTACAAGATCGACGTGGCGACTGGTTTGCTTGTGAGCATCCTGAGTATTGGTCAAGATGCCAACCAAATTGCGTGCGACGGCACTCACGTCTGGATTGCCACAACCGCGGGTACCGTCATTTACCTCAACGCCGCGGAGCCTTCGATTTCCAACCTCGCAGCGGAAACCATTTCTGGGATCACGAATGCGTACGGCATATCCAGTGATGGCACCCACGTGTGGGTGTCCACCACCAGTACCAATCTTTACGAAATCAGCGCCGCGACCCAAACTCTCGTCAATACCATCACCTTGCCCGCCGGTTCAACCGCCAACGGAGTGGTGTCGGATGGCTCCGACGTGTGGGTGCCGGCCAACAATTCCGGAACTGGACTGAATGACGCCATCGAAGTGAGCGCCAGTACCGGGGCGATCGTTGCCGAGATTCCGCTCGGTTCGAATAGTCAAGAGCGCTTTTTGACTTCCGACGGTTCCCAGGTGTTCATCACTGGTCAGGTGAACTACATCTCTGAGATCACGAACACCCCACAGATCTCACCGCAGAATGGTCCGACCGACCCTTCGACTGGTAACTATTCGACGTCATATTCATTGACGGGTGGAAGTACCGGACAGGCGTACAGTCAAACGTTCACCCCATCAGCGGGTCAGGCGCCCTACACGTTGTCGCTCGTTGCCGGGACGAACCCCGTCACCACCGGACCTGCGTGTGTCTCTGAATACGGTCTGAGTTTCAACGCATCCACTGGTGTTTTGTCCGGAACGCCTACTTCCGGTGGTGTGTGCACTTTCTCGATCAAGGTCACTGACTCGGCGGGCGAAGTAAATACTCAGGCGTACTCGTTGACTATTACTGGCCCCCCGTCGGCTTCGAACTCCACCGTTGCTGAAACTGGAAGCCCGGTCATTGACAACGGCACCAGCACCGCCACTATTACGGTGACGATATTGGACAACACGGCGCCGTATCCAGTTGCTAACCAAACGGTGACGCTGGCGGCAGGGTCCGGGTCCTCCGTGATCTTGCCCGCGTCTGCGGTAACGAACGCCAGTGGTGTGGCAACCTTTACGGTGTCCGACGCCAGCGCCGAGAC
>CAJCJA010000044.1 GCA_903970515.1 Candidatus Saccharibacteria bacterium CG_4_10_14_0_2_um_filter_52_9
AAGATCACCTTCTCGTCACCAAAGTGACGCGAAGAAGATTCCAAGGCAACTTGTAAGTCAATTTGACTTTCGCCGAACTCTAGCAGGGCCCACTCCGTTACTACAAGGCGGTATTAGCAATGAAACACGCCGGAAACTCAACATTCTCTTGATGGAAACGTGGTTGCAGCGATGCTTTTGATTAGGGCCCGTGGGGTCAGGCAAAAGTGGCGCCATTCAGTGAAATCTTTCCAATTCGAATCCTCAGAGATCAATTAGTTATGCATCCGGCATACATTGACCAGGAAAAGATCCACTTGATTGAACATTGCGCGAGTCTCCGTCACCGCTACGAACTGCAAAAATGTCGAACTTTCTAAATCTTGACCGTCTTGTCTAGTGCGACTACCTACTTACCTTGAGGGATGTGGCATCTGATTGCGGCGACTCCGTTTCCGGCAATGCCCGCGAGATCCTGTTGCGGCCATCTGATTTCGAGGCGTAGAGCGCGAGATCCGCTGATCGCAGGAGTGCCTGACTCGTTAGTCCGTGTTCTGGCGACGTGGCGATACCTATGGAGAGCGTGGGTGGGGTAAGCAGCGCACGACTCTGCGACGTCGTGATTCGGATGTCGGCGACGCGGCGCTGAAGCTCTACGCAACGTTCGTGGGCACTCCCCCACGAGCAATTAGGAAGCAACACGGTGAACTCCTCGCCACCGCTTCGACAAGGAACGTCGGAACCGCGAAAGAGCGCCAGTATCACCTCAGCAATTGCAACGAGCACTTCGTCACCCACCGCGTGGCCGTAGCCGTCGTTGAAACTCTTGAAGCTGTCGATATCAATCTGGATGGCGCTGATCTGCTCAAACGTCCGAGTGGCCTTGCTGATCTCGCGAACCAGCGCCTCTTCCAAATGGCGACGATTGAACAGATTCGTCAACGGATCTCGTATCGACTGGTGACGGAGGATCTCTCGAAGGTTGAAGTTAGCCATCCAGATTGAAATTTGCTCACCGAACGACATGGCGATCTGGGGAAACGGATCGATGATTCCGACAATTTGGGCGAGCGGGGGTTCAACACTGAGATCTGACATCGCAATGGTCAACACACCCATAACCTCGCCTTGCGCCAAGAGGGGCCGGCAGAACGTGTGCGCGACGCCGCTCCCGCGAAGATGTTTGCAGGTAATTTCACCTTTGTTCGATTCGTACTCGTGACCGCGACGCAGTGCCCAGCAGTCATTCGTTGAAAATGCTTCGTGTTCGCCGGACAATTCACCCCACGCACACTTTGTCTCGAGTTGGTTATTCGATGCGTCAAAAGCGCTTACCGTGCCTCCGGTGACGAACATACGTTCCGCCGCGTGTTCAATGACTTCGTATGCTTCTTCTCGACTATCGCAACTATTGAGCATGTCCACCAAATGACTGAGCACCGACGCACTTCGCAAGCTCTCCTCTAAGGCACCAATCGTCAATTGCATGCCGTCGTTGAGCAGTTCTCTCTCTTCACTCACTCGAGCCACACGTCGGCGAACCTGCTGCACCGAGAAGACGATGAGACTCGAAACGAGTAAGTACATCACGACTCTGCGCATTCGAATTGGATTCGTCAGATCGTCAGGCACAATTGACGTGACGAACTCACAGACACCTACGAACGAGACGACAATGACGGACTGCCAAACTTCGAGATAGAGCGCCGTCCACACGACGGACAGCAACATCACCAACCCGACTCCTGATGAAGAACTTCCCGAAGCGATGACAAGCGCCAACACCGATCCCGAATAGAAAAGTGGCACGAGTAGACGATTCCAAGGTCTCCCACGCTTCATGAAGGTGAAGTACGTCGTCACCGCCGCTGCTAGCAACACCAAACTGACGATCGCGGCGGACAACGAGTCCGTGCGAGGTGATAGGGCCAAACTCAACTCGGCGACGATGGCAACCACTGCAAAGGGCACGGTCAAAAAAATTTCGTTGGTACGAACATCGCCGCCCTCCGGGGATTCATTCAAGATCTTGCCCGGCGACGTCATCCGACTTTGTAAATCGGTTTGAGGACCTTCAGTCCGTCTTGGGGTCGCGCGATATGAAACCCCTGACCAAGTGGCACGCCGAGGGTCTTGAGCGTGGCCAGCTCTGCTTCGGTTTCGATGCCTTCGGCGATGACCATTGCGCGGGTGTCCTTCGCAAACTGAAGCAGCGACACGACGAGGGTTCTCTTTACGGGGTCAACGTCGATATCGCGAGTGAGGGAGATATCGAACTTGATGATGTCGGGTGACAAACTCAAAATGTGATGAAGACTCGCGTACCCGGCGCCCGCATCATCAATCGCAATCCGTATCCCTTGATCTTGAAGCTGCTTACAAGCGAGGGCAAGGTCTTCATAACTTTCGACTGGCTGGTGTTCCGTGACCTCGATGACGATACGGTTGCTCCCAACATTCAAAATGGTGTCCAAGAACTTCTGTTCCACGATGACCGCCGGCGAGACGTTGATGGCAAGAAATTCGTCACGCCCCAGGAGGCCCAGTAACTCCAACGCCGCATCGACGGCACGTAATTCCAGCTCCGCGCCCACTCCGAGGGACCACGCCTCGGCGAAGCAGACCTCCGCCGGCTGTTCGGACGGAAATCGAGCGAGGGCTTCGAATCCCACGGCGAGTCCGGTGTTCAAGTCGATGATGGGCTGGAGCAGCATGGCGGGACCCACCGCGATGACCTCTCTGTTCATCGCGAGGCGGACCTTGCGATCTTCAGTTTGGAGCCTCTCCGAGCGCATTCGTCGCCTGAGCCGCTCCGCGAGCGCCGTGTTGCTCTGCTTGAGAGCCTCGTGCAACATCCGAATCACTAGTAGGTTCTGCACCCGAAGTAAAAACTCTTCGATGTCGACCGGTTTGGTTAGAAAATCGTTCGCCCCGGCATGCAGGGCCGCCTTTAATGATTCGCGCTCGGTGCCCGCCGTGAGCACGAGCACGGGAACGAATTCGGAGGGACCTTCGAGAGAGCGAATCGTTTTCAACAACGTGATGCCGTCAATGTACGGCATTCGTACGTCGAGCAAAATCAGATCGGGCATCCAATCGCGAATTGCGGCGATGACGTCGCGTGGGTCACTCAGGCCCAGAATGTGGAGGTAACCGGCGTCCTCCAGAATTTGCTTCATGAGGAGCACGATGTCCTGGTCGTCGTCGACGATGAGGACACGAGATTCGACAAGCATCGTGGTTGGCATTCTGCAACGTCGCCTTCCGTCAGGGTGGCTCACGTTTCAAAGTGACCTAGATGCGTTGACCTAGAAGATGCAAATCGCACCGGCTTTACGAGCCTATTGGCAACGGACGAAATCCGAGCGAGGCAATATAGCAGAACACCGATGAAACACGTCGAGTGCAAAATCCGAAAATGGCCAATCGACCTCCTCGCAAAACCCATCGAATTCGACGAGACGAACACGTTGTTGCACGAGGTCCAGATCGTTTCTTCGGCCGAGGAAGCATCAACTGGCACACGTCACCTTGGGGCGCTGTCGCACATTCATCGGCAAAGAAAAAACCGCAGAATTGACGCGATCGAACATCAATAAATGTCGATTTGCGACGTTTCGTACGACGTATGAACATGACAGAGTGTCATGACCTTAATGAAAGGTGTGAGATATGACGGAATACGCAATCCTCCTGTACGCCGACAAGAGCGATATCAACCCGGACGTCAACGGGCCCGAGCGTGAAGAACATACCCGTCACTCGGAAGAACTTCAAGACGGAGGGACGATGATCGCAGCCTTCGCGCTCGAATCCCACGAGACAGCGACGTCCATTCGAGCGAGCGGCATCACCGATGGACCATTCATTGAAGCGAAAGAAGTCGTCCTGGGTTTCTACGTCATCGAAGCACCCAATCTCGACGCCGCGCTCGCGATGGCGCAACGCAATCCAATCATCAAGCAGGGCGGCGGAGTCGAGGTACGTCCAGTAGAAGGCTTCGTGGTGAGGCCGACATCCTCGAAGTGACACGAGACGAAGCGCGACTCGCCGTTGCCGATGCGTACCGCAGCGAATGGGCGGGGGTCCTGGCGGCAACGATTCGCATCGTGCGCGACCTCGATCTCGCCGAAGAGGCAGTCCAAGATGCCTTCGCAGATGCACTTACGTCATGGGCTCGCGACGGCGTGCCGAAGAATCGCGGCGCGTGGCTCACTACCGTAGCGAGGCGTCGAGCCATTGACGTGCTACGACGAGCCTCGACGTACGGCGCAAAATTGCAGTTACTCGTCGAACCGGATCACGTCGGCGACGAAGATGACACAGATACAAAGTCCACTGGCAAAAGCGACAATGAGGTCGTCGCTGATGACACCATGCGACTCATCTACATGTGTTGTCACCCTGCCCTCTCCAACGAAGCGCAAATGGCGCTCACGCTGCGGCTGGTGTGTGGGATGAGGACAATGGACATTGCGCGGTGCTTCCTCGTGTCCGAGTCCACGATGGCTGCCCGGTTGACCCGAGCCAAAAAGAAGATCACGATCGCTCGCATCCCCTTCAACGTCCCTAAGGGTCCCGACGTATCGGGTCGACTCGATGCCATTCTGGGCGTTGTCTATCTCCTCTTCACGATGGGACATACCACGCCGACGGGCGAGACGCTCGTCGATGGCGCGATCGTCGCCGAGGCGATTCGACTCGCCCGACTCCTACACGATCTCATACCTCAAGAGCCCGAAGTCGGCGGTCTGCTTGCCCTCCTACTCGTCAACGATGCGCGACGAACGTCTCGGCTCGGTGGCGATGGCAGTGCGAAGCGAATTTCTGAACAAGATCGGTCCTTGTGGGATCAAGCGATGATACAAGAGGCGCATGGCCTTATCGTGGCCAACAATCATGTTCGTCCCGCCGGTCGCTACACCTTGCAGGCCGCCATCGCGTTACATCATGCAACCGCTTCAAGCTTCGAAGAAGTCGACTGGACCGAAATTCTTCGTCTCTACGATGCGTTGCTCCTCGTTTGGCCGAGTCCCGTCGTCCAACTCAATCGGTGTGTCGCCCTCGCCAAGACTTCGGGCCCCCAAGTTGCTCTCGAACTGGTCCAAGAGCTCGAATCCGATGGACGACTCGATCGTTACCAGTACTTACCGGCGATCAAGGCGTATCTCCTGGACCAACTCGGTCGATGCGATGAGGCGAAGAGCGAAAGGAAGCGAGCTTTCGACCTCGCCGCCAATGAGGTCGAACGTAATTTTCTCGCCAGTCGAATTCCGTGAGTGTGACGGCCTGTCGGACTTGGGTTCGTCCAACTCGAAGTGTTCGGACCACCGGTGCTGACGAGCCCTTCGACGGCAATAATTCAACAGGGGTCCACTCGATACGACGACGTTAGGAAGATCGAAGTCAAATGAGAATTCCTGAAAAATCAAGGAAAATTTGGTGGGCCGTACAGGACTTGAACCTGTGACCCCTTGCGTGTCAT
>CAJCJA010000045.1 GCA_903970515.1 Candidatus Saccharibacteria bacterium CG_4_10_14_0_2_um_filter_52_9
AACACCATTCCCGCCCCACCGCCAAAAGGTGCGTCGTCCACGCTGCGATGCACGTCGGTCGTGGCGTCACGAAAATCATGCACGTGAAGTTCGAACACACCGCGCTCGTTCGCTCGACCCAAGACCGACGTCGACGCGTACTGGTGAATCGCATCGGGGAAGAGACTCAGCACGTCGATGCGATACGTCATTCGAACAGCCCGTCGGGGACATCCACGTCGATGCGCTCGTTCGCGAGCACCGAGGTGACGAACGTGAGTGGCACGAGGGCGCCGGTGTCGAGGACCAGGATGTCGCTTGCGGGATTCTCCTCCACGTCAACGACGACGCCTCGCCTCATCCCTGATGCGTCGAAGACTTCGGCGCCAAAGAGTTGGTCAATCCAGATGACGTCGTCGAGTTCAAGTCGCGACGCGCGCAGCACCACCCCGCGCCAGGTCTCCGCGTCCTCTCGCGAGACGATCCGGTCGAAACTCACGATGAATCGGTTCTGGTGCGCAATGGAGGAAACAACGCGCAGCGTCCCTCGGTCACTCTCCAACAGGTTCCCCTGATCAAGACGTTCCACGCGATCGGTCCAGAGGTCCACGAGGACCTGGCCCTTCAGACCGTGTGCTTTGATGATGCGCCCAACTTCGAGCGTAGGGCGCTCGTCGGCGCTCACGATTAGTCGACGATGTCGACGGAGGTGGTGACGCCGTCACGTGCACCCGCCGCGCCCACCAGGGCACGAATCGCTTGGGCGGTGCGACCCCGGCGGCCAATGACGCGGCCCATGTCCCCCGGCCCGACGCTCAAGGACAAGACGACCTTGCCTTGTCGCTCACTGACCTCAACGGACACGGCATTGGGGTCCTCGGCGAGGGATTTCGCGATGTACTCGAGCACCGCGCTCGCCGTGACCGCACTCTCTGCGTTCGAAAAGTCCTCGCCGCTGTCGTTGTCAATCGTGTTGATGTCACCCGCGACGTACTCGTCGTGCACGTCGCTCACTTCGCGACCTTCGTGGCTTCGAACGCGTCGAGGGCGCCACTCGCTTTCAACAACTTGGCGACTCGCTCGGTCGGCTGGGCCCCGTGTTGGAGCCAGTGCACGACTTTGTCGTTGTCGATAGAAAAGACGGTTTCGGGCTGCGCGTCCGAAATCCCTCGGGGCTGGTACGTGCCCACAATCTCGAGGAACGCGCCAGAACGAGCACGACGGCTCTCGGCGGCGACGACGCGATAGGTCGGTTGCTTCTTCTTACCCATGCGCACCAAACGAAGTTTTACGGCCACGACGAAAATCCCTTCAAACCTTTTGTCCTGGTCCACCAGGACTGGGCGATATACCCGAGCGTCAAAGTTTAGCGTTGTTTGGGAGGCGTAACCCTTCCGCCCTTCTTCTTCTTGTTTTTGGGACCGCCCTGCTTGGCGGCACCGGCTTTCATGCCCGCGGCGAGTGACTCGAATCCTGCGGGCACCTGATCACCTCGTTGGGCTTGGGCACGGGCAGCCAGGTTCGCCATCTTGCCCATTGGACCGGGCAGCGTCGGATTATTGCCACCCATCTGACGCATCATCTTTCGCATCTCGCTGAATTGCTTGAGCAGTTGGTTGACGGCGCTCACGCTCGTGCCCGAACCCTTCGCGATACGCGCTCGTCGCGAGCCATCAATGATCACGGGTTCTCGACGCTCGCGCTTGGTCATCGAGTTCACAATCGCCTCGATCTTGTTGAGCTGTCCCTCATCGACATTGGACGCGGCACTACGCATCTCCTTGGTGACGCCGGGCATCAGGCGCATGATCCCGCCGAGTGATCCCATCTTTCGCACCTGATTCAGTTGCGCCATGAAGTCATCGAGCGTGAACTGCCCGCTCATCATCCGCCCGGCGGATTCGGCGACCACGTCGGGGTCCATCGTACGCTCGGCTTGTTCGATGAGCGACATGACGTCACCCATTCCCAGGATGCGCGAGGCCATCCGATCGGGGTAGAAGAGGTCGAAGTCCGCGAGTCGCTCGCCATTGGACGCGAAGACGACGGGACGTCCGACGACACCTCGAGCGGACAGTACCGCACCACCACGCGTGTCGTAATCGAGCTTGGTCACGATCAATCCCGAGAGCTCGAGCGTTTCGTGAAAGGCCTTCGCCGTGTGCACGGCGTCTTGGCCGGTGACGGCGTCGATGACGAGAAACGTGTAGTGCGGTGACGTGACGTCGCTGATCGCACGTACTTCGCGCATCAACGCGTCGTCAATGGCGAGACGACCCGCGGTGTCGATGATGACGACGTCGCGTCCGAGTCTCGTCGCTTCGTCAAGTCCCTTCTTCGCGACGTCGACGGGGTCGCTCGATTGGGAGAAAACGTCGATGCCAATCTCGCGGGCCAACACCCGCAATTGCTCGACCGCCGCGGGACGTTGGAGGTCAGCGGCGACCAGATACGGCTGGCGACCTTGCTGTTTGAACCACAGTGCGAGCTTCGCCGCCGTCGTGGTCTTTCCCGCACCTTGGAGGCCCGCGAGCAGCACGACCGTGGGAGGTCGCGACGCGTAGGTGATCTTCAGCGCACTCGAACCAAGGATGTCGACGAGTTGGTCGTGCACCGCCTTGATGACTTGTTGCCCCGGAGAGAGGCTCTGGCTGAGGACCTCACCGCTCAGCCGCTCGCGCACGGCGTCGAGGAAGGCCCGCACCACGCCGAACTCGACGTCGGCGTCGAGCAATGCCGAGCGCACGTCGGCGAGCGCGGCCTCGAGGTCGGCATCACTCAGGCGTCCGCGCGAACGCAGCGAACTCGAGATGCGTTCTAATCGATCGCTGAGAGCATCAAACATGTTCCAGAAAGGCTAGTGCTAGGCGTCGAGCAGGGAATCAACGAAATTGCGCGGATCAAAGACGAGCAGATCGTCAACGCTTTCACCGACGCCCACGTACTTGACCGGGATCGCGAGTTCTCGCTCGATGGCGACGACGATGCCACCACGCGCCGTGCCGTCAAGCTTGGTAAGCACGATACCTGTCACGTTCGCCGCCGCCAGAAACTCCCTCGCCTGGCTCAACGCATTTTGACCCGTTGTCGCGTCAAGGACCATGAATGTCTCGATCACTTCGCCGGGCTCGCGGTCCGCGACGCGACGGATCTTGGAGAGCTCATCGAGCAAGTTGGTGCTATTGGCCCGACGTCCGGCAGTATCGGCGAGCACGATATCTGCACCTCGAGCGAGCGCGCGCCCGATCGCGTCGTGCACGACGGATCCGGGATCCGCGCCTTCGCCCGCGCGCACGATGTCGCTGCCAGTCCTGGTCGCCCACTGTTGAAGTTGTTCGCTCGCCGCAGCGCGAAACGTGTCGCCCGCCGCGAGCATCACACGTCGTCCTTCGTTGGCGTGACGCTGCGCCAATTTGCCAATCGTGGTCGTCTTGCCCACGCCATTGACGCCCACGAAAAGCCACACCGGAACTCGACCAGGACTCGCCTCGGTGCGAATCGTTCGATCGGTGTTGAGCGAGGCGAGCAACGCGACGCGAAGTGCGCTCGCGATGCCCGACGGTGCTCCGTTCTCTTGGAGAAGCGCGAGTATCTCGTTCGTCGTGGAAACACCGATGTCACTGCGCAACAACACTTCTTCGACGACGTCTAACTGCTCGCGTGACAAGGTTCCTACGCCCGAGAGAGCGCGCACCCGTTCGAAGACCGACCTTGAGGCGCTCAGTCGACGCTCCATGGTCTCGATGTCGTTGAGATCGGGTCGGCTGGCGACCTTGGTCACGAGCACCTCAGGCACCAGGCTCCGCGTGCGCGATGCGAACTCTCGACGACGCCGGCGCAGGCGTCGGATCAACAAGACGTCACCCGCCACGAGGGCCACGAGGATGAGAACGACGATGAGGACGATCACGCGCGCTCCGCTTCCAACGTACGCTCGACGCGTTGGCTCACGACTTTGGACGACGCGCCCGGCACCATCGTGACGCCGTAGAGCGCGTCGGCCGCCTCCATCGTCCTCTTCTGGTGGGTCACGATGAGCAACTGCGCCTCGTGACGGAACTCGTCGACCAAACTCAAGAACCGCTGCAGGTTCACGTCGTCGAGCGCGGCCTCGACCTCGTCCATCATGTAGAACGGCGAAGGCCGCGAACGGAACACTGCAAAGAGGAACGCGAGTGCCGCCATCGATCGCTCGCCACCCGAGAGGAGCGAGATGCGTCGCACGTTACGCCCCATTGGTCGCACTTCGATTTCCACGCCGGTGTTGAGCGGGTCGTCAGGTTCGGTCAACAACAAACGACCTTGACCACCAGGGAACAACATTGACACGAGCGTCGAAAAATGTTCGTTCACATCCGCGACGGCACTTGAGAAGACCTGCATGATCTCCTCGTCCAACGCGCGCAGCACCTCTTGCAGCTCACGACGCGCGTTGCGCACGTCACTGACCTGCTCGTCGAGTTCCTTGTAACGCTCCTCGAGGGCGAGCAACTCTTCGAGGGCGAGCGGGTTGATCGGGCCGAGCGACGTCATGCGTGCTTCGAGTTCGCCCACTCGCTGTTCAAGGGTGACGCCGTCGTGGAGTTCGAGGTCGTGCACCGGACCCATTTCGTGATGTTCGAGGCCGAGGTCGCGTCGAATGACCTCGTGCAGGTTCGTCACCATCACCGCGAGCTCCGCGCGTTCAACGTCGCCGCGATGCATGGCGTCGGCCACTTCACCAAGTCGAGCTTCCGCTTCATTTCGCAGTTTGCGCACGGCCTCGAGGCGCTCGGCCGATGCGCGCGACGCCTCGAGTTGTTCGCGGTACGTCGAATCCATTGCTTCTTGGGAGGTTCGAATATCCTGCGCCGCTCGGGCCACGAGTCCGGTGAGACGCTCGAGCACTCGAAGATCGAATTCCAACGATTCGCGGCGACTCGCCGCTTCGAGTCGCTCGGAACTTCTTCCCTCGAGTCGCGATTCGATCTCTGATCGACGTTGTTCGATGAGGCGTCGCCGTTCCCCAAACTCCGCTTCACGGCGCGACAGCGCGGTCGCGAGTTCGCCGACGGACACGCGCTCGGCTTCGAGAGTTCGTTGAGCGTCGTCAATGAGTCGCTGTGTCTCGTCCGCGGACGCTACTTGCAACTCCAAACTCGGCATCAATTCGCGCAGCGCCGCGAGTTCCTCGTCGAGTTCGACGATCTGTCCCGCGAGCTCACCGACGTCACTCGTCAAGCTCTCGGTGCTCGAAGCAAGTTCTTCGAGTAGTCCACCCAGGCGCTCGATGTCGCGCGACGAACGTTCGAGACTCGCCTCCGCTTGTGCGTGCTGCGTGTTCGCTCGATTGAGGCGCTCGCGCGCCACCACGGCGACGTGGTCGGCGTCGGTGCGACGCGTGCGAATTGGGTGTAAGTCGAATTGCGCCTGGTTCGCCGCCTTCTGCGCCTCTTCAACCGTCGAACGAGTGACGAGCGCGCGACCCGACGCGACGCGCCATCCCGACGCGGCGAAGCGATCACCGTCACGCGTGACGATCACGAGGTCCGGATACTTCACGGCGACGTCAATCCCTGACTCCCAGTCGCTCGCCACGAAGGCTCGTGAGAAGAGAGCATCGAGCACCCGCGTGACGTGCGCGGGTGCGCCCGGGCGCGCGCGCACCAACGTGCGCAACGCGGTGCACCCTTCGGGTGCGGTGCTCGGCGTGATCGTCCCTTCGCCCACCGGAAGGATTAGACCGGCCCCGCCCTCGCGACGGAGTGCTTCGAGCGCCGCGCGCGCGGAAGCTCTTCCGTCGACCACCATCGCCCCCACCGACGCGCCCGCGGCGGACTCCACCGCACGATCCCAACCGGCGTCGATGTCGATGAGTTCGAGGAACGAACCCAACACACCCTCGAGGTTGCCAATGATGGCGCGACCCCCGGCACCCGACATCTCTTCGAGCGCACGGGCAAGGGCTTCCGCTCGAGCTTGGGTTCGCGCGGCCACGTCGGTCGCTTCGCGTAACGCCTCGTCGGCTTCGCTGCGTTGATCCTCCGCGAGTTTCGCGTCACGCTCGGCGTCGATTCGTTCCTGCAGGGCGGCGTCGAGCACGTGCTGGGCCTCTTGTCGCGCTCGCACGGCTTCGTCACGCTGCGCGATTGTCGCGCCCGTGCGCGCGCGGACGTCGTTGAGACGATTCGTGCCGCGACGCTCGCTCTCTCGCAGTGAGGCGAGTGAGCGCTCGAGCAGTTCAACGCGTTCCATCGCCGCGCGCAACGCCGCCTCGTCGCCTTCACGCGACTGCGACGACCACGTCGCGGCAAAGGCTTGTTCGTGGCGCACGAAGTTCGCCCGTGCCTCGTTCACTCGTTCGCGTTCGAATCCCAGTTGCGACTCCTCGAGCTCGAGCGCCACGAGTTCACTCGAGAGTTTGGCGGCATCGGCCTCGAGCGTCGCGATGACGTTCTCGTCCGCTGAGGCGATGAGGGCCATGCGAAGTGATCGCTCGCGCTCTTGGATGATGGACAAGGTGCCTCGAGCCCGTTCCGTGAGCCCCTGCAGCGTGCCGAGGGTGGATGCCAACATTTCCTCGCGTCGGCTCGCCATCTCCGCGGCGGCGGCGCTCGCTTGCGCGTCGAGGGTGACGAGTTCGCTGCGCAGTTCTCGCTCCTTCACGGTGGCGCTCGAGAGCGACTGCTCCAGCTCAAAACGACGAGCCTCGAAGGCGCTGAGTCGCTCGAAGAAGAGGGCCTGGCGCGCCTGGCGAAGTTCCGCTTCCACGTCACTGAAACTGCGCGCGGACGCGGCTTGTCGCTCGAGGGGGCGCATCTGGCGGCGTACCTCGCGCACGAGGTCGCCGAGTCGTTCGAGGTTCTCCTGGGTCGCGAGGAGACGCCGTTCGGCGCGCTCCTTTCGACGGCGGTGCTTCAAGACACCGGCCGCTTCTTCAATAACGGCACGGCGATTCTCGGAACTGGAATTGAGGATCGAGTCCAGTTGACCCTGACCAATGATCATGTGCTGTTGGCGCCCCACGCCCGTGTCGCTCAAGAGTTCTTGGACGTCGAGTAGTCGACAGGTTGTGCCATTAATGGCATATTCCGAGTCGCCGTTTCGAAAGAGCGTGCGCGAAATGGTGACTTCGGCGCCATCGATCGCGAGACGCCCCGAGGTGTTATCGATCGTGAGCGCCACCTCCGCGCGACCAAGCGCGGTGCGATTCGGAGTACCCGCGAAAATGACGTCATCCATCTTGGCGCTGCGCAACGCTCGCGTGCTCTGGGCGCCCAGCACCCACGTCACCGCGTCGACCACGTTGGACTTTCCTGACCCGTTGGGCCCGACCACCGCCGTGACGCCGGGCTCGAACTCGAGCACCGTGGTGTCGGCGAAGGACTTGAAGCCCTTCATGGTCAATCGCTTAAGAAACACGCGTAGACGCTACCAACCTTCTGCGGTTGGCCAAGGTCCTAGCTCTGGCACTTCACGCAGAAGAACGTGGAACGCTGTCGAAAGGTGACGCGCTGGATGAGCGTGCGGCACTGATAGCACGCGAGACCCTCTCGGTTATAGACCTGGTGGTAGTCCTGATACGTGCCCGGCTTGCCGTCGGGATTGACGAACTGCTCGTCGTCGAGCGTCGATCCTCCGTACTTGATCGATTCGGCGAGCAACTCGGCAATGGCGCGGTGCAGTCGGCGAATCTCGATGGTCGAGAGTGATTCGGACGCTCGGTCGTAGCGAAGCCCCGCCGCGTAGAGCGACTCGTCGGCGTAGATGTTGCCCAGTCCGGCGATGATGTCCTGATCGGTGAGGACCACCTTGAGTGGCGTCGAGCGGCTGCGCAATATTGCGGCGAAGCGGTCCCAACCTATTTGGTCCTCAAAGGGGTCGACACCCAGGTGCGCGAGCTCGGGAATCTGACGACGCAGCAGCAGTCCTTCGCCTCCAATCGAGAGTCGAGCGAACTTGGAGATCTCCACCTCAGCACCCTCAGGTGGTGGGACCGACACGTAGAGCTCCCCGAATGTCCTCGGGTCGACGTAGCGCAGTTCATCGCCTTGGGCGAAACTGAACACGACGTGGGTGTGCTTGGGCTTGGGATCCTTGTCACTTTTCGCCAGGAGCAACTGACCACTCATGCCCAAGTGAATTACCAGGTGATTACCGCTCTCGAGGCCAACGATCAGATTCTTGCCGAGACGCTGGACGCTCTTGATGCTGTGGCCTTCGAGCAACGTACGAAAGTCCTTGGCCGACTTGTGGCGTCGCACCGCACGACCGTTCGTCACGACGACGCTCTTGATCTTCTTGCCAATGAGTTCGCGCGCGAGCGTCAGGCGAACCGTCTCGACTTCGGGAAGTTCAGGCATCGTGACGCTCCTGCCAGGCGCGCTCCGCGGCGCTCGTCTCGGCGCGCTTCTTGGAAGGTCCCGTCCCGGTCGCACGAAGATCACCCACGCTCACGGTCGCTTCGAAGTGCGTGTCGTGCGAGGGCCCCTGGGCGCGCAATTCGTAATGCGGCGCACCCAGTCCTCGCTGTTCGGCCCACTGCAACAGGCGAGTCTTGGGGTCCAAGGAACTCGTCGAGGACGACGCCGCGGCGACTTCGGGCGCGAGGGTGCGCTGGACGAAGTCGCGCGCCACGTCGTAACCGCGTTCCAGATAGATCGCGGCGACGACCGCCTCGAAGGCGTCGGCGAGGATGGACGGGCGCTCGCGTCCGCGCTCCTTGACGACGCCGCGACCGATGCGCAAATGACCACCGAGTTCGAGTCGGCCCGCCGCGTTCGCGAGCGAGGACTCGTTCACGACTCGCGAACGCATGATCGAACTCGCCCCTTCGTTTTGTTGCGGAAAATCGCGCACGATCAAATCGGCCACGGCGAGACCGACGACGGCGTCACCGAGGAACTCGAGTCGCTCGTTGGATGAGACCCCGTGCTCGGCGGCGTAACTCGAGTGGGTCAGAGCCAACGCGAGTACCTCACTTTGTGGATCAAGACCCAATCGTTCAGCGAGCGTGGCGAGCGAAGAGAGCAAAAGGCTCACGAACCTCGCTACGCCACTTGCAACTTCACGACCACGTAGTCCACCGCGTCGCGCACCGATTGGAGACCTTCGAGGTCCTCGTCATCGATGTGAAAGCCGGCGGCGTACGTGGCCAAATTCTCTTCGAGCGCTTCGACCAGTTCGATCAGAGCCAACGAATCAGCGCCCAAGTCAGTGAATGACACGTCTTCGGTGATGTCGTCGGGCGTCGTTTCAAGGATTTCCGCGAGTTGCTCTTTGACGAGAATCAAGACTTTTTCTCGGTCGAGCGACGATGCATTGCCAGCGCTTGTGGTCATGACCACTCCTTTGTGTTGCTGAACAAGAATACCGACATGAGCGGCACCGCGCGCTTGTTCTTAGACTTGATCAGGACGTATGGCGAGGCGGAGCTTGTCGACCACCCCCGCCTCGTCCATCTCGGCGCCCACGCGCAACGCGTTCATGATCGCCGTCGAGTTCGACGAACCGTGCGAGATGATGCAAATGCCGTTAAGACCCAGCAACATCGCCCCACCGTGATTCTCAGGCGTGAGTTCATTTGCGAGCGGCAAGAGGAAGGGAAAGAGCGTGTCGCCCGCCGCTTTCGTCTCGTCATTGGTGTTGATGACCCCGAGCACCGAGGCGAAGATGAACTTGAGCGCGCCCTCGAGCGTCTTGAGCGCAACGTTGCCCGTGAAACCGTCGGTGACGACCACGTCCACCGGCGACGGCAACAAGTCCCGTCCCTCCACGTTGCCATAGAAATTGACCTCCGGGTGTTCGGCGAGGAGGTGGTTGGTCTCTTTCACGAGGGGCGTTCCCTTCGTCGACTCCTCACCGATCGACAACAAACCGACCGAGGGTGCATCGACGTGAAAGCGCGCTGACGCGAATGCGGCGCCCATCAACGCGAATTGCACCAACATCTCGGCGCTGCACTCTGCATTCGCGCCCGCGTCGACGAAGACCGTCGGATTCTTGCCCGGGTTGGGGATCGGTGTTGCGATGCAGGGGCGAAGCACGCCGGGCAGACGACCCATCCGAAGTAACGCCGACGCCATCGTGGCGCCGGTATTTCCCGCCGAGACCATCGCCGACGCGTTCGCGTCTCGAACTAATTCGGCACTGCGCACGAGCGACGAGTCCTTTTTCTTGCGCACGCTCGCCGCGGGATCGTCATCCATGGCGATCACTTCACTGCAACTGAAGACGGGCAGACCCAGGGGGTCGCCCATCAAGGACGGAACGCCAACGAGGGTGACCGCGAGTCCTAGTTCGTCCACCGCGCGCTTGGCGCCCGCGATGATCTCACTGGGTGCGAAGTCACCTCCCATCGCGTCAAGGGCGATGGGCAGCGTCAACTCAGTTGACCTCGACCGCTACGCGGTTCTTGTACCATCCACAGTTCGGACACACGACGTGGGGCAACTTGGACGTCGCGCACTGGGGGCAGACGCTGCGGGCCGGTCGACCCAAACGCCAATTCGACGCGCGGCGACTGCGGGTCTTCGCCTTACTGGTTTTGCGCTTGGGGACTGCCATCGATCTTCACTTTCGCCGGAACGGGCGAACCCGTCACATTTCGTTGGATTCGTCGGACGAGAAGTCCGTGAATCTGAGTTCATCAAGTGTAGCCCAGCGCGGGTCAATGGGCACCTGGCAGTCACAGCTCGCCTCGTTGCGGTCGATGCCGCAATGCGGACACAGCCCTCGACAGTCCTCGCGACACAACGGTGCGAGCGGCAAATCTAAGAAAATGGCGTCGTGCGCCAGGGGCGCCAGGTCCACGAAGTCGTGTTCGATCAGATACGCGTCGTCGTCACCCGGGGCGCGCTCGTCGACGAATCGCTCGTCGACCGAGACGACGCTGAGACCAAGCACCGGATTCGAACAGCGTCGACATACCCCGTGCCACGGCGCTTCGACCTTGCCCTTGGCGCGAATGCCGCCGCTGAAGCTCTGCAGGGTGAGTCGGATCTTCACCGTGGCTTCGGCGAACACGTCGGTCTCGGCGGGCCCTCGCGGCGCGAACTCGTGGGGTTCGTCAAAAGGTGCTTCGAAGGACACCACGTAGGTGGAAGGCACGTCGCGCAGTAGCTGCGCTACTGGGACGAGGTAGGGAGAAGGCACGAGCTAGAAGGCGTCCTGATCGAAAAAGGACGACTCGTCGGTGGCGGGTGGGTTCTGGTATGAGGTCTCGTAACTCGGATCATCGAGCGCGACCGGAAGAGGTTCGATCATCGAGGTGGGGAGTCCCTGGGCACTCAGGCGCTCGCGACCCGATCGCGCCGTCTTGAGCAGACGCTCCAGCACGATCTCAAAATTACCGAGTTTGCCGTCGATGAAGTCCTCGGACTGATTGATCATCAGGCGGGCCTGGGCCTGGGCGTCGGCGATGATCTGTTCGGCCTTGAGACGTGACTGGCGAACGATCTCGGTCTTGTCGACCATGCGCGCTGCTTCGGCGCGCACCTGGTCCATGAGTTGCTGCGCCTTTTGCAGTTCGGCCGCCATCAGGTCCTCGCGGTCGCGAAGGGCCCAGCGCGCCTCGCGCACCTCTTCGGGCACGTTGCGCAACGCTTGCTCCAACAGGCCCAGTACGTCCTCGCGCGGGACCAACGCCGAATTCGAGAGGGGCATCTGCTTGGCGTTGTCGATGAGTTCGATCAACTCGCGCAAGTCCGCCTCGATGTCGTGGCGCACGTGGCGCGCGGTCTCAACGAAGTCCTCGGGCTCGTCGTAGCCGTCAAAGGAGGTCACGAGGCGTCCCGGGGAAATAGTTTGGCGAGGCGCAGCGCCACCGGCGCCGGCACGAACGGGGTCACGTCCCCACCGTAGCGAGCCACCTCTCGCAAGAGGCGCGATGCGATGAAGGAATGATTCGAGCTCGACGGGATGAACAGGGTCTCGACGCCCGAGAGGGATCGGTTCATCTGGGCCATCTGCAATTCGCTCTCGAAGTCCGAGACCGCGCGCAGACCCTTGACGATGGCGGTCGCGTCGACGTCGCGCGCCACGTTCACGAGCAACGTCGAAATCGACACGATACGCACGTTTTTTAAGTGCTCGAGACTTTCCGCGATCATCTCGCGTCGCTCGTCGAGGTCAAAGAGCGCCTCGGACTTCTGGGGGTTGCGGATCGCCGCGACCACGATCTCGTCAAAGATGTGCGAGGCGCGTTCCACGACTTCCAGGTGACCATTGTGGAAAGGGTCAAAGGAACCGGGAATCAGACCAACCGTCACTCGTCATCCCCTTCGTGCGGTTCCAACATCGTTACGAGCGTAGTGCCGTAACGCTTCAATTTGGTCACGCCCCAACCCTCGGGCGCCGGAACGTGTCGATCGTTCTCGATGATCACGCGAGAGGCCGCGAGGCCCTTGAGCAAACTCGCCACGTCGAGCGGTCCGTACGGCGGGTCGCATAACACCAAATCGAGGTCAGCGGGTGGCTGCCATACCGGCAGCGTGGCTCGCAGGAACACCG
>CAJCJA010000046.1 GCA_903970515.1 Candidatus Saccharibacteria bacterium CG_4_10_14_0_2_um_filter_52_9
TTCATCCACCGTCTACACCAGCACCGGGCCACTCAGTGGTGCTGGTCTGACGCTTACGACTGGTGCGAATGGTGTCGCGGTGTTCTACGTCGCTGACGCGACCGCGCAGACGGTCACCTACACGGCGATCGACGCCTCACAATCGAACTTCCAGGTTGGTTCGATCGGGGTCACCTACAACGTTGGTCTGGTGACGTCATCAACATCGCCGGGCAAGTCGACGATTACCGAAAGCTCGGCGAGCGAACCTGCGGATGGATCTTCCTACTCGACGATCACAGTCACACTGGAGGACGCCAACGGCATCCCGGTCTCTGGTCAATCCGTAAGTCTGAATCAAGGCTCGGGCAGTTCCGTGATTAACACCGTGACCGGTACCACTGGCGCGAACGGCGTCGCAACCTTCAATGTCACCGACACCACCGCGGAAGCCGTCACCTATACGGCCATTGACAATTCGCAGTCGAGCTTCAGCGTCGGTTCAATCGTCGTGGGCTTCGCGACGTTGACCCTTGCCTTCGGGACGGCGCCGAGTGGCGTTACGTACGGACAAAACGTGACAGTGCACGCGACACCAAGCCCCAACGTTGGAACTGTCGTGTACTCCACGGTGTCAACAGCCTGTTCAGTCAATTCGTCGACTGGAGCCGTGAAGACGCTGAGCCAGGGTACTTGTACCATTGACGCGAATGACGCGGGAAACAGCTCGTACGCAGCTGCGACCCAGGCGGTTCAGTCCTTCAATGTGGCCGTCGCGGCGGCGCTCAGTGTTACTGCGGCGAACGTGACCATCACTTCGGGTGGCTCGTTCACACCTACTTCGAGCGTTACGGGCCTTCAAGAAAGTGACGCGGCGACGGTGACCTCGGCGACCTACACCTACGCGGGCACTGGGTCGACGACGTACGCGTCCTCGACGATAGCGCCAACCGCAGTTGGTACCTATTCGATCACGCCTAGCGCCGCGACCCTTAATTTCTCGACGGGCGCGTCGTCGAACTACTCGACACCAGTTACGTATGTTGCGGGCACACTGACTATCAGCGCAGCCAGTTCGGGCGGCGGTGGCGGCGGTGGCGGCGGCGGTGGCGGTGGCACGGTAAGTACGCCAGTCATCACGACGCCGACAATTCCGGCAACCGTGACAGGTGCAACTTACGATGCGCCAATTGCCGAAACTGGTGGCGTGGGCACTATTTATTGGGAAGCGACTGGTCTTCCGGCGGGTCTCAGCATCAATGCCGCAGGTGTTATTAACGGAACTGTCACGGCACCGGCTGGCACGTACCCCGTCACAGTGACGGTCATTGACACGGACGACGCGATGAATTCAAAGACGTACGGTCTTGTTGTAGGCAACGGCGTTGTGGTCGCGACGAACTCGCTTCCCAACGGCGTAGTGGGTACTCCGTACACCGATACGTTGACTAGTCAGGGTGGAACTGGCACTGACGCTTGGACGTGTTCTGGCCTACCCTCCGGTTTGACGTGCTCGAGTGCCGGCGTGATTTCGGGAACACCAACCGTGGCGGGAACGTTCCCAGTGACGGTGACGGTCACCAACTCAACGGGAACATCCACTGCAACGCTTCCTCTTACGGTTACGACAACGGGTTCTGGAACGTTGGGCGCTCCGACGAATCTTTCGGTCCTCCCAGGTGACAGCCAGGCTCTGGTGACCTTCTCACCACCGTCAGACGCGTCACAATTCAAGGGTGTGTCATACACGGTGACCGCTGGTCCCGGTGGCGAGACGTGCACTACAACGGGTACATCGTGTCTCGTGAATGGTTTGACCAACGGTACGCCGTACGTGTTTACAGTCGTCGCGACGTCAACATCACCCGCAGCAACATCAAGTCCCGCCACGTCGCCGGCTGAGACACCGACACCCGATCCCATTATCACGGGACCATCGGGCATTGGTACGAATGGCACGACGATTACGAAGGAACTTAAGCCCGGTCTCGCCACGGCGACGCAGCTCGACGGATCAACGTCCGCCGCGAACGTGGCTGTCTCGAACACGGACATTGTGGTCACCGGCGGAGGTCTGTCGATGACGATTGCGGCGCAATCAACGGTGAGCACTCCAACTGGATTCACGATTGTTCTTGTCCAAGGTGGTATCGCTAACGTGAGTGGCAAGGGCTTCTATCCGGGATCGTTGGTCGACGTCTACGTGTTCTCGGCGAACGTCTTCTTGGGTGCCGTGCCGGTCAAGTCCAATGGAACGTACTCGGCCAGCCTCCCGATTCCAAAGACGATCCCCGCCGGTTATCACACGGTGTTGTCGCAGGGTTACGTCAAGTCGGGAAAGCGTGCCTCGGTGTCCGTGGGTGTCGTCGTTGACGCTGCGAACTCCGCGTTCTTGACACTCTTCCCCTTCGCGGTCGGATCTCCGGTGCTAACGCCGACGATGACGTCTCAGATCCGAAACTTCGCACAGGAGATCAAGAACGTGGGCGCTACGTCGATTACCTTCATTGGCTACACCGACATCGCCGGAGGTTTGGCATACAACTACAACCTCGGACTTAACCGCGCGAGGAGTTCGGAAAGCTACTTAAAGCAAGCCCTCGCCGCTATTGGTGATAGGACAACGATCCGAATGGTCGTCTTGTCCAAGGGTTCAACGGCGCCAGCCGCATCGAACGACACACTTGCTGGTCGCGCTCGCAACCGAAACGTGACCGTGTCGGCCGTACTGAGTTAAGGCGATTGCACCGCGGTCCTAGCCCAGACATAGTCTGGCCTAGGACCGCGGTGCTTCGTCTTCCTGGGAGTGTGATGATTCCAATCCTGAGCGTGGAGGCGATGCGCAGGAGCGAAGCACCCTTCGTTGTCAACGGTCCTGATGCGTTGATACGAGAGGCCGGGACCGCTGTCGCGCAGGTGGCGCGAGAGATGATGGGTTCGTGCTACGCCCGTCGCGTTGCAGTCGTCGCAGGTCCGGGGTCAAATGGCGCCGATGGACGGGTGGCGGCAGCGTGGCTGAAATTTCGAGGGGCACGCGTTGACATCATCAATGTCGCTGGTCAACCTCTTGAATTGCGCGGCTACGACCTTGTCATCGACGCTGCGTTTGGTGTGGGCTGTTCCCGACCTTACGTAGCACCAAACGTGGCGACAGGTGTCAAGGTTCTTGCGGTCGATGTCCCGTCAGGCGTGAATGCTGACACTGGTGAATTGTGTGGAGCTCCACTGCGTGCCGACGTCACGCTCGCGATAGGAGCTTTGAAGTTCTGTCACCTCAATGGTGCAAGCACGTCGTACGTGGGTGAACTTCGTTACGTGGACTTAGGTGTGGTGGGCGAGTTTTCCGATGGTGTGTTGGAGGATCGCGACCTCCAGTCGTTCGTGGTCGTCGACGAATCGGATCATAAGTGGAAGCATGCACTTCACGTCTTGGCGGGCTCGCCAACTATGGCGGGCGCGGCGCAACTGGTTTGTCTTGGGGCGATGAGCGCTGGTGCATCAATGGTTCGACTCGAGAGCCATGGCGAATTGACGAGCGATGTGGCCGTTTCGCCAGAAGTGGTGCGGGTGGATGATTCAACGAAGGATTCTCGGAGCAAGGCATTTGTTGCGGGTCCCGGCGTAGGCACCGACGCCGCAGCATGGTTAATCGAGCGTTTGAAGGAGGTTGACCGGCCAGCAGTATTGGACGCCGACGCGCTATCGACGTCGGTTGTGGATTTGGCGCGTGGTCGACATGATTGGGTCCTCACGCCTCATGAAGGCGAATTCGCCCGACTTACCGGATCGGAACTTGGCGAGGATCGTATCGGAGCCGTGCGCGCTCTAAGTCGCGAGATGGGCTGTGTGGTGCTCTTGAAGGGGCCGAACACACTGGTGGCGAGTCCCGCGGGAACTCTTCGAGTCGTGAGGTCGGGGACACCTGCACTGGCGACGGCAGGATCTGGTGATGTTCTTTCAGGAATGATTGGGGGCGCGCTCTCGCGGGGGCACGACACCCTGGAAGCAGCCTCGATGGCGTCGCACGTGCACGGTCGTGCCGGAGGTCGTCTCGGAATCTATGCCGGCGCATCATCGCTGCCTCGGGAGGTCACGGCATTTCTGAGCGAGAGGGCGTCATCTCGACCACACCAATCGCGAGGGCATATCGTTACGGTGTAATCCAACTTCCTCGATGTGAAATATTTCGGGAAGGTTTCGGAGTATGGTAGGCCAAAGGTCGAAGAAGCAGGGCTGTTTCGTGCGGCCCGTTTGCAGGTTGGTCGAAGGAGAGTACTGCATGGAGCCCACGAACGATCGGAATCCTGACTACTACCACAAGGTGGTCGATTGTCAGTGGGCGTGTCCAGCACATACCGACGTGCCCGGGTACATCCGTCTCATCGCTCAAGGACGTTTCGACGACGCGTACATGTTGAACCGGGACTCGAACGTTTTCCCCGGCATCCTTGGTCGCACGTGTGACCGTCCCTGTGAGCCGGCGTGTCGACGTACTCGCGTTGACGGCAGTCCAGTTGCAATTTGTCGCTTGAAGCGCGTGGCATCTGACCTCAAGGGCGACGTGAGTGATCGACTCCCTGAAATTCCGACGGCGAAGAACGGCAAGAAGATCGCTTGCGTGGGTGCAGGTCCCGCATCGTTGACGGTCGCCAACGATCTGTTACCACTTGGTTACGAGGTCGTGATGTTCGAACAGTACGAGCGGCCGGGAGGACTGATGCGTACGAACATTCCCGCCTTTCGTCTCCCCGAGCAGGTACTTTCGGACGAAACTCAAGTGATTATTGATATGGGCGTCGACATTCGCTACAACTCGCCGATCCACAGTATGTCGTCGCTCTTGAGCGAGGGCTTCGACGCTATCTTCGTGGGCGCAGGCGCTCCTCGCGGGAAAGAGCTCGACATTCCCGGACGCCACGATGAGGAAGGGGACACCCACATCTTCATTGGCATTGATTGGCTCGAGTCGGTTGCCTTTGGTCACGTGGACCAAATCGGCAAGCGAGTCCTCATCATCGGTGTGGGAAACACGGCAATGGATTGTTGTCGTTCTTCTCGTCGCCTTGGTGGTGTTGACATCAAGGTGATGGCGCGCAGACCACGAGAATATTTTAAGGCGTCACCATGGGAACTCGACGACGCCGAGGAAGAGAGCGTGGAGATCATCGTGAATCACTCCCCAAAGCGTTTCGTGTTGGAGCATGGCACGTTGGTGGGGATGGAGTTCGACGTGCTCTCGTGGGATGAGAAAGCGTCCAAGTCCGAAACCATCGAGACGGTCTTCATCCCGTGTGACGACGTCATCCTTGCCATTGGACAGGAGAACGCCTTTCCGTGGATCGAGCGCGACCTCGGCATTGAGTTCGGTGAGTGGGACGTGCCGGTCGTCGATGACGTGACGTTCGAATCAACGTTGGCTGGCGTGTACTTTGGTGGCGACGCGGCGTTTGGGCCGAAGAACATTATATGGGCCGTCGCGCACGGACACGAAGCCGCGAAGTCCATCCACGCGCACTGCACCAACGCCGACTTACATGACCGGGCACCACTGACGATGACCCTCGAGAGTACCAAGATGGGTATGAACGAGTGGCGTTACCACAACGACTACAACCCTTCATCGCGTCAGAAGATGAACCACGTTGAACTCTCGAAGCGTTTCGCTTCACTCGAGTTGGAGGTCGAACTCGGTTTCGACCCCGAACAGACCGCACGTGAAGTGCAGCGCTGCCTTAACTGTGACATCCAGACGGTTTTTCAGGCCCCATTGTGCATCGAATGTGACGCGTGCATCGACATCTGTCCCGTCCAGTGCCTCACCATCACCGAGAATGGCGACGAGGCGGAGCTGCGTTCGCGACTCTCAGCCCCGGCGCTCAACCCAACGCAGGATCTGTATGTTTCCGCGGCGCTGCCCCAGACGGGTCGCGTCATGGTCAAGGACGAGAACGTGTGCGTGCACTGTGGACTCTGCGCGGAACGTTGCCCCACGGCCGCGTGGGACATGGAGCAGTTCGAGTTGCAGATTCCGTACGCCGGTGATTCTGGTCTCTTGACGATCCCGGTCCGTCGTACTCGCAAAACAGTCGTGGAGGCGAGGTAGTCATGGCCATCGATACCTCCCAAGAAACCCAGGTACGTATCAACGACTTCGCCATCAAATTGGCGAACGTGAACGGTACTGGTTCCGCGAGCGCCAACAGTCTCTTAATGCAAGCGATATTTCGCATGGGCATTCCGGTATCAGGCAAGAACTTGTTCCCTTCCAACATCCAAGGTCTTCCCACGTGGTACGAGATTCGCGTCAACCAGACGGGACACACCGCGAGGGCGCTGGACTATGACTTGATGGTCGCGATGAACTCGGCCACCTATCGAGAGGACATTGGCGAAGTTCGCCGCGGTGGCTACGTGCTCTACGATTCGTCTTGGCCCCTCGACGACGACCTCCTTCGCGACGACGTGACGTTCCTTGGGGTTCCGCTCGCTTCCATGTGCATCGAGAACTTCACATTGGCCCGCGAACGGATTTTGATGAAGAACATTGCGTACGCGGGCGTTATCGTGGCGCTCGTGGGGCTCGACGTGCAACTCGTGTCGGACCTACTCGCCGAGACTTTCGCCCGAAACGAAGCCTTGCGTGATTCCAACCAGCGTGCCTTACGCCTGGGCTATGACTACGCGATGGCGAACTTCGCGTGTCCACTTGCGTTTCGGGTGCAAGCTCTAGGCGAGTTGAAGGACTCCATCCTCATCGACGGCAACACCGCGACCGCCCTCGGGTGTCTCTACGCGGGCGCGACCGTGGCTGGTTGGTATCCCATTACGCCAGCGACGGCCGTAATGGACAACTTCACTCAGTTGTGTGCGAAATATCGCCGCGAGCGCGTGGAGAACCCCGCACCCGGTGAGATGGAATACCGCAATAACTACCTAATCATTCAGGCCGAAGACGAAATCGCCTCGATTGGCATGGTGCTCGGGGCCGGGTGGAGTGGCGCGCGCGCGTTTACCTCGACTTCGGGTCCGGGCATCTCGTTGATGAGCGAACTACTTGGTCTTGCGTTCTACACCGAGATCCCCGCCGTCATCATCGACGTGCAACGAACCGGTCCCTCGACCGGCATGCCGACGCGAACCCAGCAGGCCGACATCTTGTTGTGCGCCTACGCGTCGCACGGTGACACCAAGCACATCTTGTTGTTCCCCGCGAATCCGCACGAGTGTTTCGAATTCGCCGTGCAGTGTTTCGATCTCGCCGAACGGTTTCAAACTCCAGTGTTTATGCTGAGCGATCTCGATATCGGCATGAACGACTGGGTTGTGCCCGAGCTGACCTGGGACGACTCATTTGTGCCCGATCGCGGCCGGGTCCTCAACGACGCGGAGCTCGCGACGATGGGCGAGTTCTTTCGTTACACCAACGAGGACGAAAACTTCGTGACCCCACGCACGGTGCCCGGGTCCGACGAGAAGGGCGCGTACTTCATTCGAGGTTCTGGCCACGACAAGTTCGGCAAGTACACCGAGAATCCCGTCTTTTATCAAGAGGTCGTCGATCGACTGAAGAAGAAACACGCCTCGGCGGCGCCGCACGTACCCGCACCCGTTGTTGAGACAATGAAGGGCGCGAGCATCGGCATTCTCACGCTCGGTGGCTGCGACCTCGCCGTGCGCGAAGCGATCGAGCTCTTGGCCCAGCAGGGTGTGCGGGCTGATTACATGCGAGTGCGCGGGTTCCCCTTCGTCCCTGAGATTCGCGAATTCACCGAAGCGCACGGAGGGTGTTTCGTCGTGGAACAGAATCGTGATGGACAACTGCGAAGTTTGATCAGCATTGAAACGGGCGTGCCCATTGAATCGCTGTATTCGGTCCTCGCTTACGGAGGATTCCCTCTCAGCGCACAACAGGTAGTGAACGCTGTTCACGCAGAATTGGAGAAGAGATCATGACCTCGATTGCCAAGCCCATCATCCCGTTGGTGGCGTTACCCAAGAACGATCTCGGACTCAGCATCCGCGACTACGAGGGTGCAATCTCGACACTGTGTGCGGGTTGCGGTCACGACTCGGTCACTGCCGCCATCAGCCACGCCTTCTGGGAATTGTCCACGCCACCGCACACGATTGCGAAATTGAGCGGGATCGGTTGCTCGTCCAAGACGCCGACGTATTTCGTGCGAGGGGCTCACGGATTCAATTCGGCGCACGGACGTATGGCGACCATCGCAACGGGCGCCAACGCGGCCAACCGCGAACTCACCTATATCGGGATCTCGGGCGACGGAGACTCGTTGTCGATCGGGCTCGGGCACTTGGCCCACGCCATCCGACGTAACGTCAACATGGTGTACGTCATTGAAAACAACGGCGTCTACGGACTCACGAAGGGCCAGTTCTCCGCGTCCGCCGACATCGGATCGCGGTTGAAGAAGGGCGAAGCGAACGCCATGGCGCCCATCGATCCGGTGATGTTAGGCCTGTCGATGGGGGCGACGTTCCTGGCGCGCAGCTTCTCGGGTGACAAAGCTCAACTCGTGCCGCTGCTCAAAGCGGCAGTCGCTCACAACGGGTTCGCTCTGATCGACGTCATTTCGCCGTGCGTCACGTTCAATGACCACGAGGGATCAACCAAGAGCTACCGTTTCACACGCGAGCACGAGGTCAAGGAGATCGAGACTGACTTCGTCCCGATTCGCAAGGAAATTCATCGTTCCATCGCGGACAAAGACGCGACCGAAGTGACGATGCACGACGGAAGCGTCGTGCGCTTTCGCACCGTGCCCGAAGGTTACGATCCTCACGACCGACAAAAGGTCGAGGAGTACATTCGTTCACGCCAAGATCGCGGCGAGATTGTGACCGGACTCTTGTACGTGAATGAATACGCGGCAGATGTGCACGCGCTCAACAACACCCCGCTCCAAGGTCTCAACAGCCTTCCCTACGAGAAGCTTTGTCCGGGTTCGGATGCGCTCAAGAAAATGCAAACCAGCTTTCGCTAAGAGACCGCAGAGAGCGTCGGAATTTTTGATAAACGTTCTACCCGCGATCGCAATCGTAAAAGTGGTCGTTGTGGGATGGGCGACGAGTTCTTGGCGAAATTGATCAAGTGGGTTTTTGCGGTTCGGCGATCTCCAGCGCTAGCAGTGGGGCTGAGACCTTGTTGATGCACTCCTCGTATTCGAAAGACGGCTGACTGTCCGCGACGACACCACCGCCCGCCTGTAGCGTCGCGAAGCCGTTTCGTATCGACACGGTGCGGATCGTGATCGCGAAGTCAGCGTCACCGCTTAACGAGAAATATCCCACGGCGCCGCCGTAGGGGCCACGGTGCACCGGCTCGAATTCGTCAATCAGTTCCATAGCGCGCACTTTGGGCGCTCCGGTGAGCGTGCCTGCGGGGAAGAGCGCGTCAAAGGCGTCAAAGGCGTCTAGACCGGCGGCGAGCTCGCCATTCACCTGCGAGACGAGGTGCATCAGGTGAGAGAACCGCTCGACGTGTGCGAGTCGTTCGACCCGCACGGTGCCAGGGACCGCGACCCGGCCAACGTCATTTCGCCCGAGGTCAACGAGCATGACGTGCTCGGCAATCTCCTTGTCGTCGCGGCGCATCTCCTCTTCGAGAGCCTGGTCCTCGGCGTCGGTCGCCCCACGCTGGCGCGTACCCGCGATCGGACGCGTACTCACAATGCGCTCGTGTACGCGCACCAGCATCTCGGGTGACGCGCCCACGATCTGGCTGTCGCCGCTGTCGAGGAGATACATGTACGGCGAGGGATTGAGTGAGCGCAGCACGCGATACAACGTCAGGGGGTTGACCTTGGTCGGTCGGCGGAACTGCTGACTCGGTACGACTTGGAAAACGTCGCCCGCGCGAATATGCGCCTTCGCCCGTTCCACGACGGCGCAGTATGCCTCCTTGGTGAAATTGGACAACCCACTCGCGACCGAACGAATCTCAATACTCTGGCGCAGCGATGGTGCGGTCGCGACGAGTCGCTCGGTGTCGGGATCGGTGTCGGGTGCGCTCTTGATCAGGACTTCGATGATGTCGTCGAGTCTCTTGATGGCGTCATGAAAGACCTCGACGGGACTTGGACCGTCGAGCACCGCGTTGACGACGACGGTCGTCGAGTGTCGAAGATGATCACAGATCAGCGTCGCCCCGGGGAACGAGAAGTCGACGTCGGGCCACATGTGCGAAACGGGTTCCTTGGGTAATTTCTCGAGACGTCGCACATAGTCGTAACTGACGAAGCCCACCGCGCCCCCGAAAAAGTCGGGCAACTCCGTGGGCACGAAGGTGCGGTACGCGCCGAGCAACGCGCGCAGCGTCTCGAGAGGGCCCTCGCGTCGCTCGACGGCTGCGCCTTCGACGATGGTCGCCGCATCGTCGCAGTAGACGCGCCAGCGTCGATCCAAACCAATGAATGAGTATCGGCCCGTCTCGTCACCAAGTGCCGCACTCTCGAGCAAGAAGATCGCGCGTCCATTGCTGAAGCGCTGATAGAGCGAGACGGGTGTTTCACGATCGAGTTGGAGGGTCTCGTGAAGGGGGATGACGTTAAAGCCCGCGTCGACGAGTTGGAGGAATTCTTCGAGGCTGCGACTCTGCATTCACAAAGGTTAGTAAGTCTTCGCCGGTCTCTCCTAGGATGCAACCATGACGGCACCTTCGATACTGGTCGTGGACAATTACGACTCCTTTGTCTACAACTTGGTGCAGTACCTCGCCGAACTGGGTGCCGACACGACGGTTCGACGCAACGATGACGTCGATACGTCGGACCTCGAATCGACGAGGTTCGATGGTGTGCTCGTGTCGCCCGGTCCCGGCCATCCGCGTGACGCGGGCAATTGCGTCGCGATAATTCGAGCATGCGCGAGCAAAGGTATTCCCATGTTGGGCGTGTGTCTCGGTCACCAGGCACTCGGCGAAGCCTACGGCGCTGACGTGGTCGCGGCGCCCGAACTCGTCCACGGACGCTCCACGCTGGTCGTGCACGAGGGACTTGGCGTGTTCGCGGGAGCTCCCTCGCCGCTGATCGCGGGGCGTTATCACTCGCTGGTGGTGGAGGAATCGACGCTACCTGACTGTTTCGAAGTGACCGCACGATCCGGTGAGCTCATCATGGGAATGCGACACCGCACGCTCGCGCTCGAGGGTGTCCAGTTCCACCCCGAGTCGGTGCTCACCCAAGACGGTTACTTGCTGCTCGCGAACTGGCTCGTCGCGTGTGGTTTCCCAGAGGCGCTCGAGCGCGTGCCACTCCTGAGTGAGCGTATCGACGACGTGCGCGTCGCACTTCCGACTCCGCGCTAGGCGGCGAACGTCGCCCCCACTCCCACGCGAGTTTCGATGACGTCATCACCCACGAGCTCGACTTTGTACGCCGCCGGACCCGAGTCTGGTGGTGTCGCCGTGTCGGCGACCACGCTCGTGGCTTCGATGCCCTCGTACCAGATGCCGACGTGGTCGTCAGTGGCGTACGCCAGAGGCGCGAGGGTGTGATCCTTGATCAGTTGATGGAGCAATGGTCGTCGCTGTGACTCGGAGTCGTAGTGCACGCCGTTCGCGTAGGGCAGGATGCCGAGCGTGTTCGTGACGGGTTGCAATGTTGGGCTGAATGAGTCGGTCGTCCCTCCTGAGTGCCAGCACAGACTTCCCGCCGACACGCCGCCGAGAATGACCCCCTGGCTCCACGCTTCGCGCATGGCGTCATCGACCCCGTGCAATCGCCACAAGGCCAAGAGGTTCGCGACCGATCCTCCGCCGACCCATACGAGGTCACTCGTGCAGAGTCGCTCCGTGGGATCGGCCGACGGCTGGGGGAAGAGCTTCAACTCCGTCACGTCGCAACCCGCCGCGTTGAAGGCCTCGTAACTCATGGCGTAGTACGTCAGCGAGTCACCCATGGCCGTCAAGACCAGGCAGACCCGTGGACGATCCTTACCAGTGCGGCCCAGCGCGTCGAGCAGCATGGTGCCGAGGCGAACCGATTGTTGGACGGGACCCGGGACGTAGCCGCCGGAGGTCGCAAGAATCTGGGGAGTTTTCACCGTCCCTTTCTACTCCAGCGCGCACGATCGACGGACCCACCAACACTGCCTACAATGCGTGGAGCGACGCAACGAAGAGGAGACATCGTGACGAGCGAAGCAGAGATTGATTCGTTGATTGACGAACTGGTCAGCACCTTTCCACCATCGACGACCGATCCCGTCAAGTTCATGGGCGCGCAGTTTGACGCGGGACTCGCGTGGGCGCACTTTCCCGTGGGTCTGGGTGGTTTGGGAGCGACGCCCGCCGAACAGCTCTACGTACTTCGTCGCTTGTCCAAGCTCGGCGCACCCACCGCTTTCGCCCGCAACGTCATTGGTTATGGCATGTGCGCGCCCACGATCGTCGCGCACGGCACCGACGAGCAAAAGCAGCGGTTCTTGCGACCGCTCTTCACGGGTGAGGAGATCTGGTGCCAATTGTTCTCCGAGCCCGGCGCAGGATCGGACGTCGCGTCGCTCGCGACCCGCGCGGAACGCGACGGTGACGAATGGATCCTCACCGGACAAAAAGTCTGGACCACCCTCGCGCACGAGGCTGCCTACGGTCTGCTCATCGCACGCACGAACCCCGACGTCGTCAAACACAAGGGCATCACGGCGTTTCTCGTCGACATGCACGCGCCGGGCGTGGACGTGCGACCGCTCTACCAAGCAACGGGCGAGGCCGAATTCAACGAGTGCTTCTTCTCCGAGGTTCGCGTGCCCGACACGCGTCGCTTGGGTGGCGTGGGCGAGGGCTGGAACGTTTCGATCACGACGCTCATGAATGAACGCGTCTCGATTGGTGGCACGGTGCCACCGCGCGGTTCGGGTCTGATTGGCGAGGCACTCAAAATCTGGAAGCAGCACTGGACGACTCGGCGTGACGCGCACGCGCTCGCGGTGCGTTCGGACCTGATGCAAGCGTGGGTTCGCAACGAGGTGGGTCGATTGACGAACTGGCGCGCGAGCGACCTTCGAAAGGCCGGCACGCCGGGACCTGAGGGTTCGGTCGCCAAACTCGCTTTCGCGGAGGAGAACCAGCGCACCTCGGAATTGTGCGTGAACCTCATGGGGGCTGAAGGCATGCTGTACGGCTCCCCGTATCCCCAAGTCCGGCCCACTGAGTCGGCGATGACCGGAGGGGACATGCGTAAGGCCTTCATTCGAATGCGCGCCAACTCCATTGAGGGCGGCACCAGCGAGGTGATGCGCAACATCATTGGTGAACGCGTGCTCGGACTTCCGGGTGAACCGCGAAACGACAAGGACGTCCCTTGGAAGGACGTGCCCAAGAGCTGACTACTTGGTGGCGAGATTCTCGTCGAAGAATCGCAAGGTCTCCGCGAGCGCGACCTTCGTCGCCGCTTCGTTGTAGACCGCCACTCGGGCGTCGCAACTAAAGCCGTGCTCGGCGTCGGCGTAGCGATGCACCTCGGTGGGGAAGGCGACCAACGACGTTGCCGTGCGAAGGGCCTCGACCTGTTCGACGGGAATGCCCTTGTCGAGGTCGCCGTAATGCCCAATCCACGCGCTCTTCAACTCACTCGCGAGATCGATCAACGAGTCGAGTCCGAAACGACCGGTCTCAACGCCACCGCCGTAGTAGGAAGCGGCAGCGCCGACGATACCGAGCGTTGACGCGTAGAAGGCGACGGTGCCACCCATGCAGTAACCGACGACCGCGGTCGCATTCACGGGGTAGCCCGCTTCAATGAGGAAGGCGGACGTCGCGAGTAGGTCCTCGGTGATGCCCGCCTTGTTGAGTTCACCCATCGGCGCCATCGCTGCGGCGAAGTCGTCGTAGGGAACTTCGGGCGAACCACTGCGGTGAAAGAACTCGGGAGCGACCGCGTAGTAGCCGAGCGCCGCGTAGCGCTGAGCGACGTCGCGGATGTGATCATTGACGCCGAACGCCTCTTGGACGACGATTATCGCTTTCGAGGCGCTCGGATCGCCGACAATCTGAATCGGCGTTCCATTGGGCAGTACTTCACGGGTCGTCATTATCCATTCCTTTCAGATGACGTTGATTGAGATGAGAGTGCGAGTTCCCACTACGCGTCGAAAATTGGTCCGAGCGTCCTTGAGCGCTTTAATTCGTAGAACCCTGGCGTACTCATCACTGCCTTCACGCCGTCCCACAGGACGCCGGCGGCTTCACCTTTGGGCGCGGGTGTGACGACGGGACCGAAGATCGCCGTTTCGCCAATGTGCAGCACGGGTGTTCCTACCTCGTAGCCCACGGGGTCCATGCCCGTGTGATGACTCTTGCGGAGTGCTTCGTCGAATTCCTCAGTCCACGCCGCGTTCGCGAGGTCGGCGTCCAGGTCGATTTCGG
This sequence comes from Candidatus Saccharibacteria bacterium CG_4_10_14_0_2_um_filter_52_9, assembly GCA_903970515.1. Taxonomy (GTDB): domain Bacteria; phylum Actinomycetota; class Acidimicrobiia; order Acidimicrobiales; family RAAP-2; genus RAAP-2. Next base: position 14,366 of record CAJCJA010000046.1, read on the forward strand.
CAAGCGATTCGTTGATGACGACGTCAGGATCTTTTTGCTCTCGCACGTGGATGCGCGTCCCCATTGCCGAATACAGCGGTTCGATGATGTCGCTGCCGTAGCGTTGTTCGGCAGCGATCAGCACCCGCACCGGTGCCCACGCCTTCTTCAATAACTCGACGTATTGCTCGGGCATGTCGCGTCCTTCGTTGAGGACCGCCAAGCTCATCACGCGAAAGTCAACGTCGAGGTCGCGAACCTTCTTCGCCTCGAGGATCCAGCGCGACGTGAGCCACGCCCACGGACAGGCGGGGTCCACCCAGATATCAACGTGTTCGGACATAGTCAGACCTCTTTCTTGGCGTGTGCCGCTACCACGGTAGCGACCGCGTTGGTCACGCCGACCGCCATGGGTAGATCGAGCATCTCGTCGATGCCGTGAGCATTGGACTGGGGTCCGAGTACCCCGGTGGCGACGAACTGAACGTGAGGGTAGCGCTTCGCGAGCGACGCGAGGAACGGGATGGACCCTCCTTCGCCAGTAAAGCCGGGTGCTCGCCCGAAAGCGTCGAGCGACGCCACTTCGAGTGCCGCCGCGAGCCAGGGGGCGAGGGGAGGACTCATCCAGCCGTCAGCGGCGCTCACCGACACCTCGACCACGGCGTGCGAGGGCACGTCGGTGCTGAGTGCGCGCACGACGGCGTCAGCGGCCTTCATGGCGTCGACGGTGGGCGGGAGACGAAGCGAGAGGACGGCCCTCGTGAACGGTCGTAGCACGTTGCCCGCGATCTCGGGTGAGGGTATGCCGCCCATGCCGGTCACCGACAGGGTGGGCGCCCACGTGCGGCGAAGGATTCGGTCACTCGCAGAATCGCCCATGAGCTCGACGCCTTCGAGGGTGGGGAGCTCTCGCGCGATGACGTCGCCGAATTCGACGGCGATCGCTCGCGCCGCTTCTTGGTGGGCGAGCGGAATGGTGCTGTGGAGTTCTGTGAGCTTGACGTCACCCGTGGTCGCGTCTTCTATTCGCTCGAGTAACTGACGCAAGATTCGAAACGAGCTGGGCACGACGCCGCTCGCCGAACCACTGTGCTGACCTTGCGTGAGCACGCTCACCGTCACGTCGGCGACGACGATGCCGCGAAGCGAGGTCGTCACCCACAGACGGTCGTAGGTGAGGGCTCCCGAGTCGAGGCAGATCATCAGTTCGACGTCACCGAGGCGTTCTTTGAGGGCGTCCAAATGGAACTCGAGATCGGGACTACCGCTCTCCTCGCTCGCTTCGATCAAGACCACGCACCTCGCGTGTTTGACCCCGCGACCTTCGAGTTCCTCGAGGGCGAGCAGCGCCGAGAAGGTGGCGTACCCGTCGTCGGCCACACCGCGTGCGTACACGCGATTCCCGCGGCGAACGGGCACGAAGGGATCGAGACCGTCGGACCAGTCCCCGAGTGGCGGCTGCTTGTCGAGATGTCCGTACAAAACGACGGTGCCTGAGCTGGGTGCCGTCGCTTCGACGGTCACGACGAGTACGGGCGTGCGTCCTTCGAGGCGCTCAATGGCGACGTCAAAGTGCGCCAGCTTGATCGTTCGCGCCCAACTCGCGAGCAACTGTACGGCAGCCTCGATATGTCCGTTCTGATCCCACTGCGCATCGAACATCGGCGAGAGACACGGGATCGCTCCGTAGGTGCTGAGCGTGTCAAGGGCGCGAGCTTCGAAGTCGTCAAGCGAGAGTGAGTTCACGCGATCGAGATTACTTTGTCGCTCGCTGAAAGTGGACCGCTTGCCAGCAGTACCACGCGACCTCACTTCGCACGCCGTCGAACTTCGCGCCTTCGAATTCGAGTTGGACGGGGCTGACAATCTCGTCAAGCCCGTGCACGATGCTCCAGCCGTTACGCACGCCGTAGTCCCCGACGGGCCACACGTCGCCGCGACCGAGGGTGTGCATCAAGTACATCTGCGCGGTCCAGGGACCAATCCCGCGTACCGCGGTCAACTCGGCGAGCACGTCGTCGTCGCTCATGCGGCCGTGTTGATGTAGACGTATGGCGCCGCGGTGTACGTGGGTCGCGAGATCGACCATGGCCTCGGCCTTCGTGCGCGAGAGCCCGGCGGATTTGAGACGAACCGGACCCGTCGAAAGGATGGACTCGACGCTCACCTCGCCACCGCAGACGTCCTCGACGCGCGCGTGGATGGTGTTGGCGGCAGACGTGGCGAGGAGTTGAAAGACAATGGAACGAACCAGATAAGAGAATCGCTCGTCGACCCGTGCGCGACGCCTGCTCGGTGGTGGACCGGCGTTCTTGACGACGTCACGAAACGCCTTGTCGCGACGAACAATGAACTTGGCAACCTCGTCGCGTGTGGAGTGTGTCACTCCTTGAGCATTGCAGACGGGGTGCTCGTGTCGATGAACACCCCGTCGGGGGCGGTGACGGCGGACTTGACCACGTCAATCAGTAGGGCGTGGATCGCGCGCACCGGCGCCGCGGGAAATCCGAAGCGGCGACTCACGAGGCTGACCCGTCGTTTCGCGATGTGTTCAATGGGCACGGCGGCGAAGCGATCGCGCAGATGTGGCGAGAGCATCGTCGCGGGAAGGATGGAAGGGCCGTGTCCGTCAAAGGTCATCGACGCGATCGTGCGAAGTCCGTCGAGTTCGATCACGGGTTTGAGTTCGATGCCTTGGGCGTGGGCCGAGTCATCGATCTCTCGTCGAATTGGGGTACCGGGAAACGGCAGGAGGAGTTCATAGTTGGCGAGGGTGGCAAAACTCACCGACGACAACGAGGCGAGTGGATGTTGTTTGTCGACGATCAGTACCAAGTCTTCACTGAACAGATCGATCTCGGTGAGCTCGGGCGCGAGCACGGGCCACGCAAGGACCGCGATGTCGATCTGTCCGTTTACGAGCTGGGGTTCGATCACCGAATTGGTGCCTTCGGTAATTCGTAGTGCAATGTGCGGATACGTGGCACGTTGCGCTTCAAGTAGGAGAGGCACGATCCAGCGTCCGGCAGTGCCGATCATGCCGAGCGAGACCTTGCCGTGGATGTCGGCGTTGAGCTCCGAAACGTCAGACGCGATGGCACTGACCTCGGCGAGGACCCGACGCGCTCGTTCGGCGACGATGGCGCCCGATTCGGTGAGCACTCCCGACGCACGGTCGATGAGTTCGCTACCCAATTCGTGCTCTAGGCGGGCGATTCGATTGGAGATGTTGGACTGAACGGTGCCCAGTGCCTCTGCGGCGCTCGAGAACGTCCCGTGATCAGCGATGCCCACGAGGGCTTCGAGTTGACGAATCTCCACGTATCAATCATACAGATGAGAAGTATCGGTCATATCGACTTGATTGATACTTGCCCAGAGGTCATACTGGTTTCAGCCTGCTTTGCTCTAAGCCCCCCCTCTGGGCAAAGCATGGGTTTTGCAAAAGGGCCAACCACCCCCCCGGTTGGCCCTTTTGTGTTTTTCTCGGGCATTAGCGTGACACCATGAGTTCAGGCCTTTCGCTGCGGGACCGGGTCGCAATCGCCTCTGTGCGGGGCGTGAATTGGGTTTCTAGGGCCTTGCGCCGGGGTGCGGGCACCGTGGCGGGGGGCAACATCGGGCTTAAAATTTCGCCTCATTTGCTCGTCTCCTTGGCGCGAGATCGCACGATCGTGCTCGTCTCGGGGACGAACGGCAAGACGACAACGACGGCCCTCGTGGCGGCTGGATGGGGTGGCGACGTCGCCTCCAACACGACCGGTGCCAATATGCCCGCGGGCCACGTCGCCGCGCTCGCGCGAAACCGCACGACGCGCGTCGTCCTCGAGACCGACGAAGCGTGGCTGGGCGAAGTGGTGACGGCGACCGATCCCGCGGTCGTTGTATTGCTGAACCTCTCGCGCGATCAACTCGACCGGGCGAACGAGGTGCGCCGCATCGCCGAGCGCTGGCGAGCGGCACTCGCCACGCTGGAACCCTCAACGGTCGTCGTCGCCAACGCCAATGACCCATTGGTCGTGTGGGCGGCCGGTGACGCCGCCAATGTGCGCTGGTGTGACGTGCCGACGCCCTGGCGCGCAGACGCGCAGTCGTGTCCGCGATGTACTCTTCCCATCGAGTTCGACGATGTGCGATGGCACTGTTCGTGCGGGTTCGCAAAACCAACGGACCTGACGACGAGTCTGCGTGGACATCTCATCGTCGCGGGGCGCACCCTCGAATTGTCACTCGGCGTACCGGGGGTCTTCAATGAGGCGAATGCCGCAATGGCACTCAGTGCGCTCCACGAGCTCGGTGTCGATCTGGGTGATGCCCTCACGCGAGTGAACGCGGTCAGTACCGTCGCCGGACGCTTCAGTGTTCGAGCGTGGCGTGGTCGACGGGTGCGTCTCTTGCTCGCGAAGAACCCTGCCGGCTTTGACGCATTGTTATCGACATTGCGTGCTGATAATGACGACGTATGGATCGCGATCAACGCGCGACTCGCCGATGGCCACGACCCCTCGTGGCTGTACGACGTTGCCTTCGAGACGTTGCGAGGACGCACCGTGTGGTGCCTCGGCGAACGACGCCTCGACCTCGCGACGCGCCTCGACTACGCCGACGTCGACGTGAGGGTTGTCGACGACCTCGACGACTTGCCTACGAGTGATGATCCCGTGACACTCTTTGCCAACTACACCGCCTTCAGCGAGTGGCTCGAGAGGTCGACGCCGTGTTGAGGATCGCGACACTCTTGCCCGACCTGCTCGGTACGTACGGCGATGGCGGTAACGCGACGGTGCTCGTCGCGCGCGCGAGGGCTCGAGGCATCGCGTGCGAGGTCGTCGAGATGCGTCGCAACGACGCAGTGCCAACGGCGTCGCTCTATCTCATGGGTGGAGGAGAGGACGGACCACAACGGCTCGCCTGCGAGGTTCTTCGTGCATCGAATTTTGGCGAACGAGTACGCGACGGCGCCCAGGTATTTGCCGTGTGCGCGGGTTTGCAGATACTCGGACGTCACTTCAGCGTGGAAGGTGACGACGAGTTTGAAGGACTCGGTCTGGTTGACATCGCGACGCGACGTGGCACGACGCGCTCCGTGGGCGATCTTTGCGCGAAGGTCGACGGACGACTGATGGTGGGTTTTGAAAACCACGGGGGCGTGACGACCCTCGGTGATGGGCTCGTTGCATTCGGTGACGTGGTGCGCGGTCGAGGAAACGACGGTGTCGTGGATGGTTTTCGAACCGAAAGTCTCTGGGCGACGTACGCCCATGGTCCGGTCCTTGCCCAAAACCCCTGGTTAGCAGACAAAATTTTGGAGTCCGCGCTCGGAGAGACCCTCGAGCCATTCACGAGTGTCGCGGACCGTCTCTACGAGGAGCGTTGTCGCGAACTCAGTCCTCGCTCGGGCTTCGAAGACCGTAGGAGAGATCCCCACTGACCTCACGTCCGAGTTCGATGACGGCCGCCTCGATGCGAGCGCCGAAGCGGCGGATGTTTTCCCCTTCGTCACCCTGGAGACCCTTACCGAAGGCGACGATGACGTGATGACGACGGTGCGCGGGTGCGTTCAGGTAAATCGGCGCCTTCGCGTACTTCTTTGCGCGTAGATATCCCGCGTCGTGAATGTAGGTGGGGATCACCATCGCTTTGGAACGGTCCGCGAGATAGGCGGTGCCTCCCTTGAATTCTTGGAGGGTTCCGTCAGTCGAGCGTCCTCCTTCGGGGAAGATCAACAGATTCCAGTGGTCCTCGACGAGTTCGAGTGCTTGTTGGGCGCTTCGACGGTTCACCTTATGTCGATCAATGGGGATGCCGTTGAAGAGCAGCACCGTACGAAACGCCGATCGTGAGTCCATGAAGAAGTTGTCCATGGCGGCAGCCACGACGGTGCGGTTGCGCACCTTTGTTGGTAGGGCGCTCAAGAGGATGGGCGCATCGAGGTTTGAGGTGTGATTGGACGCGAAGATGAAGGGGCCCCGGCCCGCGATGTTCTCGACCCCTCGGACCTCGAGCGTGCTCATCCACGACGTGATCGGCGCGACGTAGTAACTCTGATAGAGATAGCGCACGAATCGAGCGGTGTAACTTCGTCCCCACTTCGTTGGATAGTCCAATCCGAGCCGCGCCACTGATTACCTCTTGCGTGTCTGTTTCTTCGGCGTGTAGCGCTTGGACGCTTCGCGAGGCGCCGCGTTCTTTGGGGGCAGCACCGTGACGCCGCCATCCTTGGACTTGGTTCGCTTGGTGGCACCGGGATTCGCCCGCCGCTCTCGGGCCCGTTGACTCGCCGCCTTACCCGCGCCAGAGAAACTCGCGTCACCGTACTTGTGCAAACGCCACGCGCGAACCCCGAGCCACGCGGCGAAGAAGATGAAGATGAGCCCCGCGGTGCCCGCCGCGAGACCGAGGAAGAGCCCCGCGAAAATGACGCCCACACGCTGACGACGCCACGCGAAGAGAAAGATGGCGAGGGCCATCACGAAGATCAAAAGGAATTGGGGCAGCCAGTAACTCGGGTGCGTGAGTTCGAGTTTGTTGCAACTCGTGCCCACCAGGTGATACCCCTTGGCGCAGTGCTTGCCCTTGACGTGTTTGGCGGTCTCGGTGATGTAGGTGTTCTTCAGCAGGTGGGGGAAGAAAATGCCCGCGGCCAAGAGCGCAATGGCCCCCGCGACGAAGCTGATCTTGCGCTCCAACGCATCTAGACCAAAGATCACCGAACGCGAAGCGACCGATTCACTGCGGCCCCTTCGCGTGACCGGTGTCGCGGGCTCGAGCGTGGGCTCTACGTTCTCTGGCACAGGAGAAGGCTACTGCGCTCATCAAAAGTGGGTCGGGAGAACGAGTTGACTAGTATGGCGTTTCTGGGGCGCTTAGCTCAGTTGGTTAGAGCGCAGCCTTCACACGGCTGAGGTCGGAGGTTCGAGTCCTCTAGCGCCCACCAAAAGACCAGGTCAGAGGCACTTTTCGGTGACTCAGAATTTTGGCCAAATGGATTTGTCCTATTCATCGCTCGAGGAGCGCCCCTCCAAAGCAGCCCAGAGGTCCGCAATTTCCGTAGGACATTCATAGGACTTTCTTGGCCACCTGGAGCGGGGGAGCCTCGATGGAGATCCTCCTTCTCGTACTCTTTGGATATGGCGACGAGGTTCGTTCCGCGATCACCGCTGGGTGATCTCGTGGCAGCGGGCCGATCGCAGATACTGGCTGCAGCCGCGCGGAGGCACGCTTCGAATGTGCGCATCTTTGGCAGCGTTGCTCGCGGTGAGGACAACGGCAGCAGTGATGTCGATCTGCTCGTCGACTTGGACCCCGAGGCGAGACCGCTTGACCTCCTCGAACTCGGTTGTGACCTTGAAGATCTACTCGGTGTCAAGGTAGATGTAGGAACACCGGCACTCTTGCGGGCGTTTCTTCGAGACGAGGTGTTGGCCGAAGCTGTCGTCTTGTAAGGAGTCTGATCGCTAGCTGGAGTTAGCATGGATCCCGAGAATCGTGAAGGAGGGTGTCATCTACCCGGCCGATATGGACACTCAGGCGAGGACGAGAGGCGCACCCCAAGCCGGCCAAACTGCGCACCCTCGGTCATTCCACGAGGAGACTCATCGACCCGAGTCAGCGAGGACGAAATCGCAACCACTGTGCACGCACAGTCGC
>CAJCJA010000047.1 GCA_903970515.1 Candidatus Saccharibacteria bacterium CG_4_10_14_0_2_um_filter_52_9
TCACCTTGCTGGTAACCCGGTGGCTCGACGTTCTCGAGCATCTTGGCGACCGTGTGGTGGCTGAGGCCGTAGTCGCGACAGATCTGGCGCACCGACACCTTCTCGACCATTACTTTTCGGCGAATCTCCGTCCAAACTTGCATGTTGCTGTGCACCCTTCTCCCGTTTCGCTGGTTGATTCCTTAGGGAACCAACTTGTCAGCCGGGGCTGTTGGGTGTGGCTGTTTTCGATGCGCGTTTCAGGGGCGAAGTGTGGCTACTTTCGATGCGCGTTTACAGGAAGTCGTAGTTAAACCACGGAGGGACTGAAACCATCTCGATTATGCCCACGTCATTTTCGTCAGATCCAACACCACAGAAAACACCACCGACGAGAACCACTGGGAACTACCAAACCGACAGGAACGGACAAGTTTCCTTGCAGACAAATGACTACAACGACCAAACCGACACATCAAAACAGCTGGCAATCTACTCTTAATCAACAGGTTCCGGGTTCAAGTCCGGGCCGGCGCACCATTCACGTGCAAGTCAATTCTTGTTCCCGGAGGGCACAGTGAAGTTTCTCCTCACCTCTGGAGGCCTCACCAACGCAAGCATTCTGGACGAACTGGTGAAGCTAATTGGCAAGCCGATTGCGCAGTCTTCTGCCCTCTGCATTCCGACCGCGCAGTGGGGCAATCCTCAATGCGGTCCGGAGTCAACACGTGGCTTCGTCTGCGGACTTCCTCCTTGGGGAAGCATGACCTCACTGGAGTGGAAGTCGTTGGGTCTTCTTGAACTTTCGGCGTTGCCCACCATAGGAGAGTCGCGTTGGCTGCCATGGGTTCGCGAAGCGGACGTCTTGCTCGTGGACGGCGGCGACGCGACGTACTTGTGCCACTGGATGCGACAGTCGGGTTTGGCGGACCTACTGCCTTCGTTGCCCGACACGGTCTGGGTCGGGGTGAGTGCCGGCAGCATGGTGATGACGCCTCGAATTGGTGTCGACTTCGTGCAGTGGTCATCCGCGAAGGACGACACGATGCTTGGGCTCGTCAACTTCTCGATCTTCCCCCATCTTGATGTTTTCCCGACTAACACACTCGCCGAGGCGCAACGTTGGGCCACGGAGATCGACGGACCGGCGTACGCCATGGACGACCAGACCGCGATCTCGGTCGTCGACGGCGTCGTCAAGGTCGTCTCCGAGGGACAGTGGGTCCAACTTCGTTCCTGAGCCATTTGCTCACGGCGATTGTTGAGTCAACGAGCGCGAGCTACGTCTCTTCGTGAGTGTGTTCGCGTCGGTCACGACGAAGCACTCTTACAATGTCACGATGCCCGAACTGCCCGAAATGCAGGCGCTTTCCGAGCGACTCACTGCGTCTCTCGCTGGTCGCACGTTAGGAGAAGCTCGACTCCTTGGATTCTCTTCGCTCAAGACCGTGTCACCCGAGGGCGCAGATCTGATTGGTCACACGCTGCTCTCGGTAACGCGCCGAGCGAAGTACCTCATCTTCACGTTCGACCACGGTCTACGGATCGTACTTCATCTCTCCCAGGCGGGGAGAATCGATATAGAAGAGCCGCCAAAGTCAACGAGACCTCGGGGAGCGGTTGCTCGCTTCACCTTTGACGGTGACCCGTGGAGTCGTGCCATCCTCATCCGTGAGTTCGGCACGCAACGCAAGGCGGCGTGGTGGATCCTCGATGCCAATGATGAAGGGCCGCTTAAAGGACTGGGGCCCGAGCCGCACACGCCCGAATTCTCCCACCTCATCCGCACCAGCACGAGCAAGCGGCGCCTGCACTCCGACTTGCGCGACCAGCACGTCATGGCGGGTATCGGACGCGGATGGGGCGACGATATCTTGCACCGCGCTCAACTTTCCCCGTTCGCCACGCTGGGCTCGCTCAGCGCCATCGAGCGAGAACGACTGATTGATGCGGTCGATCAAGTCCTCGACCAAGCGCTCGCCGCGGAGCGTACGCGCACCGGCGGGCTCTCCGAGTCAAGTCTCAGCGGGCGCTGCGCGGTGCACGGCCGATTCGGTCAACCCTGTCCCCTGCCCTGCGGCGACACGTTGGCTCGAGTCTCCTTCGAGTCCTATGAGATGACCTACTGCCCGCGTTGTCAGACGAAGGGGAAGGTCCTCGCCGATCGTCGAATGTCTCGTCTCCTTAAGTAGCGAGCGGGCGATCGCACGTTCAACGCGAGCTGCCGGGTAGTGGTCGGCACATTGAACCAAACATTGCGTCAGTGCAAACAACGAGAGCGATGCGTCGGAATCATCGGCATCACCCGTGAGTCGAGATGTCGATGAGTGGATCGAGCGAAGGTCGAAGCGCCCGCAATACTCGCACCAGTTCCGTCTCGGAAATGCTTACGCAACCGTGAGTCGGAGCGTTGACTGACACGTGCAGAAAAATCGCCGAGCCGCGATTCGCGACCACCGGCGCCGCGTTATAGGAAATGACCGCGAAGTAGTCGTAGGCCGGCGCCTCCGTCCATAGCGGCTCCGACGCACCCCCAAACGAAGGCTTCGTGCCGCAGTCGACGTGGACGAAATGGTTGTAGTTGACGGTGCCCGATTGTTCATCCCACCAGTCGCCGCATACCAATCGGTGGTAGTGGTACGACAAGCCCGGGTCAGCCAATGTGCCGTACATGGTCACCCCAAAGCCAAAGCGCCCCATCGGCGTCGTGCCGTCACCCTCGTGCTTGTGCGCCGAGAGACCGTGGTAACCAACCCACGCGCTGTAGGGTCCCAACACCAATCGAAAGCATCCGATTTCGCGCTCGAACAATTCCAACGTGGCGCGCTGGGACGAGGAAGAGGGTGCGGTAACTGTAACGAGCTCATTTGACGACGTCGCGCCCGCCACCTCGTCCGCGAGCGAACTGCACTTCGCAACATGATCCATCGCAACAACTCGATGTCGTGTCGCAGTGAACGCGACGCTCGCCGAACCCGTCGACGTGCCGATCAACACCGAAGCGGCGACGATTAGCCGCCCGTGGCGGAGAAGTGCTGATAGTCCGGTGACGCGCTCCATCGTCCTCCCCAAAACCAGCCTACGGAAGCGAAGGCGTTGTTGAGGATCCCTCCGAGTTCTGCCATGCCCGGTCGCACGTCGGTGCGGCTCATATACGAAGCCCCCGCAGCGGGTTGGGCGACGCCATCGAAGACGTACGGGTTCTGTACCGGGTTGACGTCGATGGCCTCGCCGTATGCGTGCACCGACCATTGGGGCGGCCCGTTTGCTACGGCGCGCCGACAGTTAAAGCTCGAGGTATTGTCGGCCGCCATCGAAAGCGGGTCGTGCCCACCGAATTGCGACTCGGGCGCCATCGAGTGAATTGGGAACCGGTGATCGTAAAGCGTTCGAAAAATCTTCACCACTGCGCCTACGACCTTCGAAGCAACGACCATCGTGCCCACCCGCGACTCGCCCTGAAAGTTGACATAGTCCATGGTCAACAGTCGAAGTTGGTTCGGACCAACCGGACAGCCCGGTCGCCACGTCGCGCCCAACTGCGCGGCATCGACGGTACTAACGCGGAACGAAAAAAGCGTGAGCGACGTCGCTCCGGCGATTTCACCTCTCGCCGAGGTGCCGGTGATGAACGTCGCTGCAGCGACCATCAGTCCCGAAGAGACGATGACGCGCCACTTGCGCTCCTTGCGTACCTGATGTTGAACGCCCGCTCCCCTCAGACCCATGGTCGAATCGTAACTAGTGAGGGAACCGACTCTCGAGTCGCCGAGCATTCCAAAACGTCGCGCCTGCCCACAATTCACGCCACGACGAACGATCGAGTCAAGCCGGCGGACCAAGGACGTGCCCACCGTCGACGTGGATGACGTTGCCCGTCGCCCACGACGCTTGCGCCGATGCAACGAAGCAAATCCACTCCGCGACTTCGTGGGCGGTGCCCATTCGACCGAGAGGGACTCGACGCGAAAGGTCCTCGTACGTCGCCGCGAGATCGTCACTATAGGTTTCGTGAATCGGTGTGTCAATCACGCCAGGGGCAATGCAGTTGACGCGAATGGAGTCCGGTGCCAATTCATGCGCCCACGCTTTGGTCAGGTAATCGAGTGCCGCCTTCGTCGATCCGTAGAGCATGGTCGACGGCATGAGGATTGAGCCGAGTGACGAACTCACGTTCACAATCGAAGCGTCGGGTGATTGACGCAGGTGCTCGAGCGATGCTCTTGCCAACAGCAGTGGGGCTCGAACGTTCAGCGCGTAATGTTCATCAACGATCTCGCTCGTGATCTCATTGAGACGCCCCGGCTGAATCATTGCCGCGTTGTTGACGAGAACGTCGAGACGACCAAAGGAATCAATGGTTGTCGTGACCACCTCCTCGCACGATGATGCCTGCGCGAGGTCAGCGACGACACTGAGCGCCGTCCCGCCGTTCGACCGTATTTCGTCACCCACTCGGTCAAGGTTTTGCTTGCGTCGCCCCACGAGGACAACTCGGTGTTCCCGCCGTGCGAAGAGTCGAGCGGTGGCCGCGCCGATGCCGCTTCCCGCTCCCGTCACGATTACGACACGTTGTGAATCATCAGTTTCGGTGGCCACCTCAGAAATTTAATCTCAAAGTTGCACCAAATTCATCGAGGTGTCTTCACTGGCGCGGCCAACTCTCGAGGGCAACGATGACTCCTCGAATCAGCCGGTCGTAACTTCGATTGACGTCAACGTTGAGTTGAAACCCTCCGCTACTTTCGAGCGTCACGAAACCGTGCAACGAAGAGCGAAGTACTCGAATGGCGTCAATCGCGTCGTCGCCCTCGAGCTTGTAGGCGCCGAGCACGTCAGCGATGATTTGCACAACCGCGAGTGACGCAGCTTCGTCATCACTGTCACCCGGTGATGGCGCGACCTGGGCGGACACGTAGCGACCCGGGTGGCGCAGGGCCCACTGTCGATACGCGTGTGACATGGCGATGATCGCGTCGTTCCCCGATCGTCCGACCGCCGCACGCGCCAGCACGTCGCCGAGTTCGACTTTCGCTCGCACCGAGATGCTTCGTTGCAAACTCGCCATCGAATCAATGTGCTTGTACAGCGATGGTTGACGCACGCCAAGTCGTTCCGCGAGGGCCGCAAGGGTGAACTCGCGAAGTCCCACTTCGTCGGCCATTTGCTCGGCTTCGTGGACCACGCGATCTTGTGTGAGTCCTGCTCTAGGCATCGAGATCCAACGTCGTGATGAAGCGCAACACGGCGTCCGCAACAATCTTTGGCTGTTGGGACTGCGGGTAGTGACCCGCGTCGGGCACCACGAGAACCTCGCCACGAACGGCGCCGCCGATCCAGCGCGCTTCGGCGGCGGGGTCTGGGAAATCAATGTCGAGCGCGCCCATGATGACCAACGTTGGTACCCTCACCCGGGCGATCTGCGCGGCGGCTAATGAATGGTCGGTCCTCGTCGTCAACGAGAACGCCTTCGCGTAGCCGGGACGACGCAGGTTCCTCACAATTGTGTCTCGGTACTCGTCGAAGTCACTTGGTCGCTGGCCCGAATAAAGTTTTGGCAGATAGGACTTCCACATCGCGGTCGCCCAACGCCGGTGCATGATCACACGAAACAGAGCCCGCTTGATTGCTCCGTTGGCCCCATTGCGCACCCACGGCCCCACGAGCACGAGTGCGCGAACGAGTTCGGGATGGTCGGTCGCAACCAACACCGCCGCTCCCGCACCCATGGAATTTCCAATGACGACCGCCGGCCCACCGAGTTCTCCGATCAGAGCCCTCACGTCATCAGCCGTCGGCGCGTCGCCGTAGGTATTGAAGGTCGTGTCGCTCTCGCCGTGTCCTCGAAGGTCCGTGCTCGCGACGCGATAACCCGCAGCGACCAGCGCCGGCGTGAGGAAGCGATAGGAACTTCGAAGGTCGCCCATGCCCGGGACGAGGACCAACAAAGGGCCCTCCCCCGTGATGTCGTAGCTGATGCGACCCTCAGGGCGCTGGAGAAATCTGGAAGAAGAAGTTTGAACTATTGGATCCTGGGTCATGTAGGCTATTATATATAGCCTTTTAGGGAATGTCAATAGTTTTGGAAATTGTCCGTGAGCGTCGATGGCGGTTGGGACTTCATCGCGGCTCGACCAAGTGACACTGATTGAATGGTGAACGATGGAGCCCCTCGACAACATCATGTGGCACGCGTTGAGTGGGCCGCAATTGCGCTTCGCGCAAGGCGATGATCGAGCGCGGTGCTATCCGAGCGACGTTGCGGCGTTCAGCGCCGTTCCCGACGAACCTCGACCGGAGCATTTTGCCGCACTGCGCGACCTCGTCGGGCCAGATGGCGTCGCCGTATTGTTTCGCGACAACGTGGAGGCGCCCGACGATTGGGACGTGCTCGACATGTTCGACGGCGTGCAGATGGTCGCTCCGACGTCGATGGCCTCCACATCACTCGATCCACGAGTCGTGACGCTCGGGGCCCTTGACGTAGAGGACATGATGTCCTTGACCTCGCGCACGAACCCCGGACCATTCGCCCGCAGAACCTTCGAGCTCGGTACGTACCTCGGCATTCGCCACGAAGGCCATCTCATTGCAATGGCGGGACAGCGGGCACGTACGAACGAACACATCGAAATCAGTGCCGTTTGCACCGACGCCGCCTTCGTAGGGCAAGGACTCGGCCGCGCGCTCGTCATCGCACAGGTCGCAACGATTATCGCCGAGGAAAAAATACCTATGCTTCATGCGTCGGCGCAGAATCTCCGTGCCATCGCCCTGTACGACTTCCTCGGTTTCCAGTTACGTCGCACGGTCAAGGGCATCATCATGCGCTCACCTCATTGAAGGTTCCGTGACGTCGGCGCCGCAACGCAACGAGTTTCGCGCGCGAGGGTCACGGCTTGATCACTGCGGTCCTCGCTGAGAATGCGCACACCATATTCCTACTGCCTTGTTGGATAATTCTCGACGGGTCTGATAGACAACAGAAGAGGCGTCGAACACTCGGCTCCTCGAAAGGTTTTCGCGTGGCCGCGAGGTTCGTGGTCCTAAGCAAAGGGGAGAGTCTTGTCCATTCGAAACAGCACGAAGCGAACGATGCTGAAGGTGTTCCTCGGTTCGGCCGTCGTCATCGGAACGCTGGTCGTGCCGCTCGGCATAGGAGTCGAGGGCAGTGGCGCCGCGAGTGCATTCTGCTCAACACTGAGGACGTGGGAAACCAACCCGCCAAAGGCTCCGCCCTCGGGATTCACCACCGCTGCATACCACGCCTGGGCCAAGAGTTACCTACCGCTCTATGAGAAGTTGGCTTCTGAAGCACCCAACGCCAAGACCAAAACCATCCTCAACGACGTCGTCACCATCTTGAAGGACTACGCGAGCGCGTCGAGCATTCAGAAGCTCGAGGCGGACGCCGCCGCGAATGCCAAGGGCTACGAACAAGACGCGCAGGCACTCGCGCAAGCCGTTATTTCCTGCGCGGGTTCGCTGGGCTAATCGCTGCACCGACTCCCATCACCTCGATCACTCGAGGTGATGGGAGTCGGTGATGATTCAAACTCCGGTCAGTAGACCGCGATATCCGCCGCGCACGCGTTAGCGTGCTCGGCGTGGAGATCCGTTTCGCCAGGCCTACTGACGTCGAGGCGATTGACGCCTTAATTCGAGAACTCGCCGAGTACGAACGTCTCAGCCACCAGGTCATCGCGAACCAGCAGCAACTCCGTGACGCCCTGTTCTCCGCGACACCCCACGTCTATTGCCACGTGGTGGAGGAAGAACACACAATCGTCGGCTTTGCGCTGTGGTTTCTCACGTTTTCCACATTCGAGGGTGCGACTGGTCTCTACCTCGAGGACCTCTACGTTCGAGAGTCGCATCGACGTCAAGGCATTGGCGCCTCATTGTTGCAAAGGCTCGCGGCATTGTGCGTCGAGCGGGGTTATACGCGTCTGCAGTGGTGGGTGCTCGATTGGAACGAACCGTCGATTGAGTTTTACCGTTCGTTTGGCGCGGTGCCCATGGATGAGTGGACGGTCTATCGCGTGAGTGGCGAAGCCCTGAGGAAACTTAGTAGCGCTACTGCCTCCGATCATTAGGCACCCTCAGATGCATTCGGCGAGCGCGAAGAGAAACTGTTGGAGCGTGCGAATAAAATCGAGGAGCACGGGCTCGCAGGCTGCCAGCTTCTCCTCGTTCAACAATCCGTGGGACGTGGCCGTTGAACGCAGCGCAATCTGCAGAGTGCTGAGCCACGCCCACGCCTCGCCCTCGTTCAAGAATTGTTCGCCGAGCGTCATGTAGGCGAGCTCCGCGTTTGTCGAAATTTCATTCTGGCGATTGAGCGTCGAGAGGGGGTCGTCCGAATCGACACTCGGATCAATGGGTGGATTGAGACCTTCGCGCCACTCGTGCTGCGGGTCTCGCTCGGCGGCGACCACTCGCCCGAAGGCCTCGCGCGCGACTTCTCGCCCCGCATCATTAAGGCGCACTTCGATGCGCCCATCGCGACGACGAACGAAGAGTCGATTGCCAACCACTATTCGTCCTTCTCGATCGTCGCCTGGAGTCCAGCGACTTGAAGTTTCACGCAGTAGGACGTGGCCCGATCATTCGCTCCCGACCATACGATCGCTCGACCTTCGTGATGAACTTGCAACATCAGTTGTGTGCACTTGTTATTCGAATACCCGAAGATCCGCCGAAATATCACAACCACGACGGACATGGGTGTCACCGGATCGTCCCACACGACGACGTTCCAGGGCCGCTCCGTCATGACGACGCTGGTCGTCTCTTGCTTCGTCTCCGTCGACGACAGAACGTTGCGGACCAGAGTTCTCACTTGCCCAGTGTCCCAGACGACCGCGCCGAAAGAAAGTCACGAGCCATAAGATGCGCGAGAGGAAAGGTGGCCATGAGCATCGCGAGTTGGAAGGAAGTGCCAACGCGCCTACGCTCACGCACGAACACCCAGATTCGACGCAGCGTCGGACTCACACAAGAGCCCCCTCCCCGATGCTCGGATCCAGAGCATTCGTATTTTCCCGTCAACGGCGCGTCACGCCTCGTGCACGCCGACCTTTCGTCCATGTTGGCCGGTGGCATCGCCTCTTTGTTCTTTCAGATGCTGCACCCCCACGCGATGGCTGGCGTGGCTGATCATTCTCGCTACCAACAAGATCCGCTCGGTCGGCTGTTGCAAACCGCCAATTTCATTGGTGCGACGACCTTCGGTTCGAAGGAAACGGCGTACGCCTCGATTGAACGAGTACGAGCGGTGCACGTGGCGGTGCGAGGCATCGCGGACGACGGAAAGCCCTACGACGCGAATGACCCACATCTGCTCGCCTGGGTCCACGTCGCCGAAACCTCGATGTTCCTCGCCGGATATCAGCGATACGGTAAGCGACGAATCTCCAGAAGCGACGCCGACGAGTACGTACGCGAGATGGCGGGGCTCGCGTGCGACCTCGGCGCGGAAAACCCACCGACGAACCTCGACGAATTGCGAGTCGCCATCGATCGTTTTCGCCCGGAACTGCGCCTCAGTCCCGACGGCATCGCGGCGCGCGACTTCTTGATGGATGGTTTCGTCAAAGGCGTGTTGCCGCGCATGGCGTACCGACTGTTCATGCTTGGAGCACTCGACTTATTGGAACCGTGGGCCCGTCAACTGCTCGGCGTCAAGGAATCGTCATGGCCGAGACGTCTTTGGGTTCGAGGGGCGACGCACGTCCTGAGTGGACTGGTTCGATTCTTCGTCCCACCGCCCGATCGCGTCACAACGCCGTAGAGAGACCTCCGTCAACGACCACAACTTGTCCAGTGACGTACGGCGTCGCCGCGAGCGCCACGATGACGTCGGCAACGTCCTCGGGGGTGCCACTGCGGTGAAGCGGTGCGACGGCCGAGACGAATTTTCGCTCCAGTTCCCAATCGGCCGTCCACGGTGTATCGATGAGACCGGGCGCGACCGCGTTCACTCGCACCTCGGGTCCCACGGCCTTCGCGAGCAACGCCGTCAGGTGGTTGAGTGCGGCCTTCGATGAGGCGTAGGGAATGGACGAACCCGTGGGACGAACGCCGGCGACTGAGGACACGTTGACGATCACGCCATTTGTTTTTCGAAGTTCCTCCATCGCCGCCACGCACATCGACCACGTGCCAAAGACGTTGACTTCGAAGATTTGACGCCACACGTCTACCGTCGCCGCCGCCAAGTCCGAGTGAGCAATCTTCTTGGTCGCGCCCGCGTTATTGATTAAGACGTCAAGACGTCCGTAGCGAGCGACGACTTCGAGAACCAAACGGGCGCAGTCGTCTTCTTTGGTGATGTCCGCTTGGACGTAGTGCGAACCGGGCGTGACCTCGGCCAGGCGCTCACCTTCACGCACACTGTGGGCCGAGTTGAAGACGACGGTGTCGCCGAGGGCGGCAAAGCGCAGCGCCGTTGCTTCGCCAATCCCACTCGTCGAACCAGTGACGAGGACGACCCTCGCCATTAGGCGCGACGCCGCAAGCGCCACGATCCAGCCCAGTGCTGACCGGGTTCGAGTACCACGATGTCTTTGCCACTTCGAAGGGCGTCGGGTGGGCACGTCATCGGCTCAACCGCGATCGCCGTGCGACGTCGCCCTTTCTCCAACGTGTCGCCGGTGAAGACCTGGAGGTAGGGGAACGTGCGATCGACGCTCAACTCCACTTCCCCACCCGCGCTGTCGGTAACCACCACGCTGGTCATGCCACTGTCGTCACGAACCAACTCGGTATAGGTGACGTCGAGTTCGTGACCGTTCACGGATTTTTGTCGAGAGAAGTCCAACTGGTGCCCGGCCAGCGGCAAGATCTCGCCCGTGGGTAGCTTGCGCGCGTTCGTCGCGACGTAGGCCTTCGCGGGTACTTCGAGTTGCGCGCCCTCGATGGTCGGTGTTGTCACTGAAAGGTACGGGTGAAACCCAACGCCGAAGGGGATCGGTACGTCATCGCGATTAAGGACGGTGGTCGTTACGGTGAGACCGAGCGATCCGAGGTGATAGGCAACGCTTATTTCCGACAAGAAGGGATAATCGGGAGTTGGATGCAGCAACATCGACAACACGCAACGGTTTTGGTTCACCGAATCGATTCGAAATGGACGCCAACGGATGAGACCGTGAATGGCCGTGGCGTGTTCGACGTCATCAACGGTCGGGTGTGCCACGCGATCCGAAAACGTCCATTCACCGTCACCCGTGCGATTCGGCCAGGGGAACAGGACTTGGCCCCGGGCTCCCGTGGGCACTTCCTCACCGGCGAAGCCTTCGATCACGCTCAACCCACCTTTCACGTAGGTTCGAAGGGTCGCACCCACTTCGGTAATGACCGCGCGCTGGTCGCCGTGGGCTATCGCAATCTGTTCTCCTGACGGAAGCATCAGTTCGTTTCCCCGCTTTTCACCTCAACGTAACTTAGGGCAGTTAGGGTGAGACAGATGCGAATTTTGATTACTAACGACGACGGTATCGATGCACCTGGAATCGCGATACTCACGCGAGCGGTGCAGAAGTGGATTGAACGGTGCCCACCGGGCCAACTTCGCGAGGCGATGGTCGTCGCCCCGCACCAGAACTATTCGGGCATGTCCTCAGCCGTTGGCGACGTGTTCGCTCACCCCGCCGTCAAATACAAGCGCTTTACGATCCTCGGCGCCGAATCCATCCCCGCCTACTCCCTCGAAGCGCCACCGGCCCTCTGCGTCATCGTGGGCGCCGTGGGAAGTTTTGAGTTCGAACCCGACCTCGTACTTTCGGGCATCAACGCGGGCGCCAACGTAGGGCGAAGTCTCCTGCATTCGGGGACCGTCGGGGCGATTCTCACCGGTGCGCAATTGGGGCTCTCGGGTCTCGCGGTGTCGGTGCAATGGGGCGAAGACGTGCATTTCGACACCGCCGCCGACCTCGCGATGGAAGTGCTTGAAGAACTCATGGATGCGCCCCAGCGCACGTTGATGAACCTCAATGTGCCCAACCTCAGTGCGCATCAACTCAAGGGCGTGAAGAGGGGACGTGTGTCCACGGCGGGCATCGTCAAAGCGGCGGGACCACGCGCCGGGGGCGAGCCCCTCGGCGAAGAAGGCGAACTTCCCCTGCGGGTCGGTGCGGCGAGTCCCGAGTTAGGCGACGTCAGTGACGAGGACGCGGACGAAGACGGCGCTCTGCTCTCAGCCGGTTACGCATCGCTCACGCCGCTGCGCGGACCCCACGAAGACACCGATCCCTCAAGGGACGCGCTCATGCACGCCGCCCTTCGTGCGATCGATCGTCATCTCTCGCAGTTCTAATCGTCGGTTGGCCGACGCCGGTTCTCCTTCACCCGACCCCGCGCCTTCTTGTCCTCGATGCGGCGCACCTTCGAGGCCTTGGTTGGTTTACTCGCCCGGCGAGGATTGGGGGGCGTCAGCGCGGCGCCGATCTTGTTCGCCAACTGTTCCAGCGCGGCCGAGCGGTTCTGGCCCTGGGAGCGAAATCGCCCAGAGCTCGAACGCACGACACTACCCATGTTCTCGAGCAGCAGCGCTCGGTCAGCGTCGTTTAACACCTCGGAGCGCGTCACGTGGAACGATGCGATGACTCGCGTCAACGAACGATTGGCGTGTTGACCCCCCGGTCCGCCCGAAGTCGTGAACCGGATATCAATCTCCTCGCCAGGGATGACGAGTCTCGGGCGAATTTGCAACGCGCCCGTTTCCAAGACGCGCGGCACAAAGGTCATTTCTCCGGTGCGGGGAATCGCACCATCGCGAGTTGCGACGACGACCCAACGAGTTGACCACGCTCGTCGAACATCTCACAGCGCTCGTCAACGAGTCCGTCAGCGATTACCACGCCCCACTGACGAGCTCGTAACCATTCGCCTTGTGGAATTCTTCGAGCGTAACTCGTCAGTTGCAGCGTCGGCACCCAACCTGATGATCCGATGGGGAACGTCGCGGGTGGGAACGCGTCACTCGCGAACAGGATGCTCCAGGGGTCCCAACGCATCCCGTCGTCGCCGAGGCGGATCCAACCTAGTAACTCGGCCCGATCGGCGACCTCGCCAAACCACCAGCCCACGCTCCTGGGGTCGAGACGCAGATCGACGGCGTTGAAAGTCTTGACGTCGTCGGTTCCCGGTACACGATGACACTCCTCAAGAGGCGCGACGTCGGGTATCTGCGCATCCTGGTAACGAAGCACGGAATCCTCCTTGAGGGTGCCCAACGTCACCAGCGACTCAGTCGTGACGACACCGCCCTGCATCATGGTGACGTGCACGAAGGAGGCCCCTCGACCAACGCGACGAACATCGGTGAAGATCTCCGCTGGCGCCGGTTCGGGAGAGCCCACATAGTTCGTGGTGATCGACGTCGTATGCAGATGAGGTGCACCCTGCGCCGAAGCGGCGGCGAGGGCCGCGCTCGAGAGGACGCATTGCAAGTAACCGCCGTTCGGATGACCCATCACCGAATAGAGCGATGAGATGTCGACTCCAAAACGGTCAGCGGCGAGTGGTTCGACGGCGGCGGCGTCTCGAAGAGTGACGTTGAGGGAGTTGTTCGACACGCAGCAACACTAACGGTCGCATCAAAAGCGCCTGTAGATTTGAGACAACGAAGGAGAGCCACTATGCAGTTCGTTCCGCATTTCATCAACGGTGAGCGTGTCACACAGACCGGCGATCTGCCAGTGCACAATCCGGCGACGGGTGAGGTGACGTCGATGGTGCCTGTCCCCGATAGCGCCTTCGTTGACGCTGCGGTGCACGTCGCGCGCGAGGCCGCGCTGTCGTGGCGTGAGTCTTCTCTCTCCGAACGGACGAACATCCTCTTCACCCTCCGCCAACTTCTCGTCGAGCACGCCAATGAACTCGCGGCGATTATCACGAGCGAGCATGGCAAGACGCTGCCCGATGCTCACGGCGAACTCGCTCGAGGACTTGAGAACGTCGAATACGCCTGCGGTCTCACTGAACATCTCAAAGGTGGTTTTACCGACCAAGTGGCGCAAGGTGTTGACGTGCACTCACTTCGCGAACCAGTCGGTGTGGTCGCGGCGATCACTCCCTTCAACTTCCCGATGATGGTGCCGTTGTGGATGAGCGCGAATGCCCTCGCGACGGGCAACACGGTTATCCTCAAGCCCTCGGAGCGGGACCCGTCAGTCTCCATACGTCTCGCCGAACTTCTCCTCGAAGCGGGTCTGCCCAAAGGCGTGTTCAACGTGGTCCAAGGAAACGCCGCGACCGTCAACCAATTACTCGAACATCCAGGAATCGACGCCATCAGTTTCGTTGGTTCGACGCCCGTCGCGCGACACGTGTACGAAGTTGGCACCGCTCACGCCAAACGCGTCCAGGCACTGGGTGGTGCGAAGAACCACATGGTGGTGTTACCCGACGCCGACCTGGACATCGCCGCCGACGCCGCGGTGAACGCGGGATTCGGTGCCGCGGGCGAACGTTGCATGGCGATCAGCGTGGTCGTCGCAGTTGGCTCGATCGCCGACGATCTGATCGTCAAGATCACCGATCGAATGGACAAATTGAAGGTTGGTCCCGGCAACGACCCGGCGAGCGACTTCGGCCCGGTCATCACCCAAGAACACCGCGATCGCATCGTCGACTACGTGTCCTCAGCGACGAGCGACGGCGTCGAGGTCGTTCGCGATGGCACCGCGCTCGCGAAAGACGCGGGCTTCTTCGTCGGTCCTTGTTTGCTCGACAATGTGCGCCCGGGCGTGAAGTCCTACGACGACGAGATCTTTGGACCAGTGCTCGGCGTCGCTCGAGTGCGCACTTATGAGGACGCGGTGAATTTGATCAACGCCAACCCCTACGGTAACGGCACAGCAATCTTCACGAGGGACGGCAACGTCGCGCGACTCTTCAGTCGCGAGGTGCACGTGGGCATGATCGGCATCAACGTGCCGATTCCCGTACCGGTGTCGAGCTACTCCTTTGGTGGTTGGAAGAACTCGCTCTTCGGTCACTCACATATCTACGGTCCCGAAGGATTCACGTTCTACACGAGAGCCAAAGTCATCACGACTCGCTGGCCGCAACCCTCGGACTCCCAGATCGACCTCGGGTTTCCCACGACGCGTTAGGTGGAAGTCGTCCGCGCGATCCTTGGCTGGATTGGCAGCGGGTTGCGAGAGAGCGCGGCCATGCTGTGGGTGACGTTCTGGCCCTTGGTGTTGGGCTTCACGGTGTCTGGTTTGGTCCAGAGCATGGCGTCGGCCAACGCCCTGCGCCGTCAACTCGGCACGACGTCGCCCGCGTCACTCGCGCGCGCGAGCGCACTGGGCATGATCTCCTCCTCGTGCAGCTTCGCGGCGTCGTCGATGTCGCGAGCGATCTTTGCGCGCGGCGCTTCGTGGACGAACTCGCTTGTCTTCATGGTGTCGTCGACGAACCTCGTGATCGAGCTTGGATTGGTGATGTATTTTCTGCTCGGCTGGCAGTTCGTCGTCGGACAGTTGGCGGGCGGTCTCGTGATGATCGTCGCTCTTGCATTACTCACCACTCGTTTCTTCCCCGCCGCTCGCCAGCGCGCCCTTCACGACTCCGTGCTTCGTGAGACGGCGCCGAGCGACGGCGGTGATTCGCTTCGCAGTCGAATCCGCGACGTGCGTTACTACCGCGAAGGGGCGCACTACGCGATGGGTGACGTCGCGATGTTACGACGAGAGCTGTTCTTCGGGTTCCTCGTCGCCGGTTTCCTCAGTGTGCACGTTCCGACAAGTTGGTGGAGCCACGTCTTTCTTCCTGGCACGAGATGGTACGACCTTCTTGAGAACGTGGTTGTAGCCCCACTGGTCGCCGTCGTATCCTTCGTCTGTTCCGTTGGCAATATTCCTCTGGCGGCAGCCCTATGGGTTCACGGCGTGGCCTTTGGTGGGGTCATCGCCTTCATCTTCGCGGACCTGATCACGTTCCCACTTCTGCTGATCTATCGACGTTTTT
Source organism: Candidatus Saccharibacteria bacterium CG_4_10_14_0_2_um_filter_52_9 (assembly GCA_903970515.1). Classification (GTDB taxonomy): domain Bacteria; phylum Actinomycetota; class Acidimicrobiia; order Acidimicrobiales; family RAAP-2; genus RAAP-2. The sequence continues at coordinate 15,961 of CAJCJA010000047.1, forward strand.
ATGGCACGAATGCGGCGACGCGACTCCTCGCGCTGCTGTGGCTCGTCATGTCAGCGAGCGGTTTCGTCGTTGATCTCCTCGTTCGACGAGCGCACCTCATTCCTCACACCCGTCACGAACCGGCGCTGCGCGGTGACTTCTCGCTCGGCTGGACCCTCGGTCTCAACATGGCGGCGCTGGTAGTGCTGCTTTGCGTGTGGATCCTCTCACGCACGACCGATGACCTGGGCGCGCGTGATCCGGTGTGTGGCATGCACGTGGACCCGCACCACGCCGTCGCGTCGCGCACCCGCGATGGCGCGACGTATTACTTTTGCTCGATTCGCTGCGCCGAGCGCTTCGACCTTGAATCCAGCGCGCCTAGCGCGGACACCTCGGGAATGTCGCTCGATCCAGTGTGCGGCATGCACGTGGGTCGAGAGCTCAGTGCCGTCGGGCAAGATTCGGTGACCTACTATTTCTGCAGTCCGGCGTGCCAATCGGCGTTTTTGCGTCACGAGGATGCATCGACCAGCGCTCAACCCGTCAATTTAGGAACGAAGCACATTCATGAGTAAACAACACACCACCGTACGCTCCTACGGCGTCTTGATCCACGAGGGTCGCATCGCCCTCGTGCGTTCGTCGAATCCTCAACACGTGCCGCCCCTCTGGTGGTTACCGGGCGGTGGCATCAGCTTTGGCGAAGCACCCGAAGACACGCTCTATCGAGAATTCAAAGAGGAGACGGGACTCGAGGTCCGTAACCCCACGCTCTTGGGTGTGACGAGCGACGTGCGGCGCCGTGACAACGGGGATCAAAGCCACACCGTGCGAATTCTCTTTACGGTGGAACTGGCGGGTGGCGAATTGCAACACGAAGTGCACGGGACGACCGACCACGCCTCGTGGTTCACCCTCGAGGAACTCGACTCGCTCAACGTCGCCGAGTACGCCCGAGCGGCCATCGATGCGGCTCAAGCGAAGTAAATCTTCGGCATCTCTCGTTTCAAGAACTTGCCCGCCGCGTTTCGTGGCAACGATTCGCTCGTGAACGCGATTCGCGTCGGAATCTTGAAATTGGCGAGCCGCGTCGAGAGATGTTCGTGCAACTCCGCTTCCGTGAGATGCGCGCCAGGCTTCAGCATCACGACGCACGCCACCTCCTCACCCAACCGCTCGTTCGGGATCCCGAAGACCGCCGCCTCGTAGACGCTCGGGTGCTCGTAGATCGCGGACTCCACCTCGGCTGAGTACACGTTCTCGCCCGCTCGAAGAATCATGTCCTTCAGCCGATCCTCGATGTAGAGGAAACCCTCGTCGTCGATGTGTCCGAGGTCGCCCGTGCGCAGCCAGCCGTCCTTGATCGTTTGGGCGGTCGCTTCGGGCTTGTTCCAGTAGCCGCGGATAAGTGTGGGCGACTTGAGCCAGATCTCACCGCTTTCGCCCACCGGTAGTGCGCGAAAGTCCTCGTCGCGGACTTCGACGTCCATGACGATGGTGGGGGTGCGTCCGGTCGACGAGGAGTGCGTGACGTAATCCTCGCCGTAGTTGCCGGGTCCGTAGGCGTTGGTCTCGGTCATGCCGTAACCCAGCGTCGGCCCACCCTTTTCGAACGTGTCGGCGACTCGCGCGACGAGTTTGGGCGGTGCGGGTGCCCCACCGCCGCCAATCGCTTGCAACGAGGAGGTGTCGTACTTGGAGAAATTGGGATTCTCCAGCATGTCCCAGGACTGCGTGGGCACGCCGACGAATGCCGTGACCTTATGGCGCTCGATCAGCTGCAACGCGCGCTCGGGTTCCCATCGATACATCATCACCAACTTGAAGTGCCACGAGAAACACGACATCATCACAGGGATGCACCCCGTCACGTGAAACAGCGGCACGATCAAGATGAAGCACGGCGCGAGACCGCTGCCCGCCTCCCCGTCGCCCCGTCGCGCCGCCTGTATGGCTGCGCCCGAGGAGAACGCCATGATGGCTTGACACACGGCAAAATGCGTCGAGACGGCACCCTTGGGGAAACCCGTCGTGCCCGAGGTGTAAAGGATTGTCGCGTCCATGTCGGGCGTGATCTCTACCAGGGGCATCTCGGCGTCCTTGATCACTACGTCGTTCCATCTCTCGACGCCAGGTGCGAGAGGTTCGAGTTCGTCGAGGCGCACGCCGAGGATGCGTACGTTCGCGCGCTGACAGGGCACGCTCGCCCGCGCCACCCGTTCCGAATCAGCGATCAGGACCTTCGGACCTGAGTCGTCGATGGCGTACTCGAGTTCGTCCTGGGTCCACCACGCGTTCAGCGACACCGACACCGCACCAACGCAAATGATCGCGGCAAAGGAGATGATCCACTCGGGCAGATTGCGCATCGCGATGGCGACTCGGTCGCCCGGCTTGACGTCGTAGTGATGCACCAAGGCGTGGCTCAGCGCATCGACTTCGGTCATGACCTTGGCGAAACTCCACTCCTCGTCTTCGTACACGAGGAACGTCGCATCGATACCTCGCGCCATCTCGAAGAATTGTCGAAGGTTGGCGGGCGAGTTCTTGAAGGCGCGAAACGATACGCCATCGCGTTCGACGTTGACGACTTCGAAGGGTTGTCCCTGCGCAGCTACCGCCGCGATCGCTTCTTCAATGCTTAATCCCACGAGACCCCCTTGATGTTCCCAAATCCTAGGCAGAACTTCGACCAGCCACGCTGCATTAGAAATGAGGCGTGCGAGTAGCGGACTTCTCGAGCGACCGTGAGAGACGGTGATTCGTTTCAGCGTGCACGTCACCCCCGGCGTGCGACATGCCCGCGCCGGAGGAACCTACGGTGACGCGCTTCGCGTGCGGGTGGGCGCTCATAACCACGACGGTGCCGCCAACGGGGACCTCGTCGATTGCCTCGCACGATCCTTTGGGGTCAAGAGCAGTGCGGTGCGAATCGTCGTTGGTTTTCGTTCGCGAACGAAGATCGTCGAACTCGAGGGTGACCACAAGGTACTGAACCGTCGCCTGGTCGCACTCATGGCGGACCAACGACCCTAACGATCCGTTGTGGGAGAGTGCAATGAAGCTTCTCTGAAAGGAAATCTCGTGTTCGCCACTAACTACCCATTACTTGACGTTTTCTGGTCGATGCTCTACTTCATCATCCTGGTCTTTTGGATCATTCTGATTTTTCACATCATGCTCGACATCTTTCGCAGTCACGACCTCAGTGGTGCCGCGAAAGCATTGTGGGTGCTGCTCATCCTGGTCTTTCCGCTCGTGGGTGGGCTCATGTACCTCGTGATCCGTGGCGGATCAATGCACGAGCGTCAACTGCACGTCGTACAGGCCCAGCAAAAGTCCTTCGAGGACTACATCAGAAAAGTCGCCAATTCCAAAGAGTAATGACTAGGCGACGACGGGCGCCAGACTGGCGGCCTTTTGGGCCATGCGCTCGACGCTCTCGGTGATCTTCGCGAGGACAGCGTCGAGACTCGCGCGCGCCTTCTCCGCTTCAGCGCTCAATCCCGCGAGGTGATCCACGTCCCAGAGCCCGAGGACCGGCGTCACGACGTCCTTCAAGAACTGGCCGAGACCATAGATGCCCTCGCGAGAAATACGCACGGCGTGACGAGTGAATGCGGGAATGCCCGTGCCGGGCATGGCGAAGGCAGTGATCTGCTTCGCGGTCGCGATCATCATCGTCGATGGGTCAATGGCAAAAGCGGCGAGCGTGAGGTCGCGGTAGAAGAGGTAGTGCTTCGTCTCGTCGCCCGCGATGAGACCAAGGACGTTACGTCCGGTCTTGTCGTCCTTGGGCAACTTCGCACCCGTGTTGCGATGGGCAATCTGGGTGGCGCGCTCCTGCAGCGACACGTACGCAATGAGGTCCGCGAAGGTTTCGGGTTCTGGAACTTCGCCCTTGGACATCTGCACGCGACGCCCGACTTCGAGCAACGTCGGGTCGATGCAGCGACTGATGTGGACCCAGTCGCGCATCACCATGGCGTGGCGATTCTCTTCCATCGTCCATTGATGATTCCAGTCGAGGATCGGGTGATCCTTCGGTGCGTGGCGAAGCAGTGAGCTCGTGTAGTACGGGAGGTTGTCCTCCGTGAGCAGATTCACGTAGATCGAACTGCGCACGCCCGCCGACAAGGGGTAGTCACTTTCGCACCACGGTCGCTCGGTGAAACTCTCGCCCTGTCCCCAGTCGATCTGCTCGTGCGGAAACCAGAGACGTGGGGCGTCGAGGTGACGGTTATAGAGACGTTCTACGTCGGGCGCGATTTCGCAAAGCAAGTCAGTACGGCTGCTTGATCCACGTTTGCTCACGTTGCCTCATTAGATATCGTGGCTGCGACGCAGCAACCTTTCTTCAATCGTAACCCTGAGAATTCCCATCGCCTCACCGTCTTTGTGATTCGCTGCACAAGGCGGACGCAGTAACCTTGCCCTCTTGTGAAATTGGTAGAAACCCTTGTGCCCGTGGACTTTCGTCGGGCGATCGACGCGCCACTTCGGCGCTTCTATACCTGCACGTTCATTAACTGCATCGCCATAGGACTTACCCTCTCGCTCTACGTCGTCTATCTGCACAACGTCCGCGGGTTTTCAACCGGCTTCGCCACGCTCTTGTTGTCGATCTCCGCGATCGCCGGACTCGCGTCGAGTCCCCTGTGGGGAACGGCGACCGACCGCTTTGGGCCCTGGCGCGTCACGCTTTTCGCCTACGTCTGTGACGCGGGCGCACTCGTGGTCTTTGCGATGGTGCATACCAAGCTCGAAGCGTTCGTCGCGGCGTTGTTGCTCGCCGTGTTCGGTGGCGCGGGGTGGGGACCCAACAGCACCATGCTTAGTCGACTCGTGAACGAAGAGCATCGCCAACGCGCCTTTGGTTTCAACTTCATGCTGGTCAATCTCGGTATTGGCTTTGGCGGTCTCGTGTCGGCACTCATCGTCGACACGCATCACCCCGCCACCTTCACGGCGCTGTATGAGTTCAACGCCGGCGTCACTCTCGTCGCCGCGTTGTTCTATTTGCGCCTTCGCCCCTACGGCCAAGCCATCACGGAACATCACGACGATCCCGTCAAGAGCGCCGAGGGCTGGAATGTCGTGCTGCACGACAAGCGACTGATACAGATCGTCATTGCGATGCTCGTCTTGATGATCGGTGGCTACGGCTCGCTCGACGCCGGATTTAGCCTCTTTGTCGTCAATGACCTGCACTTGAGTGTGCACGCGATTGGCGTCATGTTCTTCTTCAACACCTCGACCATCGTGCTTGCCCAGTTGTGGGTGCTCAATCGCATCGAAGGGAGGAGTCGCACGAAAGTCATGGCGACGACCGCCGCGCTGTGGTTCATCTTTTGGGTCATTCTCGATCTCGCCCTTCGCGTACCCAAGTTCGCCGCGTTCATCGCACTGTGTGTGGCGATGGTGATCTTCGCAGTCGGCGAGACAATGCTCTCGCCCGTGGGTCCCGCGCTCGTCAATGACATCGCACCAGAACACCTCCGCGGTCGCTATAACGCAGCCCAGGGTCTCACTTGGGGCGTCGCGGGCTCGGCGGCGCCGGCGATCACCGCGATCTACTTCGCCAGTGGACTTGGTACGTGGTGGCCGCTCAGCACGGGACTTACGGCCCTCGGCGGAGGTCTCTTGATGCTCAATCTTCGACGCCACCTCACGAGGAGCGAAGACGGCCGGGCGGACGTCGCCCCTTAGTTCTAGAGCTCTTCGACCAACTGCTCGACGCGTTGCATCCACGGCCGATTCTCCGTGCTGTGCCCCTGCGAGTGCAAGGCGGCGCGCTCGGCGCGCAGCCGAGAGGCGACACTCGCGAGGTTCCTCGGTAACGCGCTCGCGACGCGATTGCGCACCCACTGGGCGAGCGCAGGTGAGGCGCCACCCGTCGACACGGAGACCAGTACTTCGCCGTCACGGTAGTTGGCGGTGAAGTAAAACGCGGATCGCCCCAGGTCGTCGACCACGTTCAACAGGACATTGCGCTCATTCGCCTCACGGACGATTTCGTCGTTCACGTCGCCGTCACCCGTGGCCGCGACGGCGAGCAACGCACCTTCGAGATCGCCATATTGATACGCTCGCTCGACGAAAAGACTCACGCCGTCGGGTAGCGCCGTGAGGAGTTCCTTCGATATCACGGTGACGAGCGCACCCGCATCAAGAAGTTGGCGGGCCTTATCCGTGCCCACGCGTCCGGCACCAATCACGACGACTCGACGACCGCGAAGATCGATGACGAGCGGGAACATCACGGCTGCAGGGCCAAGTCCGCGACCAGAGCGTGCACGTCACTCGTCGCGAGTGCGGCGACCGGTCCGATGACGAGCACGGCGGGCGCGACCACTTGAAGTGCGCCGAGTTCTTGAAGGGTGCCGCGCAGCACGTGTTCGCGCGACGTCGACGCCCATTCAATGGCGGCGACGGGCGTCGATGGAGCAAGGCCGCCCTCAATCAACGCGTTGGCAATGTCGCGACGTCGCTCGACACCCATGAGGACCACCAACGTGATGTCCGGATTCGCGAGTTGCGAAAAGTCAACGCTCGAGCCCTTCAGCGAACTTCCGGTGACGACCGTGACGCCATGCGAGAGTCCGCGGTGCGTCACGGGAATCCCCGCGAGCAGTGGGGCGCCAAACGCGGAGCTGATGCCTGGTACCACGTGCACGGGAATCGCATTCTCAACGAGCGCCTGGACTTCCTCGCCGCCTCGACCAAAGACGAATGGATCGCCGCCCTTGAGGCGCACGACACAGTCATACTCGCGACCGAGCGTGACGAGCAGTTCGTTGATGCGCTCTTGCGAATGTGAACGACCGGGCAATTTGCCCACGTCATAGCGAATCGCGTTGGGATTGATCACCTCGAGAACGTCGTGTCCAATCAAACGATCATGGACGACGACGTCTGCGCTCGCGAGAAGTCGCGCCGCTCGAATCGTCAGGAGATCGGCGTCGCCGGGTCCCGCACCGACCAGGTACACCGTCATCGACGCCCGCCATTCAGCGAGTTCACACCACGATCATCGCTCGAAGGATGCTCCAGGGAGCACGCCACGCCACGAGGGGACAAGCTCACGATCGATCCTCTACTTTGCTCATTGACGACATCAAGTGCATTAAATCCTACCGGACTAGTCATATTTGATTCAAGAGCGGTTGGCGCAACACGACGACTGGCGCGTAGACCATCGAGTCACGATGGATGCCGATGATAGGTTCGAGCGAGCGCACAAGGAGCACGTTGAAGGTAATTCTGCTGGGCACGGGTTCACCTATCCCCAACCCTGAGCGCGCCGGACCAGCGACCCTCGTTCGCACGTCGACGGACAACATCCTCTTTGACTGTGGGCGCGGCGTCGTCATGCGTCTCGCGAAGGCCGGCGTCATTCCACCGATGCTGTCGGGTGTCGTTCTCACCCACCTTCATAGCGATCACGTGTGCGACCTTAATGACGTGATCACGACACACTGGATCATGAACCCCGTTCCCAGCGCGCTGCGCATCATAGGACCCCGAGGCACCAAGGAATTCGTCGACGCCACACTCATTGCGCTCGCGCTCGACGTTGGCTATCGTCTCGCTCACCACGCCGACCTCACCCAAGGTCCACTCGTCGATGTACTCGAGGTCGACGCGGGATCTTCCTTCACGTTGGGTCAACACGACATCCTCAGCGGCGCCACCGACCACCGACCGGTCGCGCCGACGCTGGCGTACCGACTAAGCGAGGGCGACCAAAGTGTCGTGATTGCCGGCGACGGTGTGCCCTGCGCATCGCTCGACGCACTCGTGCGTGGAGCGAGCGCGTACGTGCAGACCGTGGTTCGCCCTGAACTCGTCCAGCAAATTCCTAGTCCGCGACTGCAGGACATCCTCGACTACCACTCGAGCGTCGAGCAGGCTGCCGACACGGCCCAACGCGCCGGTGTGAAGGCCCTCATGCTCACGCATATGGTGCCGCCACCGGCGCCCGGCAGCGACGACGAGTGGCGCGCCTTGGCGTCGTCGTTCAAGGGAACGGTCGTCATCGGTGACGACTTGACGAGCCTCGACCTTGGCACCATGACGGTGACGCCCTGATAACTCTTCACGCTTCTCGCGTGAATGACCTCTGTGCCAGCGCCAAGCGAAACCGTCGTTTAGGTTCGCGTGTACACGTCGAGTCGCCAACTGTCCTTCGCGTCGTAGTCACATAACGCCGTGGTCATGGTGCACATGACGTCGAGGACTTGACGAGCAGGCGTGGCCACCGGGACTTCGAGTACGAGGCCCCGTTGACCGTGATCCAAACGAATCAGAAACGGCGCGCCCCCGAGCAGGCCCATGATCCGCTCGCGGCCAAGTCTCCCGCGAGTGTGAAGCAGACCGAGCGAGGAGGGCTGACGTTGACCATGGCGTTCGCCGACGGTGATGTACGAAGCCATCACGACGCCCCGGTTCGACCAAAGTCCGAGGAAATTCACGCGTAGGTCCGGCACGTCGTCGTAGACGTCGGGCACGAGATTGCACCACCCCCGTCCTTCCGCGACCGAGTCCATCGCCACCAGTGCTTCGTGGCGATCCCCGGAGAAATGAAGGGAGCGTCTCGTAGTCATGGCGCCCGCCGTCGCGACTGGAACGCCGACCCTCTCACGACCACCCCAGTTCACTCAGACGAGGATCACTGATGCCAAAGTGGTGCGCGATCTCGTGGATGACGGTCTTGCGGATTTGCGCCTTGACCTCGTCTTCATTCGAACAGACTTGGCAAATTGTTGCCTGATACAGGGTGATCCGATCGGGCATCACGCCGCTGTAACTGATGGGACCACGCTTGGTGAGCGGAATACCCTCGTAGAGCCCGAACAACGCGCGCCCCGGCGCTTGGTCGGCAACGATAATCGCTACGTTGTCAATCTCGCGCTTGAGTTCCTCGGGCAACGACGCAACCGCCTCGTTCGCGAGTTCTTCGAAACGTTCGTTGGTTACAGAGAACATGTTGGAAGGCTACAAGTCGCGAAACGTAACTGCGCGGGCGCATTCACGAACTGGTTTTGGCTGCACTTGTTTGACGCGACTTGATGAACAGCGTGCGGGTCGCTATGACGCTTCGGCGCTCTCGGTGATCGAGAAGGTCGATGTCTTGTCACTCTTCTCTGGGGCGATGGGTCGATTCTTCGATCCACTGGTCACGAAGACGCTGACGCTGAGTTGGCGGTAGTGCGTCGCTGGGCCGCTCGACCGATAGGTCCCCGTTGATTTGGCCTTGACACAGAAACTCTCGAGCCCCGCGGAGTACGAGGTGCTCACACTGAGTCCGTAGCACGTCGTCGTGGAGGCTGCATTTTTTGCCGAGACCGCGAGCGTCACCTTCTTCACCGAAGTAGGCGGATTCGACACGCCATACGCGCACGCGAAGTCCTTCGTCGATACTGCACGAGTCCCGCATTCTTGGCCGACGCCGAGGGTACCGGTCGCCTTCCATGACCACGGGGTCGACGCCAGCGCAGGCGTGACGCCGCTCGCTGCGACGAGCGCCGGGAGAACGACCAACAGTATTGATCGTCGCCATAACTGGCTTGACGCAGAATTTCTTGGCCGCGCGTGCGATCCGTGGGTACGTGTTTTCATGGTGTGACGACTTCGATTCGACCACTGTGCGATACGGGCTCGATGGCGCATCTACCTAGGTTCGCAGATGACGAGTGGTATCTCCCGACGTGATCGGCGACCATAACGCTCATAGGGTCGGTACGCCGCAATCACCCGCGGCCACAAGGTGGCGGCCTCCTCGGGCGTGGCGACTCTCGTCATCATGTCGCGTGTTTCTCCCTTGGCGCGAATCACAACCTTCGGCTGCGCTACGAGGTTGCGAAACCACTGAGGATCACGGTCGTCGCCCCCTTTGGACGCAACGAGCACGATGTAGTCCTGCTCATGAACGGGTGCCGTGAGAATGGTGGATCGAGGTAGACCCGACGTTCGACCGGTCGTCACGAGCTCGACCACCTTCATGCCGAAGGCGGACGATCCAACGTGGCCCCTGGTCGCGCGAAGCACCCCTTTGTGGAGGAGATTCAATACTCGAAAACCAACGTCGACGGAGAAATTACGAGCGGACATATCTCGATTGGATTGGTCGGTAGGCGCGAAAGGGAACGCGACTTAACTGCAGCCGCTCGTTGCTCCGCAACTCGAACATACGTAACACGAACCCGCGCGCTGCATTGCGTTACCGCACTGGTAACACATCGGTGCGTCGCGCTGCTCTGATCGGTTAAGCAGCGGCGGCTGACCCGCACGCGGTTTGTCGATGACGTCAACGAGTGTGGGCTGGATGCTCACGCCAACATTCGGGGTCGCTTGTTCGACAACTTCGGGCAACGTGGGTTGAATTCGTTCGCTGGTCGAGAGCACGCCCAACTCTTCACGCTCCGAGGTCTCCAAGTAGTCCAGTGCCAAGCGACGGAAGATGTAGTCGACCAACGACGTCGCGATTCGAAGGTCCGCGTCATCGGTCATCCCCGACGGTTCGAACTTCATGTTCACGTACTTGCGCACGTACGTCGCCAACGGCACGCCGTGCTGCAGACCGAGACTGATCGAGATTGAGAACGCATCCATGATGCCCGCCAAAGTCGATCCCTGCTTGGAGACCTTGATAAAGACCTCGCCCGGTCGACCGTCTTCGTATTCACCAACGGTGACGTACCCTTCGCAGTCCGCCACGCGGAACGCGAACGTCGAGGACACGCGGCGACGAGGCAGTCGCTCACGCACCGCGCCAACGACCACGTGCGAACCCTCGGACTTCGCGAGTTCCAGCGCCGCCTCGAGCTTGGTGATCTTGGTGAAAAGCTCGGCCGCGACGGAGTCGGTCGCGGTGACCGACGAGGAGGACTCTTCGCCATCCTTCTTCGCGGTCGAGAGAGGTTGTCCCACCTTGCAGTTGTCACGATAGATCGCGACGGCCTTCACGCCCAAGCGCCACGCGTCCATGTGCAAGTTCTCCACGTCTTCGATGGTGGCGTCCTCTGGCATGTTGACGGTCTTGGAGATCGCTCCCGAGATGAACGGTTGCACCGCACCCATCATCTTGACGTGGCCAAGGTAATGAATCGTGTTGTCGCCCATCGAGCACGCGAACACCGGGAGGTGCTCGGGCCTGAGCGCCGGGGCACCGACGATGGTCTTGTTCTCGTCGATGTAGTTCTCGATGGCGGCGATCTGCTCCTCGGAGTAACCGAGCACGTGCAGCGCGCGCGGCACGGTCTGGTTGACGATCGACATGTTGCCACCGCCGACCAACTTCTTGAATTTCACGAGTCCGAGATCGGGTTCGATGCCGGTCGTGTCACAGTCCATCAGGAGTCCGATGGTGCCGGTAGGAGCAAGGACGGACGCTTGCGCATTACGAACACCGTGACGACTGCCGAGGTCAACCGCTTCTTCCCAGGCGTGCTGGGCGGCTTGGAGAATGTCCGCGGGCGCCTTCGTCTCATCGATGTGATACGAAGCGTCTCGGTGCATGCGAAGCACGTTCAGCATGGGCTCAGCGTTCTCAGCGAATCCCTCGTGGGGACCCATTCGTCCCGCCGTGCGCGCACTCGTCGCGTACGCGTGACCGGTCATGAGCGCGGTGATGGCACCCGCCCAGGCTCGACCCTCATCGGAGTCATACGCGAGTCCCGACGCCATCAACAACGCGCCGAGGTTCGCGTAGCCCAGACCCAACTGGCGGAACTTTCGCGAGTTCTCGCCAATCTTCTCGGTCGGGTAATCCGCGTCGCCCACGATGATCTCTTGGGCGGTGAAGAGCACTTCGATGGCGGCCTTGAACGACTCGATGTCGAAACGTCCATCGCTGCGGAGAAACTTCATGAGATTCAAGCTCGCGAGGTTGCACGCCGAATTGTCGATGTGCATGTACTCCGAGCATGGGTTTGATCCGTTGATGCGATCGGTGTTCGACGAGGTGTGCCACTTGTTGATCGTGGTGTCGAACTGCAGACCGGGGTCCGCGCACTCCCACGCGGCGCGCGCAATGTCGCGCCAGAGCTCGCGCGCCTTAAGCGTTCGCACGATGCGACCGCCGTGACGAGCGACGAGGTTCCAGTCGGCGTCGGCGAGGACCGCTTGCATGAAGTCGTCCGAGACGCGCACCGAGTTGTTCGCGTTCTGATATTGAATCGACGTAATGTCCTTGCCGTCGAGATCCATGTCGAAGCCGGCGTCGCGAAGAACACGAGCCTTCTTTTCTTCGTTGGCCTTGCACCATACGAACTCTTCGATGTCGGGATGATCAGCGTCGAGGATCACCATCTTCGCCGCGCGGCGTGTCTTGCCACCCGACTTGATGGTGCCCGCCGACGCGTCCGCACCGCGCATGAACGACACCGGACCCGACGCAGTCCCACCGCCCTCGAGACCTTCGGCGCTGGAGCGAATTTTGGAGAGGTTTACCCCGGCACCCGAACCACCTTTGAAGATGATCCCCTCTTCGGTGTACCAATTAAGGATCGAACGCATCGAGTCCTCCACGGCGAGGATGAAGCAGGCGCTGCCCTGTTGTGGAACGCCCTTCACGCCGATGTTGAACCACACGGGCGAGTTGAACGCCGCCTTTTGCGTGATCAATAGATGCTTCAACTCCGCCCGGAAGGTCTCAGCCTCTTCTTCGTCGACGAAGTAGTCACTGTCGAGGCCCCATCGCGTCACGGTGTCGACGATGCGGTCGACGACTTGCTTCAGACTGGTCTCTCGTTCGGAGGTGCCGAGCGTGCCGCGGAAGTACTTCTGAGCGAGAATGTTGGTCGCGTTGAACGACCACGACGCCGGAACCTCGACGTCGAGTTGCTCGAACGCGATCGATCCATCACGAAAGTTACTGATGCGCGCGTCGCGGCGATCCCAAACGACCTCGTCGTACGGGTGACGGTCTTCAGTCGTGAAGAAGCGTCGGATGCCTATCCCTAAGCGCTGTGGTGCGATGGCCATTTCGATCTCTTTCTAATCCATTCCGACACTGCTGCCGCCTTCTCGCCCTATCGAAACCAGGGCTGGCGAGATTACTGACTCGCGGCCCCCTAGCCACAACATGTAGTGGTCGGGCCACTACGCGTCGCAAGATGCTGTGTCATTACAGCACTGTAATTACACCACGTCAACTCTATTTTCGAGTTTTCGCGAGAATTCTTCTCCCCGACATTCTAGGCCCAATAACTGTCCGGAATTCCTCGGTATCCTCGCCCCCATGGAGCTGATCCTTGCCCTCGACGCGGGTACGTCGAGCGTGAGGACCCTCGCCTTTGACGCGGGCACGCAGGTACTCGACAGCGCCTCTCGCGAACTCACTCAGTATTTCCCCCATCCTGGCTGGGTCGAGCACGACGCCACCCAAATCGCCGATCTGGCGATCGCGACCCTGCGCGAGGTCGCCAGTCGAGCCCTCGAGCGCGGTCACCGGGTCGCTGCCGTGGGCATCACGAACCAACGAGAGACAACGGTCGCCTTCGACCGCGAAAATGGCCACGTCGCGCATCACGCGCTGGTGTGGCAGGACCGGCGCACCGCCGCCACGTGCGAGCAGCTGGAACACGACGACAAGGGCTCCCTCGTGCGCGAGACCACCGGCCTGGTGCTCGATCCCTATTTCTCGGCGACCAAGATGCGTTGGCTGCTCGACGCGGGCGTACTCGACGCGGCGAGTGCGCCGAGTCTGTGCACGATCGACACCTGGTTGCTCTGGGTGCTCAGCGGAGCGAGTGACGGTGGGGCGTATCTCACGGAACCGTCAAACGCGTCGCGCACCATGCTGATGGACCTCGACACCCTCGACTGGTCGCCCGCGATGACGTCGCTCTTCGAGGTCCCCAACGCCGCACTCGCCGACATTCGACCATCGACCACCAACTTCGCCACGATCAGTGCCGAGGTCGTGCCCGAACTCGCCGGCGTGCCCGTCACCGGCATCTTGGGCGATCAACAGGCGGCCCTCTTTGGACAGGCGTGCTTCGAATCGGGTGTCGTGAAGGCTACCTACGGCACCGGCGCGTTCATTCTCGCGAACGCGGGCGATACGTCACCCGGCAGCGTCGACGGACTTCTCACGAGTGTCGCCTGGGACCTCGGCGCGTTCGGTCCCGCGACCTATTGTCTCGAGGGATCGGCCTTCGTCGCCGGCGCGGCCGTGCAGTGGTTGCGCGACGAACTCGGTTTCATCGACGCCTCGAGTGAACTCGAAGCGCTCGCCAATTCAGTCGCGAGCAGTGAGGGCGTGGCGTTCGTGCCTGCGTTCACGGGACTCGGTTCGCCGTTCTGGCGTAGCGACGCGCGAGGTTCGATCAGCGGTCTCAGCCATAGTTCGCGACGAGCCCACGTCGCGCGAGCCCTCTTGGAATCTCTCGCGTTCCAGGTGCGAGCGATCACCGACGCATTCCAATCGGGGGGCGTCGCGCTGCGCGAACTTCGCGCCGATGGTGGTGCGGCGGCGATGGACTCGTTATTGCAACTCCAAGCGACCATCAGTCGCCTCGACGTGGTGCGCAGCCGCTCCCTCGAGGCGACCGCCCGGGGGGCGGCGTGCGTCGCCGGTCTCGAGATCGGCGTGTGGCATTCGCTCGAAGAACTCGGTGAGCTCTGGGAGTACGACGCTCGATTCACCCCACTCGACCCGCTCCTCGTCGACGCTGGCTACGAGGCGTGGTTGCGCGCGTGCGATCGCTCGTGAACTAGGTTCCGACGGGGGGGCATCATGACCACGTACACGTCGCGCGTCATTCGCGAGGGACTCTCATTCGGGGAAGCGCCGCGCTGGCATGACGGGCGCCTCTGGTTCTCGGACTTCTATCGACACGGTGTCTTCTCGGTTGAGGCGGACGGCTCCGACGAGCGACTCGAGCACGTCGTCGACACGCAACCTTCGGGACTTGGTTGGCTACCCAACGGCGACCTCGTGTGCGTGTCCTCCACCGACCATCGGGTGCTTCGATTCCGCGGTAACGCGCGAGAGGAGTTCGCCGACATCAGCGAGTACTGCGGGTTCTGGGCCAATGACATGGTGGTGTCGTCCACGGGTTACAGCTACGTGGGCAACTTTGGTTTCGACCTCGACACCATGCTCGCCGAGGAGGGAGCGAAGGGCTTGTTCGCGTCACCACCACCTACGACCAACGTCGTCGTCTTGAACCAAGACGGCAAAGTGATCCAACATGTTGCCGACATGGCGTTCCCCAATGGATCGGTGATCACGCCCGACGGTGCGACGCTCATCGTCGGCGAGACCATGGCCTTTCGACTCAGCGCCTTTGACGTGCACTCTGACGGCACCCTGAGCAATCGAAGAGTCTGGGCTCAACTCGACTTCGTCGCGACCGACGGCATGTGCCTTGACGCCGAAGGACAGATCTGGCTCGCCAATGCCCTTACCAACAAGTGTCTTCGCGTCAAGGAAGGCGGCGAGATCACGGGCGAGGTCACGACGAGCCAAACGGCGTTCGCGTGCATGCTCGGTGGCGAGAACGGCACCACCTTGTTCATCATGACGTCGCCATCGAGCAACCGTTTCGAGATTGCCGACAAGACACTCGGAAAATTGGAATCCGTCATCGTCACCCAGACCCACGCGGGGCTGCCCTGAGTTAACCCAGTTTGGTGAGCGCTTTTCTCATGTTGCGGATCGCCTGCTGCGTGCGAAGCTCGTTCTCAATCAGAGCGAAACGCACGTGCGCGTCGCCGCCTTCACCGAATCCCACGCCCGGACTGGTCGCGACGTCGGCTTCTTCGATGAGGAAGCGCGCAAACTCGAGCGAACCCATTTCCAGATAGGGTTCCGGGATCGGTGCCCAGATGAACATCGATCCCTTGGGCGCCTTCACGTCCCAACCAATGCGGGCCAGTCCGTCAATGAGCAGATCGCGACGGGCCTGGTAGATCGCGAGGAGCTGTCCTGGATAATCGAGCGCCTCGTTCATTGCGACGATCGCGGCGATCTGGACGGGTTGGAACGTCCCGTAGTCGAGGTAACTCTTCAGTTTCGTCAACGCGGCGACAATCTCGGCGTTGCCCACGAGGAATCCCACGCGCCATCCCGCCATCGAGAACGACTTCGTGAGGGTGTAGAGCTCCACGCAGCATTCCTTCGCCCGTGGGACTTGCAGGATCGACGGCGGTCGATATCCGTCGAATCCGAGATCCGCGTACGCGAAGTCGTGACAGACAATGATGTCGTGCTCGAGGGCGAAACCCACGAGCTTCTCCATGAACGCGAAGTCCACGCACGCACTCGTGGGATTGTGCGGGAACGAACAGATGATGACGCGCGGCTTCACGGCTGCGTCCTCGTAGGCGCGCACCAGTCCCTCAAAAAACGCGTCACCGGGGTTGTCGTCGCTCGCGCCGGGATCGGCGATGGGCACGGTGATGACGTTTGCGCCCGCGAACCCGGGGCCAGCTAAGTGGATGGGATAACTCGGACTCGGCACGATGGCACTATCACCCGGACCGAGCAAGACCCACATCAGGTGTGTGAGACCTTCCTTCGCGCCTATGGTCGTCACGACTTCGGTCTCGGGATCGATGTCGACGTCGAAGAGCAACTTGTAGCGATTGGCCATGGCGAGGCGAAGGTTGGGGATGCCTCGACTCGCGCTGTAGCGATGGTTCTTTGGGTTATACGCCGCCTCGGCCAGTTTCGCCACGGCGACATCAGGGCTCGGAAGGTCTGGGTTGCCGAAACCGAAGTCCACCACGTCGCGTCCAGCCGCACGTGCTTCGGCCTTCAGACCATTGATCTGGGCGAAGACGTACGGGGGTAGTCCTGTGATTCGGCGGAATTCCATCAAGAAAACCTACTTACTTCATTGGCGGTTCGCCAATATTCGAGCGGACCCAGTGCGACGTCGGGGCTGAAGATGGCCCAGCTGGCCCCCGCGAGCGCGAGCGCGTCGAGATGTTCCTCAAGGTCATCGGGCGTCGGACCAGCCCAGGACGTCGGACCGATCACGCATTCCGTGGCGAGTCGTGCAGCCGTCGCGCCCCACAGATTGAGCGTGGCGCCGAGCGTGCGCGCGAGTTCATTCGTGGTGCTCGAGCCCGCGCCGAACCACACCGGCAAAGTTGGCGCGAGTTGCTCGTGCGTTGCGGCGAGCAGCGCTCGACGTTCGTCCGCACTTCGCTCTTCGAGCCCATAGGCGGCGTTCTCGGGCGCGGACAATTTGTCCCCCGTGCCCAGTGCCGCAATAACGCGACCGGGCGCGAGCGATTCGAGCGTGCGAAATTGCTCAACCAAATGTGCCGTACTCACCATGCCCACGCGCGCGACCAGCGGACCCACGCAGAGTTCCTCGTGACGCGTCGCGACGACCGCCAAGAGTCCAAAGGGGGCGAGCGAGGGACGAGTGGGCGTACCCATTGGCCAAAGGTGGTCGTAGGCGAACACGCCATCGAGATGCGCGTTCGCCGCACGTTCGGCAAAGTCCAACGCGTCATCAGCGCCGCGACGAAACGTCGGCAGCAAGACGCCAACTTTCATGAATGTCGTTCGAAGGCGACGAGTGCGGCGCCCATGGCGCCCGAGCGGTGCTCGAACATCGACGACGTGATCGTGATCTCGGGACGGCTGCTGTAACCCTCGACGAGGTCACTCAGATACTCTCTGGCGAAGGGCAGCACCAGGTCCGACGCTCGAGAGAGACCTCCCCCGATCACGAAGTGGCCCACGTCGAGAATCGCGACGAGATTGGCGAGCCCGAGTGCGAGCCACCAACTCACCTGGCGGATCAAGTCGATCGCCTCGTCGCTGCCGTGCGCGGCCGCGTCCGTGACGTCCTCGGGGGCGATGTCCTCCGCTGATCCAGCGCGCTCGAGCAACGCCGACAGCCGTCCTTCCTTGGCGGCGTCTTGGATGAAGCGACGAAGACCGCTCCCCGACGCATAACGTTCCCAGCAACCCATGCCGCCACAGGTGCAGGGGATACCGTGCGCCTCGACGACCATATGGCCAATCTCACCGGCAAAACCGCTGTGACCTCGCAGCAGCGCGCCGTCGGCGATGATCCCCCCACCAATGCCGGTGCCGAGGGTCACCATGACGAAGTCGTTGATACCCCTTCCCGCACCCCATTCGTGTTCGGCGAGCGCGGCGCAATTGGCGTCGTTCTCGTAGAACACGAGGGAACTCTGTAAGGTCACGCTGAGCAGCGATCCGACATCGGCGCCAGATGCCGTCTGAAGGTTCGGCGCGTAGGCGAGTTTGCCGTCCTTGCGCATGAGCCCGGGCAATCCCACGCCCACCGGGATCTCGTTCGCCTTGAGCCCGTGGAGGGACGCGAGGTACTTGATCAATTCGGCCAACGCCGCGGCCGTGGCTTCGCCGGGCGGAAGCTGCGAATCGTGCGGTGTGGGCGCCTGCACCTCGCCCAAGACGCGTCCGTCGCGCGCCACCATCAAAGCGAGCGCCTTGGTGCCCCCCACGTCGATACCAATCGCGACGTCACTCATCGAATCGACTCAGCTTGAGCCTTCAGCTCTCGAAGTGCTTGCGTTTGGATGCGTTGCGCCGCTCGCGACTTGATGAAGTGTGGGATGGGCACGAGAAGTTCCACCTCGAGGTCGTAGGTCACGCGCGTCGCGCCCGCGACGTCATCGAAACGATATTGACCCTGCATGGTCTCGGTGAGGTCGCCGTGGGTTTGCACCCAGCTGATCGATTGGGGTGCGCGGCTGTAGTCGTAGCGCAGCGCGTACGTCGTTGAGCGTCCGAACGCGGCGGCGCGAAATTCGACCTCGAGTGGACGACCGTTGGCGTCGCGCTCGGTGATCTCGATTTTCTTAAGTTCGCTCACCCACTGCGTGTAATTCGCAAAATCTGCGACCACGCCATAGACGACCTCGGGCGGGGCGCTGACCATAATTGACTCCGTAGCTCGCTGCAACACGCCGCCTCCCACTAATTCAGCCTAGGCGAGTTGGCTCTCTGACTCGTAGTGGTCGAAGTGGGCCAACCCCTCACTCAGCGCGACGCTCAGCACGTTCCAGTCGAAGCGCGAGAGCGCGAGATCACGGGCCGCGCTCGCATAGTTCGCGCGGGTCGCGTCACTTCCGAGCAGCGACGCGATCGCTTCGGCGAGCATTCGGGCGCTGCGCGGATGACGGAGCACCGTTCCCGTCACGCCGTCGAGCACTGCCTCGTGACTTCCTCCGGAGCGTCCGGCGATTGACGCGACGGCGCACGAGGCCGCATTCAAAAAGACGATGCCGAATCCCTCTTGTTCCAAACCGAGCCATCGTGCTCGACAGTCCATCACCATCAGATCAGACGACGCGAGCCACTCGCTCAGCGAAGCGTCGGGCACTCGACCAAGGAACGTCACCGGTGCGTTGAGCCTCTTCGCCAATCGCTCCAGACGTTCACGGTCCCGACCCGCACCGCCAATGTGGACGCGAAGATTCACATTGTCCTTGGCGAGTCGAGCACTGGCACGAATGAGCGTGTCCATACCCTTGCGAGGTACCAGTCGAGAGTAGGAACTCACGAGCGCGGTCTGCGGTTCGATGGTGAAAGAACCACGTACGCGTTCGCGCGTCGCGGCGTCCAGCGGACGAAACTCGCTGGTATCGACGCCCGGGGGGATCTGGATCACCGGCGGCATGAACTCCGCGGCGACGCGTCGCGCAGCGCGCTCTGGATAGCTCCCCGCGCAGAGCGCGACACTCGCGTGGCGCAGTACGTAGCGCATACTGGAAGCGACGAACGGGAGTCGACCGGGTATGGCCACCTCTGCGCCGTGGAGCACGACTCCGTAAGGACGCGAGAGTCGCGGACCAAGCAGGCCGAGGGGCCACGCGGGATCGAGGAGTACCAGATCGGGCTGGTGCCGCTCGATCGCGTCTTCAATCGCGCGAAAGGAGCTACGGGTCGGTAGATACAGCGTGGACGCGCCCACCCGCTCAATCATCACTTCGCTTGCAGCGTCAAAGTTATCGGCGTCATCGTGCGACGAGGCCGTCACGACGACCGCTCGCCCAGGCTCGAGACGTCGCCATAGTTCATGAAGGTAGACCTGGATTCCACCCGTCTTCGGTGGATAATCGTTGGTCACCAGAAGGTGGCGCGCCATACATCCACGCTAGCCAAGTCGATGCGATGCCAACGGCGTCGTCTAGGTCGTGCGCTCTTGGTATTTGAGGCGCGGTATGAGCCCCTGCGCGGTGAACAGTTCGACGACCTGGGCATCCTCGCTCGTCATCTCCAAGAGTCCGGGCTCCTCACCCAGCACGAAACTGACGAGACAGTCCTCGCAATCGGGCGTACCCCGCCGAACGCAATCATTACAACTAATCGAGAGTTCTATGCCACTAGTCATCGCGCACCTCTTTCTTGGGACGAGTATGCACGGGCGATGTGACATCTCACGGGGCAATGAACGCGGCGATCTCTTCGCGAATCTGATCCGGCCCAAAGACGACACCCTCGCACACGACACGCTGCGTCGAGGCGTCAATCACGACGTAGAACGGGGGCCACTTAATGTCAAGTTCGCCGAGGAGCTCTGGTGCCACCACAATCGGGTGCGCCGAGTCGTGCCACTCGTCATCGTCATCGTTCGTCGCCGACACGATCAGCACGTGAAGGTCGGCAAACTCATCCAGCGACGAGTTGACGATGTCTCGACAACCCTCACAATTTGACTTGATCGCGATGAGCAAGGTGAGTCCTTCGAAATCGTGCCGGACCCGTTCGCCCTGGAGGGTAAGCGCAGAAAAGAATTGAGGGGCGGGGCGGGGCCGCGGGGCGTCAATCGAACGCACGCGGGTGCCTACGCGGACTCGGAGATGACCTCAACCCCGCGACCGTGTCCACACCAACGACACGTCACCGACTCAATGGTCCTCGCGATCACCTCTGGTTCTTCGACGCTGAGGTCTCCGCCGACCGTGTAGTGATGAAACGACCGGACCGACGTCGTCTCGACGACGTCAAAACGCGTCAAATTGCCACACGCGGTGCAGCGATAACGAGTGGTCACCACATTGAGGGTAGTTGATGAAGTGCTTCGTTCATTCACGCGAGTCGGCCTCGGTGACGCCGCGGATTCATGTCAAAATCGTGACTCTGTGGCGAATCAAAGTCGAAGACCGTATCGAACGCGACGTCACTCGACGGGTGGTTGGCAAGCTCGTGATCAATGAGGCGAGCAAGGGCATCGGGGTGTCGCACCGGACCGAGACGCAGTGCGCCACTACGAGTCTCCAGCACGACGACACCTTTCTTCAAGATCCGTTCACGAACCCGTTGGTCTATGCGAATCGAGGTCACGTCGCGAAGTTCGACCGCGCTTCGTTGGTGGTGCAGCACGCCGCCTTCGACAATGACTCGCTGGGTGGAAAGGTGCACCTTTCGCGATCGCCATCTCCACGTGCGCGTCACGAGCACGACCGCGCAGGGCCCGGCGAGGACCAGTAAGAGCCACGCGCGATACGTATGGAGCAGATGGACGTGCATGCTGGCGATCTCGACGATCGCACCCGCCGCGATGACACCGAGCAAAGGGACCACGAGTCCGCGACCTAATGGCGTCACCGTGATCACGCGCTCCTCATCGCTTCGCCAGTGGGTCTTTCTCGCCATACCCCAATGCTAAATTCAATTTCTGATTTGGAATCGGGCATCGACTGAATTCCTTCGAAACGATGTCGTACTGTGAGCCGGCAATGTGCCGAAATGACCCACTAACCGGTGTTCGTTGGCATCATCTTCCTGCACGAATCGTTGACGTGGTACGAGCTGCTGGGTGGCCTCGTGGTTCTTTTCGGGGCGGCGATCGGCCAGGGTCGCTTCGCAAGGGCTCGCTACACATTGCGGAGTTGATGCGCCACCATATCGAAGTACGAACGCAACTCGTCGAACTGTTCATTAGAGAGTTCATCACGCACCATCGCCAACGCCGCATTCATTGCGTCGAGCCACGCGTCACGAGCTCGCTTCGTGACGCGAAAGGGCGCGTGGCGCATTCGCAGTCGCGGATGTCCTCGTTCCTCCTGGTAGGTTCGCGGTCCGCCCCAATACTGGATCAAGAAGAGCGACAAATGACGCTTAGAGTCGTCGAGTTCTTCTGGATACATCGGCCGCAGAATTTCATCGTTCTCGACTTCGGCGTAGAACGCATCGACCAAGCGCACAAAGAATGTGTCGCCGCCGACTTGCTCATAGAGCGACGTTTCCATATATCTACGTTAGATGGTGTGGAATAGACTTGTCCGAGTCTCTTTGGAGACACGCGGGTGTAGCTCAATGGTAGAGCTCCAGCCTTCCAAGCTGGCCATGCGGGTTCGATTCCCGTCACCCGCTCTCATTGCGAGCGTCGAGCCACCTCGATGTGACGTAGGGAGTGAGTCTCGTGATCCGTGAACCCGTCGATATTGCGCCCGAGGACCCCGGGAGTGAGTTGGCCGAGCTTCTTCTTGCCTCGTACATCCAAGAACTGAACGTACGTTTCCCCGGCGGTTTCGAACGCGCACAGGGCATTAACGCATCACATGATGAGTACCGGATGCCCCGTGGTGTCTTACTCGTGGTCCGATTCGGTGCGCGCGCAGTTGGTTGCGGAGCACTGCGCAAACTTGACGCCGGCGTCGCGGAGGTCAAGCGAATGTGGTTAGACCAGAGCGCCCGTGGCCTCGGCCTAGGACGGGAACTTCTAGGGCGACTCGAAGGAGTTGCCCTCGATCTTGGATGTTCGCGAGTTCGTCTGGATTCGAGCGACCATCTCGGCGAAGCAATCGCCCTCTATCGTTCGACGGGATACCGCGAGATCAATGCTTATAACGACAACCCGTACGCGGTGCTCTGGTTCGAAAAGGCGCTTTTCTAACACCGAAACCCGTCTTGACGAGAACGTGTCAGGGACCCTTGGCTCGTTGCTTTCCTCGCCGCACGCCGCGGGCGACGCATGCGATCGTCGTGTAACAATCTATGGTGCGCCGAGGGAGGTGACACAACGTGCGAAGGACACCCGTGACGAGACGTAACGACGGGAGGACGAAAGATTATCGTCAAAGAATGCTTCGTCTCTTGAGAAAAACGAGCGTCATGGCACTGGCAGTCACGTCGTTCCCGCTTTTCGGAAGCCACGTTGCGGACGCCGCCAGTCACGAGAAACTTCCGCCCGCAGCCGCGTGCACGCACGCCGAGCTTCGCGAATCGATTGTTGCCACCATGGCACCCGCACCAAGCCACGTCGTGACCTTCGAGACCACAATAGAAAACCTCTCGCGAAAATCCTGCTCGGTGGCCGTCGGTCCCACGTCACCAATGATGAGCCTCACCGATCCGAGCGGGGCCACCGTGTGGAATAGCTGTTACACGTCGGGCGAGCCAGGTATGTGTGCCGAGTTTCTGCAACTCATTGCGCTCAAACCAAAGGCCAGTTACGCACGTAAGCAGTCGTGGGAGCCAAGTTCGACAACCACCGTTCTCCAGGGCACTTACACCCTGATGTCGCGCTTCAGCGGCGTGGGATGGTCGCGATCGACGACGTTCGTGTTGTCGAGCTGATCCAAACGCAGGAACGCGCTCAGCCAGTTACGTCGTCGGATCGCTCGTCGTAACGGGCGAGGCACAACTCGCACTCGCGCCCGGAAGTCGGTATCGATTCTTCGCCACTACGCGGTAGGCGAATTCAGCGAACCACGACACCGGAGCCACGCGAAGAACGCGTCCCACGAGTCGCCAAACTCCTCGCGCGTTGATCAGCGCCCTCGACACGGCGCCTGCTCCCGTTTCCACGCGTTCGTCGCTGCACCAGCACAGCGTCGAATTCACGAGAGCTCTGTCGAGGTGCATGGCGAGCAAATCGTCGTCCGAGAATTCTCGCGAATCAACGATGACCATCGACGAGGGCTCGCGAAGTCTCGCTTCGAGCCATTCCTTACAATTCGTGCAAAATCCGCACGATCCGTCGTAGACGAGAAGTGACGTCGTTTCACCCACGATTCGACTCTACGATGCGTGCACCACGTGCCGACCGGGAAATTGTCGCTTCGCCTTTACATCACGACAAGGGCAACATCGGGGCGATGGCGAGTGATTGCCCCACGATGCGCGCACGCTTCCTCGCGGCTATTGGATAAATCATCTCCGGTCGAAAAGATCGCCCCTTGGCTTCGCCCGCGCGTCCGCCACGGACTTCGACCCATTCGTCGAGCGTCGACTCATTTCGAACGTGGGCTACGAACACCCAACTCTGGCGGCGTTCTCTCGTCCCGTCCACCACGACCGCGTCACCGATGCTCACGCCGTTCCAATACGACGAACGTACGAGGTTGCCATTTCGAGTGACCATCGGACGCTGGGGCATGCTCCATGTCTAGTCTGAGTGACCAATTCGAGCGTGCACGTCGCTCTCCTACACGTCGTCGAAGAAAATTCGCGAGACGTGACTGAAGGAACAGACGTAGAGATCATCGCTGAAGCCCTCGCTCGCAAAAAGTACCGACTGTAGCGGGCTTTCGGTCCGTATTCGATGAACCTCGGCCCCCGTCTCAATGTCAACCAGGACAATGTCGTCGCGTTGTTCTTCGACATCGAAATCGTTCAGCATCACCAGTCCCGACGCCGAGAGCGTGATGGGGTGCATGGCGTGATTCAACCGCACCGACCACAATGGCGCATGCTCGTCACGAGAGAAGTCGAAAGCGCTCACCACGCCGTGCGAACTGTCGTACCCAAT
The DNA here is from genome assembly GCA_903970515.1 of Candidatus Saccharibacteria bacterium CG_4_10_14_0_2_um_filter_52_9. Classification (GTDB taxonomy): domain Bacteria; phylum Actinomycetota; class Acidimicrobiia; order Acidimicrobiales; family RAAP-2; genus RAAP-2. The sequence continues at coordinate 40,662 of CAJCJA010000047.1, forward strand.
GGCGATCGATCGACGTGCGTCAATGGCGGGAGGATTCGCCACGATGCTCGGGCCCTCGTGATCGACGACCCAACGGCGCTGCTCGCCGCTCGCCCTGTCGATTTGGAACAATTGCTGAGGGCCGCGCGAGACGCCACAACCAACCAATGTTCCTGCGTACGCCTCGGAACCGACACCATTGTCGAGGAACCACACGTGTTCGTCCGTAATCACGGCGTCCCAGCCATAGCCTTGACTTTCGTCCGTGCAGTAGAGAACGTCAAAATCTTCGTCACGCGAGAGTGTGCCCTTGTGCCATCGCAGACGAAAGAGGCGCGTTACGCCAACGACGTAGATTTCATCACCCGATGCACTCAAACGGGCGACTGACGCTTCGGGAAGGGTGAGCGAAGCGCGCGTCGCCAACGTCTCTGGGTCGAGGACCACCACCTGACAATCGTCGCTCAGGGTATTCGTGTCCTCGCCCGGTCGAGCGCCGCCGAAGTCCTTCGTCACAATCTCGCCCCCTGGCAAGATCACGAACGAGTTATACGGACGCGCACGCGGCAGTTCGCGTGATCCGAGGGTCGCGAGCGACGAGGACAGGCGATGCAGATATCGCCCGAAGACAACGTAGAGCGAACCGTTCGCGTGTGCCGCAATGCCACCGGGCCAGGTTGGTCCAGCGGGCAAGTCCTTCGATCGCTCACTCGTCTCGAGGCTGACGGGATCGATGCGCTCGACCCAACTGACGGCCTCGTCGCCACCGGTGTGACACAACAAGAACACTTCGCCGGGCTCGCGCAACACGACCATCGTCGAGACGGGAGCGAGCCGCGACGTCGAATGCGCGACCGCGTTGCGACGAACGCGCAGGTTAGAAAGTTGCTGGCGGGCGGGTCCGTTGTCTTCGCCCGGCCAGGGACTTTGCCAGTAGCCGGGATTGCTCGTCACCTCATAATGTTTAGTCGTCGCTCCAATGCTGACGAACGGCCGCCCCGTGTGACAGTGAGGGCATACGGTGGTCGCATGTCATTCACCCAAGCGCTTCCGAAGTCCCTCTCTCCTTCTCGCCTCGCCGACTTTCAAGCGTGTCCTCGTCGCTATCAGTACGCGTCCGTCGAACGCATCCCCCAGCCCGCCACCTACGCCACCGCCAAAGGTCGCTTCGCCCACTACGTTTTCGAACATCTCTTCTTGTTGCCCGCCGAGGAGCGCACCATCGACCAAGCTCGCAAGTTCATCGATCCAGCTATTGGAGCCATCCTCACCGACGACGTCCGCCGTGACATCGCAATGGACGACTCGCTCCTCGCCACCTTGCTGGAGGAGATGAGCGAGATCATCACGACGTACTTTGCAATGGAGGATCCTCGTCTCGTCAACGCCGAGGGCATCGAATTTCGACTGGGGGTGAACGTAGACGAAACGCCACTCTTCGGCATCCTCGATCGTCTCGACCGAGATGACGAGGGCAACCTGGTGATCGTCGATTACAAGACGGGCTCCCTGCCAAATAGGAATTACGACAGCCATACCTTCGCCAACGCCGAACTCTACGCCGCGTTGTGTCGCGAGAAACTCGGCGAGACCCCGGTCAAGATCCGCTTGCTGTACGTCGCCAAGGGCGAAGCCATCGAACGGCCCGTCACCGACGTCGTCGTCAAGGCTCGCGCCGCGTCCGCGGTGAGTGCGTGGGAACGCATCAAGCGCTACTACCGCGACGGGGACTTCCCGGCGACCCCGTCGTCGAATACCTGTCGCTTCTGCTCCTACAAGGACCTCTGTCGCGCCAACGGGGTGCCGGTACCACCGCGCTAATCCGTAGGCTGTTGGCGTGACCTCATTCGAACTTTCCTTCGACTACCGATGCCCATTCGCGAAAAACATTCACTTGCACGTACTTCGCGCGCTCGAAGGTGGCGCCGACTTCGACGTCGAATTCGTACCGTGGACCATGAGCCAGGGTTACAAACGTGATGGAGCGCCCGACGTCTGGGACGACCCCGATCACGACGCCGACCTTTTGGCACTCGCGGTGAGCATCTCAGTTCGAGACGAACAACCCGAGAAGTTTCTCGCGGCGCACGAGGCGCTGTTTCGTGCTCGACATGAACGCGCTATTCGTCTCGTCACCTTCGACGAGATCGACCGCGTGCTTCAACCGATTGGCGTCGATATGACGCGAGTACGAGATGACGTCGAATCTCGACGTCCCCACAAGGTCATCGGTGAGAACTTTGCGAAGTATGAGGGCTTCGAGGCTTTCGGTGTGCCCACCTTTGTCGTCGGTGGCGACGCCGTGTTCGTCCGCTACATGACACCACCCGATGAGGACACGGCAGCGTCGACGAGCTTGATTCAGTCGATCGTCGCGATGATCGCGACACAACCCGAACTCAATGAGTTCAAGCACACTCGCTTGCCAATGTGAACTAGGAAGCGCGCAGTATCAACTAAAGGAGCGCGATCAGACCGAGCACGAGCGCGGGAGTGAACAGCTTTGCATTGTCACCTTTTTGCACGTGCGATGCGCATACTTAGGTGCGGTTGGCATACTCGAGCATCGCGTCGAGCGCATCTGCGCGTTCGTCACTGGTGCCCGTGGGCGCGCCAGAAAATTCGGTGACGCCGGCGTCTCGTAATTCGTCTAACAGTTCGAGCACTTGTGCCTTGGTGCCGATCAGGCCCACGTCCGCGGGTTCCTTCGCCCCTTCGCGCTCCATCATGGCGGCGTAGCTCGGCAAGGTCGCGTAGATCGCGTACGCCTCGTTGACCCGAGCGCGCGCTCCCGCGACGTCGCTCGTGACCGTGATCGGCAAACCACACACGATGCGAGGTGCCAAGCGACCAACGCTGGCCGCCGCCTCGCGAATGAGCGGACTGATGTGAGAGGCGATCGTCCTTCGACCCGTCATCCACAAAACCGTGCCGTCACTCAACGTGCCGGCCAAGTGCAACATCGCTGGACCCAAGGCCGCGATCAACAAACCAGGCGTACGTGTCTCTTTTGGTCCGAGCGGACTCATCGACACGGCCGTGACGCGTTTGCCCTGGACATTGACGCTCTCGCCTCGCAACATCGGTGCCAGCGCCTCGAGATATTCGCGCATGTAACTCGCTGGCCGGTCAAAGGAGATTCCCCACAGGCCCTCGACGACCACTTGATGCGAGAGTCCAATACCGAGTGACAAGGTTCCCTTAATCGCCTCTTGCACGGTGCGAGCTTGCGCCGCGAGCATCGAAGGATGGCGGGGTTGCACGGGAACGACCGACGTGCCAAAGTCCACGTCATCGAGTTCTCGTCCGATGACCGCGAGCACCGTCAGAGTGTCGGGACCAAAGACTTGTGCCGACCACATGGAACGAAAACCCATCTCACGAAGACGCGTCGCTCGTTCGATGGTCTTGTCGATGGAGCCGTCGGTGTCCAGCATGGCAGCGATACGCATGTCGATTCCCCTCTCCGAGCGACCTGTAGCGTTCTGGTCGTGTCGAATGAATTCCAACCTAATCGAGTACGCGTGGGGATCATTGGGGCGGGACAGTTAGCGCTCATGATGGGCGAGGTCGGACACGACGTCGGCGTAGAGACGATCGTGCTCGCGACGAGTCGTGACGAACCGGCATCGCTCTCGGGTGATGAGGTGTTACTCGGTGAAGCGAAAGACCCCGTCGCGCTCACCAATCTGGCCAACGCATCACAGGTAATCACCTTTGACCACGAACTCGTCGACCTTGAATTGATCGTGACGCTCGAACGCGAGGGTATCGCGGTGCGTCCCGGCAGCCACGCGCTTCGCTTCGCCGTGGACAAGGCGTACCAACGTCGACGTTTCCTCGAAGCGGCGTTGCCGGTCCCCCAATTCGTGATCGTCAAGTCCAACACCGATCCCTCACTTGAGCCTTTCCTCGAGAAACTTTCCAATGAACCAGTCCTGAAGGCGCCGCGGGGAGGTTACGACGGCCGCGGCGTACTCTTTCCGCGCTCGCGGGAAGAGACGTTGTCGATGATCGAACAACTCAGTGTCAGTGGCGAGGTGCTCGTCGAAGAACGTCTCGAACTCGATGGTGAAGTGGCGCAACTGATCGTGCGAGGAGTCGACGGCGAAGTGGCGCTCTATCCCCTCGTCACGACCGTTCAATCGCAAGGAATGTGCGTAGAGGTGCGCTATCCCGCCGAAGTCAGCGAGGCGATCGCCGCCCAAAGCGGGGTGCTCGCGAGGCGGATCGCGTCGTTGGTCGAGGGCGTGGGTGTGCTCGCGATCGAGTTCTTCGTCGCCAACGAGGAACTGTTCATCAACGAGATCGCGTTACGCCCTCACAATTCAGGTCACTGGACGATCGAGGGTGCGGCGACGAGCCAGTTCGCCAACCATCTGCTCGCCGTCAGCGGCCAGGCCCTGGGTGACACCTCGGCGATTGTGGCGAACGCAGTGATGGTCAACGTCGTGGGCGGCGACGAACCAAGCTCACCGCAAGCCGCACGTGAGGTGTCGGGCATTTTCGTCCACGACTACGCCAAAGCGTGGCGACCCGGAAGGAAACTCGGCCACGTGACGAGCGTCGGTGACGACGCCCACGAAGCACACGTGAGAGCATGGCAGGGTGCTCGCGCGTACGGCACGGTCATGAAAGAGGTCTAGTGCAGCCAGTCGTAGGAATAGTGATGGGAAGTTCCTCGGACTTAGAGATCATGAACAACGCCGCTGCCGTCCTCGATGACTTTGGCGTGGCGTACGAACTGCACGTGGTCTCGGCGCATCGCACGCCCGAGGACATGATCGAGTACGCGCGCTCCGCCAAGCAGCGAGGTCTGCGCGTGCTCATCGCGGGCGCCGGCGGGGCCGCGCACCTTCCTGGGATGTTGGCGGCGATGACGACGTTGCCGGTGGTGGGTGTACCCGTCGCCCTGGCCCGCTTAGATGGTCTTGATTCTCTGCTCTCGATTGTGCAAATGCCCCGTGGGGTTCCCGTCGCGACCGTCGCAATCAATGGCGCGGCGAACGCGGCACTCTTGTCACTTCGCGTTCTCGCGCTGGGCGACCCTTCACTCGCCGACGCGCTCGAAAGCTATCGATTGCAACTCGCGACGCAGGCCAGAACACAAGACCAAGAACTCCCGAGGAAATAAACTCACGGTTGCCATGCGACGTGTCGCTCGGGCACACCCGGGCATAACACCTAGGCTGTACGAGGAGCGAAGGAGGCCCCGTGGGTATAGGTAAGAGGATTACGACGATTTTCCAGGCCAAGTCCAACGCGGCCCTCAACAAGATGGAAGACCCGCGCCAGACGCTCGATCTTTCGTACGAACAACAGCTCGAGAACCTCACAAAAGTCAAGCGCGCGGTCGCGGACGTCGCGACCGCCCGTAAGCGCGTGGAAATCCAAGCCGAACAGCTCAAGACTCAAGGCGACAAGTTGGCTGAGCAAGCCAAGGCCGCTCTCGCCCAGGGCAACGAACCACTGGCCCGCGAAGCGCTGACTCGCCGCGAGGCGATTGCCGATCAACTAAAGGACCTCGACGCCCAGCACGCGACCATCGTCGAACAAGAAGACAAGTTGACCCAGACGTCCCAACGACTCCAGACCGAGATCGAGGCGTTTCGCACCAAGAAAGAGACCATTAAGGCGACCTACACTGCCGCGGAGGCGTCCGCGCACGTCAACGAGGCGGTCGCAGGTATCTCGACCTCAATGACCGACGCCGGCTCAGCGATGCAGCGCGCGCAGGACAAAGTGGCCGAGATGCAGGCCCGAAGTGGCGCACTCGATGAGCTCCTCGCTTCAGGCGCCCTCACTGACCTCAACGCGCCGAGCGACGACATCCAAGCCCAACTCGACAAAGCGAGCGGCACGACGAGTGTCGATGCTCAGCTCGCCGCACTAAAAGCCCAGCTCAACTCGGGCGGCGACACCCCGAGCGAGTTGCCTACAGGGAAAGATGCATAACCATGCCGAAGTCCAAGATTGAATCTGATCACGGTCTGAACATTCGAATGTTCATCACGGGCTTGCTGCTCGTGCTGCTGTACGCCATCATCATCACCGTGCTCATCCGCGTCGGTGTCGCCTTCGGTCTCGTGATCGTGATCGCGTTCGCGCTGATCTTCTCGCAGTATTTCTTCTCGGACAAGATCGCGATGTTCTCGATGCACGCTCACGAGGTGACCCCTCAACAAGAACCGAGATTGCACGAGATTGTTGATCGCCTCTGTCTGCTCGCCAACATGGAAAAGCCACGCGTGGGCGTCGCCGAGGTTGATATCCCCAATGCCTTCGCGACGGGTCGCAGTCCCAAGCACGCCGTCATCTGCGCGACGCGTGGCATCATGACCCGTCTCAACGACGAAGAGCTCGAAGCGGTTCTCGCGCACGAGCTCAGCCACGTCGCACACCGCGACGTCGCGGTAATGACGATCGCGTCCGGTGTCGGGATGCTCGCGGGCCTCATAAGTCGGGTGGCGATGTGGAGTGCGTTCCTGGGCGGCGGTGGTGGTGGTCGAGGGCGCGGCGGTCAGAACATCGTCCTCATCGAACTTCTCACCTTCGTCGCGTCACTCGTTATCTACGTCATTGCCTACATCCTCACCATGGCTCTCTCGCGCTATCGCGAGCTCGCGGCCGACCGTTCAGGCGCCATTCTCATTGGTAAGCCCAGCGTGCTCGCAAGTGCGCTCGTGCACATCACGGGCGACATGGGCAAGATTCCCCGTACCGACCTACGAAAGACCGAAGGCATGAACGCCTTCTTCTTCGCTCCGGCCCTCGCGGGCGGAAGTGCCGCGTCGTTGTTCTCGACCCATCCGACGCTTCAAAAGCGCCTCGATCAGCTGAACAAGCTCGAGCGTGAACTGAACGGCTAGTGGGTCTTCGCGACACGCTCTTCGGGCGCACGAAGCAAGTCCAACCGAAACTCGACAACCTCTTCGCCCTGCCCACGGCCGCGCTCACGCTGCAGACCGAACTCGACCTCGTGACGTCGGGCCAAGCGGGTCTTTGTTTTAAGGCAGGCAGTGGCGAGTCGACGATCAGCACCGACGCCGACGTCGAACAACTCTTGAACTTCGATGAGGCGGGCGACGAGAAAGTATCGATTACGACCGATGACCTCGGTTTCAAATGGCTCGTCGTGAAGGACCCTGATCTCGAAAGTCAGGTGACCAGAATCCACAGCGCGAACACCTCGATGGTGGAGAACGGATTGGGTCCGCGTTTGCTCTGCGCAGTATTTGGATTCGTGCCCAAGACCCCGCCTGGCGAAGGGTCTGTCCGGATGGTCTATCTCTTGAAGCAGGGCACGTTCTATCCGTTCGCCCCCACGTCAAAGAACCAGCGCGACAACGAGCTCGAGTTACGAATTCGATCATTCCTCGAAAACGATCTCCCGATGGAGAAGGACTTGACGCGATGGATGGCGCTCTGGGCCCTGCCGGTCAACTGAGGACGTCGCCGAACCCTTCGAGCAATTGGTCGAATCCGTTGGCGTACTCGAGATCGAGACTCGTGATGCCACCTTGGTCGTGCGTCCACACTTCTGTTCGCAGCTCGCGGTACCCGAGGGTGAGCATCGGATGATGCTCCAAACGATTAGCGAGCGCGACTTGGGCCATGACGATGTCCGCACCGCTCGCGTAGTCCTTCGTCTTCAGCTCCGTGACGAGATGTCCCTCCTCGAGACGCCAACGTTCGTGCTCGCTCAACCATCGCGCGACGTCATCATTGGCGAGTAGCGAAGGTCGGCTCACGGGTGCGTCATGTCTTCGGGCACGACCGCTGCGTCAAACTCTTCACCGGTGAGAAACCCGAGACCCATCGCCGCTTCGCGTAACGTCGTGCGCTCCTGGTGCGCTTTCTTCGCGACCTTGGCGGCTTTGTCGTAGCCAATGATCGGGTTCAGTGCGGTCACCAGCATCAATGAGTTCTGCAGATGATGATCAATCTGTTCGTAGTCGGGTTCGAGCCCCTCGATGCAGAATTCGCGGAAGCGGTCGCAGGCGTCGGTGAGCAAATCGATAGAGTGACAAAGGTTGTAAATCATCACCGGTTTGCAGACATTGAGTTCGAGATTGCCTCGCGAGCCGGCCATCGCAATGGCGGCGTCATTACCAAATACCTGGATGCAGACCATGATCATGGCTTCGGACTGCGTGGGATTGACCTTTCCCGGCATGATCGAGCTCCCGGGTTCGTTCTCGGGCAGTTGCAACTCGCCTAGTCCCGAGCGCGGACCCGATCCGAGCCATCGAAGATCGTCGGCGATTTTGATGAGGCTCGTCGCTGTGGTCTTGATTGCGCCGTGCGCGAAGACCAGGGCGTCGTGCGCGGCGAGGGCGGCGAACTTGTTGGGTGCGGTGACAAACGGATGGCCCGTGAGGGTCGCGATCGCCGCCGCCACCCTCGTGCCGAACTCGGGATGCGTATTGAGACCCGTTCCCACCGCCGTGCCGCCCGCCGCCAGTTCGTAGAGACCGTCGAGTACGACACGCAAGCGCACGAGGTCCGCGTCGAGTTGGGCGACGTACCCGGAGAACTCTTGACCCAGCGTCAAGGGCACCGCGTCCATCAGATGCGTACGGCCAATCTTGGTCACGTTCGTGTACGCCGTTGCCTTGGCGTCGAGGGCGTCACGCAGGCGTAGCACGCTGGGCACGAGCCGCTCGTTGATTTCGACGACGGCGGCGATGTGCATCGCCGTGGGAAACGTGTCGTTGGAGGATTGGGACATGTTGACGTCGTCATTGGGGTGCACGGGCTTCTTGGAACCCTGCTCACCGCCGGCGAGTTCGATCGCCCGATTCGAAATGACTTCGTTCACGTTCATGTTCGTCTGCGTGCCAGAACCCGTCTGCCAGATCCGCAACGGGAATTCCGCCATCAAGGTGCCGTCCATGACCTCGCGCGCGGCTCGCTCGATCAGCGCGGCTCGCTCGTGGTCTAGCTTTCCCAGCGCCTCGTTGACCTGCGCCGACGCTAACTTCAAGACGCCAAACGCTCGTATGAGCGCGGGCGGCATGGTGTCGGTGCCAATGGCGAAGTGGTGCAGGCTCCGTTCCGTCTGTGCTCCCCAGTAATGGTCCGCGGGCACCTCAATCTCGCCCATGGTGTCAGATTCAATGCGAACGTTTCCCACGACTTCCTCCTACTTTCACTCACGTCAGTCTTATCGCAGTCGGCGACTTCTCAACCAACCGGTACCACCCCGCGCCCCTCGCTCGTCCCTGGGGTGCCGAGAGCGCGACGCGTCCAATAAGGTACGTGTGGCGCTCGCGCCAACCACCCAACGAAGGGAACTCCGTGTCCGATTCATTCAGCGCCGCCTCGCGCGACATCTTCGCGAAGAATGTCCTCGCCCACGTCGCCACCCTGGGGCCAGACGGTGCCCCTCAGGTGACGCCGGTGTGGGTAATGCTCGACGGCGACGACATCATCATCAACACGGCGCTCGGACGAGCGAAGGCTCGTAATCTCGCCTCTGACGCCCGCGTCGCGGTGTCGCTCACCGACCCCGACAACGGGTACGTGGCGATCGTCGTGCGAGGGACAGTCGTGGGATTCACCACCGAAGGCGCCGATGACGTCATTGACCAGCTCGCGAAGAAATACCTCGACGTTGATTCCTATCCGATGCGTCGCGAAGGCGAAGTTCGAGTGACCGTGCGCATCCGTCCGGACCGGATTTCACAGCAACCGTAACGGTCAAGCAAAATAAGTGAGCTCGCCGGCGTCGCTCGTGCGCGTCGCACTGATGGTGACGACCTGCTCGCCCGATACGAGGGATGCGCCATCAGCGTGCCAAACCCGAATCAGCCGCGGAGGAGCAGGTCGGTTATAGGCCTTCGTGATGACGGCGTCGTCGGTCACGATGCTCACCTCGTCGTCACTTAACAGCGCCTCGAGGACCCGCGCGTTCGATGACGCGTTCGCACCCGACACGACCACGTCGCTCAACTCCACGAGCCAGCTGAGCGTCTTGACGTCACGCGCGGCGAGAGACGCCGGATAGTCCTTCGACACTTCGAGCCAGATACCCAGTCCCCGATGCAGGTCGTCCTTCAGTGACGCCACGGCAATGACGCTGTTGGCGTCCTCGACGTGCACCACGACCGTCATTGACTCTTCATCGATGACGCGGACAGCACGGCTGAGTGACGCAAAGGGCAGCGTGAGTCGCGCGATCTGCATGCCTAGGGCTGAAGATCCTCTTTGGGCAGTCGTTCGATGTTGACGTCGCGAAACGTCAGCACGCGCACCGACGGCACGAAGCGGGCCGCGCGGTACATGTCCCAGACCCAGGCGTCAGTGAGCGTGATCTCGAGCAACGTGGGGCTGGTGGCGGAACGAACTTCAACCGCGACGTGATTGGCGAGATAGAAGCGGCGATCGGTCTCGACGGCGAAGTCGAAGGTCCCGACGACGGCCTTGTACTCTTGGACCAGTGCGAGTTCCAGCGTCGACTCGTAGTCGTCGAGCTCTTCTTCGCCCAAGGGACTAGGGACGCTCGGTGACGCGGAGCTCCTTGATCTTGGCGGCCTTTCCACGCAGATCACGGAGGTAGTAGAGCTTGGCACGGCGAACGTCACCGTACGAATCCACTTCGATCTTGGCGATAGTGGGAGCGTGCACCGGGAATGTTCGCTCGACGCCCACGCCGAAGCTCACCTTTCGCACGGTGAAGGTCTCTTGGAGACCCGAGCCCTGGCGGCGAATGACGACGCCCTGGAATACCTGGACACGCTCGCGGGTGCCCTCGACCACTCGCACGTGCACCTTCAAGGTGTCACCGGTACGAAACGAAGGAATGTCGTCGCGAAGCGAATCGCGATCAATGAGGTCGGTCGGGTTCATGGGAGCGGTCCCTTTCGGATCACTAAGGCTTTAGAAGTTTAGCCGTTCTCGCGAGGCGCATCCAACGCTCCAAACTCTTCCATCACCGCCCGGTCCTGCTCGCTCAGGCCACCGCGGCGCTCGATCAGATCAGGGCGACGCTGGATGGTGCGATGCAGCGACTGGGCCAGGCGCCAGCGAGCGATACGGGCGTGATCGCCCGATCGAAGAACCTCGGGTACGCTCAGCCCCCGGAACTCGGCGGGTTGGGTGTACTGGGGATACTCGAGCAGGTCATTGGCGAAAGACTCGTCCACGCTCGATTCGTCGTTGCCGAGCGCCCCGGGCAGCAGTCGCACGACCGATTCGATCACGCACAACGCCGCCAACTCACCGCCCGCCAGCACGAAATCGCCCACCGATATCTCGTCATCGACGCCGACGTCGAGGATTCGCTGGTCGAAACCCTCGTAGCGCCCGCAGATCAGGGTGAATCCCCACAGGCCTGCGAGGTCGTGGGCCACCTCGTGCGTGAAAGTCCGCCCCGACGGCGTGAGGGCGATCACCGGGTGCAAGAGACCCGGCGTCTCGTCGATCGTGCGCAGTAGTGGCTCGGGTC
>CAJCJA010000048.1 GCA_903970515.1 Candidatus Saccharibacteria bacterium CG_4_10_14_0_2_um_filter_52_9
CAGAGGTTCAAGGTTGGCCTTCGCCGCCGCGAGACACAACGGATCAGAATCGACGAAGTAGACCTTGGACGCGCCACGCGACATCGCTTCAATACCCATGGCGCCCGAGCCGCAAAAGAGGTCGGCGACCACCAGGTCATAGAGCCCCCCTCGACTCTCGAGCATCGAGAAAATCGCCTCGCGGGCGTAGTCGGTCGTGGGACGCACCGTTGGCGGAAGCTTTGCTTTGAGCGGTCGTCCCCGAGCCGCGCCACCAATCACACGCACGCCTCAAGGGTAGGCGGTTGGACCGCTAGGACTTGAACAAGTAATCAGCCTCTTCGTCGTCGATGAACAAACGAAGTTCGTCCTCCCACTCGGGTTCGTCGTTGAGCGCGTCGTGGGCGACCATCGAGATCGCGACGTCGTGCGCCGACACTAACAAGTCCTCGTCACGGCGTAGATTGGCGAGTCGCAAGTCACTGCGCCCTTGCTGACGCGCTCCGAGTAACGTCCCTTCACCACGCAGGTCCAGGTCCACCTCGGCCAACTCGAAACCGTCCGTGGAGTCAACGAGCGCCTGAAGGCGAATGGCGCTGTCCTCGCTGGGCGGAGTGCCGAGCAAGTAGCAGTAACTCTGAGCGTCGCCGCGACCGACGCGCCCACGGAGTTGATGCAGTTGGGCGAGTCCGAATCGCCACGCGTCCTCGATGACGATGACGCTCGCGTCGGGCACGTCGACGCCCACTTCGATGACGACGGTCGCGACCAGCACGTTAAGTTCGCCACGACGAAACTGCTCCATGACGTCGTCTTTTTCTGCACTCTTCATTTGGCCGTGCAAGAGGCCCACGCTCAGTCCACGCAGTTCGTGCAGGGCGAGGCGAGTGCGCTCCTCGACCGCGCTGGTCGCTTCGATGCGCTCGGATCCTTCGACCAGCGGACAGACCACGTAGGCGCGACGACCATGTGATACCTCGTCGCGGACCCGTAGCCAACAATCATCGACGTCGCGCGAATCCTTCGCCCAGGTGGTGATGATGGGTCGTCGTCCCTGCGGCAATTCATCGAGCACGGAGCGGTCGAGATCACCGAAGACGACCATCGCGGCCGTGCGAGGTATGGGCGTCGCGGTCATGACGAGCAAGTCCGGATCGGCGGCCTCACTCGAATGCTGCTTACCCTTGTCGCGCAGCGTCGCGCGTTGCTCGACGCCGAAGCGATGCTGCTCGTCGATCACGATGACTCCGAGGGAGTGAAAGTGCACGTCATCGGTCAAGAGGGCGTGCGTGCCCACGATGATATCGACGGCGCCGGAGGCGAGACCGGCGAGGACGCTGTGGCGTTCCTTAGCTCGCAGGCGACCGCTCAGCAATTGGATCGACAAGGCGCGCTCACCTCCCAACACTGACGGATCAAGTTTGGTGAGCCCCTCGAGGTCGCTGCGCATCGAAGCGAGATGTTGTTCGGCGAGCACCTCGGTCGGCGCCATGAGGGCACCTTGTCGACCGCCGTCGAGCGAAGCGAGCAGCGCGGTGAGCGCGACGATGGTCTTTCCCGAACCAACGTCACCTTGCAACAACCGGTGCATGGGAAGTGGGCCCGCGAGATCGTGCGCGATCTCGCCGAGCACTCGGCGCTGCGCACCGGTGAGCGCGAAATGATGCCCCGAGAGGAAACGTCGAACCAGGGATGACGACGGAGTCACGAGCGCACCGGGTTGAACCTCAATGTCGTCGAGCGAGATCGGATGTCGTATGCCCGTCGCGTCCTTCTCGAGTCGGCGCCGGCGTAGCGCGAGCAACAACTGCAATCGCAAGAACTCGTCAAAGACGAGCCGACGTCGAGCGCGCGGGACTTCCTCGAGGTCCTTGGGTACGTGGATCCCCCAAAACGACTCGGTCCGATCGACCAACTCGAGGCGCTCGCGCACGTCGAACGCGATGGGATCGAGCATTGGTCCGGCGCGACGCAACGACTCCTCGATGAATCCCCCGATCTCCCAACTCGTCAGGCCGGCCTTGCCCGACGCCGGATAGATCGGCACCACCCTTCCCACGCGAGAAAGGTCCCGTTCATCACCCGAGGGTCCAATGATCACGTCCACGACCGGATTGGTCATCTGGCGTTGACCTCGGTACTCGCCGACTTTGGAAAAGAAGAGGGCGGACACGCCAACCGGGAGTTGGCGCTCGCGCCACGGCTGATTAAAGAAGACAATATTTATGGAGCCGCCTTCATCAGCGACGCTCACCTCGACCATCGACTTACCCTGCTTGGTTCGCCGCGACGTGACCTTCTTCACTTCAGCGAAAATGGCGGCTTCTTCGCCAACCGTGAGGTCCGAGAGGTCGACGCGTTTCGTGCGATCGATGTAGCGACGTGGATAGAAGGTCAACAAATCGAACACGCTCGCCACGCCGAGCGACGCGAGTGCTTCCACGCGGCGCTCGCCCACGTGTCGAAGTTGGTCGACGGGAACCTCGCCCAGTTGGCGGAGCCGGCGCGGCGCCGCGGCGCTCACTCGATGCCGAAGTAGTAGGGGTAGAGGGGTTGTCCGCCGTGATGGACTTCGACACTCAGCGAAGGGAACTCATCGGCGAGGTACTCGGTAATACGTCGCGTGTTCGCCGGGGTCGATCCATCGCCTTCAATGATGGTCACGAGTTCGTGTTCGGGTCGAATGAGCGTCGCGAGAAGTGCGTTGCTCGCAACAGCGATCGAATCAGCGATCGACGCGACACCCTTGGCACTCAGCCCGATCCAGTCGCCCACTCGCACCTGACCGGCGTCAGTTTGCGTATCGCGCACCGCCTGGGTGACTTCCGCGGCCGTGACGTTGTGCGCCGACGCGCTCATGGTTCGAGCGTTTTGTTCGGCGGAGGCGTCGGGGTCGTAGGCGAGCAACGCCGCAAAACCTTCAACGATCGAATTGGTGGGTACCACCGTGACCGTCTGCTCGCACAGCGCGTCCACTTGTTCAGCGACCGGGCGGATGTTCTTGTTATTTGGCAAGATCACGACTTGACGAGCGCCGGTTGCTTCGACGGCGGCGACGAGTTCACTGGTCGAGGGATTCATGGATTGCCCGCCCTTGACGAGATGACGCGCCCCGAGCGTGCGAAAGATTCGCCCGACACCGTCGCCCACGACGACCGCGACGATCGCGGTCGTCGGCACGGGTTCGTCCGGTTCTTCGACTTGTTCAGCACTCGCTTCGCGCACCCAGCGTTCTTCAATGACTTGTTCGCTCAAGTCCGTGACGCGAATATCGCGCGGTCGACCCGCGTCGAGCGCCGCCTCAATCGCGGCGCCGATATCGTCGGTGTGGATGTGGCAGTTATAGAGCCCGTCGCCACCGACGATGACGATCGAGTCACCCAATCCGGTCCATACCTCTCGAAACGCGTGCATGGTCGAATCCTCGGCGTCCAGCAGGTACATCACCTCGTAACGCAGCTCCGCGACGTCGCCCTCGCCGTGGTGCGCGGGCTCTTCGTGGACGTGGACCTTGATCGTCTCGAGCGATGGCGGTTCCGGGAGGGGATCGCCCGCCATGACGTGGCATAACGCGTCGAACCATAAGAGAAGTCCGCTGCCGCCCGAATCGACGACCCCCGCTTGTTTGAGGACGTCGAGTTGTTCGGGGGTGTAGGCCAGCGCTTCGCGGGCCTGGTCGCGAGCACCGCGCACGAGGGATGTGAAGTCCTCCGCGTTGGCGCGCGCGCCTCGCGCGCCGGCTCGTGCGATTGACAAGATGGTCCCCTCGATCGGGCGAACGACGGCCTGGCGTGCGAGCGCGTCGGCGTGTTCGAGTGACGTGGCGAAGAGTTCGGGATCGACGTCGGCGTCCTCGGGGAACTTCTCCACGAGTCCACGTAGCAACTGGGACAAAATGACGCCAGAATTGCCGCGAGCCCCCATGAGTGAGCCGTGCGCGATGGCTCGGGTGACCCCGCGCATGGGCGCGTCGGGCGTGACGTCATTGAGTTCCGTGACCACTGATTCGACGGTGAGCGTCATATTGGTGCCCGTGTCCCCGTCGGGCACGGGATAGACGTTCAGTCGGTTGATCACCTCTTTATGGGAGCGCAGCAACTCAGCGAAAACACCAATGGCGCTGCGCAATTGGGCGGGCGACAGCGTCTTGGCGTAAGTCATTGGTAGCGATGCTACAATGGTCGTTCGGTTTCAACCCGGGCCCCACGTGGCCGGTCCGCAACGAGGAGAATGTTCACCATGGCATCAGTCTGCGAAATCTGCGGTAAGAAGCCGTCGTTCGGTATGAACGTGTCGCACTCGCACCGTCGCACCAAGCGACGTTGGAACCCGAACATCCAGCGCGTTCGTGCGGTCGTCGCGGGTTCGACGACCCGCGTCAATGTATGCACCGGATGCTTGCGATCGGGAAAGATCCAAAAGCCCGCTCGCCGCAAAGCCACGGCCTAGGCACTACCTATAAGAGGTGTTGGAATCCCCGGCGTTCGAACGCGTCGCCGCGAAGCGTCCGTCGTGACGTATCTCCTACGACGAAGCCAATCGCGAGCGGCGCTCGCAGCCCTCGGTCGAGAAAGATCAGTCGCAATCGATCCGGGTCATCGGTGACCATCAAAAGTTCGTAGTCCTCTCCCCCGCTGACAGCTTCTTCACCGGTCGCACCGTTCGCGACGGGAACGTCATCGAGGGCAAAACCAACCTCGGACGCGTCGCACAGTCGATGCAAGTCGAGACCCAGCCCGTCGCTCAGATCCATCATGGCGTGCACGCCGGCGTTTCGTGCGGCGACGCCTTCGGCGAGTCGGGGCCAGGGTCGCCGGTGCGCGACGACGAGCTCATCATCCAGCGCGGCTCCCGCACGGCGTCGCCGCAGTCCCGCCGAGGAGCGACCGAGCGGACCGGTCACCAAAATCGTGTCCCCGGGCTTGGCGCCACTCCGCAATACGGCCCCGCGGCCGGGGCACTCCCCAAAGACCGTCACCGCCACCGAGACGTCGTGGGCGTTGGCGAGATCTCCGCCAACGATGGGGCAGTTGGTCATCGCCGCCGCGTCCGCGATGCCTCGGTGCAGCTCTTCGAGGTCGGTACCCGCTGGTGCACACACCGCGATGACCGCGCCGCGAGCTCGACCCCCCATCGCCGCGAGGTCCGACACCGCGGACGCCACGGCCTTAAAACCCAGGTCTTCGAGGGGAAAGAGGCCTGCGTCGAGGTGCACACCAAGCACCGCCACGTCAGTGCTGATGAGCGCTTCGCCGACGAACGGCGCCAAAACTGCGGCGTCGTCGCCACTGTGCCGTTCTCCCCTAGGAATTGCGTGCCGGCCTACGATGGTGACGATACGCTCCAATACGTCATCCTCTTGCCGGGGGTGCTCTCCGAGGAGAGCGATGGGGTCAGCCGGCACGGGAGTGACCCTGGTTGTTCAGGAGAATGCGGTAGTGCGACGACGAAGATTGAATGGAGGCCCCCGCCATGAAGTACCCCACTCGCAACAAGAAACTCATTGAATGGGTTGAGTTAGTCGCGAAAGTCACTACACCCGATCGTATCCACTGGTGCGATGGGTCGACCGCCGAGTACGACCAACTCTGTGAGGAGCTTGTCGCGTCGGGCACGTTCAAGAAACTCAATCCGAAGAAACGTCCGAACAGTTTCCTCGCGGTCTCTGACCCGGGTGACGTCGCGCGCGTGGAGGACCGTACCTTCATCTGCTCCGAGAAGGAGATCGACGCGGGGCCGACCAACAACTGGTGCGACCCTGAGGAGATGCGCACGAAGCTCAATGGACTGTTTCGTGGAAGCATGAAAGGTCGCACGATGTACGTCGTGCCTTTCTCCATGGGGCCGCTCGGTTCAAAAATCTCGCACATCGGCGTCGAGATCACCGACTCCGCCTACGTCGCGACGAACATGAAGATCATGACGCGAATGGGTACGCCCGCATTAGAGGTGCTAGGTGAGCACGGCACGTTCGTTCCGTGTCTGCACTCGGTGGGCATGCCGCTCAAGAAGGGCCAAAAGGACGTCGCGTGGCCGTGTAATCCTGACAACAAGTACATCGTGCATTTCCCCGAGACTCACGAAATCGTCTCGTACGGTTCGGGCTACGGCGGCAACGCGCTGCTCGGAAAGAAGTGCTTCGCTCTGCGCATCGCATCGGTGCTCGGTCGCGACGAGGGATGGCTCGCCGAGCACATGTTGATCTTGAAGCTCACGAACCCCCAGGGCGAATCGCGTTACGTGGCCGGTGCGTTCCCAAGTGCGTGCGGGAAGACCAACCTCGCGATGCTGGTACCGACCTTGCCGAACTGGAAGGTCGAAACGGTCGGCGACGACATCTGTTGGATGCAGCCGGGACCTGACGGCCGCCTCTACGCCATCAACCCCGAGGCGGGCTTCTTCGGGGTCGCCCCGGGGACCAACTTCGAAACGAATCCCAACGCGATGCACTCGATCACGAAGAACACGATCTTCACGAACGTCGCGCTCACCGCTGACGGCGACGTGTGGTGGGAAGGAATGGGCGAACCACCCGAAGGACTCACCGACTGGAAGGGGCAGAAGTGGAGCAAGGAACTCGGCACTCCCGCCGCGCATCCCAATGCGCGCTTCACGGCACCCGCCAACCAGGACCCCGCCATCGCGGCCGAGTGGGAGGACCCCGCCGGGGTCCCGATTGACGCCATCCTCTTTGGTGGACGCCGTGCGACGACCGTGCCACTGATCTTTCAGAGTCGTGACTGGGACCACGGCGTGTTCTTGGGCTCCATCGTCTCGTCGGAAACTACCGCCGCCGCAGTCGGCGTCGTAGGAAACCTTCGACGCGATCCCTTCGCGATGCTGCCGTTTTGTGGCTACAACATGGCCGACTACTTCCGACACTGGCTTGGTTTCTCCAAGAAGTACGACGAGAAGAACTTGCCCAAGATCTTCTACGTAAACTGGTTCCGCAAGGGCGACGACGGGCGCTGGCTCTGGCCGGGCTACGGCGAGAACAGCCGCGTCCTCGAGTGGGTGTTCGATCGCGTCGCTGGCCGCGCCGATGCGGACGCGACGCCGATTGGCTTCGTGCCTACTTCCTCATCGATTGACATTCGCGGGGTCGACGTGACGCCGGGTGACATGAAGGAACTCCTCACGGTGCACGCCGACGAATGGCGCGCGGAAGTGCCGCTCATCCGAAAGCACTTCGCCCAGTTCGGCGATCGACTTCCCGTTGAGCTCGCGACCGAAGTCGATCAACTCGAAGCGCGATTGAAGTCCTAGAGCCCTACTCGGCCGTTTCGGCGTCGGCGACGATGAGTCGCGGACCCGAGGGCCAATCGAAGTAGCGCCACGTCCAGTTGATCAACACGCGAAGTCGGTTGCGAAAACCAACCAGATAGAACAAGTGCAGGCTCAACCACGCGAGCCAACCAGACGTTCCCTTAATGACGGTCCCACCAGGGAGTTTCGCGACGGCGGCGTGACGTCCAATGGTGGCCATGATGCCCTTGTTGTGGTACTTGAAGGGCTTGGTGGGTTCGCCCTTCAGGGTCAACAAGAGGTTCGTCGCACAGTGGCGACCCGACTGCATGGCGACGGGCGCCAACTGCGGGCACAACGTCGTGGCGTCGAGGGGCACCGCGGCGGCGTCTCCGACGGCCCAGACGTTCTCACTTTCGACCAAGCGAAGATCGGTCATGACTCGCACGCGACCACCGGGCCCCGGGCTCGTCTGGACCTCGTGAGCGAGCGTGCCACTCGCCGTCACGCCCGCCGCCCAGATGACCGCGGCGACGCGAAGTCGTTCACCGTCGGCGAATCGGATTGCCCGCTCTTCGACCTCGACGACCGAACGACCGAATTCGATTTCGACGCCCATACTTTCGAGTTCCTTCGCCGCGTACGCACTCGCCTTCTCGGGAAACGGTGTCAAGAGACGCGGCGCCATGTCCACGAGCAGCACGCGCACTCGTGAAGGATCAATCCGCAGTCCGTCGCGGTGGATGACGGTGCGAATAAGGTCCGACAGTGCTCCTGACGTCTCGACACCCGTCGGTCCTCCTCCTACGACGACGAAGTTGAGTGACGTCGGCGCGGTGTCGGCGAGCGCGTCGGCCTCTTCGAGCGAACCTAGGAGTCGGTTGCGCAGTTTTCGCGCGTCGGCGAGCGAGTAGAGCGGCATCGCGAATTGCGACGCGCCGGGAATTCCGAAGTACGACGCCGTCGCACCCGTCGCCACGACCAAGTGGTCGAAGGCAATCTCCGCGCCTCCCTCGAGGATGACGACGTTTCGCACGTGATCGACCTCGTGCACGGTCGCGTGACGAAACCCGATGTTTTTCGCCTTGCCGAAGATGGTCCGAATCGGGTAGGCAACCTCCGCGGGTTCGAGCATCGCCGTGGCGACCTGATAGAGCAGCGGCAGGAACGTGTGAAAGTTGTGCTTGTCTATGATCGTGACCCGCACGTCCTTGTTGGACAGACCCTTGGCCACGGCGACACCGCCGAAACCACCGCCAATGATGACCACGTGTGGCAAATGCGTAAAATCGGGGAAATTGGGAGCCGGATGGGGGGACATCGCCATATCTGTGTCAAGCATAGTTCACGGTAGTTCAATTCATATCATTGATGGGCGAACCGACGACCTATTCCATAAATGAGTCCCGCCGCCAGGGTCAACACGGCGAGCACGAAGTCGCCCGTGGAAAAATGCAGACTGATTCCTACCGGGATCAGCGCGCCCAGCACCCACAACAGTTGCTGGCGAACCGCAAAGCGCGCGAACGTGCGACCCTGGGCCCCCGCGGGAACGAGGCGTTGGGTGATGGCGTCAAAACTTGGCTGCGCCACCGCGGCGCACGCCCCGAGCCAGCCCGCGAGGACCACCTGATCGACCAGGGTCGGGTGAAACGCGACGAGCCCCGATCCAACGCCGGTCGCGAGGAGCGACAAGGTGAGTAGTGCCGACTCACGTATTTTGTTGCGCACCCGCGTGACTATTCCCAGGCCAATCAGTGAGCCCACGGCGCTCAACGTGAGCGCGAAGGCGAACCACTTGAGTCCCGCTTGCTCGCGGCGCAGTCCAAAGGCCAACAGGAACGTCGCGAAGCCCACCGAAAAGCGCATGATCGCCGACGCGCTGAGTCCCCAGGACACCTCGACGTCACCCCAGGGATTGAGTGCTTGTCGGTCACGTTCGAGTTGGCTGATCGAGGTCACTTGTTCGCGAACCACCTTGACGGGTCGCTGTAGTCGCACGCTCGCGACCGTCGCCCCGACGAAGACGAACGACGCCGCGATGAGCACGCTCGGTGCACCGATGCCCTTGAGCAGACCGGCTCCGATCGATCCCGCCACGAGCCCGGACAACGTGCCGAGCAAGGTGAGCTGAGCGTTGAATCCCGCAAAGCCCTTTTCCTCGGGCGCTTCCACCTGAGGCCAACCGGCGTCGCCCACCCTCGCCGCGCGCTCACGGAATTGATCGGTACGCGCCATCTCGGGCACGAGAGCGCCGCGCGTGACGACGTACAACTTGGATGAGACCAGCACGAGGAACGCCAACGGGAACAGCCACAACGAATTCAGATGTTCACTCATCAACCAACACAACACGACTCGAAATCCCGCCGAGAGGGCCACGAGCACTCTTCGACCGTTCGCGGAGCGGTCAATTAAGGGACCAAGCAAAGGTGAGACAACCGCGAACGGTGCAATCGTCAAGAGCAAGTAGAGCAGCACCTTGCTCTTCGCCTCGTCCGGTGAGACAGAGAAGAAGAGTGACCCGGCGAGCGAGACGGTGACCATCGTGTCGCCAGCCATCATGATGACGTGCACCAACGCCAATCGGCCGAACGCCGTCTTCTGGTCGAAGAGATCCTGCGTCGCGGCTCGAGCTAGGGACGCAAATCCACGAAGACGCACACACGAAGCGTAGGTGACGTACAGGGTTTCTATTGGCACGCAACGAGCGCCGACTGCTAGACCAACACGGTGCACGTAACGTCATTTTTTCTCAACCTACCGATTGCTCTCGTGACCGCTCTCGCGTGGGGTTTCCTCGCATTCCTCGTGGGGCGTCGCGTACATCGACACGCGACCATCGACGTCTTTTGGGGCGCGGGTTTCCTCGTCGTCTACGTCGAGAGCGTGTTGGTCTCCCTGGCAATGAATCACGGTGCTCGCCACGTCTGGTGGTTGCACGAAGCCGACGTGTCGCGTTGGGTGCTGTTGGGTGCTGTCGCTCTTTGGAGTCTGCGACTTTCGATTCACCTCGCGATTCGCCAACGAGGCGCCAAAGAAGACTCTCGTTACGTCGCGATCATGGCGGGCGCCAAGGGTCGCCACGAGACCTGGTACGCGCTCAAGATGATCTACGGGTTACAGGGACTCCTGCTGTGGTTCGTATCGATTCCGCTGCAGTGGGCTGCGTTCAGCGCGCACTTCAACTGGCTCGTCGTGCTGGGGGTCGTCATCGCGCTGATCGGTGTGTTCTTCGAAGCCACGGGTGACGAGCAATTGCGACGCTTCATCGCCAATCCCTCCAACGCGGGCACCACGATGAATCGGGGATTATGGCGTTACACGCGCCATCCGAACTACTTCGGCGACGCGACGGTATGGTTCGGGTTCTACGTGATTGCCCTCGCCACGCCGTGGGGCTTTCTCACCGTGCTCTCGCCCCTCACTATGTGGTGGCTACTCACCTCACTGTCGGGTAAACCCATGCTGGAGAAGAAACTTTCTAAGACCCGGGCTGGATACGAGGAGTACGTCGCGACGACGAGTTCCTTTTTCCCTCTGCCGCCCAGAAAGACGAGCAAGGTCTAATTCGAAAAGCAGCCTTGTCGATAGATGTAGTTCGGCATGACGCCGGGCTTACACACCTTGAGTCGTGAGACGACGATCCAGTACGTCATCGACTCATTCGCACGGAGTACTTCGGTGACCCCAACGGCGTCGGCACCCGAACCGATGGTCGCCCACAGATAGGCCCAGCCTCCCTCACACCCATAACTCGCGACCTCGGTGACCCGTTCAGCTCCCGTGAAGGGTGCGCTCAACGATCTCGGTGAGCACATGGAAGCGGACTCGATCGGTGTCGTAGTCTCACGCGCGCCATTCGCCGCCAACACCAACGCGGCGAGCACGACGAGGGACGAGATTATGCGCAGTACTTTCACGAGACCAGTTCAGCACAACGTACGAGCGTTAGGGCTGAACGAAAAGACTCGAGAAGAAGGCACCCATCGAAAACTCCCAGTCCTTCGTGTCAATGGGGTTCAACGACACGTCGTCGAGGATTCGCCCGAAAGTGAGAACTTGCAGGGCCACGGCAATGGAGCGCGCCGAAAGGTCGTTGCGCAGCCAACGTCGGTCCTGTCCGAATTGCACGAGTCGAATGAGTTCATCAGTCAATCGAGTTTGCGTGAGACCGATGAGCACCTTCAATTCGGGGCGCGTAATGGAGGCGGCGACGATGCGAACTCGAATCGAACGTCGCTTCAATCGATCGGGTCCCGAGGAGAACCGCTCTACGAGCGGAGCGAGCGACGTGATGTACTCGTCGAGGGTCGTCGCAGTGTCGCTGATGTCACGTAGAACTTGGATGTCCTCTTCGGCGAGTTTGGAGAACAACACGTTGTAGGCGGCATCGATGACGCCCTCGCGAGAGCCAAAGTGGTGATAAACGGAACCGTAATTGACACCGGTTGCCTTGCACACGTCGGGAATACGAATAAGCGACTCGTCAGTGACCATCAACTGTTCGCACACCTCATCAAGCACGGCTTGCATGACGGGTAGAGATCTACTTTGTTTGGCCACTGGGTCGAGTTTAATGATGAAAGGCGAATTTACCTATGTAAAATACGGCAATTAGCTTTAAAAATTCGTGGGATTCGACTCGTCACGACGACGCGGGCTTCACGTTAAGGTCGTTCGAAATCTGGCCCGATGAAGTGAAAGGGGCGCCTTGAGCGACCAGGATCGCCTTGAACCCGCGTTGATCAAAGCCGGCGTCGTGGTGGTATTGGGCGCCATCATGTCGATCCTCGACACCACGATCGTGGCGGTGGCGTTACACACGTTGAGTGGTGATTTTCACGTCAACGTCTCGACGATCCAATGGGTGACGACCGGATATCTCTTGTCGCTCGCGGTGGTCATACCTGTGTCCGGTTGGGCGATTCATCGAGTTGGTGCCAGGCGCGTGTACATGGTCTCACTCGCGTTGTTCGTCATTGGTTCAATTCTCTGTGGTTGTGCGTGGTCGGCGAGCAGTTTGATTTTCTTTCGCGTGATCCAAGGACTCGGTGGTGGCATGATCTTGCCCGTCGGTCAGTCGATTATGGCTCGGGCCGCGGGGCCTCGCCGAATGGGTCGAGTCATGGGCATCGTCGGAGTTCCCCAACTTCTCGGTCCCATCCTCGGCCCGGTCATTGGTGGGATCATCGTCTCGAACACCTCGTGGCGATGGATCTTCTTTGTAAACGTGCCCATCGGCATCGTCGCCTTATGGCTGTCGCGAACTTATCTGCCGTCTTCCGAACGCGAGAGCGCCCAACGTTTCGATCTCCTCGGCTTCTTGCTGCTGTCGCCGGGACTCGCGTTGGTGGTCTATGGACTCTCCGAGGTGGGCACCGTCGGCGGATTTCATGGCGCCGCGGTCTGGGACAGTCTGATCGGGGGCGTGGTCCTCGTCGCACTCTTTGTGCTGCGATCCACCAAAGCGCTCGAACCCCTCATCGACATGCGTCTCTTCCGCGATCGGACCTTTTCGGTGTCAAGTGTCGGTATCTTCCTCACGGGCGCAACCCTCTTTGGCACGATGTTCTTGTTGCCGCTCTACTACCAGATCGATCGCGGCGACGCCGCGTGGAAGGCTGGTTTGATGATGGCGCCCCAAGGAATCGGCGCCGCACTGGTGATGCGTTTCGCCGGTTCGCTCTCCGATAAACACGGTCCACGTTACGTCGCCGCATTCGGGATGAGTGTGCTCGCGATTGGTACCTTCTTCTACACCGGCGTCACTGATTCGTCGAGTTACTGGCTACTTGGTGCGGCGCTCTTCATTCGCGGTGTCGGACTCGGCTTTGGCATGATGCCGGTCTTTGCGGCGTCGTATCGAAACCTCACGCATGCCAACGTGCCTAAGGCAACCTCGGCGACCAATATCATTCGCCAAGTGGGCGGTTCACTCGGCGTCGCTATCTTCGCCGTGGTCCTGCAGACTCAGATCACCGCGCGACTTGGCCCTTCCGGTACGGCACTCGAGGCGGGTCTACGTCGAGCGAGCTTGAGCGACCTCACCAAACTCGCGTCCGCCTTCGATCACTCCTTTTGGTGGTCGTTTGGCACGTGCGCCATCGCGGTGATCCCTGCATTGTTCTTACCCAAGACCGGCATCGCGCGGCACGACGCCGCACTCGAGCCCCAAACTGCGCTCGACTAAAACACACTCACCCGAATCGAGGATTTTTGTGCCTAAACCCATCCTGCAGGTCATTATCGGAAGTACCCGTCCCGGGCGCGTGGGGCCATCGATCGCCAGATGGTTCTATGACCTCGCGGTCGCCGATCGTTCCTTCGACGTCGAACTCGTGGACCTCGCTGAAGTGAATCTCCCACTCTTCGATGAACCCAAACATCCGAGGTTTAAGTCCTACGAGCACGAACACACGAAGGACTGGGCACGAACAGTGTCGCGCGCCGACGCCTTCGTCTTCGTGATTCCCGAATACAACCACAGTTACAACGCCGCGACGAAGAACGCCATTGACTACTTGCACTACGAGTGGAATTACAAAGCACTGGGCATCGTGAGCTACGGCGGCATGGCGATGGGCGTGCGCGCCATTCAAGCTCTCAAACCAATCTTCATGGCGTTGCGACTTTTCTACTGCGGAGAGGTGACGATTCCGCTTCCGAGTGTGCCCGTCGTCGACGGCGTGTTCTCGGGCAATGATGTTTTGAACGCGGGCGCGAAGGCCATCCTCAAAGAAATCGCGGACGTGGCGCCGTCGCTCAAAACGATTCGCGACGCGCACGCCTCCTAAGTAACACCGATTCGAAGCGGTCCCTATGATTGGCAACGTGAGTGTTTCGAGCGTGGGCGATCCGGTCATCGTCACTGAAAAACTCACCAAGATGTACGGCGGCGCCGACTTTCTTGCCGTGGACGATCTGAATCTTTCGGTAATCGCTGGTGAGATCTTCGGGCTCCTCGGACCCAACGGTGCGGGCAAGACGACGACCGCGGGCATGCTCACGACACGGGTCATTCCAACCTCGGGTATCGCCACCGTCGCCGGCGTCAACGTGGTCCAACATCCCGCCGTCGTCAAGCAGTTCATTGGCGTCGTGTCACAGACGAACACGCTGGACCGACAACTGACCGTGTGGGAGAACCTCTACTTCCACGGTCGACTGTTCGGCATCAGTGCCCACGAGTCACGCCAGACGGCGCATCGTTTGTTGGAACAGTTTCAACTCGCCAAGTGGGCCAAGGCCTCGGTCTACGCACTATCGGGAGGCATGGCCCAGCGTCTCATGGTGGCGCGCTCCATTTTTCATCGACCCGCCGTGTTGTTCATGGACGAACCCACCGCCGGACTCGACCCCCAAAGTCGCCTCGCCCTCTGGGAGATCCTGCAACAACTAAACGCCGAGGGCCAAACGATCCTGCTCACCACGCATTACATGGAAGAAGCCGACCAACTGTGCAACCGGGTCGCGATCATGGATCACGGCAAGATTCTGGCCCTGGACACGCCCGAAGCGCTCAAGCGCAGTGTGGCCGCTGACACCATCGTGACCATCAAGGCAACCGGTGATTTGCAGATTCTGGCCAACGCATTAGAAACCGGCGTGCCCGGTGTGACGCACAGTCGCCTTATCGATAAAGGTGTCGAGCTACACGTGACGAGCGGTGAACGCGTCCTCGCGAAGGTCGTCGCCGCGGCCGAGGCGGGTGGTTTCGAAGTCGGTGACCTCTCCGTCGCCGAACCATCGTTGGAGACTGTCTTCATCAACTTGACTGGCAAGGAACTTCGCGACTGATGAGCACGCAAGAATTCGCCACACACGAACACATCAGCGCCGTTCAACGACGTTCGAGTGTGAGCGCCAGTCGCCTCGCGCTTGGCGCTTTGCTCTTGCGCGATGTCGTAGTCATTCGAAAGGACTGGGCGATCTTCATCTTGCGAACGATCATCCAGCCCTTCTTATTGTGCTTCGTGTTTCTCTTCGTCTTCCCCAAGATCGGCCAGTCGGTCGGTGGTGGTGCCGGGGCATCAGCGTTCGCGACCGTCCTCGTGGCGGGTGTCGTCGGGATCTCCATCATGTTCCAGGGCGTGCAGTCGGTCGCTCTGCAGATGGCCCAGGATTTTGGATTCACTCGTGAAATCGAGGACCGCGTCCTGGCACCCTGTCCGATCTGGTTGGTCGCCGGTGAGAAGGTCCTGTCCGGAGCGCTTCAAGGCATCATCTCGGCGTGCCTGGTGTTGCCCATCGCATCGGTGGTGCACGCGAAGGGCGTCACGGCACATCTCTCCGTGCATTGGCTCATTCTCGTGACGATCGTGCCTCTCGCTTGCATCGCCATGGGTTCACTCGGTCTCGTTCTCGGCACGAGCTGGGAGCCGCGCAACATCGGTCTCATGTTCGGTTTCGTCATCTTGCCGATCACGTTCCTCGGCGGGACGTACTACCAGTGGACACGCCTCGCCCCCGTGAAAATCGGAGGGTTTCATTGGCTGCAGACGGTTGTCTTGATCAATCCCCTGATCTACGTCAACGAAGGGATGCGCGCCGCGTTCACCAACGTCCCGCACATGCACCTGTACATCATCTATCCGGTGCTGATCGGATTCTGCGTAGGTTTCTTATCGCTCGGGCTGCGAAACTTCCGACGACGGGTCCTGTCCTAGGACCACGATCACGAGACCTGGATCAGCAGCGCCGAATTCGCGTTGAGGTGCGTTCGATCCGTCAACGTTTCACTCGCGAACAACACGGTGCCCGTTGACGTATCAATGGGCGAAGGCGACTTCGCGAAGTTGACGACTACCCGCACGACACTCCCCTCCCACTCGCGCTCAAAGACCAGAACATCGCCTTCGACGTGCAAATTGCGCAGCGCCCCGAGTCGCAACGGCGTTGACGCCCGTCGCAACGCCAAGAGTTGACGCACCATATGCAGGGTCGAGGACGAGTCGCGTTCTTGTGCCTCGACGCTCAAGGCACTCGCTCGCTCGCCAAAGGGCAACCACGCATTCTCATCCCAGCCGTGATGCTCGCCCATGGACCAGGGAATCGGCGCTCGACATCCGTCACGGCCGCCGGGATCGACGACGCGCTCTGGCACGATCAGCGCATCCTCGAGGCCTAACTCCTCCCCCGCGTAGAGAAACGCCGTACCACGCAAGCTCAGCAGTAACACGAGCGCCGCACGGACCCGATCTTGACCGCCCAGGCGCGTCGCGACCCGCGGGTTGTCGTGATTGCTCATCACCCACGTCGGCCAGGCGCCCACGGGATTGAGGGCTTCTTCGGCCTTGCGGATTGTTTCTAACCACGCGTTTGCGCGCCAAGGCGTAAAGATCGACTGGAAGTTAAAAGACAGATGCAGTTCGTCGTCTTTTCCGAAGTAGGTCGCGACGCGCGAAGGATCGAGCAGGTACACCTCGCCCACCGCCACACGGTCACGGGAATACTCGTCGAGCACTTCTCGGATCTCACGCAAGTACTCGTGGGTGACGGCAACGTCGTTGAGCGGCGTGTGACCAATCATTCGAAGGTCTTCGGGGTCGTCGCGGTCAATGTCTTTTCCGAGTGCGTGCACGACGTCCATTCGAAAACCGTCAACGCCCATGTCAAGCCAAAACCGCAACGTCTCGACCATCGCGTCACGTACGGAAGGGTTCGCCCAATTGAGATCCGGTTGACTCGGCAAGAACATGTGCAGGTAATACTGCGACGTCGACTCGTCGAGCGTCCAGACGGATTCGTCACTCCACGCACGGATCCAGTTATTGGGTAGTGACCCGTCGGGCGCCTCGTCGCGCCAGATATACCAATCGCGATGCACACTCTCTCGCGACGATCGAGCGTCGACAAACCACGGATGATCGATTGAAGTGTGATTGGGCACCCAGTCGAGGATCACGCGAATCCCGAGGTCGTGGGCTTCGTGGATCAGGTGGGCGAAATCATCCAACGAACCAAAAATCGGGTCGACGTCGAAGTAGTTTGAAACGTCGTAACCGAAATCGCGCATTGGTGAAGGAAAAATCGGCGAAAGCCATATCGCGTCGACGCCAAGCCACGCGAGATACGTCAATCGACGACGGATGCCGTTGAGGTCCCCAATCCCGTCACCGTTGGTGTCGCAGAACGAGCGAGGATAGATCTGGTAGATCACCGCTTCACGCCACCACGGCACCGACGTAGGTGAATCGCTCATTATCCGCACATTCTCGACAGCACGACATGCGTCACGCTGGAACTTCGTCGTCGCCGCTTCAAAGTGCCGCCGTTGCCCACCACTAGCGCCCTTGCGTGATCGAACTCAATGTCACCTCATCTCACAATCACGAACGATGAAACAAACGCTACCAATGAAACCGCAAGAACCAAATGGCTACTCGAAACGTGAGACGTGGCCGTGGAGGGACCCTCCGTCGTCGATCGGTCGTGTACGACGCACGGCGAGTCGATACGACACTCGCCAACCCAGCATCAAGAGCCCAAGAAAAGCGACAGCGACGAGGACGAAGGCAAAAGCAGTTCCCTGCCCCGCTATCACACGAAGGATCATGCCAATCGCGACCGTCAGTCCTACCACCACAGCACCACCCGACCACGACCGCACGTCGCCTTGCCGCAACATCACGTACAGCCACGCCCCACATAGTCCGGCGAGAAATGGCCACAGGGTCGACAACATCCCACCAATGGAGAGGCCGTGATGATGCGCAGAGCGTCCGATAGCGACGAAAACAATGATCACCAAGACGTCAGCAAGAAATGACATCCGCTTCATGCGAGTTCACGAGCCAACATCCAGCGAGGCCTGACGAGGGGGCCGTGGTGAGGTTCTAACACGGTTGGGTAGAAAATGGGCGAGCGAATACTTCGATTCTATGAGTCGGACACTGAGCAATCCCAGAATCGATTCATTTGTGACGCATCAGATTCGTTTCGAAGTCCAATTACGCACGACATACCTCCCATAGACGCGCTTGGATGGAGCAACTATTGAGACAATGTTGCACCTCTCGACGTCAATCCCACCGCCTTCGAAGACCACCGTTGGCGTCGCGTCGTCGCGTGCGATTGTAATTTTTGCGCCAACTGTAGGATGAGAAATCAGGACGTCTGGACCATGCTTCCTTCTTGATTGAGGTGCGTCAATGCACCCAAAGAAGGGTGGAAATGAGACGTATCTCTGACATGAACTCGCTTCACGCGTTCGCGACGACGTCATTCGCCGCTCCTCTCACCAGAGCATTCAGTTCCGCTTCTGAAACGCCTGACGCAATGCGCTCCCCCTCGACCGGTTCAATCAACCCGAGTCGCGAGAAGTCGCCAATTCCTTCACGTGGAGTGCATCGCCAAGAACTCACGACAACTAGAAGTCGAAAGGAGCTCACCATGTTCATTCGTGCCGGAACCGTTATTTTCATCCTTGTCGTTGTGGTCATCTTTCTCATCGTTCGCTAAGGCATCCCGAGTCAAGGGTCGCTTCGGTGGATTGTGTCCCTCCCGTCCGCGGTCTCGTCGCCGTGCCGGATCGGAGTTTCATCAGTACCAACAAAAGGAGAATCAAAATGAGCAAAAAGAACAAAGCAAAGAACCTCGCTCTCATTGCGAAAGGAAAGGTGAAGGAATCCACCGGCAGCGCCGTGGGAAATCCGAACCTGGAGAATGAGGGTCGAGTTGACCAGTCATCGGGCCACATGAAGCAGGCCGGCGAGAACGTCAAGGATGCGTTGAAGGATTAAATTTCGCGCTGAGGCGACGCACATCCATACCTCGCTCGCTGGTTTCCGGCGCTTAAACTGCCGACGGCGAAGCAACCGATTTGAGGCCCTAACGTCGTGAACGAACCCGCATCCGAAAGCGAGCCCGCACACAACATCGAGGCGAACAACGTGGGTAGTGCACGCGCACGATTTGCCTACCTGAGAGCCATTGGTCCGGGTCTCGTCACGGGTGCGTCTGACGACGACCCTTCGGGGATCGCCACTTACTCCCAAGTCGGCGCAAAATACGGTACGTCACTTTTATGGACTGCCCTGTTGACGCTGCCGCTCATGATTGGAGTACAGGAGATTTGTGACCGCACCGCCTTGGCGACTGGGCTCGGGCTGGGCGAGTTGGCTAGCAAACGCTTCGGTCGCGTTGGCCGGTACATCGTCGGTGCGCTGCTGGTCGTTCTCATCGTGGCGAACTCGCTCAACATCGCTGCCGATCTCGTCGCTATCGGATCGGGAATGAACCTCCTGCACGCGGGGGCGACGTGGCTCTGGGCACTCCTGGCCGGCGTCATCATCAGCGTCCTGCTCGTGAAGGGCACCTACGCACGCATCAACGCGGCGTTTCGGGTGCTTGCTGCGGCGCTGTTGGTCTATATCGTCGTCGCCGTCATGGTCACGCACGACTGGGCTCACGTGCTTGACGACACCGTGATTCCGAGAATCCAAGTGAATAAGACCTACATTGCCTTGCTCGTCGCCGTTCTTGGCACCACCATCTCTCCGTATCTGTTCTTTTGGCAGAGCGCCAACCGACTCGAGGACATGCGCCACGAACCCGAAGGTGGCTCCGAAGCGACGCCGCTCGCCATGCGAAGCAAAGTAGACGCACGCATGAAAGAACGAACCAGTCGTCTGGACGTCTTTTCCGGCATGGCGTTCTCCAACATCGTCATGTTTTCGGTGATCGCGGCGACGGCCTCGACGCTCCACGCCCATCACATCACGACTATTGGGAGCGCCGCGCAGGCGGCGCACGCCCTCGCCCCACTCGCGGGACACGTCGCGAGCACCATCTTCGCTCTCGGATTCATCGGCAGCGGCTTGCTCGCCGTACCGATTCTCGCGGGATCTGGATCAGTGGGACTGTCGGGGCTTCTCGGTCGCGAGTGGGGATTCTCTCAATCCGTTCGCGGCGCACCCGTGTTCTATGGCATCGTCGGCGTTGGCACCCTGGGAGGAACGGCGTTGAGTTTGCTAGACGTCAATCCGATCAAGCTCTTAGTCTTCGTCGCGGTGATCAACGGGGTCATCGCTGCGCCGTTGCTCGCCATCGTGCTCATTATCTCGAACAGTCGACGTCTGATGGGTGAGTACGTCAACGGTCACGCGGCGAACTTTCTAGGTGGCATCACATTCGTGGTCATGACAGTTGCTTCCATCGCGCTCTTCGCGACGGGCGGCTTTTCGCTATAGAAAATCCTGCCACGACATCATTGGACGAGTTCGACGAGCGTAAAGTCACTGCATGGCCGCCCCACGATCACTCGACCGGCGCGAGTTCCTAAAGACCGGTCTCCACTTGGGGGTCGCCACGACCGGCATTCTTGGCACGGGTGCCGTACTTGCGAGTTGTGATACGTCAACGTTGCACAACTCGTTGGCGCACGACATCCACCTCAAGCCACCAACCGCGAGGGACTGGCGGCGGTTGGCCGAGTCCCTCAAAGGAACCTTGGTCCTACCATCGAACCCTTCGTATGCGAGCGACCGATTGCTCTATAACTCGAAGTTTACGAATCCTCGACCCTCGGCGCTGGCCTTTTGTAACGACGCCCAGGACGTCGCGCGTTGCGTTGAATTCGTTGCCCACCATGGCATCGAGGTCGCAGCTCGCTCAGGCGGTCATAGTTACGCGGGCTACTCAAGTTGTCGTGGACTCGTCATTGACGTGACGCGTATGAACTCGATTACCGTCAATCTGAAATCGAACGTCGCGACAATTGGTGCGGGTGCCCTCCTGATTGACATTTACGACGCGGTCGGCAACGCCGGACGGTTGCTGCCAGGCGGATCGTGTCCGACCGTTGGCATTGCGGGACTTGCTCTGGGTGGCGGCATTGGCGTCTTCGGGCGAAAGTTTGGTCTGACCTGTGACAATCTCCAGTCCGCCGACGTCATCAGCGCAGCGGGCGATCTGCTCCACGCCGACGCGAACACGCACCCAGACCTGTTCTGGGCGAGTCGTGGAGGTGGAGGTGGGAATTTTGGCGTGGCGACCACATTCGAGTTCACGGTGCATCCAATGCCGCAGGTCACACTCTTCACACTCGAGTATCCCTGGGCGGCCGCCGCCACGGTGCTCGACGCGTGGCAGCGCTGGGTCGACAATGCGCCCGACGAACTCTGGTCGAACTGCTTGTTACTTTCCCAGGGGAATGCCGGATACCTTGCCCAGGTTGGCGGTGTGTTCTGTGGGTCTCCCACTGGTGTGATGAGCCTCCTACGCGCTCTGCGCATCGACATCGCCACGCCCGCGACGGCCTCCTTCGTGGGGTCGAACGACTATCTCGACGCTATGAAGATCGAAGCAGGATGTTCCAGCTTGTCGGTGGCGGCGTGCCATCTCCCTTCCGAAAACCCGCTCGGCCAACTGAGTCGTGAAGCATATTCCGCGAAGTCGAGTTACCTCGAAGGAGTAACCAGCGCGTCGCGCACGCACATGCTTGTCAACGCCGTCGAGACGCTGAGGGACTACGCACCCACTTTGGGAGGCGGCCTCGCGTTTGACTCCTACGGGGGCGCCATCAACCGCGTGGCGAGTGATCAGACCGCGTTTGTCCATCGCGACAAACGCGCGGGGATTCAAGCGACGTATTCGTGGTCGAGCGACACATCACCTACTGCGATCGCGAGCGGACAACGATGGCTGACGTGGCTGGGAACCAACGTCTTTGACTCGGCGGCCGGGGCGTATCAGAACTACATCGACCCCACGCTCGCCGACTGGGAATCGGCCTACTACGGAGCGAATTTCGATCGACTCGTCAGAATCAAGAAAACCTACGACCCAGAAAATCGGTTTCGATTCGCGCAATCGATACCCGTCGAACGCTGACGAGTGGGAACATTCTCTCGAAGGTGCCGTCACCTGGCTGCTTCACGCGGAACGATGCGCGAGTTCTTGCGTTAACTTACGAAGACCATCACTAACGAATCGAGTTCACGCAATGTCCGATCGCCTCGCAGTATTACACGAATCAGTACGACACCTCGCCGATGTGACGTCGCGAATCGACCCCGATAAATTCACCGCGCCGGCGTATCCCAGCGAGTGGTCAATCGCGGACACGTTCTCGCACCTCGGCTCGGGCGCGGTGATCGGGAAGCAGAATTTTGAGAATGCAGTCAATCATCGAGAAAACGATCCGGCGTTTAATCCCTCGGTATGGGATGAATGGAACGCGAAGGAACCCTCGGTCCAAGTGTCAGATTGTCTCGTTTACGATCGCTCCTACCTTTCCGCGCTCGAGGAATCCAGTCACGAACAGCGAGAAAGTTTCAGCTTCAACTTGGGTCCTTACAGCTTCGATTTCGATGGGTTGGTCGGACTTCGACTTAGTGAACACGCCCTTCACACCTGGGACATCGAAGTGGCCATCGATTCCGACGCGACATTGTCGAACGACGCCGCGAGCGCGATCCTCGACACTATTCAATTCATCGTGTCGATGACGGGAAAAGCTCCCGGTCAAAAGAAGAATGTCACGATTCGAACGTCTGAGCCCGTCCGCCATTTCACAATTGAACTCGACAATTCGTCCGTGAAATGGATCGAGGAGGAGAACGACTCTGCAGTGGATCTGGAGTTGCCCGCCGAATCCTTGGTGCGACTCATCTATGGTCGGCTCGATGCGAAACACACTCCGAGCGCGGTCACGGGGAGCGTGCTCGACGAACTTCGAGAAGTATTTCCGGGTTTCTAATCAGTAGGACAAAATCAGTCTGACGAAGTGTTCCTCGCGCCTCACCGTAAGATAGGAGATGCTGAAGTGCGAAAAGTCATCGCTTATGAACTCTTATCGCTCGACGGAGTCGCCGAAGATCCCAACGAGTTTTTCCCTGACTGGGATGACGTGATGGATGCGAATCTCGCGCGCGTCATCTCGACCCAGGACACCGTCCTCCTTGGTCGCCGGATGTACGACGAATGGTCCGTATTTTGGCCCCCCAGTGACATCGAGCCATTCGCGAGTTTCATTAACGGAGTCGAGAAATTTGTCGCAACTTCAACACAGCCGGCGCAGTCATGGTCGAACGCGACCGTCATCGACCGTGATTTTGCAAAGTTCGTGGGCGACCTGAAGTTGACGCCGGGTGGCGATATCGGCGTGCACGGGAGTATCGCGCTATGCCAATCACTCTTGGAGTTGGGGCTAGTGGATGGACTTCGCCTCGTCATTGCCCCTGCAATACAGGGCAAAGGGCGGAAGCTTTTTGACGGAGGCGTTCCCACGCGATGGACGCTGGAAAATCAAGTCGCCTCCCCGACGGGTTATCTCCTTCTCGACTACCGACTCTGAGTGAGAAGTTTCGCGACGTAGCCGAAATTGAACGCAAGAACCAAGGAGAAAAGATGCCAAAGTTCATGATCTCGTTCAGCGCCAGCGCGATGGACCACATTCCCGAGGTGGAGATGCCCGCGGTTGCCAATGCAGCTCGCGCGGTGATCCGGGAGATTCTGACCGCAGGTCTGTACGTCCTCGCCGGCGGATTAGAAAATCAGAGCGCGAGCATCGTGGCCACCGATGGGACCGTGACCGAGGGTCCAGAGCCCGAAGCCCTAAGCGGATTAACGATCATAGAAGTGCCCTCACGTCAAGAAGCTCTGGATTGGGCCGCCAGGATTGCGGTCGCATGTCGCTGTGCTCAGGAAGTCAGGGAGTTCGGACACGACCCCGAACTTGATGCGATGCTTCGTCAGGTTGGTAGGTAAAGGTGACGTACTTACCAATCGAAATTGTAGAGATGCTGTTGGGGTTCAGGTCACCTGGTAGGGCCGGTGGGGATCGAACCCACGACCGAGGGATTATGAGGTGGAAGCACGCGGTCGGTCTAGTCCGATTGGGTCGGATTGGTCCGATATTGACTGGGTTCTTCGTCCGATGGTGTCGTATTGGTCCGGTGGCGTCGGTTTGGTCTGTGGGATAAAGCGTGAGATTTCCCTATTGCTTTAGCTGGCTAACCGAGTGGCAATTATCTCTCAGTGGTCTAGGCATTATCAATTCAGCTGCGGGCGAATCTCAAAAGGTCGTCGAGGTCCCCTCGATCCGCAAGGCGCAAAGCCCTCAAGTATTGGGCGCGCAGATTCTCCGTATCTAAACCGAGATTGAATCCCCATGTAAAGGACGGACTTCCCAACGACTTCGCGAGAAGATCGGCATAAATCCTTCCGTGTCTACCATTGCCATTGGGAAACGCGTGTATCCAAACTAATCGATGATGAAACCGTACGCCTACAACATCAGCTTCGTTGCCGGCCTCAATCCATGTTTGAGCATCTTCAACAAGATTTCTGACAGCGGTCGAGATTTCAATTGGGTCGATGCCAATGTTAGTTTCCCGAACGCGATATCTCCCCGCCCATTTCCAAACTTCGTCGAACATGGATCTGTGCATACTTCGCAGATAGTCGTCGTCAAGTAAGCGATCGATCGTCGGATTGACTCTTCCAAGCGCGTTGGCGATGTTTCTCTGTTCTGCTTCAAACAGCTCACCCCTAGTCGAAATAAATGAAGGAATCAGCCCCTCAATATCCTCGGCACTGAGCCCAGTATGACCATCACCGATTGGAAGAATCTCGAACGTCATTGAAAGTCATCGGTATTCGTCCAGAGACCTCGTCGATCGATCAGCTTTTTCGAAATGTCCTCGATTTGTATTTCGGTATCGTCTACTCCAACTTCTTGATCTTCGAGCCTGCTGTGATGAGATACGCGAGCCAGCCGAATTTTGGCCTTGCGGCGAGCCTGGGACAAAACAGCCTCATCAAGTGTCGTGCGCGGAATTAGCGCATAGACGAGTTGGCAGTCGAGAGCTTCACCGATTCGCCGCAATGTCTCAAGTTTGATGGTTTCTTGAAATTCACTACTTTCGAATTCACGGATTGCCTGATGGACCACTCCCATGCGAGCTGCAAGTTCCGTACTTGACATCCCGAGTGCTTCGCGAATCGCTCGAATCCATCCCTTGTGTGGTCGAGGTTCTTCAAGTATCGGTCGTAGCCGTGTAAATCGTTTATCCAGTTGACGGCGTGCTTGGACTCTATTTTCGGTAGGCATTCCTCAATTATGCTAGTTACAACTAGAAATATCAAGGACCATTCTCTAGTTGTAACTAGAAATATCTATAATTTTCTCTAGTTGCAACTAGCATTTTAGGTATCACCAACTCTATATAGGAGTCAATATACTTCCCTTATCAGGTATAATGGTAAACCGTTTTACAAGCAGCAGCGCCTTTGTTGGTGTGATACTGAGGAATCCATT
>CAJCJA010000049.1 GCA_903970515.1 Candidatus Saccharibacteria bacterium CG_4_10_14_0_2_um_filter_52_9
TGAGTTTTGTGCCACCGCCGTACCCGTACGAGCGACTCGACGGCATCAAGAAGTTGGCACAACGCCACGAAGGGGGCGCCATCGACTGCTCGATTGGGACCCCGGTCGATCCTCCGTTCGCCGGGGCTATGGACGAACTCGCGAAGGGAACCGGTGCTCGAGGGTATCCGGCATCCATTGGTTCCAGCGAGTATCGCCTCGCCGCCGCGCACTGGATGGAGCGACGCTTCGAAGTGACCCTCGACGTCGAACAAGTGGCCGCGTGCGTCGGTACCAAGGAATTTGTCGCCTCGTTGGCCCAGTACCTACACCTTCGCTCACCTGATCGCGACGTCGTCTTGTATCCCGAGATCAGTTATCCGACCTACGCGATGGGCGCCACGCTCGCGGGATTACGGGCGGTCCCAGTACCGATGAACTACGGACAACTTGACTTCGACGCCATCGCGCCCAGTGACGCCAAGCGCGCACTCGTCCTATGGTCCAATTCACCGTCGAACCCGACGGGCGGTCTCGATGATCTCGAAGCGGCGGCAGCGTGGGGCCGGCGCCACGACGTACTCGTGGTGAGCGACGAGTGCTACGCGGACTTCACGTGGAAGGGGCGCCCGCGTTCGATCCTCGAACATGGCCACGATGGCGTGCTGGCGCTTCACTCGATCTCCAAGCGTTCCAACCTGGCTGGCGTGCGTGCGGGTTTTTACGGTGGCGATCGAGAGATCGTGGCGTTCCTTCGCCTCGTTCGCCAACACGCCGGACTGATGGTACCTGGTCCCGTGCAAGCGGCCGTCATCCGCGCGTACGCCGACGACGTGCATGTCGATCAACAACGTGAGCGATACCGCGCTCGCTTGGAGATGTTGGGTGAGGCGTTGAGTCGATTCGGCATTGATGCTCCGTTCCCCGACGGGGCCTTCTATCTGTGGTGCTCGAAAGAGGGGCTCGACGGATGGCAACTCGCTGAGCTGATCGCGGACCAATCCGGAATCGTCGCGAGCCCTGGTGAACTCTACGGCGACGCGGGTGCACATTACGTTCGAATCGCGGTTGTGCAACCCGATGAGCAACTTGCCGTGTGCGCGTCGCGGTTCACGTCACTCACGTAGTCCTCGATACGATTGCATGATGAGCGAACTGGAATCTCGAATACTCGCGTGGTACGAGCAAATTGGCGAGATGACGCCCGAGAACGTCGAGGCCCGTCGCGACGTCGAACTGGTGATTACCAAGCTTGACGATGGCGAGATACGCGTTGCTGAGGTTCTCGACAGCGGCGAGGTGTTTGTCCACGAATGGATCAAGAAGGCGATTTTGTTGCTGTTTCGCCTTCGTGGCCTCGTGAGCGTCGAGGCTGGTCCGTTCGAATATCTTGACAAGCTCGAACTCAAGCACGACTACGCGCGACGGGGGGTTCGGGTGGTGCCGGGCGCCTCAGCGAGGCGTGGTAGTTACTTGAGTCCGGGCGTCATCCTCATGCCGAGCTACGTGAACATCGGGGCTTGGGTGGGACCAGGTTCGATGGTCGACACGTGGGCGACAGTGGGCAGTTGCGCCCAGATTGGTGCCAACGTGCATCTGGCGGGTGGCGTAGGGATAGGTGGCGTGCTCGAACCGGCCAATGCTGTGCCAGTGGTGATTGAGGATGGTGCCTTCATCGGAAGTCGCTGCATGATCGTCGAGGGCGCGCGCGTGGGCAAGGGATCGGTGCTCGGGGCGGGCACGATTCTCAATCCGTCAATTCCGGTCATTGATGCCGAGACGGGCGAAGAGGTGTCGCGTGGACACGTGCCGGACTACTGCGTCGCGGTGAGCGCGAGTCGGCGCCGCGAATACGCGGGCGGTGAGTTCTTCTTGCCGTGCGTGTTGATCATCAGGCGTCTCGCCAAAGGGGAGCGTAACGACAGGGTCGCACTGAACGCGACCCTTCGTGACCTCGGCGTCGCAACATGAGCCTTCTCGAGGAGACGTTCGAGTTGGTGCGAATCGATTCGGTGAGCCACAACGAGGCAGCGATTGCGCGCGTAGTGGAAGGGCGATTGCGCAAAAACCCCACGCTCGAAGTGGAGCGAATTGGTGACAACATCATCGCTCGCACCACCGGTCACCACGCAACACGTTTACTCGTCGCGGGACATTTGGACACCGTACCGGGCGACGCTTCAATCGCACGTATCGAGGGCGACACACTTCACGGCGTTGGTTCGTGCGACATGAAGGGATCATTGGCGGTGATGCTCGCACTGGCGTCACAGACCGCACCTCGCTCGGTCGAAGTTACCTGGGTCTTTTACGCCCGCGAAGAGATCTCTCGCAAAGAATCGGGTCTCTTGGAAATCGCCGAACTACGACCTGACCTCCTGAAATGTGATGCCGCCGTACTAGCGGAACCCACGAGCGGCGCAGTGGAAGCCGGCTGCCAGGGCACACTGCGAGTTGGCGTATCCATGAAAGGACGCAGAGCCCACAGCGCGCGTCCATTTACCGGGGTGAACGCCATCCATCGACTGGCGGCACTCGTTGACCATGTCGCAAGGTACGAACCTCGCACCGTAGAGATTGACGGGGTGTCGTTCACTGAACAGTTGCAGACGGTGGCGATTGAAGGTGGCGTCGCCGCCAACGTGGTGCCGGACCTTGCCCGCTGCACGTTGAATCACCGCGTGGCACCCGACCGAAGCGAAAGTGAGGCGTTCGCCTGGCTGATGACGTTTCTCGAGGGCCACGTGGAGAGTCACGACGTCGTGGAGGTTCTCGACTGGGCACCGTCGGCGGCGCCGGAGTTGTTGAACCCGCGTCTCGCGTCACTCGTTGAGCTCACGAACGCTGCGCCGCGCGGAAAGCTTGGGTGGACTGATGTCGCGACGTTTGCTCAATTGGGGATTGCGTCAACGAACTTCGGCGCTGGCGACCCACTCTTGGCTCATCGGAGTGACGAACGTATCAGCCGCTACGAACTTGACGAATTCGCGGACGTGCTTCGTCGCTGGCTCGAATAGTGCATCGCTCGACATCGCTGCTCGCGAGCATTCCCGCGGATAAGTGATAATTCGTTGATCGACGTGTGAATTCCATACTGCGGAAGACCGTGAGCTCTTCGGGGATTTTTCGAGGTGACGACCTCGTCGGCATTGCACGCACCGAGGATGAAATCTTGTTTCGTACTCGAAGCGTTGGCTGTATGTAATTGATTGATTACTTCCTTCTTGCCGCTCACGCCGCAAAGTAATCGAGAAGAAGGAAAATTCTTGATCAGACCGCTCACTTCTCGAAGTAACCTGCGAACCGTGTCCCGTTACGGGAATTTAAGGAGGCCATCGATTATGGCACGTCGTGTAAAAGCTCTTGTCGCAATAACCACGGTACTGAGTGCCGTTTCGTTTGGTGTCGTGATCGGCGCGATTCCCGCATCGGCGACGTCACTCTCGACCTACGTCGCGACAACGGGCACTAATACCGCGAACACCTGCACCTCGCCTTCGAGGCCGTGTCTCACAATTTCTTACGCGTTGACACAGACACCCACCGGTGGGACCGTGTCGGTTGCGGCGGGCACTTACGCCGAACAAGTGACGATTACAAAAAACGTCACGATCATTGGCGCGGGTAGTACGAAGACGACGATTGAACCCTCGGCCGTTCCTCTCTCCGACAGCGATTCGGATGGGGGATTTCCGCTTTCCTACATCGTTGATGTCGCCCCCGGCGTCAAGTCGGCCAATCTCTTCGATCTCGGCGTGAACGGGTCAGCGGCCTCTGGTCAGTTCTCGAGCTGCGCGGTGGATTATGTCGGCGTGTACTACCACGACGCCAGCGGCGTGCTCAGCAACGATCTCGTGACCGACATCGAACTGCCCGAAGCGCTCTTCGGGTGCCAAGCCGGACTGGGCATTTACGTCACGACTGATGTTGGTAGTGCAACACCGTCGAATGTCGCAATGCAGAGTGTGACTGTCAATAACTACGACAAGAATGGGATCACTTGCGACGACGTGGGCACAGTGTGCAGTATTTCGGCATCGACGGTTACTGGCATTGGCGCGACGCCGTTGATTGCACAAAATGGAGTGCAGGCGTGGGGTTCGTCGATTTCGCTCGTAGGTAGTTCGATTACCGAGAACATCTATACGAATCCGAATTACCCGAGTTACTACACGGACTCAACTGGCGTCCTAATTCTCAACGCTGGAAGCGTTTCGGTACTAAACGACGTGGTCAGCGAGAACAACGGTGATATCGACGCCCAAGAAGTTGCTGGCTACGGTTTGTTGGCTCCCGAGGGGCAATGGGTCTTTGAAGGCAACCAGATCACCAACTCGGTCGAAGGAAGTATTCCCTTCGGTTACGGTGTTGGTGACGGGATCGACATCGACAGTACGCCGGGCAATGTGGTCGTAGGTTCAAACGTGGTCACCGGAAATCCGGAGTTCGGCATTGGACTCTTCGGTGCGAGTCAGACGAGCGTAAGTTCGAACGAACTTTCGAACAACGGCTACGGAATCTACGTTGGTGGTCCGGGATCGGCGAATGCCTACTACGGTGTAGCGTCTGCTCTCAATAGTTCGAAGAATTCAATCACTGCGAACACCTCGGACAAGAACATCGTGGGTATCTACGTTGACACTGAGGCTTCGGCGAACTCGTTGCTTCTCAACACGGCACTGAGCAACATGCGCACTGACGTGGTCGACGCGACAACTGGTCGAGGAACGGCTGGCACATCGGACACGTGGCTCTTGACGACGTGTTCGACGTCGACGCCCAATGGCATCTGCCCGTTCTTCTTGCATCTGTCACTGCCGCTGGCGCCAGTCAACATACTGCAAGTTTTGTTGAATCAGTTGGGAACACTCATCCACTAACAGCGTTTCGCTGACGTCATCATTTGACGCCCAGAGGGGCAGTAGGGGTGGACGAGTTCCGTGTCACACATCGCGACCTCGCGCGTCGCGACAGGGTGGCCACCTTCGGTCAAGAACCAAAGGTGGCCAGTGGTTCCTGCGCATCTGTATGCGCGGTCACGACGTTCGGCGATTGGTTCTTCAGTAGCTCCGCAATACTGAGATGACCCGACCGTAAATGACCACGTCATTGGCATCAAACTCCATAGGTTCGAGAGTTCGATTCTCCGGCTTGAGCACGACGCGCGTCCCTTGGGGGAAGAAGCGCTTTACCGTTGCCTCGTCGCCAGGAATGCCCGCTACGACAATTTCGCCGCTGCCAGCGCTTTGTTGGCGCTGGACGACCAGGTAGTCACCCGGCAGGATCCCAGCTTCGATCATTGAGTCACCACGAACTTGCACGACGAAACTCTCACCTCGTCCGCAAAACTGTTCGGGGATCGACATCAATTCGTGTGCGACCTCCGAAGCGAGCACGCCGGTGCCCGCCGCGACGTCGCCCACGAAGGGTATGTAACGTATGTGCTGATCCGGAGCGGGATTGTCGACATCGAGTCGCACCGTGAGCGTGCGAGGTTGTTGAGGATTCTTTTCGATGTAGCCCGCATTCTTAAGAACTTCGATGTGGTTGGCGACGGTAGCGGGCGACTTCAATCCCACGTGGTCACCAATTTCGCGAATGGTCGGAGGGAAGTTACGCTCGCGTTGACACGTGATGATGAACTCAAGAATCTGACGTCTCATCGGGGTGAGTACTTCGGCCATGGCGATCCTCCGGTATCGAACAGTTGTTCGTACTATAGGCCAGGACATCACCCATTACAAACATCTGTTCGTAATTGATTGGTCATCGAACGGGCGAGCAGTTTGGCGTCGATTCGTTTTGAGGAAGTGAAATCCTTAGGAATTTCGCGTTTTTGGCGCGAGACGTGAGGTGCCGCGACCGTTGGAATGGCGAAAAAGGAGACATGATGACGCTTGATGACAATTCCCAGCCGATTGGTCAGTGCTGGGAGGATTTTGGCGACGTGCTCGATGCGGGCGTAGCCCGCGTGCTGCTCTACGGTCCGCCAGGCACGGGCAAGACATTCGCGGCGCTGCATTTCGGAGTCCAAGGTGCGGCTGAACGCCTCGTATGCACCGAGGATCTGACGACGGGAGAAATCACCGGCACATGGATGCCGGCGGGTGAAGGAAAATGGGAGTGGCGTGAAGGACCGGCGATTCGCGCGTGGCGCGAAGACGGCGGGCGAGGAGGGCGCCTGGTCGTTGACGAAGTTGATCGAGCCTCCGGAGACGCGCTCAGCACGCTGCTCGCCGTCACCGATTCACCCGAATCGGCTCGATGGCGCAACCCTCAAACCGGTGAATGGGTGGGCCCGGGTCCTTCGTTCAGTGTCGTGATGACGTCGAACGCGGAGGATATCGAAGATATCCCCTTCGCACTTCGCGATCGTTTTCCGGTGTCGATACGCATTGATCGACCTCATCCCTCTTCGTTGGATCTTCTTAGTCCCGAGCTTCATGGTGCCGCCCTCGCGGGATCGCTTGACGCGAAACGACGTATCTCACTACGAAGCTTCTATGCGTTCGATCAACTCCGACGTCATTGCGGCGACGAGCGAGGGGCTCGCTTAGTCTTTGGCGAGTCTCGCTGGCGCGACGTGCTCGACGCACTGATGATCGGACAACTTCGTTGACGGCTTCGGCCTATCCCGAGATCGTCGTAGGTCGCCGCGACGGATTTGAACAGGGGGCTTGGCGCATTGAAATAGGTTCCTCACGCCGAGGTGATGCGAGTTGCAACCTCACCGAACGTGTCCTTCGAGTCCCGCTGGGTTCTAACGCGACGGCACGGGTGGTTCGCGCGCACGAACTTATGCACGTCCGCGTGAGCCCGCACACGCA
Organism: Candidatus Saccharibacteria bacterium CG_4_10_14_0_2_um_filter_52_9; assembly: GCA_903970515.1. Lineage (GTDB taxonomy): Bacteria > Actinomycetota > Acidimicrobiia > Acidimicrobiales > RAAP-2 > RAAP-2. Next base: position 6,807 of record CAJCJA010000049.1, read on the forward strand.
TTGGCCTTCCCTACACGTCGGCATTTCTCCACGTTCGCTCGAATGCGCCGAGGAATTTCGAGTGAATGAACTGCTCGCCCGATTGGGTTTTCCCATCGAGCTGTTATGTGACGGCACAGAGAAAAGTGGCGCGCGCCACATTGGCGATGAAGGCGACTGGCCGGAAACGCTTCGATTCTTCGTGGCGGTTCTGGGCACGGATGCCGAGCGGGAGTTCCTGTCGGGCGTTCGAAAATCTCAACCCACGTGGAGCGCGCCGTTGCGCGCGCTGCGACGACGAGTCTTGAAAATGGTCGCCTCGATGGACGTGGCAGAAATTGGCGATACCAATCTCGACGTCGATGGAGTGCCCCGCGGTTATGCCAACGTGACGGTGGTACTCGCGACGATGATAGACCGGGCGAGTCAGTCACAGATCCCTAGCGATCCCGAGTCGTTGGCGAAGTTTCGCCGTTCCCTAGAGCCTGGCGCTCGCCGGGCACCATCGGGCGTGTTCGCAGTCCTCGAGTTCCAACCTTCACTCGAGACTTTTTATCGTGCATCTCGATCGACGTGGCAACGACCGCGTCCAACAGTCAGCGGCACGGTGATGCGGTATCCAAGTCGACTTCTGAGCGATGAGTATCAGCGAGCATTCGCGTCAAAGCGTCCTTGCCGGGGCGGTGTCGTCGTTATTGACCAGTCGGGATCGATGGACATCGACCCCGCAGAAATTGAAATGTTGGTGCGCCGAGCTCCCGGCGCACTGGTGGTCGGCTACAGCCACGAGCCCGGTAATCTCATCAAGACACCAAATGCGTGGATCCTTGCTCAGGGCGGCATCCTCGCTACGTCATTTCCGCCGGGGCACGTGGGAAATGGCGTGGACGCACCGATCTTGCGTTGGGCGCTCTCTCGCGCCCGTGGCGTTGAGCCGGTGGTGTGGGTGACCGACGGTCAGGTGACAGATTCTAACGACCACCCCAACGACGCGCTGAGCGAGGAGTGCGCTCAATTGGTGCGCCGTCACAAGATTCGTCTTGTTCGCGAAGTCGCCAACGCGGGTTCGGCCTTGGCGCGTCACAGGCCCCTCGTACACTCTGATTTCGGCAGAGTAGGTCGTAAGTTGTTGGAAATTCGGGGATTTTGAACGGAGCGAGTCCCCTGAAAATTACTTGCAACGAACACCTGTTCGCCATAGAATAGCGAACAGGTGTTCGATTGAGTCGGGAGTCGAGATGGCCGCAGTTGAAATCGTTGAAGAGTGTGAATTTAGCGAGATTGAACAACCGGCATTTTTACGTCTCGTCACGGTGCAAACAACGCCGCGCGAACTTCGAAGTGGACCTTCGCTCGCCCAACGTCGAGCCTCACGGGCGCGAATGCTCCAGCGCCGACGTCGGACCCTAATCGCCGTCGCCCTCATCACCGGATTGGCCTTTCTCTCTTGGCCGGGACACGCGTTCGGTGGCACGACTAACACCGGGCTGTCGACGGACCTCGCCAACAGCTCGGTGCTCGCTTCAGGCATGGTCTACGTCGTACAACCTGGCGATACCGTGTCATCGATTGCGGACATGGTGAATCCCGTTGATCCCAAGTTTGTTCGCGTCGAACTCATCCGCGAACTTGGCTCGTCGTACGTGGTGCCGGGCGAACACGTCCTTATTCCTTAGGATTTCAAAGTTTCCGGTGTATCGTGAAAAGCGTGCGCTGCCCATTCTGTGCTGCAGATGACGACCGCGTCGTCGATTCCCGGCTCGCCGAAGATGGCGTAGCGATTCGTCGACGCCGCGAGTGCTCCGCCTGCAATCAACGTTTCACCACGTACGAGAGGATCGAAGAGGTCCCCTTCTTCGTGATGAAGCGCTCAGGGGAGCGCGAACCCTTCACGAGGGCCAAAATCCTCGCGGGAGTGCGTTCGGCGTGTAAGAACCGACCGGTGGACGAAGTGGTTCTCGAGGCACTCGCCATTCAAATCGAGGAGTCGATGCGTCTTTTGAACCGCGATGTGTCGAGCGAGGAAATCGGTATGGCCACTCTCGACGCCTTAATTGATGTTGACGACGTTGCCTACGTGCGATTTGCCTCGGTGTACAAGGGATTTGAAGGCACGGAGGATTTCGCCCGTGAAATCGGCATGCTTGTGAAAACCACCGCTCCCAAACTGCGGGGCTAATCGTGCGAATTGCCAGGGTGCGGGCCAACTCGGCCATGGCGATTTACGCGCACCCCGACGACGCGGACGTGGCGGCGGGTGGGTTGCTCGCCCAGTGGGCGAGCGAAGGTTGCGCGGTGCACCTGGTCGTGGTGTGCGACGGGGCCAAGGGAAGTCACGTCCCTCAAGTTGACGTTGCCTCACTGCGCGAGATTCGACGCGCTGAACTACAACAGGCGGCGGACCTACTTGGTGCGACCAGTGTGCACTGTCTCGAGCACGTCGATGGTGGAGTCACCAACGACGAAGAACTTCGATCAACGTTGGTGGGTCTCATCCGAGAGCACCGACCCGACGTCGTGCTAGGTCCTGACCCTACCGCGACTTTTTTCGGCGGGGTCTACGTCAATCACCGCGATCACCGAGAGACGGGCTGGGCTCTGCTCGACGCAGTCGCACCGGCGGCGGCGATGCCGCTGTACTTTCCCGACAAGGGCGAACCACATCAGGTACGACAACTGCTGTTGAGCGGGACGCACGAACCTGACGTGGTAATTGATGTCTCACGCACAATTGACATCAAGGTCAAAGCGGTGCTCGCGCATTCGTCACAGATGGCGGGAGATCCCGAAGGGATCCGCGACGTCGTGCTGGGACGCGCCGAACAGGCCGGTCGTCCGGTGGGTGTTGCCTTCGGCGAGGCGTTTCGAAGTGTCGAACTCGACTTCTGAACCCAGCGTCGACGAAGCGCCGATTCTGCACGTCGACCTTGACGCGTTCTTCGCGTCAGTGGAGATCCTCGACGACCCGAGTTTGCGGGGCAAGCCAGTCTGTGTGGGAGGTATGGCCGAACGAGGCGTCATCGCGAGCGCGAGCTACGAAGCCCGACGTTACGGTATTCGTAGCGCGATGCCGAGCATGGTCGCGCGCCGTCTTTGCCCCGATCTCATTATCCTCCCCGGTCGATTCGATCGCTACGAGGTGTACTCTCGAAAATTTCATTCGATCATCGCCGATCTCACGCCGGACTACGAACCGCTTGGTCTCGATGAGGTGTTCTGTGATCTGCGCAGTTTGCGCAAGTTACGTATTCAGCCCCTCATTGCGGCGGCGCGGTTACGCGAACGGATTGCCGACGAACTCCAACTTCGCTCAGGCGTCGGCCTCGGACGCAACAAACTCTTCGCGAAACTCGCGTCCAAGGAATCGAAACCTCGCATCGTCGACGGAGAACTCGTCGAAGGACCCGGCGTCGTGTGGGTGAGTCCCGGACTCGAGACCCGATGGCTTGAGCAATTGCCGGTGCGCGCGTTATGGGGCGTGGGACCCGCGACGGCCGCCAAATTGCAAAAGCTGGGCCTCAACTGGGTGCGTGATCTGGCGAAGGTGGATGAAGCGACGCTCGCACGCCACGTCGGTAGTTCCATGGCGGCGTCGCTCGCCGCGTACGCGCACGGCGAGGACTACCGCGAAGTGGTGGTCGAACGCCAGGTGAAGTCCGTCGGTCATGACCAGACCTTCGCTCGTTCGCTAGAAGGAAGCGCCGCGCTCGTAGAAGCGGCGAAGACTCACGCCGGTGTCGTCGCGAGGGCACTTCGTGATCAAGGTAGGGTCGCGAGGACGATCACGGTGGTACTTCGTTTCGATGATCTCACGAGCATCTCTCGCTCCCAAACCTTGCCGTTCGGGCTCGACGATGACGTCGCCATACTCGCTATCGCTGAAGCGCTGATTGAGTCGGTGGATCTACCCCAATCCGTCCGCTTGCTGGGGATCCACGCTTCTTCGTTGCTAGGGCGTGGCGAGAATCACGTGCAGTTAAGTTTCGATATCGACTCGGACGCGTCAAATCCGCGCGAACGTGCTCACGACGTGAGTCTCGAACGTCAAGTGGGTCACGAGGCGCTGCGCGACGCCGTGGATGAAGTTCGTCGGCGCTTCGGTCGCACGTCACTCGGCACAGCGGCCGAATTAAAGGAAGAGGGAGTGGACATTGCGACCCAGCGCGGCCGTCACGCGTTCGGACCCGAGCGCACGGAGAATTAACTCGTGACGGTGACGAGGGTCCCTATCGGGGTGAAAGGCCACACCGCCTTGGCACTTGCGAAGGGCATCTCCACGCAACCGAGACTCTGCGGCCAACCATAGTTGTAACGAATGAAGCCGTGGAGTGCTTCGCCGCCGTTGAAATACGAAATCCAAGGAATGCCGGGGTCCGAATAATGCGAACCGTCCGGGTTCGTGCCGGTCATGGTTTGGGTCGTGTAGCGCAAGTACACCGGGTAGGTACCCAGGGCAGTTGGCGCGACCGAGATACCAGTGTTGACGAGCGTGTGGAACGTGGGTATACCCGCGACGTAGAGGGTCAAGGTCTCAGGTTGGGTTTCGCTCACCACGACGTAGTCGTACGGATCAGGGTCAACGATCCTATTCGCCGCCGCGCTCACGAGGTCGTTCCACGTCGTCGGGTCGGCGACGCCCGTCGTGGGCAGTTGATTCTGATTTTGGAACGCCATCAGCGCGCCGGTCACGAGCACGTTGGCGACGCCTGCGCGCCACTGCGAACTCAGCGTGGCGGGAAGTTGGGGAAAGGACCAGGTGAAAGTGCCGGGCACCTCCTCGCTCGGATCTGATTGCGGCTGAGAAGGTGTAAAGGAGAGCGGCAGGTAGCCAGTTTGGGCGAGGAGTTGCTCCTCCCACGCCACGTTCGTCGTGACGTTCGTAGTAAACGCGCGAAAGCCTACGAAACGACACGTCGACGTACAAAGCATCGTCGTCGGTGTCTCGATCGTGTAGCGCACCTGGGGTCGAAGCCTCGACGTGGCGACGGCTTGGACCTCGCGCGGACCGATCTGTTGCCACGCTGTCTTCAGCGAGGGTCGCAGGGTGAGGCGAGGGAGGTCGGTCGCGTTGATGCGCGCATCGAAGTGAAGGCGCACGATGGGCATCGATGGGGAGAGTGTCACGGGTACCGAACTTGAAATACGTACCGGTATTGCGGCACTCGCGGGTGAAACCAGAGAGGCAGCGAGAAGTCCACCGAGCCCGAGTACGATGGTGGCGGAGCGAAGTCGCATGTAATCAGGTTATTGCCCACGGCTCAGAATGCGCGTCCACACGGTGTCCAACGATGAAGGAGTACGACGTGAGCACACTCAAGACCGTCGCGATTGTGATAGCGGTGATTGCGGTGGTGATCATCCTTTTCTCGCTCATTGGCTTCGTCGTGTCGTTATTTCGCATACTGCTGGAACTGGCGATACTCGTGGGTGTTGGTTACGTGGTGTACCTCGTCGTGCGCAAACGCCCCAGCCAGCCCGAGTAGGCTGAAGGACTCTGGCGGCGTGGCCGAGTGGTTAGGCAGGGGCCTGCAAAGCCCCGTACTCCGGTTCGAATCCGGACGCCGCCTCCATTTGCGCTTGAACCCATTCAAGCATCCACAATTATGGCGACGTGGACATTCATGGAATGGAGTGGCTGCGCCTTCGATCAAATGACCTTCGCCGCACACGCTGCTGTACGACTCCACGATGTTCTCGTGTGAACAACGCGCGTTTGGCATGTGACGAAAGCCTTAAACGGCGATGATTGGAACCCGTGACGCTTTGACGCGAAACAATTTGTGACCTACGCAGCGACGACGTCTCGGCAATGGCCAGCGGTGTCAATTGCGAGGCCGCAGACGCCCCTTGATTACGGACACGCTCAGGTAGAGTGGTTGCGAAGAGCGTAGAAAGTAGACAGTCATGGCCGGCTCTGATCACGCGCTCGTCAAGTCGATGGCGATTGACGCCTCGGAGATTAAATCCTGGCTCATTGACATGGACGGCGTGCTCGTGCGCGAAGAGCATCCCATCGAGGGCGCCAACCGCTTTCTCGACCTCCTGAGAAGATCTGACACGCCCTTTTTGGTTCTGACGAATAATTCGATGTTCACCCGACGAGACCTCAGTGCTCGATTGAAGCACAGTGGTCTCGATGTGCCCGAGGATCGGATGTGGACATCCGCGCTCGCGACGGCGGGTTTTCTCGCAGCACAGCGGGCCAAGGGCTCGGCGTTCGTGATTGGCGAAGTGGGTCTCACGACCGCGCTGCACGAGGTGGGCTATACGCTCACGGAGAACGACCCCGATTACGTGGTCGTTGGCGAGACGCGTAACTACAGCTTCGAGAGCATCACCAAGGCGGTACGACTCGTCAGCAAAGGCTCGCGCTTCATTGCGACCAATCCCGATCCGACCGGCCCGAGCGTTGATGGTCCCTTACCGGCGACGGGCGCGGTGACCGCACTTATCAGCCGGGCGACGGGCAAGGTCCCGTACTTCATTGGCAAGCCCAATCCCCTGATGATCCGCTCAGCGCTTCGCGAGCTGAGTGCGCACTCGGAGACGACGGCGATGGTCGGAGACCGAATGGACACCGACGTCGTCGCAGGTCTCGAAGCGGGTCTTCACACGATCCTGGTGCTCTCGGGTGTCTCGGACGCCGATGCGGCGACACGCTATCCCTACAAACCGTCGCGCATTGCGGCGTCGGTCGATGAACTCGCCGACGAGATCGAAAAGAGTCTGAGCGACCGTTAGGACCTAACGGTAGTGACGTCGTCGCTTGTTCGGCTTCGCGAGTACCGACGGCGACCACCCGGCGTCCGCGGCATTGACGTTGGTGCCCGGGGGCACGATTTCGTCGATGCGATCAAGCAGCGCCGCATCAAGCACGATGTCAGCGGCAGAAAGCTGTGACTCGAGTTGCTCCATGGTGCGCGGTCCAATGATCGCCGACGAGATCGCGGGGTGTTCGAGCACGAACGCGATTGCCATGTCAATCAACGTCAGTCCCGCGCTGGCCGCGACTTCGGCGAGCTCGGTGACGAGCTCGAGCTTTCGTTGATTACCAGGAAGGCTCAGGTCATAGCGCGCGGGAATGCGCGCTGCGCGGGCACTGGAGTTGTCCTTGCCAACACCAAAGCGACCCGACAGCCAACCTCCAGCGAGTGGGCTCCACGGTATGACGCCCATGCCGTAGTCCACGCACGTGGGTAACACGTCGCGCTCGATTCCTCGAACGAGCAACGAATAAGGAGGTTGTTCAGTGCGAAAGCGCTCACGCCCACGTCGCTCGGCGATCCACTGGGCTTCGACGATCTGTTCGGCGGGGAACGTGGAGCTGCCGATGTTGCGCACCTTGCCCGCGTGGACGAGATCACTCAGGGCGCCCAACGTCTCGTCGACGTCGACACCCTCATCGGGTCGATGGATCTGATAAAGGTCGATGTAGTCGGTGCCGAGTCGACGCAGGCTGTTCTCACACTCGGCGATGATCCAGCGCCGCGAGTTTCCCTGCGAGTTCGGATCATCACCCATCTGGGCGTGCACCTTGGTTGCCAGTACGACCCTTGACCTATCAATACTCGAGAGTGCTTTTCCTACGATTGTTTCGGACTCGCCCTGGGAATAGACGTCCGCGGTGTCGATGAAGTTGATGCCCGCGTCGAGCGCACGATGAATAATGCGAATCGAATCGTCGTGGTCCGGATTGCCCCATTCGCCGAACATCATGGCGCCGAGACACAGGGGACTCACCTTGACGCCGGTCCTACCAAGGTTGTGAAGTTTCATAACGCCCACACTACGGTGAGGTGCAACGTGTTCGCTTACGCGGCGACGGTTACCAGCGTGCCCAAGGGGGTGTGAGGCCAGACGATCGCCGCGTGCGCGAAGGTCATCTCCACGCAGCCGAGGCTTTGTGGGTAGCCGTAGGCGTCACGGATGAATCCGTGCAGGGCGTCACCCCCATTGAAGTATGAGACCCAAGGGATCCCTTTGTCGTGATACGGCTTGCCGTCTGGTTCCTTGCCCGACATCGTCGTCACGGAGTAGCGAAGGTACACCGGGAACGTGCCGTTCTGGGTGGGCGCCACGCTCAGTCCGGTATTGACGGCCGTCGTGAAGAACGCGTAGTTGTCGACGTAAAGGGTCAAGGACTCGGGTTGGGCTTGCGAGACGTAAACGTAGGTGTAGGGATCGGGGTCTACTTGGTCTCTGCGCGCCGCGCTCACGATGTTGTCCCACGTGGTGACGTCCATTTGACCAGTGGTGTCGAGCCCGTGTACGTCTTGGAAGCGCATGAGCGCACCTTTCAACACCACGTTCTGGGTTCCCACACTCCACTGGGCTTGGAGTGCGTGGGGAAGTGTGGGGTAGCGCCAGACGAACGTGCCCGCCTGGATCGTCGTGGGACTCACTGGCAACGTCGTCGTCGTTGGCGCGAGCGTCGTGGTGGTCGACGTCCCAAGCACCGTGGTCGTCGTCGACGTTGGGAGTGTCGTCGTCGTCGTGGTTGGAGTGCTGAGTCCGCGTGGCACGAACGCGACAGGGAGGTAGCGCAAATTCGCGAGGATTTGGTCCTCGAGTCGGACGCTAAATGGCACCGCCCGTGGAGCCTTCGCGGCACCCACCTGGACGAGGGGGCTTACGAATTGGGTACCGATGGTCGCAATTCCCGCGAGCGCGCAATAAAGAATGGAACGTTGGGCGATGCGCACCTAGCGAGTTTACACGGGTGCAAATTCTCCCAAATGCGCTCGCGCGTCGAGTTCGATGTCATTTTCGTGACGATGCAACAATCGCGCCACTCGGTGATGGCTGCCAAAGTCGACTTCCGAGCGTAGATGGTGAAGGGGGCTACACCATCTACGCTCGCGACCGGGAGCAGAATAATGAGAGGTTCTTGGGTCTCTCGGTCAATTCGCTCATACCATGTCGGATTTTGCCTTCTCGTCGAGCAAGCGCAAGCCCGCTCGAATCACGGCGAGAAAGGAAGAGAGATTTCACGGCAGGACGTCGTCGCCATCGGAGTCAGCGTCACTCGCGACCTCGCCAGTGAGTCCAGCTTTGGAGAAGGCTTCGGACATGGCGTTCGACGAGCCAAACGAAGGGTACGAGTCATAGAAGGTGTGTACGAGGTGTTCGCCCTCGGTAGCGCCGATCGCGTGCGTGCCACTTCTTCCCTTGGGGTCATCGCTGAGCTTCGTTGTCGACTCGGGTGAGGCGTCGCCAGAGGTTGAAAGCTGAGGGGCTCGCCGCTTTGCCGCGTCGTTAGTTGCGTCGCTTGACGGTGGGAGGGGAATCTCGCTCACGTCTCGGCTCCTTGATAGATGACTATCACCAAGGTTCTGGAGCGATAGACGTGACGCTACTCGCTGCAGCATCCAATAGCAAGCGAATCATTTGTTTCGTCCAGGAGACAGCGAGCGCTGGTCAAACGGCGCAACACGTCGGATATTTTGGAGAGATAGCCCGATGTGACACGTGGCTGCAAGGGTGGAATGTGGTGAAAAAGTACCTACGAGTGCCCGAACTCATGTTGGGCTTCGACACCGAAACGACGGGACTCGATGTCGCGAGCGAACGCGCGATCTCGTACGGATTCTGCGCGTATCACTACGGAAAGCCGGTCTGGGATGAGCAGTTTTTCGTGATTCCCGACCGTCCGATTGCCCCCGGTGCGCACAAAGTCCACGGTTTGAGCATTGAGGATCTCGAAGCGAAGCGTTCGAGCGAGACCGTTCTAAGCGTCAAAGGTGGTCTATTGCGAGCCGTCGACATCCTTCGCCGGTATCAAGAACGAGGAGCATTCATCGTGGGCGCCAACGTTGTGCGCTTCGATCTCGAGATGCTTCGCCGCAGCTATGAGTCCGTGTTCGCGATGTCGCTCGCCGACGAAACGCTCGATTTGTCACTCTTACAAATCATCGACGTCGTCGAGCACGACCTCGTGATCGAACCGAGTCGTGATCTTCGACCGCGACGGGGCCTCAGTACATTGTGTGCGCACTACCGTGTCAACTTGGGTGGTCATGATGCGTTGAGTGACGCACGCGCCAGCGTTGAAGTCTTCATGGAGCAAGTCATTCGAAACAACGCCGGGCAAATGCCCCTTGATCTTGTGGCGGGGGATATCGTCGCGACCCCGGCGACGGAACTTCTTTAGATGCCGTGTCTTTTCAGTTAAAAACATCCCGGTGGTAGGGTGGAAACATTAGGGGCCGTTGGCGCAGTCTGGTAGCGCACTTGCATGACACGCAAGGGGTCACAGGTTCAAGTCCTGTACGGCCCACCAAATTTTCCTTGATTTTTCAGGAATTCTCATTTGACTTCGATCTTCCTAACGTCGTCGTATCGAGTGGACCCCTGTTGAATTATTGCCGTCGAAGGG
>CAJCJA010000050.1 GCA_903970515.1 Candidatus Saccharibacteria bacterium CG_4_10_14_0_2_um_filter_52_9
TTCCCGCCAATTTTTCGTACAGGCGAAAGTAGTTCTGCAGCGTCACTGTCGCCCACGTGTGGTTTTCCTCTTGGATGCGCACGCGTTCCTTCGCTTCGACCGCTTGGTGTAGGCCGTCGGACCAACGACGACCGTCGAGGGTGCGTCCCGTGAACTCGTCGACGATCTTCACCACGCCCCCGTCGACTAGATAATCCTTGTCGCGGTGGAAGAGTTCCTTCGCCCGCAGCGCCTGGCCCAACTGGTGCACGTAATTCGTCGCGACCGCGTCGTACAGGTTGGCGACGCCCAGCAGCCGCTCGACCTTCTCAATACCCTCTTCCGTAGGCACGACGGTCTTCTTTTCCTCGTCGACCTCGTAGTCGCTGTCGCGATTGAGTGAACGAACGATGGAGGCGAATTGGTAATAGAGCTTCGTGACGTCGGTCGCAGGACCCGAGATGATGAGCGGGGTGCGAGCTTCGTCAATCAAGATGGAGTCAACCTCGTCGACGATCGCGTAATGGTGGCCTCGCTGGACCATGTGCTCACGACGCCGCGCCATGTTGTCGCGCAGGTAGTCGAATCCGAATTCGGTGTTTGTGCCGTAGGTGACGTCGCTCGCGTATGCCTCGCGCTTTTGTTCGAAGTCAGGTAAGTCCGGACCCACGCGGCCCACGCTGAGGCCCAAGAACTTGTGCAGCGCGCCCATCCAGTTCGCGTCGCGAGTGGCGAGGTAATCGTTCACGGTCACGACGTGCACGCCGTTGCCCGCGAGAGCGTTCAAATACACCGGCAACGTCGACACGAGTGTCTTACCTTCACCGGTCTTCATTTCGGCGATCCAGCCGAAGTGCAACGCCATGCCACCCATGAGCTGCTCGTCGTAGTGGCGCTGTCCTAGGACGCGGGTGGCCCCTTCACGTACCACGGCGAAGGCTTCAAAGAGAAGGTCGTCGAGAGTCTCACCATCGGCGAGTCGAGCGCGGAATTCTTCGGTTTTAGCCCGAAGCTGCTCGTCACTGAGGGCGGCCATCTCGTCGCTGAGCTCGTTAATGGGCGGCACCAGTTCGGCGAGTTGTCGAACTCGCTTCCCTTCACCCGCCTTGAGGACCTTCTGAAACAAACTCATGGTTCTCAAGCCTACCGTTCGACCATCTAGCATTGGCCGCGCGCCCAGAGGTGCGGGCGCTCGCCACGACCGATCATTCCTCCGACCGGTCAAAGGGACTGTGGGTGCTGACCTGGTCTTTGACCCCACACTTGCCTGCAGCGATGTCCGTGCGCGCCTTCGGCAGTTCAAGACTCTCCGATGACGATTTCGCACTTTTCACCGGCTCGACGAGTGACCACTTTGATCGCTCGCCGGCAGGGCTTACTTCTAAACCGCGCCATGCTCGGTGCCAAACAGGCACCTTACGTGGGTCGTTTCGCCCGCGGCTGGCATCGACTTTCAACCACAGCCACCCACAGTCCTTCCAACATGTTAGAGGCTGGAGACTCTCACCAAGAAGGGCGCAGGATTAGGACGACCAAGAGTCGAAATCCAAGGACCAGCGTCGCGAGGGGAAGGAGCACTCGACGCAGTCCAGTCGCGGTCTGCCATTCAAAGCGCATCGCACTTTGATGGTGCGCGATCAACATCGCACGCGACTCACGTCGACGCGAGAGCCCCTCGATGTGGGTGACGTCCGCGTCGCTCAAGGCCGCGACCGACGAACCGCTCGCACGTACCTGCCAACACAGCGCCATGTCCTCTGCGAACATGAAATAGCGCTCGTCGAAACCCCCGACTTGTTCGAAGACACTGCGGCGAATGAGAAAACAAGCGCCCGAGACCCAGTCGACGCTACCGTCAGCGTGGGCCGATCGGTATTTCTTCGTCGCGGGATTAGAAGGCCACAGCGGCGATAGCAACGCATGGAGCCCAGCGAGCCAGAAGTTCGGGAACACTCGCTGCGACGGATACACGCTGCCGTCGGGACGAAGTATCGATGGGCCCACGATGCCCACCTGAGGATGTTGATCCATGAAATGCACCATCGACGCGACCGCCCCGTCGTGGACGACGACGTCAGGATTGCTCACCAGGAGGAATTCGAGAGCTTGCGTCGCGGCGACGCCGCGATTGACGCCGCGACCGTAACCGAGATTCAATCTGGGTACCACCAAGGTCACGCTGCGATGCTCCAGCGCGTCGGGTGTCGAACCCGCGACGCCGTTCTCCACCACGACGACGTCGCGCACACCATTCTCGTGCAGCGAATCAATGCACGTACCCAGCGCCTCACCTGCGTGGTAATCAACGATCACCGCCGACACTCGGCCCGTGACGTCACTCATGGCGCACCCGTTGCCGTACGGTCGTGCACGAGTCGACGCACACCGTCACGCCACTGCGGCAACGCTTCAAATCGTTCCGACCATTTCTGCGTGGAGAGGTCGCTTCGTGCGGGCCGCGTTGCGAGCGGTGCCGGCTCGAGCTCGGAGGTCATGATCGGCGTCGCGAAATCGTCGCCTCGCCCGAGCAGTGTCCCGGCGTATTGGGCCACGTCGAACCACGAGGTCGTACCTGAGTTCGCGACGTGCCACAAGCCCCCCGGTCGTTCGCGCACCATGGTTGCGAGTGCTCGAGCCATGTCGCTCGCGAGCGTCACGGTGCCGACTTGATCTTCGACGAAGCGCACTGTCGCGCCACTAAGCGCACGTTCGGCAATCACGTGCAGGACGTTCTTTCCTCGCACACCCATGACCCAGGATGATCGAACGATCGTGTCCTCCGCGCGGCAGAGTAGTTCTCCCGCTCGCTTGGACGATCCGTAGACGTTCAAGGGGTTCGTGGGATCTCCTTCGATGTACGACGCGCCCTTCCTCCCGTCGAAGACGTAGTCAGTCGAGATGCTGATCAAGTGAGCGCCGATGTCGTGCGCGGCGAGTGACATTGTCTCAGTGCCCGTTGCGTTGACGTCATAACAAGTGTCGGCGTCTACTTCGGCGCGGTCGACCCGCGTATAGGCGGCGAGATGCACGATGACATCGGGACGCGTGGCCCTGATCGCCCGCGCGGTCGCGTCGCGATCGGTGACGTCAAGTTCGTGGTGCGTGACGCCCAAAACGTCGAACTCCTCAGCCCCGATTGGCGTGCCATCGGGTTGAAATGCCGCGTCCGCTCCCGGTGGCAACACGGCGTTGAGGACGTCGACGAGGTCAACACCCACCTGTCCCGCGGCGCCGGTGACCAGCACTCGCACTGGCGCACTCACTCGATGTCCTCGGTGCGCAGGTGCACGACGTCGCCCGCCATGAAGCTCGTCACGACGCCGTCAACGTCCACCAATAGGTGGCCCGACTCGTCGATCCCCTTTGCGACACCGTGGAACGTCGCGTCACGTTGTTCGACGCGTACACGCTTGCCAATGGTGGCGAGTGCGGCGCTGTACTCTTCGCGTGCGACCGCACGACCTTCGAAACTTTCGAGCAGAAATCGGCGAGGCTCGAGTTCGTCGAGAAGTATGTCGAGCAAGGCGCGCGCGCTGATCGTGACTCCCGACTCGCGACGCACACTGGTCGCTCGAGGATTGGTGACCCCGTCATCGCGCAAGTTCACGCCAATCCCCACTACCACCGCGGGCCCACTCGGCGTGTTCACGAGTTCAGCGAGAAGACCAGCGAGCTTCAAATCGCCCACCATGAGGTCGTTGGGCCACTTGAGCACCGGACGAATGCCACAGAGTCGCACTACCGCGGCGCGAGCGGCGAGCGCCACGATCGCGACGCTCAATTGCAGGTCACTCAATTCGAGCGACGGACGAAAGAGTACGGAGCACAGGAGCGACGAGCCGCGCGTCGCGTCCCAGGTGCGATCGAGTCGTCCTCGACCCGCTGATTGGAAGTCGGCGAGCGCGACGGTCCCTTCCGGCGCGCCATTTCTCGCCTGTTCACCGAGCCACGTATTGGTTGAGTCGATCTGCTCGAAATGCTCGACGCGCCACACGATTGGATTCACACCCAAACATTAGGGTTCTGGTGCCAGGTGATAGAAAATAACAGTCCCTGTACGGAGGTTGTCGTGTTACAGAAAGTCCTCGTCGCCAATCGAGGTGAGATCGCCGTTCGCGTGATGCGCACGTGTCGAGAGATGGGCATCGCGACCGTCGCCATCTACTCCGAACTCGACCGCGACGCGCTGCACGTACGTCTCGCCGACGAAGCGTACGCCCTGGGCGGCTCGACGGCGGCGGAAAGTTATCTCAATACGCCCGTGATTCTCGACATCATCACGCGTTCGGGCGCCGACGGCGTGCACCCTGGTTACGGCTTCTATTCGGAGAACACCGATTTCGCCCGTGCCATCACCGAATTAGGTGTGACGTTCATCGGTCCTCCACCCGAGGCGATCGAAGTGATGGGTGACAAGATCTCATCGCGACTCTTCGTAGAAAAGGCTGGCGTCAATGGCGTCCCCGGTCGCTCAAAACCTCTGGCGGACCCCAACGAGATCGTCGAATTCGGCAACGAGGTGGGTTGGCCGGTCGCCATCAAGGCCGCCTACGGCGGTGGCGGACGAGGGATGAAGGTCGTGCGCGGTCCCGACGAGGCCGCCGACGCACTCGAGAGCGCACAGCGCGAAGCCCTCAGTTACTTCGGGCGTTCGGAGTGCTACCTCGAGAAATATCTCACTTGGCCGCGCCACATCGAGATGCAAGTACTCGCGGACACGCACGGCAACGCCTTGTGGCTCGGGGAACGCGATTGTTCCGCGCAGCGTCGTCACCAAAAGCTGGTCGAAGAATCACCGGCCCCGAACTTTCCCGACGACGTACGTCGCGCAATGGGTGAAGCCGCCGTGAAGGTCTCCAAGGCGTGCGGATACGTAAATGCCGGCACGGTCGAGTTCATGTATCAAGACGGCGAGTTCTTTTTCTTGGAGATGAACACGCGCTTGCAGGTCGAACACCCGGTCACGGAACTCGTCACCGGTCTTGACCTCGTCGAATGGCAAATCCGCATCGCCTCAGGTGAAGCGATTGACTTTTCCCAGGACGACATCAAGCACGATGGGCACGCCATTGAAGTGCGTATCAACGCCGAGGACCCCGCCGGGGGAAGATTCGCACCGTCACCGGGCACGATCACTCGTTTCGATCAGCCCTCCGGGCCCGGGGTTCGTCTCGACGCGGGTTACATGCAAGGCGACAGCGTCTCGCAGTACTACGACAATCTGATCGCGAAGCTCGCCGTGTGGGGTTCGGACCGCGAAAAGGCTCGCCGTCGACTCTTACGGGCCATCGAGGAAACGGTGATCGAAGGAGTCGCGACGACGTTGCCCGCCGACGTGGTGATCCTCACTGACGAACATTTCGTCAATGGCACGCATTCGACGAACTGGGTCGAGACGGCACTCGACTTCAGTTCACTGCCGGTCTATGGACACACTCCGGTGTCGGTGGGCGAAGGAACCGTCCGCAAGGACGTCACCGCAGAGGTCAATGGACGTCGGGTTTCGGTGGCGTTATGGGTTCCCGAGTCCGGTGATGAGATGATGCCGCGCGCTCACTCAACGGCCGCGAAGCCACGCCGTCAGCACCACGCCAGTGTCGTAGGAAGCGGCTCGGGGACCGTCACGGTGCCCATGCAGGGAACCATCGTCAAGGTCTCGGTCGAAGAGGGACAGTTCGTCGAAGCGGGTGACACCATCGTCATTCTCGAGGCGATGAAGATGGAAAATTCCGTGGGGGCCGAGAAGTCCGGCGCCGTCAAGAGCATCAAGGTGAAGGCTGGCGACTCCGTGGGTGCCGGTGACGTCATCGCGGTCATTGAATGAGCGTCTCGCGCGAAGCGGTTGACGCGATTGAGAAGAGCCGAGACGAACTCGTCGCGCTCAGCCATTTCATCCATGCACACCCCGAGTTGGGTTACGAGGAGTTCTTGAGTTCCGAAGCGGTCGCGTCGACGGCGGAGAACGTGGGCTTTCACGTCGAGCGGGGCATCGCGGGGCTCGCGACCGCCTTTCGAGCGACGTCGGGAAACGGAGCGTTGCACGTCGTCTTTTGCGCGGAGTTCGACGCACTGCCCGACGTAGGTCACGCGTGTGGGCACAACATCATCGGCGCGGCGTCCCTCGGCGCCGGCATTGGCCTCGCGGCCGTCGCGGACCAACTCGGTATCACGGTGACGGTGCTCGGCACGCCGTCGGAGGAAGGTGGCGGCGGAAAGATCGATCTCATCAACGCCGGGTACTTCGCGGATACCCACATGGCGCTCATGGTGCATCCGTGGCCCAACGAACGCCTGGAAGCGCAGTGCCTCGCCGTTGACCATTTCGACGTGACATTCACGGGAAAAGAAGCGCACGCGTCGGCGGCACCGTGGGAAGGCGTCAACGCCCTTGACGCTATGACTATCTCCCAGGTGGCGCTCGCCCTGCTCCGTCAGCAGTTAGTACCCGGCGATCAGTTCCACGGCATCGTCCCCGAGGGAGGCTCCGCCGCTAACGTCATCCCGAGCTACGTCGTGGGACGATTCATGGCTCGATCGCTGACGAGCGAACGACTCGCCGCCCTGCGCACGCGAGTGAACGCGTGCTTCGAAGCGGGCGCCCTCGCGACGGGCGCACGCTACGAGATCGAAGAATTAGGCAGCGCGTTCTCGCACATGGTCTCGGACCCCGACATCCTGGAGCACTACCGGCGCGCCGCCGAATCACTCGGGCGAAGTTTTCGACTCGATGACGAGGGCGTCGCGAAGCCCACGATCTCCACGGACATGGCGAACGTCTCACTCGTCGTACCCTCGATACACCCCTTGCTCGCTATACCTACGCATGGCGCCGTGAATCACCAACCAGAGTTCACCGCGGCGTGCATCACGAAAGAGGCAGACCAGGCAGTCATCGACGGATCAATCACTCTCGCCCTCACCGCGATTGGCGTCGCGAACGACGCGCCACTTCGTGAACGATTACTCTCACGCGCATGATTGTTGAACACGCCCTACTGCCAATCCTCCCGGGACAAGAATCGGCGTTCGAAGCATCGATGCTCGAAGCCTTGCCCATCATCACGTCCGCCGAAAAGTGTTTCGGGGCAGAAGTTCGACGCCAGGTGGAGAACGGATCGGTCTACCTCTTACTCGTACGCTGGGAATCAGTTGAAGCCCATATGGCATTTCGCGACACCGACCTCTTCGGGCGCTGGAAGGCCCTCACGCACCATTTCTACGGGCGCGCGCCCGACGTGACACATTTTCACGAATCGATTGACACTTAGCTCGGGTGGTACTCCCCGAACTGTGCGCGAAGCACGTCGGCAACTTCGCCTAGGGTCGCCTGTCGCGAAAGTGCCAACTTCATCGGATAAAGCAGGTTGGCCGTACCCTCGGCCGCGGTACCTAGGTCCGCGAGGGCTGCGCGCACGGCGTCATTGTCCCGGTCTTGCTTGAGGGCCTTGACGCGGGCGACTTGCGCTCGTTGTTGAGCGACGTCGACGGGGAAGACGTCGGCCTTGGTGTTCTCGTCTTCGTTGAAACGATTCACCCCAACGACCACTTTTTCTCCTCGGTCCACCTGGCGAGCGAACTCGTAGGCCGCCGCTTCGATCTCGCCTTGCATGTAGTTCGACTCGATGGCCGCAACCGCGCCGCCCATATCGTCAATCTCCTTGATATATTGACGCGCCCTCTCCTCGACCTCGTCGGTCAACGTCTCGACGAAGTACGACCCGGCGAGTGGGTCGACGGTGTCGGCGATCCCCGACTCGTACCCGAGGACTTGTTGGGTGCGCAGGGCGAGTTTCGCCGCGCGCTCGGTCGGCAGTCCGAGCGCCTCGTCGAATCCGTTCGTATGCAGACTCTGTGTCCCGCCCAACGTCGCCGCCAGTGCTTGGAGGGTGACGCGCACGACGTTGGTCTCGGGTTGTTGGGCCGTGAGCGTCGAACCTCCCGTTTGCGTATGGAAACGAAGCATCGTTGACTTGGGGTTCTTCGCACCGAAGCGCTGCGTCATTATCGACGCCCACAGGCGCCGCGCCGCGCGATACTTGGCGACCTCTTCGAAGAGATTGTTGTGCGCGTTGAAGAAGAAACTTAGTTGCGGCGCGAAGTCATCGAGGGCGAGACCTGCGGCGAGCGCCGCCTCGACGTAGGCAATCCCGTTCGCGAGGGTGAAAGCGACTTCTTGGACCGCGGTCGAACCGGCTTCGCGAATGTGATAGCCCGAGATCGAGATCGTGTTCCAGTGAGGGATCTCCTTCTTGCAGTAGGCGAAGGTGTCGACGATGAGCCGCATGGAGGGACGAGGAGGATAGATGTACGTGCCGCGGGCGACATATTCCTTCAAGATGTCGTTTTGTATGGTCCCTCGAATTTGGGCGCCACTTATTCCCTGTTCTTCGGCGACGAGCTGATAGAGCAGGAGCAGCGTCGAGGCCGTCGAGTTGATTGTCATCGAGGTCGTCACTTGGTCGAGAGGAAGGTCGGCGAGCAACAAGCGCATGTCCTGCAGCGACGAGATCGCCACGCCTACTTTCCCGACTTCGCCCTCGGCACGAGGATGGTCGGCGTCGAAGCCCATCTGGGTGGGAAGGTCAAAGGCACACGACAAACCAGTCTGGCCGGCCGCCAACAAGAATTTGAAGCGCTCGTTGGTCGCTTCAGCCGTCCCGAATCCGGCGTACTGACGCATCGTCCACAGGCGACCTCGGTACATGGAAGGCTGCACCCCGCGAGTGAAGGGATACGAACCGGGCTCGCCCAGCTGACGCTCTTCGTCGAAATCCTTCAAGTCCGCGCCGGTGTAGACCGTCTTGATCTCGATGCCAGAATCGCTGAATCGCTCAGGTGTCGTCACCACCTCAGATTACGCCGTCACCCCGTGTCGCGACGAGGGTG
The DNA here is from genome assembly GCA_903970515.1 of Candidatus Saccharibacteria bacterium CG_4_10_14_0_2_um_filter_52_9. GTDB lineage: Bacteria > Actinomycetota > Acidimicrobiia > Acidimicrobiales > RAAP-2 > RAAP-2. Next base: position 8,866 of record CAJCJA010000050.1, read on the forward strand.
AAATCGCTGATGATTCGCGAATTTTGCGGGCGTCTTCGTCGTAATCGGTCAAGATGGAGCCATGTACTGTTCGAATTGCGGTTCCGAAACGAACGCCGCGTACTGCAGCGTCTGCGGAACGCCCTCGTCGCGCGCGACAACCGCGACTCGTGCGAACGCCGTCTACGCGGGGTGGTGGGCGCGCGTCGGTGCCACCATCATTGACAACCTCATCCTCGTCATTCCGAGTGCGATCGTCGCCTACGTCGTCGGGCGAATCGCCAATAACGTCGCCGCTGACGTCGCCGCGATACTCGTCGAGGGTCTCTACCTATACCTTTTGCTCATTCGACCAGAGGGTCAGACGATCGGAAATCGCGTGATGGGTACCCGAGTGCGCAGCGCCCTCGATGGTGGACCGGTGTCCTCCGACCAGGTCCTCAAGCGCATCGGCTTGGTCGCCCTCTACAGTTGCTTCGTCTTGGTGGGCAACGGTGGGCTGCAAATCGTAGGCTTGATTGGGCTCATCGACGACCTCTTCCCCCTCTTCTCGCCGCGCAAGCAAACGTTGCACGATGTGTATGCCCGCACCATCGTGGTGAAGGCGTGAGGCGACGAACCGCGACACGCCACACCCTCCTGCAACGAACGACAAGGACAACACGATGAAATGCCCGAATTGCGGTATCGAGACCGACGACACGTTCTGCGCTACTTGCGGGACGCAGGTGGTCGTTCGCTCGACAACTGTCGACGCGAGCGAACCAGAACTTGCACGCTGGCGCCTGCGGGTGGGCGCCTCGCTCACCGACTTTCTTGCGATGTTCGTCCCGCTCATCGTGCTCAAGGTATTGTTCGGCACCGTCTACGGATCAGCGGTCTACATCGTGTTCTTCGGGGTGTACCTCGTTGGTCAGTGGTTCGTCTTTGACGGTCAGTCACTCGGCAACCGCATGGTCCAGACGCAAATCCTTGACGCCGACTCCGGCGGTCGAATTTCCCTGCGACAATCCATCTGGCGCTACGTCTACCTCGAGGTCTGGTTGCTCATCGACGTCTTCGCGATTGGCGTTAATTCGCCAGTGTTGATCTCAGTCGCCGTGATCTATCTCGTCGTGAACTTCCTCTTCCCGCTCGGTGATAAGCGCAACCAGACGATCCACGACAAATTGGCCCGCACTATCGTCGTCGTCAAACCTCCCCACGTCGCGACGTGACGAGCCCACTCACGCAAAGCGTGCGTCGGACTACTTAAGACACCAGCCAATGGGCGCCACGATGCGGTCCGCTGACGGGGGGCCCCAGGTGCCCTGCGCGTAGGTTTCGACGGGCGGCGGATTCTCAAGCAACGGTGCCGCCACTTCCCAAAGGCGGTCGATGCCGTCAGAGCGGGTGAACAGGGACCGGTTCCCGAGCATCGCTTCGAAGATCAGATGTTCGTACGCTTCAAGATGGTGCGAGGCATCAAAGGAGTCCTTATAGTAAAACGCCATCTCCGCCGAATCCAGGTGCATCAAAGGGCCGGGTTCCTTCGCGAGGAACTGAGCGTGGATCGATCCCGGATCGGCGAAGTCGACCACGAGTTTGTTGCCGCGCCAGCCCTTCTCTTGCTTGGAGACGGGAAAGAGTCGCATCACTGGTTCGTCAAAACCAATCGTGATCATTTGGCAACTCTGCTTGAGGCACTTGCCTGAGCGTAAGTAGATCGGCACACCCTTCCAGCGGGTGTTCTCCACCTCGGTGCGAAGTGCGACGTAGGTCTCGGTGTCGGAGTTCTCGGCGACACCCGGCACGTCGAGATAGCCCTCGTACTGGCCACGCGTGACGTGAGAGGGATGGACGGGTTGCAGGGTCTGAAACACCTTGTGCACTTCGTCGCGCAAGGGTCCCGCCTCCAGACTCACCGGCTGCTCCATCGCGACAAAGCCGAGCACCTGGAACAGGTGGCTCACGATCATGTCGCGAAATGCGCCGGTCTCGTCATAGAACGAGCCGCGACCTTCGACCGAGAGGGTCTCAGTGACATCGATCTCGATGAAGCGAATGTGATCACGATTCCATAACGGCTCGAAGAGTCGATTCGCAAATCGCAGCGCCAGGATGTTGTCGATGGACTCCTTGCCGAGGAAGTGGTCGATGCGAAACACTTGAAGCTCGTCGAAGACCGAAAGGATCACCTCGTTCAAATGACGCGCCGACGCGAGGTCGGTGCCGAAGGGCTTCTCGCAAATTATCCGCGAGTTCTCGTTCAAACCCGCGTCGCCCAACATGGTGATCAAGTCGAGCACCGCGTTCGGCGGTACCGCGAGATGCAAGAGTCGATGGACCCGACCACCGATGTCCGCTTCGGCGTCCTTCACCGCCGCGTGCAGCGCGTTCGCGTCACGGTCCCCCGACACGACGAACGAGAGGGAGCGCTCAAATTGGTTCCAACCTTCACCCTCGGGCTTGTTGGACCCGAAGGTCTTGACGGCGTCCTTGGCGTAGGCGCGAAATTCGTCGTCGGTCAGTGCGGACTTCTCCCGCGACGTACCGATGATTCGGTACTTCTTGGGCAAGAGTCCCGCGAGGTGCAAGTGATACAACCCCGGAATGATCTTTCGGCGCGCGAGGTCACCAGTGACGCCGAAGAGCACGATGACGTGATTCTCGGGTATCTCGGTCGCCGAAGACGATTTAGCTGTGCTCACTACTTAACCTCCCGGGACAATACGTTGCACCGAATTTCCCGTTCCCACGAGAACCTCACTCACGAGCGCGGGGGCGAAGAGTCCGTGCTCGACGACTCCGGGCGTGTCCGCCAACCTACGCGACAAGAGCGTCGCGTTGTGCACCTCGCCGTGGTAGTCCGCGACGACACCACCATCGGGACTCGGGGGCGAGGATCGTAGCGTCGTTGATCCAACCCGCGCAAGGGTTGAGGCGAGACCGAAGGCCATGAGCTCTAAGGGCACCGGTGGTCCTAGGACGTCGACAAGTTTGCTCGAATCGACGATGATGACGTAGCGCGCGGCGCTCGCCGCGACGATCTTCTCTCGAGTGAGGGCCCCGCCGGCGCCCTTGATCAACCAGCCGTCGGGCGCGATTTGGTCGGCACCGTCAATCGCGAGGTCGAGCGTCGCGTCCTCGTCGAAGTCCTCGACGTGCAGGCCGAGCTTGAGTGCCGCGGCCTGGGTGCGCGGCGAAGTCGCGACGAAAGTGGCGTCAATCGATCGCGCCGACAAGGCGTCTAACAAGTAGGCGACCGTCGAGCCCGTGCCGAGCCCCACCCGCATGCCTATTTCGACGAGCGACGCGGCGTCAACCGCGGCCAGACGTTTCTCTTGGTCAAGATCCTTGCTCACAACGCCGCACGGTCGGCCATGATGATCGACCTCGTCGCCGAGACCCGACCCGCCGGGATGCTCGGGTCACTGTCGAGCAGTCGGCGCAGGGCGTCGCGCTTCTCTTCGCCGGTCACGATCCACAACAATTGTCGCGCCGCGTTGAGCTCCTGGTACGTGAGGGTCATTCGTCGATGCCCCTGGTACTCGCCCGTGATGGCGACGCGTCGATCCACGACGTCGAGCACCGGGTCCCCAGGTATGAGCGACGCCGTGTGCCCGTCGGGACCGAGTCCGAGATGCACGAGGTCGAGCGGCGCAGGTAGGAGATCCGCATAGTCACGCGCCGCGGCAACCAGGTCAGCGTCGCCGACCGGCATGGCGCGAATGTCGGCGCGCTCACCGAGTCCCGCGCGAAGTTCGAGTAAATTTCGCGCCGCGTCGTTCGCGGGAGCGATTCGCTCGTCGACTTGATAGAAGATCGCTGACGCGAAGGGGAACGGGGTCGCGCCAAGTTCGCGGAACATCGCCGCCGGGGTGCGTCCGCCACTCATCGCGAGTGAACAGATGGCGCCAGAAGACGCCACGTCGCGCACGTACTGAGAGACGTACGCGGCGCCCGCGCGAGCAACGCTTTCATCATCGTCGTACGTCTGTAGTTCGTGCTGCACGTTGCTCAGCCCTCGTCGCTTCTCTCGCAGCGCACGGCCGCGCTGCAAATAAGTCTAGGAGTCGCCCGTGCGAACGTCTAAACGCTGACGGCGTGAGGCATGCAAAGGTCGTCGTACTCCGCGATCACGATGGGAGCAGCGTTCTCGCCGCACGCGGGACACGACGGGTCGCGACGAACTTTGAAGGTGCGAAAACTCTGCTCGAGCGCGTCGTAGGTCAGCAGGCGGCCCACGAGCGGGTCACCCAACTCGAGTAGGAGCTTGATCGCCTCGACGGCTTGGATCGAACCGACGATGCCGGGTAGCACGCCGAGCACTCCCGCCTCAGCGCAACTCGGTGCGAGCTCGGCGGGCGGTGGTTCGGGAATCATGCAGCGATAGCAAGGTCCCACGTAGGGATTGAACACGGTGATCTGACCTTCGAAACGAAAAATCGATCCGTGCACCACCGGGATGTTCTTGAGCAACGCCGCATCATTGACGAGATAACGAGTGGGGAAATTGTCCGTGCCGTCGACGATCACGTCGTAGCCGTCGATGATGTCAAGAATGTTGTCGGCGCCGAGACGGGTGTCGTAGGTGATGACTTTCACGTCGGGGTTCATCGCGGTAAGGGTTTGCTTCGCGCTGTCGACCTTGCGCATGCCCACGCGGTCCATGTTGTGCAAGATCTGACGTTGCAGGTTCGAGGCGTCCACCACGTCCATGTCGATGATGCCGATCGTGCCGACACCGGCCGCGGCGAGATAGATCGCCGCGGGCGAGCCGAGCCCCCCCGCGCCGAGCAAGAGCACCTTTGAATCGAGTAACTTCATCTGGCCAATTTCGCCCACCTCGGGAAGTAAGAGGTGCCGGTGGTAGCGAATGCGTTGGTCTTGGGTCATCGAACGAGGCTCCTCCCATATGAGACCCTCGTCCTTCCATTTATTGAACCCGCCAGTGATCGACACGACGTCGGTGTAGCCGAGATCTTGGAGCGTCTTGGTCGCAAACGCTGAACGCACTCCTCCGGCGCAGTAGACCGCGATCGGCGCGTGCTTGTCGGTCAAACGACCTTCGACCGAGAATTCGAGATTCCCGCGAGCGATGTGTACGGCACCCGGCACCGCGCCCTGCTCGTACTCATCGGGTTCGCGAACATCGAGCAAGGTGTAGTGGCCCAACCGTGCGGCGACGTCGTGGGGGTCGACTTCATGAATCTCCGCCTTGGCGGCGTTTAACAGATCTCGAGGTGTGGGCAACGCTCTCTCCTTCGTGGTGCGTAAATCCTACCTGCTGGGTCAACAATCAAGACAAATCGACCTGCTAGACCACATCGAATGGAACTGCGCGAACTTCTGAGACGTCGCCGCATGATTCGCTCTTTCGACGCCACCCCCGTCGACCCTGAATGGCTCGACGCACTGTGCGCGGAGAGCCTTCGCGCGCCCAGTGCCGGTAACAGCGCGGGGGTACGGCTCTATACGTTGTCGCGCGCGCTGGTGCCCGATTTCTTCGCGGCCGCGACCGACCAGACCTGGCGAGAGCGCTCCCGGCGCGCCGAGGGCTTAGCTCGATGCGGTGGGGTCGTGGTCGTCACGTCGCGTCCCGGCGACTACGCCGCGCGATACGCCGAAGCGGACAAGACGTCCTCGGGCCTCGACGAACTCAACTCGTGGCCCCTTCCCTACTGGCACACCGACGCCGCCATGGTGACCATGGCCCTGTTATTGCTCATCGAAGAAGGTGACTGGCATGCCACGATCTGGGGAAACTTTCGCCACGGCGACGACGTGCTGAAGTTGGTGGGCGCACGCGACGAGGAACTCTTCTGCTCGGTGCTCGTTGGTCGCGGCGATGGTCACGACGTCACCTCGAGCTCACTCGCCCGCAAGATTCCCGCACGACGAGATCGCGTACGTCGTGTCGGCTAGTTCGCTTCGCCGGCGCCTACCGTGTCCAAGAACTCGAGGAGCGTTCGCGCACTGAACGCCGTCGCCCCCTTGGACAGATAACCGCGATGGGCATCCGAACGCGCGGGTCCCGCGATGTCCAGATGCGCCCAGGGAAGTCCGTCGGTGAAGCGCTGTAAGAGTAGCGCCGCGACGATAGATCCCGCGCGCGGGGGCTTTCCGATGTTCTTCATGTCGGCGACGTCGGACTCGATGTGTGACTCGTAGTTCGACACGAGCGGCATCCGCCACAGCTGCTCACCACTTCGCGCGCTCGCCCGAGCGAGGTCCGCCGCCAATTCGTCGCTCGACGAATACAGCGCCCCCACCTCGTCACCGAGCGCGACGTTCTGCGCGCCCGTGAGCGTCGCCACGTCGATGATCGTGTCGGGTCGCGCCTCGGCGGCAAGGCTCAACCCATCGGCGAGGATCAGTCGCCCTTCGGCGTCGGTATTCAACACTTCGATCGTCATGCCGTTTCGAATAGTGAGTACGTCCCCGGGTCGCGTCGCGCGATCGCCCGTCATGTTCTCGGTCATTGGCGCGATTCCCGTGATCTTGACGGGTAAGCGCAGACGACTCGCCATCGAGAGCACGCTCATCACGACCGCGGCTCCGGTCATGTCCGTCTTCATCGTCATCATGCCCTCGCCGGTCTTGAGGGAAAGCCCACCCGAATCGAAGGTGACGCCCTTACCCACGAGCGCGACGTGCGCTCGCACCTCACCCGCGGGCTCATAGGTGGCGTAGACGAGTCGCGTGGGTTGCGCGGAACCCTGACCCACGCCGAGGAGTCCACCTAATCCTTCGGCCTTGATTCGAGACTCGGTCCATGCTTCAGCGACGACGAAGGGATCGTCGTCGAGCCGCCTGAGCACCTGCTTCGCGAGTTCTCGCGGTGAGAGGTCGCCCGCGGGTGTGTCAATAAGTCGCTTGGCCCAGTTGACACCCTCACCAATGACGCCACCTCGCTGCACACCCTCGATGACCTCGTTGTGGGTCTCGACACTCGGCAAGGGCGATCCCAGCGGCACGACGTCGAAGGAGCTCTCGCTCGAGGTGTCCTTAAAGCTGTAGGACGCGAGCAACGCTCCTTCGACGAGCGCCTGGGTCATCGCACGAGGGTCCTCGATTCCGTCGGTCGGCAAGAAGAACGCCAGCGAACCCTCGCCCGCGCTTCGCACCGCCGCCGCGCCCGCGAGACGGTAACTCTCGCGAACGTTGTAGTTCGTCCCGATGCTGATCAGCGACACACTCGATTCGCCGAGCGTACGTAGTACGACGGTCGAACCCGGTTCGCTCTTAAGACCGTGCTGGGTACACCACTCCTTCGTGAACTCGCGAGGGATCTTCTGGCCACCTAACACGAGAGGCACCGATGTCGCGATCTGGCATCCGTCGTCGCCGAACAGGACGGGCACGCACAGCGCCGGTTGGCGAGCACCTTCGACGGGCGTCGAGAGTCGAGCGATGCGGGCCATTGGTTTCCTCTTCCTAATGCTGTCGAGCGGTGCGGTGATGCGGACCTTCGGCGTATCGCGCCATCGTCCAGGCGAGATCACTTAGTCGATTCAAATAGGCAACGACGAAGGATCCTTCGAGCGGATAGGACACGGCGATTCGCTCCGCTCTTCGAATGACCGTCCGCGCGACGTCGAGGGCGGCGGAGAGTTGATTCTCGCCCGGCACGACGAATTCCTTCGGCATCTCGATCTCGCTTGACAGCGAATCGATCTCGGTCTCGAGTCGCTCGACCATCGCCGAGGTGACGAGCGATTTACCCGCGGTGAGTTTGCGACGATTTACGGGCAGCGTGGCGACTTCGGCCATGAGCACCCACAAGTCTCGTTCGAGGGTGATGAGCAGTTCGTGAAGACGGCTCGCGGGTTCGCTCAACGAACGCGCCCAGCCGAGCGACGATTGCGCTTCGTCAACGGCGCCGTTGACCTCTATCGGCTCGGCGCTCTTGGAAGTGCGC
>CAJCJA010000051.1 GCA_903970515.1 Candidatus Saccharibacteria bacterium CG_4_10_14_0_2_um_filter_52_9
GCGGCGATGGCGTCGGCGAGTGCCAACTGACCCGCCTCGTCGATCACGAGATAGTCAACGGCGAACGCTCGCATACCGGGTCGCGCCCACAGCCACGTGGTCCCCGCGACGAGGTTGTAACGATCGCTTTCGGCGCCGTCGCTCGACCCCTGATACGTCACGCCCTCGAGCGCGCCGACCTTTGGTTTGGAGCTCCGCCGCAGTACCCGCAACAAGTCGCGATCCCCTTTATCGTCGAATACCTCGAGCGTCGCACCCAAGAGATTGTCAATCGCGGCGTGACTCATCGCCGTGATGCCGACGCGCTTGCCCGCACGGATCAATTCGTAGATGATGTGCGAACCGCTAAACGTCTTGCCCGTACCGGGCGGGCCCTGAATCGCCACGTAGCTCTCGTCGAGATGGCCGACCCACGAAAGGATGTGGGGCAGATCGTCGACGAAGACGCCGCCTTTTGGTCCACCGTCAGTGTCAAAGCGCGGTCGCTCACGCGCGAGCAGAGCCATCGACACGCGACTCGGCACGTCGTTAGCGTCATTACTTAACACCTGCTCAGCGAGATGCACCAAGACACCCGGCTTTTGCTGGGGACCAATGTAGTCATCCAGCGTAAAGACGAGTGGCATGAGGCCTAATTCCTCGTCACTCTCGCGCCAACGCATGGAGAGTTCACGACGAGCGACGTCAACCTTTGGGAGGTACCCGAACCCGTGTTCAATGCCGACGCCCGTGAACAGCACCCTGCACTTATCGACGAAGAGAGGACTGACTTCCTGCGGAGGCCACGAAAAGACGGCGTCGCGTACCGGTGCGCCACGAGAAAGCGAGTCGTCAAAACGCACGAACTGCACGTTGGCGATGAAATCCGGGTTGGTGTAGATCGTCGCGAAATCCGATGACGCCTCGGCGAATTTGGGCGTGATGTTCGCAGATCGTTCTCGTCGCCAATAATTCAAGAGGTCACCAATGAGACGTTCGGCGCTTTCTTCAGGGAATTGCTCGAGTTGCGAGACCAATCCGTCCGTGTCGTATTCATAGTCCTCAACGTCCAGGACCGCTTCGCGCCACGCGACGTCGTCGGGGCGCTGTTCATTGAGCCAATCGCGTAGCGCCTTCGTCGCGGCGACGTCATCACGGTTATACGCGGCGATGTCATCGAGTTTTGTCGTGTCACCAGTCTTCATGTATTGCTCGTACTCGACGACCGCGCCGGCGCCTTGTTCGATCCCGCCGCCGCGCTCGTACGCGGCGAGGTGTTCGAGATGCTTGAGTCCGTAGGACTCGGTGCCGACGAGGACGGCATTCTTCGTGACCTGGTACAAGTCGACGAAGAGTCCGCTCTCGACGAGCGACGTCAGCAGCGATTCGGACTCGGTGCCAGCCGTCAGACGCTCTAACGCGGAGCGTTCGGTGTGGTTGTAGTGGTAGACGTGCATGTCGGGATACGTGCGACGGCGCGTCGAGAGAAAGTCGACGAGATTGGTGATCATGCGATGTTCTTCGTCGCGGTCATGGGCCCAGCGCGCGTCATAGGTCCAGACACCTTGTTCGTCGCGCAGCAACAAGCCGGCGAGGAAGAAGAGGTCGTGCCGGGGCGTCCAAAACGGGTGTCCTTCGAAATCGAAAAACACGTCACCGTCGTCGGGCGCGGGCATCAGACTGAAGCCGTGGCCAAACACCGGGTCGTCACTCTCCTCGATCCTTTCGAACGCGGGCCGCTCGTTGGGGTGTTCTCGCGAATGAACCTGGAGTGACGCCTGGCGCACCAGTCGCTCGAGGTTCTCGTCGTGCAACGCCGGCACCGGTTCGCGGCGGGTGGCGAGCGTGGCCACGGTCGTGACGCCGGAGGATTCGAGCGCTTCACGTTGCGCAGGGCGAATGTTCGCGACGAACACGAGTGAGTCCTCCTTTCGCCACTCGTTCTCGCAACGACCTTTGAATTCGCAATAATCGCAGTGATCGCACGGCGAGGGCTTCGTGTCAAGGATCACGTCGCGGTTAAGTAATTCGACCAATTGCCGACGCAATCGTCGCCAATACGGAAGGAATTGTTCGACCTCAAGGGTTTCTTGCATCCCAGTGCCGAGCCAGAGATGCATGTGGCGCGGCGTGCGACCCGTCAACGCGTGAATCGCCTCGGCATAAAAACACAGTTGCAAGACGTGTCCGGGCTTACCCTCGGATCGGGCGAGTTTCGCATCGATGGGCTCGTACGTTGCCCGGCCATCCTCACCGGTGCCCGATCGCACCAGAAAATCTGCGATGCCGCGGATACCTTCGTGGACAAACGGCATCTGATAGATCACGTCGTGTTCTTGGTTCAATACGCCATTGACCCTCGCCACCCAGCGCTCGAAGGACTCGTCGGGGTTACGTCCCGGGACGTGGTACACACTGCGCCCTTGGTTCTCCAAATCCATCAGGCAATCGCGCTCGTGCGTCGTACCCTTCTCAATTAAGAGGTCGGCGAGCGGTCCTCGAGGGGTCGCGTCCAGCGCCATGGCGCCAGCGTCTACCTGGTTGCGCAGCGATAAGAAATGGGCACACTCGAGCCACGCGGTGATCTTCGAGGGGGTTAGGAGCCGTTCAACCATTTGTGTCCAGCGTACGTGGACGCCGTGACACCACCTTGGTTCATCAACCGATGTAACCCTCATCCTCGTGCGCGCTCTTCAGCGCACGAACACGCTCGTCGAGTCGACGTCGCTGCTCGTCGCGCGCGAGTGGTCCCGAACCTCCCGGTGACGATCGACGACGCAACGATGCACCGTCCTCGAAGAGAGGCGCGAATCGGGAGTATTGCCCGTGATCGAGCACGACGTCGCGCAAGGAGCGGCCACTCGTGGCGGCTTCACCCACCAGTCTGCCCACTTCCTCGTGGGCTTGGCGGAACGGAACTCCCTCGCGTACCAGGTCCTCGGCGATGTCGATCGCGACGAGGGCTTGATCGTTCGCCGCACGTTGTGCAGTGTCGATGTGAAAATGCAACGCACCGTAGGCACCGGCCATCGAAGCGAGAACCAGCATTACTTGGCGAAGCGAATCAAACAGGGGTTCTTTGTCTTCTTGAAGGTCGCGGTTATACGACAACGGAAGTCCCTTGAGCGTCACCAAAAGTCCCGTGAGGTTGCCCACGAGGCGGCCCGATTTGCCTCGCGCGAGTTCAGCGACGTCGCTGTTCTTCTTTTGGGGAAGCATTGACGAACCGGTGCTGAATTCATCGGCCAATGTGGCGAAGGCGAATTCCGCACTCGTCCACAACACGAGTTCCTCGCCCATTCTCGACAAGTGCACGCCAAGTAATGCAATATCAAAGAGTGTCTCGGCGACGAAATCCCGGTCACTCACGGCGTCGAGCGAATTGGCGAACGTGCCCTCGAATCCCAGAATCGTCGCGGGCACTTGTGGATCGAGGTCGAGTGAGGTCCCGGCGAGTGCACCGGCACCGAGCGGAGAGACATTGCAACGTCGGCGCGCATCGCCGAGTCGCTCGACGTCGCGCAGGAGTGCCCACGCGTGGGCGTTCAGATGATGCGACAAGAGAACGGGCTGCGCACGCTGCAGGTGGGTGTAGCCGGGCAAGTACGCTTCCTCATTCGCGTCACCCAGTGCCACGAGAGCGTTCACAAGCGAGAAAATCGCCTTGATGACGTCGCCGATCGCGTCGCGGGTGAACAGGCGAAGCGTCGTCGCGATCTGGTCGTTGCGACTCCTTCCGGTGTGCATCTTCGCGCCAAGCGCGCCGAGTAGCTCGGTCGCTCGACGTTCGATCGCAGTGTGGACGTCTTCGTCACTGCCCACGCGGACGAAGACGCCACGGTCAAATTCAGCTTCGATGTCGTCGAGCACCCCACAGAGGTCGTTCGCCTCGGCGGCGCTCAAGATACCTGCGTGTTCGAGACCTCGTGCGTGCGCCTTCGAGCCCATTATGTCGTGGTGATAGAGCACGTGGTCGAACGAATAACTCTCTGAGAGATCCCAAAGCGTCGCGTCCATCGAGGTTGAAATTCGCCCGCTCCAGAGCGTCATGGCGAGGGCGGCGTCGCGTTTTTTGCCCCTTGGCGGGCGGCCCAGGTCTTGACGCCGAGACCATAGATTTTCACGTAGCCTTCCGAGTCGGCGTGCTGGAAGGTGTCCGCAGCGTCGTACGTGGCGAGACCATGGTCGTAGAGCGCGTGCGGACTTCGGCGCCCGACGATTCGCATGAGTCCCGGCGCCTCGAAACGAAGTCGGACGTCACCGGTCACGAAACGCTGCGTGTCGAACATGAACGCATCCAGTGCTTCTTTAAGCGGCGAGAACCACATGCCGTCATAGACCAACTCGGACCAGCGCAACTCGAGGCGTGCCTTCTCGTGATGAACGTCACGCTCGAGCACGAGGTCCTCGAGGTCGGCGTGCGCCGCGATGATCGAGAGCGCGGCGGGGCATTCATAGACTTCGCGGCTCTTGATGCCAACGCGACGGTTCTCGACCATGTCGAGACGACCGAAGCCCGTGGCACCCGCGCGGTGGTTGAGTTGTTTGATCAAGTCAGCGAGTGACATTGGTGCATCGTCGATCGCGACCGGCAACCCCGCCTTGAAACTCAGCACTAATTCGACGGGTTCGACATTGGTGACCCGCGTCAACGTGTAGGGCTCTTCGGGCGGTGCCGCCCAGGGATCTTCGATGGCGCCGCACTCGATCGCCCGTCCCCACAGATTCTCATCGATCGAGTAGATCTTCTCCTTACTCGCACGGATTGGAATGTCCCACTTTTCGGCGAAGTCCACCGAGTCAGCTCGGGTCATGCCCCAATTGCGAGCGGGCGCCAGCACCTCCAAGTCGGGTGCGAGAGCGTGGGTGCCGACCTCGAAGCGAACCTGGTCGTTACCTTTTCCGGTGCAACCGTGCGCGACGGCCGTCGCGGAGAACTTGCGAGCCTGGTCGACCAAGTGCCGTACGATCACCGGTCGCGACAAGGCCGAGACGAGAGGATACTTTCCCTCATAGCGGGCGTTCGCGTAGATCGCGTTCGCACAGAACTGCTCGGCCATTTCGTCGCGAGCGTCGACGACCACGCACTCGATCGCGCCAGCAGCAATCGCGCGCGCTTGAATGTCCTCGAAACTCTCCGAAGAATCGGCATCCTGGCCCACGTTGACGAGCACGCAGACGACTTCGACGCCCCACTCTTCGATCATCCAACGCACCGCCACCGACGTGTCCAACCCGCCGCTGTAGGCGAGCACCACCCTCTTAGCCATGGAAACTCCTCTTCTGCGCCTCGAGCGTCACCTCATCGAGGCTCGCGAGCACTCGAAATTCCTGCGCCAACTGCTGACCGCCTCGGTGCTCGTTGGCGATGACCAGCACCGTGTCGTCGCCCGCGACGCTTCCGAGCACGCCGTCAAGTGCGCTTCGATCGAGCGCGGAGGCGACGACGTGCGCGCATCCCGGCGGCGTGCGCACCACCACCAGGTTCCCCGAACTCTCGACGGACACGACCCACTCGCCCATCATCCGGCGAAGGTGCTCGAGTGGCGCCGGGCTGGAGCGTGTCGCACCTCCGACAACGATGCGTCTCGTCCCGTGCTCGTCGCGTATCTTGATCGTCCCCAACTCTTGGAGGTCGCGCGTGACCGTCGCCTGGGTGGCGGGGATACCCTCGGCGTTCAACTTGACCACGATCTGCGCGGCGGTCGAGATGACTTCGCGTTCGATGAGCTCGCCAATACGATGTTGCCGTTGCGTCTTAGTCATGGTGTTCCTCTTTTATCCATCCCAGGATCCCGAGCATGGCGCTTCGGCGATGAAACGCCTGGCGCCATACGAGTGATCGTTCGCTGTCCAGTACCTGATCCGTGATTTCGTCACCTCGATGGGCAGGCAAACAGTGCAACACGGCAACGTCGGGACTGGCGAGTCCCACGAGTTCCTCGTTGACCTGAAACGGCGCGAAGTCCACTCGGCGTTGGGCGGTCTCTGCCTCGAGCCCCATCGAAACCCACGCGTCGGTGTAGATCACGTCGGCGCCCCTCACGGCGTCGGCGGGTGAACTACTCAGTCGCAGCTCCCCACCCTCGACGTTGAACGGGTCCTCGGCGCCACCTTGACGAAGTTGATACGCCTCCGGCGCCGCCACGGTGACGTGGGCGCCGAGGCGAAGGAGTGCGACGCACAGCGAGCGTGTCACATTGGTCGCGTCCCCGACGTACACGACCTCGAGACCCTTGAGACCTTCGACGTCACCCTTCGCGAAATGTTCGGCGATGGTCAACACGTCAGCGATTGCCTGAGTCGGATGAGCCGCGTTGCTCAGCAAGTTTATGAGCGACAACGTGTCATTCGTCGCGCGGCGCATCCTGGCGAACACGTCGTGGTCGCGCACGCGCAACGCACAGATCGCGTACATCTGTGCCAACGTTCGCGCCACGTCCTCGGCCGATTCGCGAGTATTGAGACCGATCTCTTCGTCGCTGAAGAACGTCACGTAGCCACCGAGTTCCTGGACGGCGGAGGAACTCGAGGCGCGCGTGCGCAAGCTCGGTCGCTCGAAGACCAGCGCCACGCCCTGGCCCTTCAAGAGTTCGTCATTGAGCGGAGCGAGCGCGTCACGATAGATGACCCGTAGGTCCTTCTTCGCGAGCTCTTCGATGGTGATGAACTGGCGACTCATGAAACGATCTCCGTGGTGGGAATGTCGCCATTCAGCGCCTCGCGCAGTGCGTGGTGGCGCGTGCCGTTCGCCATCAGCACCCGGCCCGCCCCGGCGTCGAGCGCGTCGAGCGCGGCACGAAGTTTCGGCACCATGCCCTCGCGCGCGGCGCCCGACTCGATCAGCGCGGACGCTTGAAAGGAGCTCAAGTGCGACAACGCCGAACCTGGATCGTCGGGGTCGTCGCGCACTTGATCGATGTCGCTCAACAAGACCAATAGTTCTGTGTCCAACGAACCCGCCAGCGCCCCCGCGGCGGTGTCCGCGTTGCAATTGACCAATTCGCCAAGTTCGTCGACCGCGATGGGGCTCAGCACCGGGCAGAATCCATTGGCCCAGAGCGACGTAACCACCTCGGGTCGAACCTTCGGAGTCGCCGCGGCCCTTTGCCAAGGTTCGCCAAGCGAATTGGCACAAAAGAGTGTCCCGTCGACACCACACAGACCCACGGCAGGGACCCCGGCGTGATTCAACGCCGCGGTAATGAGTACGTTCACGTGACCGAGAGCCATGGCGACGTAACTCATGGTCAGGGTGTCGGTGATGCGAAGTCCCTCGTGAAAGCGGCTCTCAATTCGAGCGGTCTCGAGAAGCTCTTCAATCTGGGGTCCTCCACCGTGCACGAGGGCCACCTCAGTACCGCCACTGACGAGGTGGGCAATGTCTTGGGCCAGCTCGACGAGCAGAGGCGCGCTCGCACCCAAGGTGTCGAGAGCGTGACCGCCCAATTTGACGACGATCCTCTTCACGGCGTCACCCCACTCAATGGAAGCCCCGTCGTCTCGTCAAATCCTGCCGCAACGTTCCACGCCTGAATGGCTTGCCCGGCGGCACCCTTGATGAGATTGTCGAGCGAACTCATGGCGACCAACCAACCAGTGCGAGCATCGACGCGAGCACTGAGAAAACACAGATTGCTCCCGAGTGGATCCTTCAAGGTTGGTGGATCATCGACGACCACGACGAACGGATCATCAGCGTACGTCTCGCGAAGCACGTCCATCGCCGCCGCGGAGTCGAAGTTTGGCTCAAGCACGCGAGCGTACGCTGTGACGAGTTCTCCTCGGCTCGTAGGAACGAGGTGCGGCGTGAACAATATCTCCGCGCCGATCTCGCGTTGGATCTCAATCGTGTGACGATGGTCCAAGAGGCCGTACGCCTCAGCGTTGCCGGCGAGACGAGAAAAGTGCAATCGATCACTCGGCCCACGACCGGCCCCCGACGCGCCGCTTAGGGCGTTGACGATGATCCCCTCGTTGGCGATCACGCCACGATCGAGGAAGGGTCCCAGTGCGAGGGCGCTCGCCGTCGGATAGCAACCAGGCACCGCGATGAGTGACGCGCCGACGAGCTCCTTGCGATGACGCTCGACGAGTCCGTAGACGGATCGCGCGAGGAGTTCCGGCGCTCGATGCTCGTCGTGGTACCACTCGGAATAGTCACTGGCGTCCTTCAGACGAAAGTCGGCGCCAAGGTCGACCACGTTGATACCGCGCTCTACCAGTGCCGGTACGTAACGTTGGCTCTCGCCGTGCGGTAGAGCGAAAAAGGCAACGTCGACTGACGCCTCGAGGATGGCTTCGGTAGGCGCGAAGGTAAATTCTGAATACAAGGCCGCAAGCGCCGGCGCGTGGTGTGCGACACTTTTGCCCGCGTTCGAGTCCCCCGTCGCAAGAACCACGTCGAGTTCGTCGTGCGACGCCAAGAGCCGCAAGATCTCCAGTCCGGCATAACCGGTCGCTCCCACGACGCCAACACGCATTCTGCCATTTTATGCATATCGGAGCATAAAAGTGCAAGAAGGAATTCCCAGGATTAGTCTGGAGGGATGTCAAGGCGCGGATGGCTCTTCTTTTCGGCAATGGCCGTCTTCTGGGGCATCCCATACCTGTTGATCCGTGTCGCGGTGCGCCATCTCGACCCGGGTGTCCTGGTGTTGGGTCGCACCCTGCCCGCGGGCCTTCTCTTGTTACCGATCGTCCTTTGGCGACGCGAATTACCCCTCTTGATGAAGAACTTCGCTTGGATCGCGATCTTTGGTGTCGTCGAGTTCGGCGTGCCCTGGTATCTCATGGCAACGGCAGAAAAGCACTTGACGAGTTCATTGACAAGTCTGTTGATCTGCGCAGTTCCGCTTTTTTCGGTACTCGCCCAGCGATTCATGAACAACGAGGGTCAGATCAGTGCCCGACGCTACGTCGGCTTGGGTCTTGGCGCGTTGGGCGTCGCATCGCTCGTGGGACTTGACCTGAAGGGCGGCTCACTGACCTGGATCGGTCTGATGATGATCATCTGCGTGGGCTACACCGTCGGTCCCATCATCCTCGCGACAAAACTCAGTCACGTTCCGGGTGTCGTCGTCGTCGCCGGAGCTTCGTTGTTCGTCGGGGTCTGTTGGTTACCGTGGTCTACGTATCACTGGCCGTCGTCGATTTCCACCGAGACGCTCAACTGCGTCGCGGTCCTTTCGGTCGTGTGCACCGCCGGGGCATTTCTCACGTTCTTTGAACTCGTCAAGGAGGTCGGTGCGACGAGGGCGACGGTCGTGCCCTACGTCAACACCGCCATCGCCGTGGTACTGGGAATCGTGGGATTACACGAGCCACTCACCGTCGGCATCGTCGTAGGTTTTCCCCTCGTGCTCATTGGTTCGATTTTCGCGACCAGCCGCGGCGGACGCGACATCTCGTCAGACTTCGAAGTTCGCAGCGACACGAACCTGGTCGTCAACGAGTAACCACATCGAACCGGGCACCGTCACGAGCTCGACGTGGTGGCCATTCTCGACGGCGCCGTGGTGGATGACTTCGACGTGACGCACCGGGACGTCGACAACCTCGGTGACCGCTTGCCACACCGCCGCGTTATTCACGTGACCCACCACGTCCAGGTCCGCCCGGCGAAGGGGCCACGCTCGTCGAGGCGCGTCGTCGGGTGGTGCGACGAGGGTGACGCGACCGGAGACCTTGCGACCACGAGTCGCGTCGCCGTAAACCTCGAAGAACTCCGGTCGCACCCGAACGGGGTGTCCGGAGCGATCGACCGGCACCCACAACGCCGCTGATTCCAGCACGGTCTCCTCGCCAATGGCGATGTCAGTGCGCCGTTCGGCCCACGCCGCCCCGACGCCGCCGCACCACGTAGTCACCTGTAGACGCTCACTCATCGTTGGCCATCGTTGATGGACTTGTCGAATCACCGTTCGACGCACGACCCACGTGTCGTCGGACACAATGCCCGAATCCTCCCAGTCCTCGGTCGCGACGTCTTGGAGAAAGCGAGCAATGCCGTCGAGGCGAAGCAAGCCTTGCGGGTCGGCGTCGCTCAAACGAACGGTCACGTCACTCTCGTAGCGTCGCCCGTGATGTGTCAAGGGGACGAATTCAATCACGTCGTCAAACTACTGTCCACCAACGACGCTCTATCGAAGGCGCGCGCCCAAGTGGGCACCGACGGCGATCAACTCGTCGCGCAAGGTCGCGACTTCAGTCTCGCTCAGCGTACGTTCCTCTGAACTCGCGCGAACCGCGTAGGCGAGACTCCTCGTCCCTTCCGGCAGTCCCGCGCCGCGGTAGACGTCAAAAAGTCGCACTTCTTCGACAAGGTCCGAGGACGTGCGCAACGCAAACGCCAGGTCTTGTGCGTGCACCGTCGCCGGAGTGACGAAGGCGAGGTCGAAGAGGGCACTGGGGTAACGACTCGGTACGGTGACGAAGTCGCTGCGCCGCACGACTAACGTGCGATCCGCCAAATAGTCGACGTCGAGGTCAAGCACACCCACGCGGCGCCCGTCGAGACTGGGCGCGAGTTGCGCCACGAACGCCTGGTCGAGTTCACCAACGCGACCGAACACCGCGCCCGTGGCGCGGTCTATCAACACGCCCGCGCGCGTGGGATGCATGAAGCGCTCCGGATTCTCGTCCTTGCGAATGACGACGTCGGCGAGTCCAAGTCGTTCGCCGAGCACCGCCCAGAACGCCACCGCCGAGACCGCACTGTCCTCGCGACGCCCGAGCAGCACGCTCACGCGCTCGCTTTCCTTTGGCAAGTTGAGCACCATTCCCCCACCGTCGCCACCCTTGGTGATCCGCGGATCGTCAATGGCATCGGGATGGACGAAGACCGTTCCGAACTCCGCCACTACGACGTCACCGGTGCCGCGTTCGACATTCTTCGCCCACGCCTGAACGGAACCGGTCACCATCGTGGCGCGTAACACCGATTCGTCGGCGGCGAGTGGATTAGTCACGCGCACTCGTGGTGCCCCCGGGTGGGCGAGATCGAAGAGTGCATCGCTGACGAGCGTGGGCGTCCACACCTCGACACCTCCCAAGTCGACGATGACGCTGCGAAGTCGACGGCGCAGGACCTGGCGATCACTGAGCGCGCCAGGCTGCGGCCAGGATGGCACACGACGGGGGAGGCGTCGATAACTATGAAGTCGTGCAATCTCTTCGATTACGTCGGCGCGCCCCATGGCGCCCGCACGCACGTCAAGACGCGCGCTTGGCGGTGTCACCACGATGGTGTCGTCACGCTCTTCTACACGAAAGTTAAGGCCCTCCAGGAGTCGTTGAATCTCATCGTTCGAGATGGCTACGCCCAGGACTCGTTGCACGTCGCCGGGTCGAAGTTCGACGTCGGTCACATCAGGCACGATGCCGTGTTCATCGAGGGGCTCGGACAGCCACTCGAGATCCGGAACGCTTTCGAGCAATAACGCAACGAACCGAGCGACCGCGCGCAGGGCCAACTGAGGATCAACACCTCGTTCGAATCGATTCGACGCCTCTGAACGCAGTCCGTGTCGTTTCGAACTTCGCGCGATGCTCATGGGCTCGAAGAACGCCGCTTCGAGTAAGACGTCGGTGGTGGCGTCGCTGATCTCACTTGACGAGCCCCCCATAATGCCCGCGAGCCCAAGAACTGCGTCGTCACCATCGACGATCACGCAATCATCGCCCGTGTCGCCCAGCCCTCGTCCCGGCAGCGCCAGGTGTCGCTCTATGCCGTCGAGCGTGGTGAGCACCTCACCCTCTCTAGCCCGGCGAGCGCGCAAAGTGCGATTCGCCACGTGTCGCGCGTCGTAGGGGTGGGTGGGTTGTCCCAATTCGAGCATCACGTAGTTCGAAGCGTCCACGACATTCGAAATTGGTCGCATGCCGGCGTTACGCAAGCGCTCCGCGATCCACGCAGGTGAAGGTTGCACCCGCACCTTGCGAAGGACCGACACCGTCAAGCGTCCGCAAAGGTCAGGTGCGTCGATGCCGGTGCTCGCGAACTCTGACGAGAGCGCCGGTGACGTCGGCGACACGGTCGCTGGTGACTTCAGGCGCCGACCAAGTCTCGTGGCGAGGTCACGAGCGACGCCCTCGACGGACCAGGCGTCGGGTCGGTTCCCCTCGACGCTGATATCGAAGACGACGTCAACGTTGATCGAAAGGGCCTCCACAAGCCCTTGTCCCACGATGGGGGTCGCCAGATCATCGAGGATCATGAGGCCTTCGTGGTCGTCGCTCAGTCGAAGTTCCCGCGCTGAGCACAACATGCCGTGCGACGTCGCGCCGCGCATCTTGCGCTCGGCGATCTCGAACCCGCCAGGGAGTATGGCGCCGACTGGTGCGAGCGGGACGTAATTGCCCACCGAGAAGTTTGTCGCGCCGCACACGATCTCCAAAGGCCCGTCGCCGGCTTCCACGACGACGAGACGAACGCGGTCCGCGCCTTCGATGGCACGAATCTCGTCCACGCGTGCAACGACAACGTCCTCGAGGCCCTCGCCCACCGTCTCGACACCTTCGACCACGAGACCGAGGTCGTCGAGAATCTCGGTGAGTTCAGCGACCGATTCATGTAGCTCGACGAAGTCACGCAACCACGAGAGAGGGATCCTCACGAGAATTGCTCCAGGAAGCGAACGTCGTTCTCAATGAGCGCGCGCATGTCGGCGATTTGGTGGCGCATCTGGGCACAGCGATCGATACCAAATCCGAACGCGAAACCACCCCACTCGTCGGCGTCGATACCCACGGCGTGCAGCACGGCGGGATCGACGACGCCGCAACCGCCCAGTTCAATCCAGCCAGTCTGGGAGCACGTGCGGCATCCGCTCCCCTTGCAGATGGTGCAAGTAATTTCAAACTCGGCTGAGGGTTCCGTGAAAGGGAAGAACGCGGGTCGTAGTCGCGAAGTGATGTCGGGGCCAAAATACGATCGTGTGAATGTCTCGATTACCCCCGCGAGGTCCGAGAAGCCAATCCCTCGATCGACGACGAGACCTTCGATCTGATGAAAGGTCGCAAGGTGGCGCGAGTCTGGTGCGTCGCGACGAAAACAACGACCCGGCATCACGGCGTGGAGCGGCAGCGATTCGCTGCGCACCGCCTCTTCCATGAGATGGATCTGCGTGGGCGACGTGTGGGTGCGCAACACCACTGTTTCGGGGTCGCCGAGATCGACGTAGAAGGTGTCCCACATGCCGCGAGCCGGATGCGCGGGCGGCATGTTGAGTGCCTCGAAGTTGTACCAGTCGCTCTCGACTTCGGGTCCTTCGGAAACGGTGAAGCCCATGGCGACAAAGACGTCCTCGAGTTGGCTCTGAGTGACCGCGATGATGCCCGGGTGTCCGGTCGTCGCCGGGAAACGCACATTGTCGACGACGACGTCGCCGAGTTCGAGACGATCCTGTTCGAGGCTGTGAAGTCTCGCCACGCTCGCGAGCTCCTCTCGCCTGGCTTCGAAGGCGTTCTCGACGTCGCGGCGCGCACTCTGTAGTCGAGCGCCAGCGTCGCTACGGTCCTCTGGCGCGAGAGCGCCCAGCGACTTTTGAAGCGTCGAAAGAATCGAGCGCTTGCCAATGGTCCCGGGCTCCGCCTCGCGCAATGCGTCGAGGGAGTCGATTTCCGAAATGGCAGCGAGCAACTCGCTGACCTTCTGGTCGAGGTCGTGGAGTGGTGACGTGCTCATGACTCTTCAAGGTTACGGGGTCGCGGTGTGACGATGGTGTCTTCTCGCTGTCGAAGAGCTTCGAACACGATGAGTGAGGCGGCGATTGCCGCGTTGAGCGATTCACTCTTGCCACGCATAGGAATGGATGCTCTTTGCTCGCATCGTGCAATCGTGGCGTCGTCTAACCCGGTCGCTTCGTTGCCAATAAAGATTGCCGCGGGCGCCGCATAATCGACGTCTCGAAAATTCCGTCCACCTTGCACCACGGTCGCGATTGTGCACACCGAACCTCTCGCCAAGAAATCGAAGGTGTCGTCCAGACTGGCGACCACGACCGGGAGATGGAATATCGAACCCGCGGTTGCTCGTAGCGTTTTCGGATTGAACGGATCGACCGAACTACCAGTGAAGATCACCGCGTCCGCACCCGCCGCGTCCGCGGAGCGCACGATGGTTCCCGCGTTGCCGGGGTCGCGAAGGTCGTGGAGCACCATGACGACTCCGCTGGTCACAACGTCACCGAGTTCGGCGACGGGCAGCCGCACGACCGCCAATACCGGCTGGGGCGTCTGGGTGTCGGCGACCTTCTCGAGAACTCCCCGGGCGAGACTGAAGATGCGTACGCCTTGGTCGGAGGCGGCGCTCAGCACGCTCGCGAGACTTTCATCTTCGATGGAGGGGCCGTCGACGTAGATCGCCTCGAATTCGATTGACGCGTCGAGCGCGGCGAGAATCAGGTCGGGACCTTCGAGCACGCACGCACTTTCACTCCAGCGAAGAGAGCGCTTTTGAGCAAGTCGACGAAGTCGACGTACTCGTTGGTGTGACGAACCTAACGATTCGATCAGGGTTGCCTACTTCGTCAATGCGGCGTTCGCCTGTGCGACGATTGCTGCGAATGCAGCGTTGTCGTTCACGGCGAGGTCCGCCAACATCCGACGGTCGACTTCAATGCCCGCGGCGTTGAGACCGGCTATGAACTTGCTGTAGCTGAGCCCGTGGGCACGAGTACCGGCGTTGATGCGCTGGATCCAGAGTCGACGCATCTCACCTTTGCGAGCCCGTCGGTCTCGGAACGCGTACACGCCCGAGTGCTGCACCGCCTGGTTCGCTGCGCGAAACGTCCGGCTCCGGTCACCGTAGTAACCCTTTGCCTCATCAAGAATTGCCTTGTGATGCTTCTTGGCGTTTACCGCCCTCTTGACTCGTGCCATGTCGGTTCCCCTTTACTCTCTTGTGCTCTACAGGCCCATTAATTTCTTGACGTGCTTTTCAATGCCGGGCGAGATGTCGGTCTCGCGACCCAGGCGTCGAGATTGCACCGAAGACTTCTTTCTCATAAGGTGACCACGGAACGCCTTACCGCGTCGCAATTTGCCGCTACCCGTGATCTTGATTCGCTTCTTCGCGCCACTGTCCGTCTTCATCTTTGGCATCTCAGCCCTCCTCTATCGAAACTTCCGCCGAGACACTCGGCACGACTTCTTGTTTCAGTGATTCCTGCGAACTCTCAGCCTTCGGTCGAGACTTCTTCTCGGGTCCGAGGACCATAATCATGTTGCGGCCATCAAGCTTTGCGGCCGATTCGACTTTCGCGACATCGACCAGCTTTTCAACAATTCGATCAAGAATCTTCTTACCCAGTTCGGGATGAGCCGATTCGCGACCTCGAAACATAATCGTGACCTTTACCTTGTGACCTTCGTTTAAGAACTTTTCCACGAGCCTGGTCTTGGTGTCGAAGTCCCCCGGTCCAATCTTCGGTCGGTACTTCATCTCCTTGACGCCCACGTTTTGGGTCTTTCGACGCGACTCCTTGGCCTTTTGTGCTTCATCGAACTTGAACTTTCCGTAGTCCATGATTCGACACACTGGTGGTTGCGCGGTGGGCGCAATCTCCACGAGATCTAGGTCGAGGCTCCGGGCCAATGCCAACGCTTCCCGAGTGGGAACGACGCCACGTTGATTGCCTTCATTATCAATGAGACGCACGGTCTCCACGCGGATTCGGTCATTGACACGGTGGTCTCCAGGCACTGTTGCGATAACTCACTCCTTGCTCTACGCGGCGCCTCGATGGCGTCGCCACGGCAAGCGAGGCGCAAAAACCTTGGAAACCCAACGCACGTCGGTGCGCAGGTGGACGTTAGCGATGCCAACCTCACTTGCTGTGAACTGCCCTATTACGTTAGCAGACTGGGAAATGTCCTCGACACCGGGCTCTTAAAACATCTTTAGCGTTCTAGGGGATTTGCGCTTATCTGCCTTCCGTACTGTGTGGGCCCATGACTACATCAACCCTGCTCGACGTCGACGAACCCCGCGAGGAGCTCGTGCGTCCGCGACGGTGGTGGCGAAGTGGCGAATTTCTCTGGGCGCTCGTGGGCTTCGTCGTCTTCGCCGTCATCGTCCTTTCCAAGGCGGCGGCGCTGCTCGAACCTGACGATTACGCCTACCGTGCCTCGATTGTCGCGCTGAGTCATGGGCACATTTTGCTCACCAACGCCCAGTACATCAATCTCAACAAGCAACTCGCCAGCACCGGCGGACAGGGCATCGTGCAATGGCACCATCTCGCATCGGGAAAATGGATCAGCGAGAAAAACCCAGGCTACCCCTTCTTCGCAGTGATCTTCTATTTGCTCGATCTACTTCGCGTTACTCCCTTGTTCTATGGAGCACTCGCGTGCGTAGGGCTCTTCGTCGGTGCTCGGGCCTGGTTGGGCAAGTGGGCGGGCACCTACGCCGTATGGCTCTACTGCTTCTCGGGCGCCGCGATCACCTTCGCGTGGCGAGCGACGATGCCAAGTTTCACTGACGCGTCGCTCATCGCCGCAGGCTTTGGCACGTTGCTGTGGGTCATGCTGTCCGACGCCATCAGGCAGCGCCGTCGCGGCCTCGTGGGGCTGCTCGGTTTCGTCGCGCTCGAGGGTGCGGTCTTCATCCGCTACACGAACGTCATCGAGCTGGGTGTCGCGTTGCTCGCGGTGTTGGTGCTCGCACGACGATGCCACATCACATGGCGCAGCGTTGCGCTCTGGATGGGGTCCGTCGTCGCCTTTGGCATCCTCGTGCTGGGTTTTGACAAATGGGCCTATGGCAGTACCACGTCGACCGGGTACTCTGCGGGCGAAATCACATTCTCCATCAAAGCCCTCTGGCCAAATCTCAAGGGCATGCCGAAGTATCTCACCTCATCGATGCCGTTTTGGATTCTCGCCTTCGTCGCGATCGTGTGGATCGGTGTTCGCGCATGGCGAGTACGACGAGGTGGTCTCGACGAAACCGCGCGCGCGAGCGTACAACGCGACGCGCTCGTTGGCGCGGTCCTCGCTCTCGGTTGGCTCGGGTTGTGGTTCTTGTACCTGAATTACACCTGGACCGCCAACATGGTGAACGGCGCGGGCGGCATTGGCGGTGGCCACGGCGGAGGCACGACCGTGCACGTGATTCGTTTCTATCTACCCGCGCTCGGACTCGTGGCGCTGCTCGCGACGTGGCTCGTAGTGCGGCTCCAGCGCGTGATCTCCTGGACGTTGGTCGCCGCTCTCGCGATCGCCGCGTTCTTCTCTTTTCATTCAATGGCGTCGTCGGGCTCAATCGGCGCCAACGGTGCGGGGCCGTTTGGCGGCCGTGGATTCGGCAACGGACCGCAAGGTTCACCCTCTTCCATTCATTACGGCACGCCCCCGGGCGGTGCACATCGCCATGGCGCTCCTCCAGGCGGGGGAAACGGGGGCCCACCCAACGGAGAGCCGGGGGCCAACGGATAGGTCGCATCGAGCATCGTGCCTAGCGCGGACGACGCGGCGACCAGTACTTTGTTGCGATGAGTTCCCACGAATCCGACGCGTATGAAGCCGACGAATTGGCCTACTTGCGCGAGACGCCCGTCGAGACGGTCCTCGGAAATCACATCTTCGTCCTCGTGCAATTGGCGGCCTTACGTCTCGCCACGGCACCTCCGGACTTGAAGGGCGCCCAGCTGATCATCGATACATTGAGCGCGATCATTTCGACCGGGGGTGATCGACTCGGTGAGCACCTCACGCTCTATCGAAACGCGCTCGCCGAAGTGCAACAGGTGTACGTCCGAGCGGCCCAGTCGCCGAGCGCCTAATCCAAGGCAGGAAATACGAACGTCAGGCGCAGTCCGCCAAGGTCGCTCGCCGACGTCGCCATCGTGCCACTCATGGCCTTCGCGAGATCGAACATGATGCTCATGCCCAAGCCAGAACCCCCCGAGTCGCGACTGCGTGATGCGTCAAAGCGTCGAAAGCGTTCCGGGGTCGTTCCGTATTCGGGAAGACCCTCGCCCGCGTCGTCGATCCGCAATTCGACGCCGTCGCTTGCACGATGAAGTCCCACGCGTACCGCGACGTCGGGTTTGGTATGACGAGCTACGTTGCCCAACGCGTTAGTCATGAGACGTTCGAGTAAATCTCGTCGACCACGTATCCAGACGTCCGCAGCGATGTCGGCATCAATGCGCCTCGCCGACTGATCGTCGCGCATTTCACCCACACTCGAGGAGACAATCGCGCTGAAATCAACCGGCTCCATTGATTTCTCGGGTAGTTCTCGTAGCTCGGCGAGCAAGAGGAGGTCGGTGACGAGTGTCTCCATTCGCTCGATTTCCTTGCGCATTCGCGCGAGCGCGCGCTCAAGTTGTTCCGCGGACACCTCAGGATTGGAGATCAGTTCGGTGTATCCCTTGAGCACGGTCAGCGGCGTGCGAAGCTCGTGCGACGCGTCGCCAATGAACAACTGCATCGACTCAGCGTGTCGAGACTCGATGTCGATCTTCTCTTGCAGTGCCACGACCATCGTCGCGAGCGCGTGGCGCAATTCGCGAACGTCTTTGCTGCCGAGCGCCGGAGGAACTGGTTCGTGCGCGTTCCCCTCGGCGACGTCCGAGGCGAAGTCGATCAGACTCCCCATCGTGACGAGGTCGCGGCGCATGAAGAGCCGGGCGACGAGGACCATCACGATCGCGGCGGCAAGTGCCGCGAGGACCACTCGAAAGATGAGCTGTTGACTCGATTTTCTGACGCTCTTGGTCGACGCCGCCACGACTAAATAGTCGCCGCCGCCGATATTGAGTGAGCGAACGAGAAACCCGGGCAGATTCGATTCGCTGACCACGGCGCTGAGCGACGAGTGCACGTTGTTGAGTGTCGGGGTGCTCACCAGAGGCGTATTGGCGCTAATGATTCGAGTCACGGTCCCGTTGGCGAAGACGACATCGAGCGTGAGGTCGTAGTTGTTCTCCTCGTCGACGTTGATCGCGTCACTTAGCGCCGCGTCGGGGTTGCCCTCGCCACTCTGCACGACTGAATTGATCGTGTTGTCAAGGGCGGCGTACGCCGAGTGCGTGCTGGAGTTGACGGCGTACCAACCAACGCTCAAGGCCACCACGGTCGTGATGACGACGAGCAGGATGGTCAGGCGCGTCGCCAGCTTCACTACGTGGAGCTTTCGTCAACCAACTTAAATCCGACGCCGCGAACGGTCGTCAGCGGTGCGAAATCGGCTCGGTGGATCTTTCGTCGAAGATACGAGACGTAGGTGTCGAGCACCGAGGTCTCCGAATCGAAATCAATGTTCCAGACCTCGCGCAAGAGTTGTTCGCGCGTCACCAAGCGGTCCATCCGTTCCATCAGCACTTCGAGGAGTCGAAACTCCGTCGCGGAGAGCTCCACCGCTTGCGCATCCAGCGTCACCTCGTGACGATCTACGTTCATGTTCAGCGGGCCGCACGCGTAGGAGAGCTCAGCTTCGCCAACCTGGTTCGAACGTCGCAAGATCGCCCCGACGCGCAGCAGCAATTCTTCGAGGCTAAAAGGCTTGCGGACGTAGTCGTCGGCGCCAAAACGCAAGCCCTGGGCGACGTCGTCGCTCGAGTCCCTCGCCGAGAGCATCAGTACCGGGGTCGTCGTGTCGTAAGCGCGCAGTTTGGCGAGGAACGCGAATCCGTCCATCGTGGGCATATTCACGTCGACAATGCACAAGTCGGCGTGTCGTCGACGCATCTTTTCGAAGGCGTCAAGTCCGTTGGATGCCGTCTCGGTCTCGTAGCCCGCGATCCTGAGCGCGTCGCTCAACAGCTCACGCACCCCTGGTTCGTCGTCGACCACCAGCACCGTCGTCATTGCTCGCACGCCATGGAGCGAGCGTACCCGTGGAAAGGTGGTTTTCGAGTTCACCGAACCCGATGAAGCGCGTTCTCAGGTAACCGTAGTCACAGACACAGGGAATTCACAAGATTGCTCGTTACGCTGGGTACCAGTTGGACGAAAGGGACGCTGATGAGAGGCACGGTCGCACGAAGCATCGCCGCCTTGGCGATCGCTGGTTCGGCGCTCCTCGCACCTGGCGTCGTCGGCGCGGCCGGTCGTGGCACTCACTCGAGTGCTGGCGCGACGACGACCACGTCGGCAACGACGAGCAAACCCAGTGGTCCTTGGAAGACCTACTACGAGGAATTGTCCGCCTACGTCGCCGCTCGCAAGCAAATCGCCCAGACCTTTCGCGACGCCGTCGGCGCTGCGAAGCAGCAGTTCGTCACCGCGAGCAGTTCGGCGAGCACCGTTGACGAACGCGCGACCGCTCGAGCCGCCTACGCACTCGCGATCGCACAAGCGGCGGCGACTCGCAGCGCAGCACTGGTAAGTCTCGGCAATCCCCCTACGGCACCGTAACGATTCGCTGTTCCCCTGGCGGCGCGTCGCTCGAGAGAGTGGCGCGCCGCTTCTCCCTTTTCGTTCCCATTTCCCCTAGAACGCGACGAGATCGATGAGCTCGTCGCGACCCAATCGTCCGACCGCTCGTATTCCGGTTGCGCGTACGCCAGTCGGGATACTTCTCGACCCGTCCTTGATGGCGACGCAATGAAAATACAGTCGCTCGCCCGTCTCGGCGACGAACCAACCGTCCCCACGTTGCTCGTCGAAGATTTCGATGACGCCGACGATCACGTCGACGCAGCGAGGGATCCTTGGCGCAGCACCGAGACCATCTCGAGCGCCGTCAACGCCGCCTCGCGCCCTTTGTTCGATTCATCGGGCATCGAGCGATCGAGTGCTTGCTGGACCGTGTTTGTCGTGAGAACACCGAACACGACCGGCACCCCGTAGGTCAACTGCACGTCTTGGACGCCTCGCGCGCACTCACCTGCGACGAAGTCGTAGTGGCCCGTGTCACCGCGAATCACGGCGCCGAGCGTGATCACCACGTCAACCGGTCGAGCCCCACTCACGAAGGCCCTCGCCACGAGGGGCAATTCGAACGCACCAGGCGCCCACGCGAGTTTCACGTCGCGGCGATCGACCCCCGCCGCGAGCAAGGTCTCGAGCGCTGCTTCCAACAACCGCACGCTTACGCCACCGTTGAAACGCGCACAAGCAATGCCGACACGCAACCCACGGCCATTGGCGGAACCTTCCAAGGACTCGCCAACTTTGCCGCGAAATGTTGCAACTGACGATGGGTCGAGGTCGGTCTCATTCGCTGAGGTCATCAAGTCCTCCGAGTAGATGGCCCATCTTCTCGCGTTTCGTTCGCAGGTACTCGAGGTTGAACTCAGTGGGACGGCTCTCGAGAGGAACCCGCTCGACGATGTTGAGACCGAATCCTTCCAAGCCTCCGTATTTAGAAGGATTGTTCGTCATCAGTCGCATGGTCGTCACGCCGAGGTCCACCAATATCTGTGCGCCGATGCCGTATTCTCGCGAATCTACTGGCAGGCCAAGTTCGAGGTTCGCGTCGACCGTGTCGTGACCATCTTCTTGCAAGGCGTACGCACGAATCTTGTGACCGAGACCAATCCCTCGTCCCTCGTGACCGCGCAGATACACCACGATCCCGGTGCCTTCGGCCGCGATCTTCGCAAGAGCGGTGTGAAGTTGGGGTCCACAATCACATCGCAATGAACCCAGAGCGTCTCCCGTGAGGCATTCGGAATGCACACGAACCAAGACGTCGCGGGCGTCGTCGATGTCCCCATAGACGAGGGCCATGTGTTGCTCGCCGTCGAGCACGCTCTCGTAGACGAAGGCTTGGAACTGTCCGTACTCCGTGGGGAGTGACGCCTCGGCGATTTGCTTCACCAACTTCTCGTGGTGGCGCCGGTAGCGAATCAAGTCGGCGATCGAAACCAGAGGCAGACCATGGCGTTGCGCGAACTCCTCAAGCTCGGGAAGGCGCGCCATGCCCGTCTTGTCGGCGGTCACGATCTCACACAGCACGCCCGAGGGGTACTTGCCAGCCAGTCGACAAAGATCGACCGTCGCTTCGGTGTGGCCCGCGCGCTTGAGCACGCCACCCGCGCGGTAGCGCAGCGGAAAAATATGACCTGGTCGATTCAAATCGGTCGAGCGCGTGTTCGGATCGATCAGCGCCTGAATGGTCGCGGCCCGGTCGCCCGCCGAAATCCCGGTCGTCGTACCGTGGCGAAAGTCGACGGTCACAGTGAAAGCCGTACGTTGCGCCTCGGTGTTCGCCACCACCATCAGTGGCAAGTCGAGTTCGTCCGCTCGTTCTGATTCGAGCGGCACGCAAAAGACGCCCGACGTGTATTCAAGGAAAAACGCCATGCTCTCAGGCGTCACGTCCCCGGCGGCCATGATCAGGTCGCCTTCATTCTCACGGTCCTCGTCATCAACCACGACGACCATCCCGCCCTTTTTCAACTGGGCAATCGCTTGCTCTATCGTCGACAGCGCCATCAGATTTCCACGTCCACTCGTATATCTTCGCCTATTCTTCGCACGTCCACCACTCGTCCCCTTCGCAGTGCGCCAATCGTTGGTGTCGAAAGTTCCCGCAACGCTCCCGCCGTCGCGAGGGAACCACCGAACGCTGGAGCCTGGTACCACACCACGTGATTCACCAGTCCTTGTTCGACAAATTCACTCGCCGTGAGAGGACCTCCCTCGACAAGTACTTGCAACACGTCGTGCTGTCCGAGTTCATCGAGTACCGCCCCAATCTCGCCGCTTCGCTCAAGGCATGGTCGAACCCGCGCATCGGGTGCCACCGTTCCAAGAACAACTCGCAGCGGTTCTAGAATAATGTCGTCGAGCCTCGCAGTAAGCGCCGGATTGTCAGCACGCACCGTTCCCGCGCCCACGAGAATCGCCTGGCTTTGCGCGCGAAGAACGTGAGCGTCACGACGTGCAGATTCACCAGTGATCCACTGGCTCGAACCGTCCGCCATGGCAACCACGCCGTCGAGTGTTGAGGCGACTTTCAAGACCACGTACGGTCGACCTGTCACGCGGTGCCAGAGATAGGGCGCTAACTGGGCGCGCACGAGTGATTCCTCAATTCCGACTTCGACGTCGACCCCCGACTCCTTCAAGAGCGCAACGCCCCGTCCCGAGACTCGAGAATCGGCGTCGAGCGTGCCCACGACCACGCGCGCGATACCCGCCTCGACGATTGCTTCGACGCACGGGCCCGTACGGCCCACGTGACAACACGGCTCGAGCGTCACGATCATCGTCGCGCCGCGCGCACGCTCGCGTGCTCGTCGCAATGCCTCGATTTCGGCGTGCGACTCGCCCGGAGCCTGCGTGTGTCCTTCCGCGATGACGACTCCGTCGCTATTGACGATCAACGCACCGACCCACGGGTTGGGTGGCGCGTGCAAGCGCGCCTTCTCGCCCTCGGCGACCGCCATCTGCATAAGTTCGTGAGGACTGTAGAGCATCACTCAGCGAGCATGGCTGCCGCTCGAATGGCGCGCGCCGCTTCGAGGGGTTCAGGTCGCGCGAAGATTGCCGAGCCAGCGACGAGCACGTTCGCGCCCGCTTCGACGACGATCGGTGCCGTGCGCACGTCGATGCCGCCGTCCACTTCGATGTCCACCCCGAGCGCGTTGTCGTCGATCTCGCGGCGAGCCAAACTCACTTTGGGCATCACGTCACCCATGAAGGACTGCCCCCCGAAACCAGGGAACACGGTCATCAGTAAGAGCAGGTCGATATCAGCGAGGAAGGGGGCAACGGAGACAAAGGGAGTGTCGGGATTGGCCGCGAGTCCCACTCGAAGTCCGAGTGATCGAGCGTCACGTATCAATGACGCGGTGCCCCCAACCTCGACGTGCACCGTACAACCGTTAGCTCCCGCATTCTTGAAAGCCTCTAGATATCGACCGGGCTCGCTCATCATGAGATGGCAATCAAAAAAACGATTGCTGTAGTGCCGTAACGACTGTACAACGGGTGGACCAATCGACACGTTGGGCACGAAGTGCCCGTCCATCACGTCGACGTGAAGCCAATCGGTCTCGGCGTCAATGGCGCGTACGGCTTCGGCGAGTGCGCCAAAGTCAGCCGCCAGAATTGAAGGCGCAATTCGAAGGGCACCCGTGGGACCTGCTTCGATCGTCGTCACGGCTCCAGCCTAGAGCGGAGACTCAATTCAGCCCCACATGGCCGTCGAAGCGTCGAGCCGCGCTCCCGACCACCATTCGTGCGCGCGCATCGTCCTCGAGCCTTCAGGTTGGACAACATCGAGCACGTAGTTCCCATCACCCGTACCCATCACGACGTCGTTATCCTTTCGCGTCAGCGATCCACGTGCACCAACACCATTGCCCTCGTGGCCTTCGAAGACTCGAAGTCGCCGTCCGGCGACGAAAAAGTACGCACGACCAAGTCGTACCGTCCTCGCGACCTCAACGAGAGTCATCGCGGGCTGAAGATGGAAGTCCTCTTTCGTGAGTTTCTCAGCGTACGTCGCCTCCCCTTCTTGGGCTTTAGGCGACGCAAGGGCCTGCGGATCGCGGAGAACTTCACGCAGTAACGACGCCCCCACGTGGGCAAGTTCTTCAGTCAGCTCATAGGCAGTCTTCTCGCCGATTGACGTACGTGCCGTCGCGTAGACCGGACCGGTATCCAACGTTGGTTCGATCGCCATGATGCTGACTCCCGTCTCGTGGTCCCCAGCGAGGATCGCGCGTTCGACGGGCGCAGCGCCTCGCCATCGCGGAAGCAGCGAAAAATGCACGTTCAGCATCGGCACCTGCTCGAGCAACGCTGCGGGAATGAGGGCGCCGTAAGCGACGACGACGCCGCGCTCGACGTCGTACGCCCCGAGATCTTTGAGCGAATGCGCGACATTGAGTCCGAGCGATTGTGCCGCGAACTTCACTGGACTCGCGAGCAGCGAGGAACCTCGTCCCCGTTTTTTGTCCGCCCGAGTGATGACGACCGCGACGTCGTGACCAGCACGAACGAGCTCTTCTAAAACGGGCACCGCCGCGTGAGGGGTACCGAGGAATGCGAGACGCATCTACTCGCCGAGCAAGAGGTGCAGACCGTCTGGATCACTCCTCGCGAGTTCCAACTTTCGAGCCCTTAAAATCTTCTTCGCTTCCTTGCGCTGGTCCGGATCGAGACGCTCGATGAGCAGGACCCCGTTGAGATGATCCATCTCGTGCTGGAAGATGCGACCTTCGAATTCATCGGTTTCGATGCTGAGTTCGTTGCCGTCGAGGTCGAATCCAACGAGATGAATCGCGTTGGCCCGCGTGATCTCCCAGCTGAGTCCAGGAACTGAGAGACAACCTTCTTGGAACGTCCACTCACCATCGGACTCTACGATGCGCGGATTGACGATCACCATGGGACCATCACCCTTGTCGTAGACGAAGAGTCGTTTTTGCACGCCCACCTGATTGGCGGCGAGTCCGACGCCCGGCGCCTCGTACATGGTAGTGATCATCGACTCGGCGAGTTTGGCGATTCCCCCGTCGATGTTGTCGATCTCGGTCGTCACCTCATTGAGTACGGGGTCGCCGTACTCGCGAATAGGTAGCGTGCTCACCGCTCCACGATATCGTCCTCGACGCCCATTCGACGCTTGATTGCTGACGCTATTCGATCGCGACGCGAAGTCGTCCCGCCGGCCGCTCGAGTCGGCGCAAGGTGGTGGTGAGATCTAAGAGCGTCGAAGCGCGAAGTTCGAAGCCCTCTTCGTTGGGATACGCACGCACGGGCGAATGAACGATTTGCGCGACGAAGTTCGCGGCCCCTTCCCCCGACACGTGGGCGAGCGCCCCGTACGGAGGAAGTCCGAGCAGTTTCGCCGTCTCGTCGTCCTCGCGCATTACGTCGCGAAAGTCGCCGCTGCGCAACGCCGCGATCACCGCATCCTCCCCTCGACGGGTTTGCACGACGACGGCACCTCCGTCTTTATTACGCGCGCCTACGAGACGCCCCGCCTTGCCCACCGCCGTGATTGCGGCGCGACGAGCAGACGCACGCGGTGCCAACAGATACTGATCGAAATCTACGAATATCACGACCCCGCAACGCCGGACGCGCTGCCACACCGCCTCGGTGCCGACGACGACTCGCGACATCGGTATCGAGGCGTCACTTTGCGCGGTGATCTCACTGACGGGTTGTGAAAGTTGGGCACTCACGTCCTTGGCCATGCTCGACACGCCGACACGAACCTTACGCAGATTTGTCGCACCGCACGAGGTGCAGAAGTTCGCGCGCAACACGTGTCGTTCGCGACAGCTCAAGGCATCGCCCACTTCTTCTTCGGGTTGGCCGCACTGGGCGCACCTCGCGAGCTCGCCGCAAGCTCGACAGGCGAAGAGTCGACCCGACCCAAGACGCTGCAGCACGACCACGACGGCTACGGGCTCGTCGCTCGAGAGGGCCTGATGGGCGAGATCGAGCGCCTCTCGCGATAAGACGCCGTCACGCGGATCGCTGTGACGGCGGTCAACGACGACGACTCGTGGCCACCCTGACGCGATGTCCGCAGCAACGTGCAAGGTTCCTCCGTTGATCATGGAAGGTGAAGGAACCACCGACGTCGCCCACAACGGGGCCTTGTCACGTTGGCATCGTTCGCGCAGCATCGTGAGCGCGTCCCACGTGGGAGTGGCTTCGGATCTAAAGGCCTCATCGTCTGCGTCGATGATGACGGCGCCCGACAAGGTGGGAACGGGCGCGAGCGCCGCCCCGCGCGAACCAACGACCACCGGCCATCCCGCTCGCATGCGGTTCCACTCACTTTCACCTGACGCGACGGCGATGCCGCGCTGTTCGAGTCGCCCGCGAAGCCTGGTTGCCCATGACTCCGTGGGAACGAGCACGAGCAGCGAACCTTTACTCTCGCGCGTCGCGACGTACGCACCAAGCACGAGCGAGATCGGGTCCGTCGTCGGGGCGCATTGCCACATCCCCGGCTCGATGTCGAGGGCGGTCGCGAGCACCGACGAGGCAAGTGCCAACGTCGACGGCACGCTCGGTAAGTCAGTGACGAGACGCTTCGGTGACGAGGAAATCAAAAAACGCGACAAGGGGCTGTACCATCGCTCGCTCGCCCATTCCAAAAGTGTGAGGAGTGAGGCGGGTGGCCCGTAGCCGAGCCACTTCGTGATGGTTTTGAGATCGTCACGCGGCGCGACGTCTTCCAGCACCCACGCACGCACGGAGCGATTGTTGAAGTCCACTCGCACTCGATCACCAATGCCGCAATGCGCGAGGGCATCGGACAAGGCGTAGTCAAACGGCCGATCGACTGCGCCGACTTCGGTGATCACGCGAACCGCTCGTGGCGCGGTCACGCCTACAGGGAAAGTTCTCGGCGCAGATCGTCGAGGCGGGGTGTCTGCTCCCAAAGGAATCCTTGATCACTCCGCCCAAAGTGTCCGTACGCCGCCGTCCGCTGGTAAATCGGTCGACGAAGGTCGAGGTCGTTAATGATCGCGGCCGGTCGCAGGTCAAAGATCGCGTCAACCGCCTTGGCGATCTTCGCGCGCTCGACGCGCTCGGTGCCGAAGGTCTCGACGAGCACCGACACTGGTCGCGCGACCCCAATC
Organism: Candidatus Saccharibacteria bacterium CG_4_10_14_0_2_um_filter_52_9; assembly: GCA_903970515.1. Classification (GTDB taxonomy): domain Bacteria; phylum Actinomycetota; class Acidimicrobiia; order Acidimicrobiales; family RAAP-2; genus RAAP-2. Next base: position 27,498 of record CAJCJA010000051.1, read on the forward strand.
GCGTAGGCGACTTGCACTTCACATCGCTCTGCCGCTCCTGAGGCGACTACGTGCTTGGCAACCCAACGTGCCGCGTACGCCGCCGAACGGTCCACCTTGGAAGGGTCCTTACCCGAAAAGGCACCCCCGCCGTGTCGCGCCATCCCCCCGTAGGTGTCAACGATGATCTTGCGTCCCGTGAGACCCGCGTCGGCGTGCGGCCCACCGAGAACGAATTTCCCTGAAGGGTTCGCGTAGACGCGCATGGAACTCGCGTCGAGATTCGACGGCAACATCGGTTTAATGACGTGCTCGATGAGGTCCTGCTTGATAGTCGTCTGCGAGTCGTACCCGTCCTCGTGTTGGGTCGAAATAAGTACGGTGTCGACGGCGACGGGACGACCGTCTTCGTAGACAATCGTGACTTGGGTTTTGCCGTCAGGACGCAAGTACGGCACCAGGCCGGAACGACGGACCTGCGTGAGTCGCATCGAGAGTCGGTGCGCGAGCCAAATAGGCACCGGCATGAAGTCCTCGTTGTCGTTGCACGCGTAACCGAACATCATTCCCTGATCGCCCGCACCGAGCGCGTTCAACTCGTCCTCGCCACCTGTCCCGGAACGATGTTCGAAGGCAATGTCGACGCCACCCGCGATGTCGGGGCTTTGCTTGTCGAACGAGACCAGCACCGCACAATTCTTCCCGTCGAAACCTTTGGCGCCGTCGTCGTAGCCAATGTCGAGGATCGTGCGGCGCGCGACCGCGGTGACGTCGACGACGGCACTTGTCGTCACTTCGCCCGCGATGACGCACAATCCCGTCGTGAGCAACGTTTCGCACGCGACGCGCGCGTAAGGGTCTTGGGTCAAGATGGCATCAAGTACTCCGTCAGAGATTTGATCGGCGATCTTGTCCGGATGTCCTTCGGTCACCGACTCCGAGGTGAAGAGGGTGCGATCGCTCATGATGCTCCTTGAGATAACAATGAAACAACCCTAGTCAAGATCTCATACGAAATTGCTTCTTTCGAGCGCAGCGAGATTGTTTGTTCCTTGGCGAAGCGGTCAAATAACGTCACTTCATTGGTGGGGTGTTCAAAGCCCACGCGTGGCGCACTGACGTCATTGACGACGAGTAGATCGACACCCTTGCGACGAAGCTTCTCGCGGGCGTTCGTCTCCACGTTCTCAGTCTCGGCGGCGAAACCTACGATGAGTTGACCCGTGGATCGCTTCGCGACGAGGTCGGTCAAAATATCGACCGTAGGCTCAAAATCCAACGCGGGCGGTCCTTGGTCCTTTTTCAGTTTCTCCTTCGACGCCTTGAGCGTGAAATCAGCAACGGCGGCGGCCATGATCACGACGTCACTCTCCGAAGTCCGCGACATCACTTCGTCGTGCATTTCTTGAGCGCTCTGGACCTTGACGACTTGCACACCTCGTACGACGTCGAGCGCGAGAGCCCGATCGACGGTCGAGATCAGCGTGACGTCGGCGCCCATGCGGTACGCCGTCTCGGCGAGGGCGTAGCCTTGGCGCCCCGAGGAGCGATTGGAAATCACACGTACGGGATCGATCGCTTCGCGAGTTCCTCCCGCCGTGACGAGCACTCGTCGTCCCGTCAACGCGCCCCGATAACCCTTGACGATGCGTTCGACGAGATCAAAAATCGTGCCGGGTTCGGGCATCCGGCCTGATCCGACGTCACCTCCAGCGAGTGCACCGACGTCGGGTTCGAGCACGAGGACGCCTCTTCGGCGAAGTGTCGCAAGGTTCTCCTGTACCGAGGGCTGCTCCCACATCTCGGTGTGCATCGCTGGACACAACAGCACTGGCGCTCTGGTCGCGAGCAACGTCGCGAGTAACAGATCGTCGCCGAGTCCGTGTGCGTAGCGAGCAATGACGTGGGCCGTCGCCGGAGCGACGACGATGAGGTCCGCGTGTTGACCGAGATACGTGTGAGGAATCGGTGTGCTCGCATCGCCGTAGAGCGACGTACGCGCCGGTTCGCTCGCGAGCGCCGAAAAGGTCACCGCGCCCACGAATCTGGTCGCGTCGGGAGTGAGCACGGGAGAGACGAAGTAGCCGGCGTCTCTCAAGAGGCGAAGGAGTTCAACCGACTTGTAGGCGGCGATCCCGCCGCTGACACCTAGGACAATGCGAGGTGACGACGAATCAGGCGTCGCGGAGGGCATCGGTGAAGGCGTCCAGGTCGTTGTTCGCGTCCTGGCGAGCCTGTTCCAATGCTTCGGCCTGGAGACGCTCGTTCTCGATTTCGTCGGGCGTGGGGCGGTGGAACTCGAGCTTGCCCTGGTACAACTCTTCCATCGCGAGCGACAACGACTTGTTCGACATCGACGTCACTTGGGGTGGGATGAGCGCCCCGTGCCCTGAGCCGAGGCCGTTGTAATACTCGTTAATCTCGCGTGCGCGAATAGCGGACACGGCGACCAAGGTGAATTTTGAGTCGCCGACCTTGCGGAGCAGCGTTTCGATGGGTGGATCAACCAAAGTGGGGCGTTCGGCCATGGGTCCTAATCCTTTGCAGAGGGGTTTCGCCGTTGCTGGCGGAGTTCTTCCAGTATAGAGAGTATTTCCTTCGTCGCCCTCTCCAGGTCGTCATTCGTAACCTCGAACGACGCTAGCTCGTGTCCCCGTGCGAGTTCCTTGGGGGTGCTGGACAAACGCAGTCGCACGTGCTCCTCGCTGTCACCTCGAGAGCGAAGTCGTTGCTCCAATTGGTCCATAGAAGGCGCCAAGATCAGAATCACGACCGCGTCAGGGTGTTCGGCGCGAACCTGCCCGGCACCCTGGACTTCGATCTCCAAGAGAACGTCCTTGCCGTCCGCATCGGGCAGAGGCGTGCCGTAGAGGTTGCCATGGAAATCGGCCCACTCGAGGAAACGGTGCTCGTCAATGGCGCGCTCAAAGGTCGCGCGATCGACGAAATGATATTCGGAGCCATTCTCATTAGCGCGTCGGGGCCGGGTAGTCCAACTGCGGCTCAGCCACAGCCGTTCGTCGTGTTCGACGAGCGCACGGGCAATGGATCCTTTACCTACGCCGCCGGGACCAATGAGAACGACAATTAGTGGTTCAGCGGACAAGAGCTCGAAACAGTTCGGCACGCTGCTTTGGTCCGAGACCACGAATACGACGCGTCTGAGCAATGGACGCGCTCTTCATGATTCGCTCGGCCTTCACTTCACCAATCGCGGGCAGCGCACTGATGAGGTCGTAGGCGCGCATTTGGGCGACACACTCTTCGCGCTCGGCGAGCTCGAAGAGTTCCTCAAGGGAGAGCTCACCGGACTTCACCTGACGCTTCACTTCCGCGCGACGCCGGCGATTCGCCACCGCTAGGCGCGACGCTTCCACGCGCTGTTCGTGCGTGAGAGCGGGCGGCGTTGGTGTCACGACGTCAGAATACTCCTGTTCTCGCGCTTTGGCTCAGGTCAAGACTTCACTTAAATCGTCGCGCCACCGACGTGCGGCGTCGCGCAGCGCCGAACGCTCGGGACCCGCCTGCAATATGGCCCGTGACACGCTCGGCAGCACCGTCCCGGGCGTGCAACGGTCAAAGATTCTTGCCACGTTCTCGGGGGTGGCACCCTGAAACCCAACACCGGGCACCAAGAACGGTCCCCTCAACGTGGTGAGGTCAAAACTCGGTCGGTCCCTCGTCGCACCGAGGACCGCGCCGAAGGGACCAAGGCCATCGAAGTTCGCGTTGCGCGCGCGCACCGCGCCGAGGACAAAGTCCTCCACGGTCTCGTTATCGCGCGTTCGTGCATCTTGAATCATGCGACCTTCCGCGTTCGACGTCGCGGTGAGCACGAAGACGCCGCGTCCGCTCGCTTGTGCTTTGTCCAACATCGGTGCGAGTGACTCAACGCCCAGATACGGACTCGCGGTCACCGCGTCACTTCGAAGAGGTGACGCGTCGTCGAGCCACGCTTGCGCGTAACCAACGTTGGTCGAACCGACGTCCCCGCGTTTGGCGTCAGCGACGATCATGACGTGCGCGTCGCGGGCGTCGCTCATGACCCGCTCGAGCACTCGCACGCCTTCTGATCCGAATCGTTCGAAAAACGCCACTTGAGGTTTGATGACGGCGACGGTATCGAGCACCGCTTCGAGAACCGCGAGCGAGAAGTATTCGAGACTCTCGACGTTGTCACCCCTACCCCACGACTCGATCATCTCCTTGCTGGGATCAATTCCCACGCACAGTGGTCCGCGTTCGCGCAGATGCTCTTGTAATCGCACACCAAAATTCTCATCCATGAGCCACCCCCACCAAATCAGTCACGTACGCGACGCGGTGTCGTCGCATCCACTTCTCGATCCCCCGCTGAACCAACCACGCGGCACGAGGATTGGCGAAACTCGCCGTTCCTACTTCGACCGCGTTGGCGCCCGCCATCAACATCGCCACGGCATCCTCACCGCTCGTGATCCCTCCGACCCCCACGATCGCGGCGTCGGGGTACGCAGCGCGACAATCGAAGACGGCGCGCAACGACACCGGCAAGATCCCCGGGCCACTCACGCCACCGCCGCCGCTCGCGAGCGACGTGCGACGATGCTCGATGTCGATGCCGAGACCCAAGACGGTGTTCACGAGCACCAGCGCCGACGCGCCCGCCTTGATGGCGGCACCGGCAATCTCGATCAAGTCGGGAGTGTTGGGACTCAGCTTCACCCAAAGCGGTAGACCTGCGACCTTCGACGCGCTCACAATCGCTCGAGTGGCACTCGCTGAGTGAGCGAACATTGACGAACGGTTCTCGAGATTGGGACAACTCGCGTTCACTTCGAGCGCGACGACGTTGGCCCCTTTCATGGCACGAGCGGCGTCCTTGTACTCGGTGACGCTACGTCCCCAAATTGAGCCCACCACTTTGGCACCTCGAGCTTCGAGCGCGCCAAGATACGTCGCTCGCCATGCTTCGACGCCCGGACCCGTTAAGCCCACGGAGTTCAACATGTGCATCCCCGAAGAGGAAACTCGTGGCGCGGGATTGCCTTCCCAGGGATAACTGGCGAGCGACTTGACGACGACGGCGCCCAACGCGGCGAGGTCGCCGTACGCCGCGAGTTCGTCACCGTAACCCGACGTGCCCGCGGCCGTCAACACCGGCGATCGCAGTTCGACGTCGCCCACCGGGGTGGAGAGGTCAACTCTCATCGATGCAGTTCCTGTAGTGAACGAACCCGCCACCCTCGAGCCCGCGTGTCGGCGATGCCCAGCGCCGCGGCGAAGCCCGCCGACAACGTGGTGAGACAAGGGACGGCGTGCACGATGCAGGCGGTGCGAATCTCGGCGCCGTCCACGCGCGCGCCGCTGCCCGACGGTGTGTTGACGACGAGTTGCACGTGACCCGACGCGAGCATTGACACGGCGTCCGCTCCGAGCTCGGCGACGCCGATCTTGCCCACGAGGGTTTCGACCGGCACTTCATTACTGCGTAAGAATCCTGCTGTCCCGATGGTGGCGGCGATGCGAAAACCGAGCGCCACGAATTCGCGCGCGAGGGCGAGTCCCGCCACCTTGTCTCGATCAGCGAGCGACATGAAGACTTGTCCCACGTCAGGAAGCCTCGTGCCGGCGGCGAGTTGCGCCTTCGCGAAGGCAATCCCGAAACTCTCACCGATGCCCATCACTTCGCCGGTGGAGCGCATCTCGGGACCGAGCACCGTATCGACCCCTGGAAAACGACTGAAGGGAAGCACCGCCTCTTTCACACTGACGTAGTTCGGAACGGGCGTCGTCGTTGGCACCATGCCCGCCTCGCGCAGTTGCGCCAGTGATTCGCCCATCGTCACGCGCACCGCCACCTGGGCGAGTGCCACGCCGGTCGCCTTCGCGACGAATGGCACGGTGCGGCTCGCGCGCGGATTCGCTTCGAGCACATAGACCTCTTCGTTCTTGACCGCGTACTGCACGTTGATGAGACCCCGTACCTCGAGCGACGTCGCAATCTTTCGCGTGTAGTCATCTAACGTCGCGAGCACGTGCGCGCTGAGCGACTGGGGCGGCAAGGCACAGGCGGAATCGCCCGAGTGCACGCCCGCCTCTTCGACGTGCTCCATGATCCCCGCCACGAACACCTCACCCGTCGCGTCACGCACCGCATCGACGTCAACTTCGATGGCGTCCTCGAGGAAGCTATCGAGAAGGATGGGGCGACTCTTCGAGACCCCCCCTTCACGAGCCAGCGAGCCGTGCTCGCTCGTCAAGTCCTTCATGACCCGTTCGAGGGCGGCGTCGTCGTAGACGATCTCCATGGCGCGACCACCAAGGACGTAGCTCGGGCGCACGAGTACGGGATAACCAATGCGCTTGACGATCGCCTTGGCTTCGGACAGACTCAGCGCGACGTCGCCGGGAGGTTGTCGAAGTCCCAAGCTCGTACAGATCTTCGACCACTGCTCACGGTCTTCAGCGGCGTCAATCGAGGCGACCGATGTGCCAAGTACGAGAGAGGAGTCGAGGGAGTGCGAGAGTTTGAGCGGCGTCTGACCACCCAGGGCGACGATGACGCCCACCACCTTGGCACCGTCCGAGCACGCGGCGCGCTCCGCTTCGATCACCTCAGCGACGTCCTCGGGCGTCAGAGGCTCGAAGTACAAGCGGTCCGACGTCGAATAGTCCGTTGAGACCGTCTCGGGATTGCAGTTGACCATCACGGTTTCGTACCCCATGTCGCGCAGCGCCATCGACGCGTGGACGCAGCAGTAATCGAACTCAATTCCTTGGCCAATTCGATTCGGACCGGAACCGAGGATGATGACGCGATCGCGCGCGGACATCTCGACCTCACTCGTGTCCTCGTAGGTGCTGTAGTGATACGGCGTTGACGCATCGAACTCTGCGGCGCACGTGTCAACGGTCTTGAAGCTCGTCGTGACGCCGGCCTCGCGGCGTAATGTAGTCACGCGTTCGGTGCTCGTGCCCGTCAACAACGCGATCTGGGGATCAGAAAAGCCCCATTGCTTGACGCGCAGCCAACCGCGACGATCGAGCGACGTGAGATCCAGGTCGCGCGTCAGTTCTCGTTCGCGTTCGATGATGCTGGCGAGTTGATGTACGAACCAGCGATCAATCTTCGTTCGTCGCACCACTTCCTCGACGTCCGCTCCTCGCCACATCACTTCGTGCATCGCGAAGAGACGCTCAGGGGTTGCCACCTCGCAGCGATGCCACAACGTCTCGAGGTCCAGCTCACTGAACTCCGAGTCGCCCGTCGCGAAACCCAATCGACCTTGCTCCAAGGACCGGATCGCCTTTTGCAACGATTCGGCGAAGTTGCGACCAATCGCCATCACCTCGCCTACGGACTGCATGCGGGTGCCGAGTTCGGGTATCACCCCAGGTAACTTCTCGAACGCCCAGCGTGGGATCTTGGTGACGACGTAGTCGATCACCGGTTCGAAACTCGCGGGCGTCACCTTGGTGATGTCGTTGCGAATCTCGTCGAGCGTGTAGCCCACGGCGAGACGAGCGGCAATCTTCGCGATCGGAAAACCGGTGGCTTTGGACGCCAGCGCGCTCGAGCGGCTCACGCGGGGATTCATCTCAATCACCAGGCGTTCGCCCGTGTCGGGATTGACCGCGAACTGGACGTTGGAACCTCCCGTTTCCACCCCCACGCGACGCAGTACCGCGAAGGCGTCGTCGCGCATCGCCTGGTACTCGACGTCGGACAGCGTTTGTTGGGGGGCGACGGTGATTGAGTCACCGGTGTGCACGCCCATCGGATCGAAGTTCTCGATGCTGCAGATCACCACGCAATTGTCAGCGACGTCGCGCATGACCTCGAGTTCATATTCCTTCCAACCGGCGATGGATTTCTCCACGAGAATCTCACCAATCGGCGAGGCGACGATGCCTTCGTCGGCGAGACGGCGAAAGTCCTTCTCGTTGTGGGCAATGCCCGTACCAGCCCCTCCGAGGATGAAGCTCGGACGGATGATAATGGGCCAACCAATTCGCTCGGCGATCGTGACGGCGCTCTCCACGTCGTGCGCGAATCCCGACTCGGGTACTTGCAGTCCGATGTCACCCATGGCGGCTTTGAACTTCTCGCGGTCCTCCGCAGTTTCTATCGCCTCGGGACGCGCACCGATGACTTCGACGCCTAGACGCTGCGGCACGCCTCGGCGCACCAGTTCCATAGTGAGATTGAGCGCCGTCTGTCCCCCCAAGGTGGGCAGCAGGGCGTCGGGACGCTCTCGCTCCAGGATGTCGATGAGCACCTCGACGTCGAGAGGCTCCACGTAGGTGACATCCGCGGTCGCCGGGTCCGTCATGATCGTCGCGGGGTTCGAATTCACGAGGATTACTTTGTAGCCCTCTTCACGCAAGACTTGGCACGCTTGGGTTCCCGAGTAGTCGAACTCACACGCTTGACCAATGACGATGGGCCCCGAACCAATAACCATGATCGAGTGCAGGTCATTTCGACGAGGCATCAGACGCCCTCCAGCTTCCCGGTGCGCAAGAGTGCTTCGAATCGATCGAACAGATAGCGCGCGTCGTGAGGGCCGGGGCCCGCTTCGGGGTGATACTGCACCGAGAAACATCGGTGATCCAGCGACTCGATGCCTTCGATGACCCCGTCGTTCAAATTGACGTGGCTGATCATGCCGCGCTCCAAAGAATCGGGCGTCACCGCATAATTGTGATTTTGCGCCGTGATCTCGATTCGATGTGTGCGAAGATCCTTGACGGGATGGTTGCTGCCGTGATGTCCGAAGGGGAGCTTGAACGTCGTCGCACCTAAGGCGCTGGCGAGCAACTGGTGTCCCAGGCAAATGCCAAAGATCGGTACCGAACCAATGAGTTCTTCGACCACCGCGGAGTTTGCCCCGAGCGCTGCGGGGTCGCCAGGTCCGTTGGAGAGGAAGACGCCGTCGGGATGAAGTTCGCGCAACTCATCGGCACTCGTTGACGAAGGTACGACCGTTACGCGAAATCGTGCGCCGAGTTGTTGGACCATCGTGGTCTTGATGCCATAGTCAAAGGCGACGACGTGCAGGTCCCCCGACCCGCGCTCGTACGCAACCGGTGTCGAGACACTAGACACGTAATCGGTGTTATCCGTCCCACGCGCCTCGCGGGCGCTCGCGAGCACCAACGCGGGCTCGGCGTGACCGAAGGCGCCGGGCAGCGCTCCGTGCGCGCGCAAATGTCGCGTCAGGCGTCTCGTGTCGATTCCCATGATGCCCGCGAGACGGTGTTGGCGCATGAATCCTTCGAGCGGGCCCACGGAGCGCCAGTTGGAAGGTACGTCAGAGAGTTCGCGCACGACGACGCCCCCACACCAAGGACGAAGGGCCTCGTCATCGAGTGGCGTGACACCGTAGTTACCAATGTGGGGATAGGTGAAGGCGATGATCTGGCCCGCGTAGCTGGGATCGGTGATGACCTCTTGATAACCACTCAAGGCCGTGTTAAAGACGAATTCACCCGAACTGATCCCATCCTCAGGAAGGTGCCCGAAGGCTTCGCCCTCAAAGAGGGTCCCATCGGCGAGAGCGAGCACCGCGGAAGTTCGCTTCACACCAACTCCGCTTCGTGGACGACGAGCGTGCCCTTGGCGATGGTCGAGCGAACTTGACCCACTAACGCTCGTCCGTCATAGGGACTGTTGGTCGCTCGACTGTGCAAGGTGGCATTCGACGCGGTCCATCGCGCGTTCGGGTCAAAGACGACGAGATTCGCGTCGTCACCCGCAACGAGTGCGCCGCCGTGCGCACTATGTCGAACGCGCAAGTCATCGCGACGTAGTTGCGCAATGCGCGCCGGCCCTCGACTCAACAACGAGAAGAACTGCACCGGATCAACGTCACCACCGAGTGCCTCGAACGTGAGCGACGCGCTGTACTCGAGTCCGAGCAATCCCGCAGGCGCTTCGTCAAAGGCGAGATCCTTAAGCTCTGGCGCGTGTGGCGCGTGGTCGGACGCGACGGCGTCGACCAACCCGGAGCGAAGTGCGACGCGCAAACCCTCCACGTCACTCGCGGCGCGAAGCGGCGGGTGGACCTTGAAGAGTGCGTCAAATCCTTGGCACGACGTCTCGTCGAGCGTGAGGTGGTGCGGTGCCACCTCACACGTGACGGGCAGACCTTCGCGTCGTGCGGCGTCGACCAGATTTAGTGAACGAATCGTCGAGAGGTGCAAGAAGTGAAGCGGAGCGCCGGTGAGTCGCACGAGTTCGATGTCGCGCATCACCATGAGCTCCTCGGCGAGCGCGGGTCGCCCGACCAGTCCGAGTCGGCTACTCAACGCCCCCTCGTTCATCGACCCACCGGCCGCCAACAACTCGTCTTCACAGTGTTGTGCGAGGCGAACGCCGAGGGGGCGCGCGTAGGTCAGCGCCCTACGCATCACCGAGGGATCTTGGACGCCAATGCCGTCGTCGGTAAAAAGTCGTACCCCTAACGCTGCCATTTCCGCCATCGGAGCCAAGGACTCGCCTTTTCGACCCACGGTGATCGCGCCGGCGACCGCGACGTCGATTGGTGTTCGTGTGCCTCGATCGAGGACGTAGGACACGAGGGCCACGTTGTCGAGAGCGGGCTCCGTATTGGGCATCGCCACGAGCGCGGTGAATCCACCGATGGCGCCCGCGTGGGCGCCACTCTCAATTGTCTCGGCGGCTTCTCGGCCCGGTTCGCGCAGGTGCGCGTGCAAGTCAACCATTCCGGGGCCAACCCAGCATCCTCGTGCGTCGATCTCCGAGCAACCGGGTGGCAACGCGATGGTGTCCGACACGTCGACGATGACGCCGTCGCGTACGAGAACGTCACCTACGGAACTCGTGGATGGACCCACGACGAGCCCTCCGCGCACCAGTAACGAGCTCACGAGCCACCTCCATCTCGGACACTTGCTAAGGCGAGATACAACACGGCCATTCGCACCGGGACGCCGTTCGTGACTTGGCGCGTGATGACTGCGCTCGCCAAGTCTGCGACCTTTGAATCGATCTCGACGCCACGATTCATTGGTCCGGGGTGCATGATGATCGTCGTGGGGCGCAGACGCTTCGCGCGAGCGAAAGTGAGGCCGAAGGTTTGCGTGAACTCCTCCAATGAGGGCACGAACGACCCCGAACCGCGCTCTCGTTGCAAGCGCAACAGACCAACCACGTCGGCCCACTCGAGGGCTTCATCGAAGTCCGACACCACCGTCACGGGCCACGTCTCAATGTTGGCGGGCAGCAGAGTGCCCGGTGCCGCAACGCGTACTTCGCAACCCAGCGTCGAATAGGCCACGATGTCGCTGCGTGCGACCCGGCTGTGACGGACGTCACCGACGATCAGTACGCGCAGTCCCTTGAACAGTTCCAGACCAGACTCGACACCGGTGGTGTCGGCTCGCTCGCTGAGCACTTGACGAATCGTGAATGCGTCTAAGAGGCCTTGCGTGGGATGCTGGTGCAACCCGTCGCCCGCATTGATGACTCGCACGTGGGGGACGTAACGACTCACCTGTAATGCCGCGCCGCTTGATTGGTGTCGCATGACGAGCGCGTCGATGCCGAGCGCGTCAATTGTGGCGGTCGTGTCGCGAAGTGACTCCCCCTTCTTGACGCTGCTCGATGCCACGGCGAGCGAGAGGACGTCGGCGGACAATCTCTTTGCGGCGGTCTCGAAACTCAGCCGCGTTCGCGTCGATTCCTCGAAGAAGATCGAGGCGACGACCTTACCCTTGAGGGCGGGGACCTTTTTTATCGAGCGCCGATTCACTTCAACAAAGGACTCGGCGGTGTCGAGCACTTCGAGCAGCGCAGCATCGGACACTCCCTCGAGGGTCAGCAAGTTTTCGCCCCGCAGCGACGCAATCACGACACGCCCTTCGTTCCCATCCACACCCCGTCAAGGGTGGCGCGAATCGTCTCGTCCAGGGCCGTGGGCAGATTTTTCCCTACGTAATCGGGCCGAATGGGTAGTTCACGATGCCCGCGGTCGACCATGACGGCCAATTGGACTGAACGAGGTCGTCCCCAATCCGATAACGCGTTCAAGGCCGCGCGAATGGTCCGGCCGGTGAACAAGACGTCATCGACCAAGATCACCGTCCGGTCGGTCAAATCATCGTCGATTGCCGTCATCGACGTTCTCGGCGTGGGATTCACATTGAGATCGTCGCGGTAAAAAGAAACGTCGAGGAGCCCGAGTGAGGTTGTCGTTGAGGTGATATCGCTCAGGAGTTCGCTCATGCGAGTCGCGAAACCTACGCCGCCTGTCTGCATGCCAATCACCGTCATATCTTCCAGCGCGTGATTGCGCTCGACGATCTCGTGGGCCATTCGTCGCAAAGCGCGTTCCACATCGTCGGCGCTCAACAGTTGGCTCTTCGCAAGAAACGCCAGATCGCGCGGGGGCGTCTGGCGTTCATTTTTAAAACTCATGATTCTCCCGTCGTTCGGACCTCACGGGATCCGCTTCACGACTACCGATTGCTAAGGATAGCAGAGGGCAACGACCACCAGACGGTTGCAGATTTTTCAGTCCCGACGAAAGTCATGACGTCGAGTCGGTCTCCTTGCGTGCGTGAAGTTCGTTCCCATTTTGCTGTGCTAACAATTCGCGTTGGTGTTGTTCCCATGCGCTCAACATTCCGTGGAACTCCGGCGCCAGTGTCGTCGTCTTCTTTTTCGCCTTCGCTCGTACTCGACGTTGCGGATCGAGGACATTCCACCACATGTAGACGCCAAAGACGCCCAGCAGGGGCCATTCGAATACGTAAGCCCAACTGAGTTCATTACCTCCCTCGGCGCGACCGAGCTCAATCCAGAACGCCGCCGCGCACAACGCGAGACCCGCGATCAGCGTCAGGTGTGCGCGCAGCGCGTCTTTGCCCGCGAGGAGACGCGCGGTCGAAGTAGAAGCATCAGCGTGGTTTGCCTCGTCCGAGCGCTCCATACGAGTACCCTACCGCCGCACTTTCAGTTCACCTCAAGCAAGCTGCGGCGTCTCGCACCATTGCGAGTCGCTTTAACTTCGCTGCTTCGCTCAGTAGAATCAACTAAGGTCAAGGGGACGAATTGACGATGGATCACGGGCCCGACGTTGCGTCAACGACGTCGTCGCCGTTAAGCGAGGAAGAGCGCGCGGCGGCGTTTCGATTAAGTGCACCAGTCGATCGCAACACTCGACGCAGGGGCGCGAAATCGCCGATACCGCCTAAGGCAGTCGCGTGGCTGCTCGTCACCTTCGCCGTACTTGGTCTCGGTGGTGAGGCTGGCGAACATTTTTTCGGTAATTTCGGGGTCACGGACGCAACCACGAAGTTTCTCCCGTCGAACGCCACTCTCGCACCCGTTCGAAGCGTCAATGAGATGACCGATGACTCATTCATAGGGCTCAAGGAGATCAGCAACGCCATCGCACCGCCGTTCACTCTGTTTACCCAAAATGACCGTACGTGGGATCTTTCGCACGTGGGTAAGAAGGTCGTGGTCTTGTTCTTCGAGAATTCGATCTGTAACGACATCTGCCCGGTGCTGGGCGCTGAGATAAAGCAGGCACACGCCCAACTTGGTTCGAGCGCGCGCTCGGTCGTCTTCGCCATCGTGAACACGGATCCTCGAAGCGTCGACGTCGCTCCTCGTCCTCTCGCCCTCGAAGTTCCTCACCTTGAGGGGATGAAAAACGTGGTGTTTCTTACTGGCCCCCTTCACCGCTTAGACCACGTATGGATAAATTACGGCATTCGCATCAAGGTGGGTGCGAAGCAAACCGAGGTGTCGCACAACAACGAGATCTATTTCATTGGAGAGAATCGCCAGCTCGTTGCTCTCGCAACACCCTTCGCGAACGTCTCGAAGCAAAACGTCTCCTCGCTCAGCGCACACTTCATCGCACGTTACGCAAAGGGAATCGCAGAAACCGCGATTAGTCTTGTCCAGTGACCGACGACGTACCACCCTTTGATTCTTCGGTCTTTGAACCAGCGTCGATGTCAGCGTCGTCGCTCGCGAATTTCAAAGTCGTCTTTTACAAGCGACCTTGGTTCTTAATCTCCGTTGCGATCATCGTCGTGGTTGCGGTGTCGGTCATCACCGACCTGCCGAATCACATCTCCAAGTCGCAGGACTTTACGGCGCAGAACGACACGATTGGTCAAATCAACGCCGACATTGACCCGTGCGTCTATTCCGTCAAGGAGAGTTTCAGCTTTTACAACATGAGTCTCGCAGGAAAACTAACCACGTCGGACCGTGCCCAGGTGCCCGACCTCTTGGTGGGTGATCAAACGGCGTGTTCGTTCGCCAGCGGCGCGGTCTATGACCTAACCAACAACATTCAAGTCCTCGATACGAAGGCGGGCAAGCATATCGACCAGATGCTGAGTGTGGTCGTGTCGTGGGTCACGTCGGACGCCCTCGCTGCCATCGAGGACATACAGAATCTCTTCCAACACCCCGGAAAACTCTCCTTGATTCACAACCTCACCAAGGAAGAGGCGCAACTCACGAAGGATCGGGCGGCTGCGTTCCATGACGTCGCCGAAGCGAGCAGCATCCTCGGCACCCTCAAGAAACCAATACTCCCGAAACTGCCGCACCTGACGGGGACCTGAGCGACCCTTCCTCGGACGTTGGATCTACGAAAGCTCGCCGAAAGGCCCGTACGTCTTTTCTCGGCGCACCATGCGGTGCAACTCATCAGACGGATTCTCTTCCGATTGCAGCCAGTGCATCAAATTCCAGAAAATTACCGGCAGAAACGCTCCAGCAGACACGAACCACATGGCGGCCGCGGTGAACTGCTGATCCGCGGATTGCGAAAGGCCGTGTCCGGCAACGTGGTGGAACACGTCGTACCACGATGAACGTGACATCGCGTCGAGGTACGCGAGAATCCACACCACCCACATGGCAATAGTCGCCATGCCAATGCGGTAGGGACGGGTGGTGCCCGGCGAGAGTGGTGGCGAGTCGACGAGGTCGAGCCACAACGCGAGTCCTACACCAATCAAGCTCAACGATTCAACAATCTCGACCAGACGATGTCGGACGGTGAAGTCAACCACGGGTGCAGCGCGCCAGAAGATGAGCACCGTGAGAAATGCGAACATCAAGACGCCGGCGCGACGGTTACTTTCCTGCGTCGTGCGCGTGATCGCGTGCCGGTCGAAGGGCCGAAGACGCACGACAGCGATGACGTGCCCGTCGTCATCGAGTTCCCGGGTTGCCCGCGAGGACGCCAGCCCCGTCCAGTGCCAGGGTGCACCAATCGCCAGCAGCGCCGGAATCAGAATGGAAAATGAGAGGAACTCGAGTGCTTGCACGTATTCGAAACGCGCGAACCAACCCCAGAACGGAGGAAGGTAACACAGCAACCACAGCAACGCGGCGAGTATGGCCAAAACAGAGCGGAGACTTCTCTTCGAATCGGTCGCGACGGCGGGTGGTGCGTCCTGCGTCACTCGGTTGACTTGCGCTGGAAGAAAACCCACAGCACCACGGCAAAGAAGACGCCGAGAGGAATTGCCGTCGTCAGCACCTGTGATCCAATGAACGTATCAACGGCTTGCATCGTCACCTCCAACCGTGGCCTTCGAACTTCAAGATTGTCCTACGACTTCGAATCCTAGTTATTGCAACCCTGATTTACAGCAGGTAGAACATCGCGAGAAAGAGAAATCCACTCAGCGCAATGAATCCCCAGAAATAGGTCATCGAGGACACGTTCGCCCGAAACAGGCGAGCCGAGGCGTCCATCGCCAACTCCGGCTTCGCATGACCTGATTCTCTTTGCATGCGCAACGACCGTGCGAGCGTGGTCTCGAGCCAAT
This sequence comes from Candidatus Saccharibacteria bacterium CG_4_10_14_0_2_um_filter_52_9, assembly GCA_903970515.1. Lineage (GTDB taxonomy): Bacteria > Actinomycetota > Acidimicrobiia > Acidimicrobiales > RAAP-2 > RAAP-2. Next base: position 43,293 of record CAJCJA010000051.1, read on the forward strand.
AGGTGCCTATGGCGATCGTGCCAATGTTGATGACCGACCAACCAATGAACGTCGAGGCGTAACCGCTCGAACCGGGATAGAACGGTACGGCGGTGAATTCCCAGATCTGGGCCCCCAACGCGCCGAGTCCACACGCGACACCAACCCAACCCGCCACCTGCCAGTCCGCGACGCTTCCTCGACGAAGTCGTCGCTCGCCAAAGAGCGCGAGCAACGCCGTCAGTAGACACAAGGAGTAGATCGTCCATCCGTACGCCGTGGGCGCGGTGACGTTGTGTGGGCGCCACAGTAACCCGTTGTTCGCGGCTCGAAGATAGAAGTACGCGAAAGCCAATGACGCAAGGAGAAACGCGTACATACCAATGAACAGTCGCCCACCCGACCAGATCGATCCAATCTGACCACGCAGCTCGTATTCAATCTCTTCGGGAGTCTCGGTGATCTCTTGTGGATTCTTCGAGGTGTCTGACATTCTCAATTCCCTATCTAGGACTTGGGCGTTGTCGCGCCGGTGCTGACTGGACGTTTCACGCTGTCGCCGAGGTCGGCGAGAGCGGGCGCGCCCTCTTCGCTGTAGTGATACGGATCGCTCATAATCACCGGAATACGTTCAAAGTTGTACAGGGGAACCGGGTTGGCCGTCTGCCACTCCAGGCCGAGAGAATCCCATGGGTTCGCCGGCGCTGGCGTGGGCTTGATGTACATCGACCACATCAAGTTCGCGAAGAAGATCAAGAAAGAAAACCCCAGAAGGAACGCACTGATGGACGAGAAGTCGTTCCAGGTCTCCAGATTCCTCGCGTAGGTGAACACGCGACGCGGTTGACCGAGCAGCCCGATGATGAACATCGGGAAAAACGTCAAATTAAAGAAGACGAACATCGTCCAGAAGTGCCAAAGTCCCAATTTCTTGTTCATCATCTTGCCGGTCATCTTCGGGAGCCAGTAATAGAGACCCGCCATGAACGCGAAGAGCAGTCCACCCATGATGGTGTAATGGAAATGCGAGAGCACGAAGAATCCTCCGTGCACCGTTACGTTGACCGGAACGTCCGAGAGGAACACGCCCGTCACGCCGCCAATGAGAAAGTTGAAGAAGACCGATAAGGCGAAGAGCATCGGCACTTCAAATCTGATCTTCGCTCTATAGAGCGTGCCCATTCCTACGAGAAATATGAATCCCGTCGGCAGCGAGATCAATTCTGTCGTCAGCATGAACAGTGGACGCATGTCGGGGTTGATGCCACTTTGGAAGAGGTGGTGTTGCCACACGAAGAACGATAACAACGCCACGCCGATCATTCCCGCTGCGGCAATCTTGTAGGCGAAGAGAGGTTTTCTCGTGAATACCGGCAGTATCTCCGCGACGACGCCAAAGCCGGGCAACGCCATGATGTACACCTCAGGATGGCCGAAGAACCAGAACAAGTTCTGCCATAGATACGAACTTCCGCCATGCTCGGTGACGTAGAACGCCGTTTGCACCGTCTTGTCGAGGACGCCGAACAGTCCGGCCGCGAACAGCGTCGGCGTGGCGAGCGTCAGTAGAGCGGCGGTCGCGAGTACTGCCCAAATGAAAATCGGCAGGCGGCTCCACGACATTCCAGGCGCCCGATAGTTGATGATGGTGGCGGCGATGTTGAACCCCGCTGCCATCATGCCGAGGCCGATCACTGCGAACCCGAGGAGGTAGGAAATCATGCCTGGCCCGGCTTGAGTCTGCAAGGGCGCGTAGCCAGTCCAACCGGTCGGGAACCCTCCGTAGGGAAGCGCTGAGAAGATCACGCCATAGCCAGCGATGAACACCCAGAAGCTGAACGCTTCGATCCGCGGGAACGCCATTCTTCGCGAACCGATCATGAGTGGTACGAAGTAGTTCCCAATCGGACCAATGATGACCGACGTCGCCATCATCATCATGATCGTGCCGTGCTCGCTGACGATATCGATGTACGTGCCTGGCCCGAACACGTGGGTCGTCGGGTTGAGTAGTTCCGTGCGAATAGCCATCGCGAGTAGACCACCAGTGAACAAGAACAAGAGAACGCCAACGATGTACTGCTTACCCACGACTTTGTGATCAAGGGTGTAGCGGAAATACTTGGTCCAACCTTCGATCGGGGTCTCGTGCTTGGGCTCTTTACCCACCATCTTCGCGAACGGGTAATTGAGGGCACCAATGCCGAGCAGCCAACCAACGACGCCAAAAATTAATGCCAGCGCGTCGGCAGATGAATTCTGCCCGCTGTTTGCGTTGTACGGATACGCACCGGTGATGTAGTTGCCCAGCCAGTGCCCGAAAACGTAACCCAGAATCCCGCCAATAATCGCGGTGCCCAGATGCTGGCTTAGCCACCCTGGACGTTCCGTCCAACTGACTCGATGCGGGTGCGAGTGCGCGATCGCATCTTCCGGCGCACTCTTCAGTGGTCGTTCGGCGCTTATGGTCATCGCCCCGTCTCCGTTTCTATCGTGGTCACGTTCGCACAGTTCGTTAACCTCAGGCAGTTCATGAGGCTGGTTGCTTTGCACCATAGGTTTCGACCGTGCTGTACGGCGTCACCGTGCCATCGGGGTAGAAGCCACCCGAGGCGCCGTTCGCGTCGGGCACGTACGTCCACGCGAATGGGGCGAGGTTCTTCGTATTGGCGGCATTGGCACTCTCCGTCGTCGTCGCCCAGTTCTCAAACGATGTGGTCGAGACGACTTTGCCGTAGTTATACATCGCGCCGTGCCAAAGCCCACAGAGTTCGCTGCAGCGCACGGTGAAGTCACCTGTTTGATCCGTCGTCGTGAACGCGACGTTGTTCTCCTGCGGGTTCGCGTCGGCCTTCACTTCAAGCTGGTACGCCCAGAAACTATGGATGACGTCCAACGAAGTCACGTTGAACGCAATCGACGTGTGGTCGGGCAAAATGAGTTGTGGCGTCTCAAACCCGCCGAACTGCGGGTAGCGATAGGTGAACTTCCATTGTTGTGCAATCACCTGTACCACGAGCACATGGTTCGTACCAGGAGTCCACGACGCCGACGAAGTCAGCGCAGCCGTTTCTGCCTGCACGGCCCCCGTCGGCTCCCATACTGGATTGGGTCCTTCACCACCGCCGGAACCATCGCCGGCGATCAATTCAATGGTGCCGAATCCGGCGAGGAAGAGTACCAGCACGGTTGACACCGTGATCCACCACACCTGCGCTCGAAGATTCGACCTCGCCGCCGCGCCACCTTTAGGTTCGGCGACACCCTTTCGCTTCGCGCGCCAGGTGACGAAGCAGTACCCAAAGAACACCCAGATGCCAAAGAGCACTGGCAACGCCATCTCCATGAGAATGTTGAAGTCGAATTGGTCCGACGACGCCGAGGACGTCATCCGCCCTGGCGGGATGTGCGGTCCCACCAAGAACCAGAAGAGGATGTCGCCCACGATCGAGAGGACGACCCAGATGATGCCGATGCGACGAAGGTGGCGCGGATCAGATTGCGTTGGTTGCTCGGACGTCATTATTGCGCCACCACCTGAAGGAAACCGCCCATGTAATTCTGCGTCGACATGGGGCCACCATTGCCATACAAGTAGCCAAGACCGCAGGGTACGAAGCACTGCCACGAGTAATTACCAGCACCCGGAGTCATGAAACTGAACTTGATGATGTTGTGCGCCGAGTTCGTGTGACACGGGGCCTCGCCACAAAGTGTCGCGGTCGAGCTGTTGCCAATCAATGGCACGCTCAAGTTCAAGGAAGGAATCGCGAAGGTGTGCCCTACTCCATTGCCGGTGTTGGAGTTATAGACCGAAAAACTTTTGCCATTAAGTGTGGCGGAGTCGCCAATCGTTCCTTGTACCTGTCCCCACTCCTGGTTTCGCAGTGGACTTCCCGAATCGTATTGATAGACGGTCATGTCGATCAACGTGTGGGCCGGCAACTCCCACGTCGTGTCATGAATCCACTTGCCTTGGGGATCCTTCACCAAGTACGACACCCACGTGGGATGCGCGCCGAAACCAATTGCCCCGACGGTTTGGACAGTGAGATTCACGGGCGACCCTGCCGGTTGCGCCTTCGTAAAGTTCACGACACCTCCGGGAACACCGGGCGTTAAGTACACCGCGACGCCGATGACCACAAGTGCTACGGCCACCAAAAAAGCGGCGATGACGGTGACTAGTCTTCCCCCCGTTGACATGGCGTGCTCCTCGCGGTTTTGCATCGACATAAGGTTCGAAACCGAATTTAACGGGAATATTCAGAGATTCATAACCATGACAAATGTTTACATAAGAGAAATCTTTGGATTGAGTCACGAAGGCATTGGTCACAACGCCGCGAAACGTCAGATCGCGTCAGGGGCTTGGAGTCACACCTCCGAGCAGACGTCGGGCGCACGGAGGCCAAGTATCGGCTCGACGTTCAAAATGTCGCGAGGTGCGCAGAAGCCTTGCTTACAACTTCGCGAGGCGACTCGCGCACGACGACAGCACACCGTTTACGAAACTCGCCGACGCGTCCGTCGAGAATGTCTTCGCGAGCTCCACGGCTTCGTCAAGAATTACGGCAACAGGAGGTGAATCGATGAGAAACATCTCACCAATCGCCAGCGTCATGATGATGCGATCGACGACGGCCAGGCGCTCGATGGTCCAGTCCTGGGCGAACTCCTCAATGAGGGCTTCCGCCTCGTGACGGTGCGCCTCGGTGGACGTGACGAGTTGCACGGTGTACTCGTCAGGCGCCAATGCGAGACCTTGCAAAATCTCCTCAACCGGCCGTTCCTTGATAGTCGCCTCGTAGAGGATCTCGAGAGCCCGCTCGCGTGCGCGGTGGCGCTGTTGACCGAGCTCGCTCACGTCACGCTCGCGTCATGTATTCGCCCGTTCGAGTGTCCACCTTTATCACTTCACCCGGACCAACGAATAGTGGCACTTGCACGACGAATCCCGTCTCCAGCGTCGCCGGCTTGCGGGCCCCCGACACTCGGTCGCCTTGGATGCCAGGCTCGGTGTCGGCAATCGTCAGTTCGACCGATGCCGGCAACTCCACGCCAATGATCTCGTCGTCGTGCAAGATCAACATCGCCTTGCCAGTTTCCTTGAGAAAGTTCGTCGCGTCGCCCAAATTCTTCGACGATACCGGCACCTGATCGTACGTGGACTGGTCCATGAAGATGTAGTCATCACCATCGCGATAGAGATACTGCGTGTCGCGCTTGTCAATGATCGCTTGTTCGAGGCGTTCGTCCGATCGATACGTTCGCTCGATCACCGCACCGGATCGAGCGTTGCGCAGTTTCGTGCGTACGAACGCCCCACCCTTGCCGGGCTTGACGTGCTGGAATTCAATGATCGTGTAGAGCGCATCATCGAGTTTGATCGTGATGCCGTTCCTGATGTCAGATGTCGAGATTGCCGCCATGGGCCAAAACCTTTCGAGAAAGTCGCGTTGCCCATTCTAGGCAAGCGCCGACTACGAGTCACCTAGCAGGCGCCGCACGGCGTCGAGGGCGAGGTCGTAACTCGCCGCGCCGAATCCCGCAATCGATCCGTTGACGACGGGCGCGAGCGTGCTCACGTGACGCCACGGTTCTCGCGCCGCGGGATTCGAGATGTGAATCTCCACCTTGACGCCTTCGAACATGTCGAGCGCGTCGGCGAGTGCCCACGATGAATGCGTCAGGGCACCGGCGTTGATGACGACGGCGGATGCCCTTCCTCGAGCGGCGTGCAGCTCTTCGATCAAAGCGCCTTCGAAATTCGATTGCACGTGACGAACCGTGAATCCGAAGCTTTCAGCTCCCTCACGAAAGCGCTGCACGTGCGCCTCGAGCGTCTCGGTACCGTAAATCTCCGGACTTCGCGAACCGAGTTGATCGAGGTTCGGTCCCGACAGCAACAGGATCTCTTTGCTCATCGCTCCGCTCGAAATTCATCTAGTACTTGTGCCACGAGTCCTTGCTCCACTCCTCGAACCACCTCAAAACCATTCTCGCCCGCCAAGACGAAGGTCAGGTCGTGGTGCGCCTTCTTATCATGCCCCATCGCATCGACAATGGACCTCGTAGAAAACTCCTGTGGCACCGTGGTCGGAAGTTCGAAGTAGGACAGCACTTCGTCGTGATTCGCGACTTCCGATTCGTCGATACGTCCCAGGGCGAAGGCGAGCCGCGCGGCGAAGGCCAACCCTACGCCGACCGCCTCGCCGTGACGCAGCATATCGGGGTCTCGCGAAAGGGCCAGTACCTCGAGCGCGTGCGCGAGCGTGTGACCGTAGTTCAGCAACGCCCGTTCCCCAGACTCAAATTCGTCAGCCGCGACGATCCGGGCCTTCAAAGTGACAGACAACAGAATTAATTCATCGAGCGACGCCGACGCGAGCGCGCTCGATCGACGGTCCTCGAGCAGCCAGCACTTGGCGACCTCGCCAAAGCCCGAGCGCCGCTCTCGCTCCGGCAATGTCTCGAGCGTCTCGGAATCACACAACACCGCAACCGGCTGATGGAACGCGCCTACCAGATTCTTTCCCGCGCCGAGGTTGATGGCGGTCTTACCGCCTATAGCGGCGTCCACTTGTCCCACCAGCGTCGTCGGGATGTGGATCACCTTGATACCGCGCAAGTACACCGCCGCCGCGAAGCCACACACGTCGCTGAGCGCTCCGCCTCCCACCGAGACGATGACGTCGCGACGAGAGACTTTCAACGCTGCGAGCTGCTCACAGAGCACCGCCAGGGATTCGAATGATTTTGCGCCTTCACCCTCGGGTACTTCGAGGACCGTCGCATCATTTCGATGATCGATGTCGAACCACGCCTGGCCCCGCAATTCCTTCGACGTGACGATGACGCACGACTGATAACCAGCACAGGCCTGCTCAAGGATCGCGCCAAGTTCGTGACGAGCACCGGGACCGATGGTGACGTCGTACGCGTTCGATCCCAACGCCACGTTGACCTTCACGACGTAATCCTCATCAGTTCCTTTTCGACGTGGTCCGCCACCTCTTCGAGTGAACCCGAGGATTCGATTCGAGCGCGCGAGACTTGTTCGTACCACGTCGTTCGAGCCGCACGTAGTTGACCCAGAGCTTCCAGGGGGTCGTCACCCAGCAGTGGACGATCACCGCCTCGCACCCTTTCTACGATGATGTCGTCATCACAGTCAATCCACAGCGTGGTGACCTTCGCGAGCTCGTCTCGCGACTCGGGCAGTACGACGATGCCTCCGCCGGTTGATACGACCACGTCGTCACGAAGCGCATCGTCTAATACGTTGGCTTCCAGACGTCGAAACGTCGCCTCGCCGTCCTCACGAAGAAGATCGGCGACCGCTCGTCCCGTCGTCGCGACGAGCAATTCATCAGTGTCGACGGCCTCGATGTGCCAACGTTGAGCGAGTTCGCGCGCGAGGGTCGTCTTTCCTGTCCCCGGGAGCCCGACCAGTACGAGGCGCGCCATGACTATTCAGGAATGGCGCGCGAGGACGTCGAACCAAGATTGGCGACGTAGCTCGAATGATTTCGGACGAATTCCTCGACGGAGTCCCCGCCAAACTTACGTAGGGCCTCGTTCGCCAACACGAGTGACAACATCGCTTCGGTGACCACGCCCAGTGCTGGCACGGCCGTCACGTCGGTACGCTCCTTGAACGACACGGCTGATTCGCCCGTCGCGACATCCACGGTCTCAAGCACCGGTCGATTCAGCGTCGCGAGCGGCTTCATCGCAACCTTGGCGATCACGGGGGCGCCCGACGTCATGCCGCCTTCGAGACCGCCGGCGTGGTCCGTGCGACGAACGAATCCTCCGCCCTTGGTGAAGGCCGCATCCACGGCAATCGCGTCGTGAGCGACGCTGCCGCGCTGCGACGCTTGGATCATGCCGTCGCCAATCTCGACGGCCTTGACTGCTTGGATGCTCATGAGCGCTCCCGCAATCAAGCCGTCAAGTTTCCGGTCCCAGTGCACGTAGCTCCCCAGTCCCACCGGCACGTCGTAGGCGATCACCTCGACGATCCCACCGAGCGAGTCGCCCTCCTTCGCCGCCGCCTTGATCTCGAGGATCATTGCCGCGGCCGCGTCAGGGTCGAAACATCGAACTTCTGAACTGTCGACGGCGTCAAGGTCGTTGGGGCCTGGACGAACGCCCTCGGGTGCCGCCACCTGGCCAATGCGCACGACGTGACTCACGATCCGCACATCGATGGCGCCGAGCAGTGCCTTCGCGAGTGCGCCCGCGGCGACGCGCGCCGCGGTTTCGCGGGCGCTGGCACGCTCGAGGACGTCGCGGGCATCGTCGAACGCGTACTTCTGCATCCCGGCCAAATCGGCGTGACCGGGACGAGGCTTCGTCAACTTGTTGCTGGGCGTTCCGGGTGCCGCCGACATCTCTTGTTCCCACTTGGGCCATTCGGAATTCAATATCTCGATGGCGATGGGCGAGCCGAGGGTGCGGCCGTGGCGGATGCCACCAATCAGGCGAAGTTCATCGCGCTCGAAACGCATACGAGGTCCGCGTCCGTAGCCCAAACGACGCCGAGCGAGTTCGTCACCGATCCACGCTTCGCTTATGGCGAGTCCCGCGGGAAGTCCTTCGACAATGACCGTGAGCGACGGACCGTGGCTCTCGCCCGCCGTCAGGAAGCGCAACATCCCCTAATTCTAGGCTGACGGAGGTTCAGGACTCGTTCGAATAAAAGGGATTGACGCCCGAAGCATGGTCGGTCACGTCGAGGACCTGCGTGAGCTCAGGAATCGCTTCGCGAAGTGTCGTTTCAATGCCTTGGGAAAGGGTCATGCGACTCATCGCGCAACCTTGGCACCCGCCCGACATCTTGATGTAGGCGACCTTCTTTTCCTCGTCCATCGCGACCAAGTCCGCGCGACCGCCGTGCGACGCGATCGAGGGGTTGATGTTCTGTTCGAGCACAGTCGTCGCGAGCACGCCCATTGGTCCTTCGATACCGAGGGCGAGGATGTCCGCCGGCACGCCAGGATTCAGTTCTTCGGAGGTGGGGACGTTGGGATTCACTAGAACGAGTCCCCCGCCGCCTTCACTCGCGAACTCAAGTCGACTTCCCCGGAGCCGGTCGATACTGCTCTTGGGTATGACGATCGTGATGTCGCCGTCGTTGCCGATCGCGGCGCCTTCGGGCGCGTCAGCGCGGTCAGAGAAGAAGAGGTCGTAGGAGTATCCGGCGCCTCGCGTGCCCGTCACCTCGACCCATAAGGCCAACGACTCGCTTTGTTCTTCGTTCTGCAGCGCGTCCAGTACGACGTTTCGAGCGTCATCAGTCAGCGTCAGGATGTCAAATGTTTGGACGGTAGTCACGACGACAAGTCTATGCGCTCGAGAAAGTTGACCACTCGATCGCCGCCCAAATTCTTTCTACCCTTACGGCGTTACCGCAAAGGCTACTTGGTCGGCCAGATGATTGGCTAGCGTGCGCACGCCACCAGTGATCGACCGTATGGAAATGCCGCCTACGTGGTCGTCGCGAAGAATCTGACGTAGCGCAACCGTGGTGTCGTGGGCGCGTTCCTGGCTCAAGATTACGTTGTGCGCATTCGTACCTTGAGGCGAGGAGAATCCCGTCACCTCGATCGTTCGCCATTTTCCGATCATCATGCCGCGCACGAACTCACTGAGGAGTCGATTGTCGTGGGCGTCGACGATCGCGCCCCCGGTGGGAAAGTACACGTCGAGACGTATCGCGTGATGCACCTCAGGCATCGTGGTCGTGGTAGTCGTCGTCGACGTCGGCAACGTGGTCGTGGTGCTTGACGTGGTCGACGTCGTGCTCGCGTACGGGGCTCGCGCCGTGGTCGTCGTGCCAGCCGACGGCGTCAAGGCGTCGTAGAAAGGTTGTTGCGTACCGTCGTCGGCCCCTACGGCAACGCAATGCGTCGCGTCGGGACAACTCACGCCATAAAAGGAACCCGTGATACCGGTCGTGTCGATCTCGGTCGCGGTAGTCGCCCACGCGCCGGCGAAGTCGCTCGCGTACATTGCTTGTCCGTCGACTTGATCCTCACCAACCGCGGTGCAGTCCGAGGCGTCGGTACAACTCACGCCATTGAAGAGCCCGTTCGTGTGAACGCTCGCAATGTCGTGCGCTGAACTCCACACGCCGGCGGTTTCGGTGACGTAGATCGCCTCGTCGCCCGTCGTGGTCACGTCACCGACAGCCGTGCAATCATTTGCTGACGTGCAACTCACACCCAGGAACACGCCCGCCGACCCCGACACGGCGATGTCCACGGGGGCCAACCACACGCTCGCAACTTCTTGGACGTAGTACGGCTCATCATCGCTCGAGTCGTAGCCCACCGCGGTGCAATCGGTCGCGTCAACGCAACTGACGGCGTTCAAGTCACCGTTGAGGCCAGGACTCGCCAAAGTCGTGCCGAAGTCGGAGCTTCCCGCCCAACTACCCCCCGACTCTTCGATGTACCACGGCTTATCCAACGCGTCGTCGTAACCCACCGCCGTACAGTCAGTCGCATCAACGCAACTGACGGCGTTCAGCGTTCCGTCAAAGGTTGGTGAGTAGAGGTCGAGCGGCGTCGACCACGTTCCCGAAGTGTCGACACTGAAAAATCCCGACGTATTCCCGGGGTCATAGCCAACGGCGGTACAACTCGTGGCGCTGACGCAGCTGATACTCGTGACGTCACCGCTGTAGGGCGAGGGAAGATCGGTGCTGGC
>CAJCJA010000052.1 GCA_903970515.1 Candidatus Saccharibacteria bacterium CG_4_10_14_0_2_um_filter_52_9
GCAACTCGGCGTGCGATCCATCGACGCCGGTTGTTACGACACGGTCACCAACCGCGAATTTCGTCACGTTGTCCCCAACTGCGACCACGACGCCCGAGCACTGGTAGCCAACAATGTGCGGCACGTGGTTCATCACGCCCCTAAGGCGATTCAACGTGTCACCACCTTCGATGCTGACAAAGGCGACGTTGAGTAAGACGTCGCTGGGTCCAATCTGTGGGTCTGGAACGTCTTCGTATCGGAAGACATCAGGTTGCCCCGTTTCGTAATACACCGCAGCTTTCATGATCCTCCCCTTGAAAAACTCATTACGTTCTAATGGTGCACCGGCACGACGTGGCGCTCGGCGTAACCCTTTGCTTGATCCTTTAGCGCGAAATCAGCGAAGCGTGATGAGATGTATGTCTTGGATGCCGTCGGTGTTACGAAGCTTGTCAACGACCTCACCGGGCGTCGGCGTGTTCGTCGACAGGACCATCAAGGCGGTCTTGGTCTTCGGATCAGGACCTACGGCCATCGAGACGATTGAGATCTTCGCCTCGCCCAGGGCGAGTCCCACCATGCCAATCATGCCGGGGCGGTCATCGTTGTGCACGACAAGCATCGACGCGGCGGGAGGAATCTCGACGCTGTGCCCGTCGACACTCACGATTCTCGTCTCCAAGCGTGTGCCAATTGTCATCAACGTCCCCGACACCGCGTGCTCGCCTGATCGCACCGTGATCAAGTTCACGTATTCGGGCGAGTCGACGATGGCAGTTTCGCCGTAGGTGAGGTTGTGATCCGCGGCGAGTTGTGGAGCGTTGACGAACGAAACTCCGTCATGACCCGTCGCCACCAGGAGACCCTTCAGCGCGCATAACGTCAAAATCTTCGTACCCGAACCTGCAAGTTCGCCTTGATAGGTCACGTCGAGGTCCGCTGGCTTTCCGTCGAGCAATCCTCCAATGAATCGACCGAGGACCTCTGCGAGACCCATGAACGGTCGTACGACGTTGCTCACTTCGCCCGCGGCGACGTTGACGGCGAAGGGCACGAAGTCGCCCGCGAGGGCGAGCTGCACTTGTTCGGCGATCGTGACACCGGCCTTATCCTGCGCTTCGGCGGTCGACGCACCGAGGTGAGGGACGACCACGACCGAGGGAAGTTCGAAGAGGGGTGACTCAGTAGTGGGTTCTTTTTCGAACACGTCGAGCGCCGCACCTTGCACGTGCCCGCTCGCAATGGCGGCGGCAAGGTCCGCTTCGTTCACGATGCCACCGCGCGCCACGTTGATGATCCGTACGCCTTGTTTGGTTTTCAACAACGACTCCGCGTTCAGAAGATTTGTTGTCTCTTTGTTCTTTGGAAGATGAATCGTGATGAAGTCACTTTGCGCGAGCAAACTGTCCAAGTCCATGAGCTCGATCCCCATGTGACGAGCGCGCTGCTCGGAGATGTAGGGGTCGTAGGCGACGATACGCATGCCAAAGGCCATGGCGCGTTGGGCGACCAATGCGCCAATCTTGCCAAGTCCAATGACGCCAAGCGTCTTACCGTGCAGTTCGACGCCCTCCCACTTACTGCGTTCCCACTTGCCGTTCTTCAACGCTGAGTGGGCCTGGGGGATGTTGCGCGCTTGAGCGAGCAACAACGCCATAGTCTGCTCGGCGGCGGACAAGATGTTCGAAACGGGCGCATTGACGACCATGACGCCAAGTTCGGTCGCTTTAGCGACGTCGACGTTGTCGAGTCCAATCCCGGCGCGTCCGACCACGATGAGGTCCTTCGCTGCTTCGAGTGTGGGGGCGTCCACTTGAGTCGCGGAGCGGATGATGAGCGCGTGAGCACCCGGCACGACCTCGAGGAGTTCGGTGGGCGACAAACCAAGTTGTATGTCGACCTCGTGACCGGCGTTGCGCAGTTCTTGCAAGCCAGAATCGGCAATCTCTTCTGTCACCAAAACTCGAGCCACGTCGATACCTTTCGCTTAGTCCCTAAAGACTAAGGCAAATGAGCGGGACCTTATCCAGCCGCGACGAGCCCAGCGAGGCGCTCGAGACCTTCCTTCAGGTCGTCGTCGCCTAGGGCGTAACTGAGGCGGAAATACCCGGGAGTCCCAAACGCTTCACCGGGTACGACGGCGATTTTGATGGACTCAAGAAGGATTTCCGCCAATTCGCTCGAACTGCTCGCAACCTTGCCCCCGAGTGGTCGACCCAGGAGTCCTTGCACGTTGGGATAGCAATAGAACGCGCCCTCGGGCTCAGCGCAGTTGACGCCGTCAATTGCGTTGAGCATCGAGGTCATGGTCTTTCGGCGTCGATCGAAGGCGTCACGCATCATGGCGACCGCCTCGAGGTCACCGGTAAGGGCCGCGACTGCGGCACGCTGTGAGATGTTCGAGATGTTTGACGTCGTTTGGCTCTGGTAGTTGATCGCCGCGTTCATCACGTCGGGGGCCCCGATCATCCATCCAATGCGCCAACCAGTCATCGCGTAGGTCTTGGCGACGCCGTTCACAACGATGAACCGATCACGAATCTCAGGAGCGACGACGGGCAGCGACACGCTCTCGGCGTCGCCGTAGACCAAGTGCTCATAGATTTCATCGCACATCACCCATATGTCGTGTTCCGCGGCCCAACGACCAATCGCGGCGACGTCGTCGGGACGCACGACCGCACCGGTCGGATTCGACGGCGAGACGAAGACGAGCAGTTTGGTCCTGGGGGTGCGAGTCTTCTCGAGTTCCTCCACGCTGACTCGAAAGCCGTCCTGTTCGCTGGTCATCACTGGAACGGGGACGGCGCCCGCCAAGTACACCGCTTCGGGATAGGTCGTCCAGTAGGGCGCGGGGATCAACACTTCGTCGCCGGGATTCAGTGTTGTCATGAAGGTCGTCGCCACGGCGTGCTTGCCGCCGTTGGTGACGAGCACCTGATTCGCCGCGATTGAAAGCCCCGAGTCCCGTTTGGTCTTTTCGACGATCGCGTCACGTAGGTCGGCTAGTCCCGCCGTAGGGGTGTACTTATAGTTGCTCGGTTCGTAGCAAGCCTTTACCGCGGCTTCAACAATATGCAGCGGCGTCGGGAAATCCGGCTCGCCGGCCCCGTAGCCAATCACCGGCTCACCAGCGGCCTTCAGAGCCTTCGCCTTCGCGTCGACCGCAAGCGTGGCGCTCGGGGCGAGACCCGCCAGCAGTTCACTTACTCTCGAATTCATGCGTACCCCGATCTATTCCCTAGAGTGAAGTCTATGAGTTCATCCGACGACCTTCGAATTCCCACCGACCTCTTACCTCGTGACGGGCGCTTCGGCTCGGGTCCGTCCAAGGTTCGCGCCGAACAACTCGACGCATTGATGAACGATGCATCCACGTACCTTGGCACGTCGCACCGTCAAGCGACCGTTCGCAACAAGGTCGGCGAGGTCCGTGACGGACTGCACTCGCTGTTCAACTTGCCCGACGGTTACGAAGTGTTGCTCGGCAACGGCGGCACGACGTGCTTCTGGGATGCGGCGACGTTCCACCTCGTGAGCGAACAATCCCAACACCTCAGCTTTGGCGAGTTCTCGTCGAAGTTCGCGAGCGCCGTGAAAGAAGCGCCGCACCTCAAGGATCCCCACGTGATTAAGAGCGACGTCGGGACACACCCGAGAGCCGTCACTGACGAGTCGGTCGATCTCTATGCCCTCACACACAATGAGACCTCCACCGGCGTCATGATGGACATCGAGCGCCCCAAGGGTTCGACAGGCTTGGTCGCCGTGGACGCGACCTCGGGCGCGGGCGGACTCAGCGTTGACCCGACGCAATTCGACTGCTACTACTTCGCTCCGCAAAAGTCGTTCGCGAGCGACGGTGGACTCTGGCTCGCGTTGTGTTCGCCGGCCGCCGTCGAGCGCATTGAGACACTCGCCGCGTCGGGACGCTGGACGCCGGCGTTCTTCGACCTAAAAATCGCGCTCGACAACTCGCGGCTCAATCAAACCTACAACACACCCGCGCTGGCGACCATCCATTTGCTCGCGAGTCAGATCAAGTGGTTCAACGACAACGGTGGGCTCGCGTTCTCCACCGGACGCTCGTCTGCCTCCGCGGAGATCCTGTACTCCTGGGCGGAAGCTTCTGGTTTCGCCACACCCTTCGTCGCGAACCCTGCCGAGCGAAGCAAGGTTGTCGGCACGATTGACTTCAATGACGACATCGACGCCAACGTTATCGCGAAGGTACTTCGCGCCAATGGTGTCGTCGACACTGATCCCTATCGAAAGCTCGGTCGCAATCAACTTCGAATCGCGATGTTCCCGAGTGTCGACCCAGAGGACGTTGCATCACTGTGCGCCTGCATCAATTGGATCGTGGGCAACCTTTAGGCCTCCGTCGTTACGATGAAGTAATGCCGTTGTCAGTCGTATCGCGTTGAGTCGTGTTCTCGTCACGGGCGCAACCGGCTACGTCGGAGGACGATTTGTTCCACGCTTGTTGGCGCGTAATCATTTCGTGCGCTGCCTGGTACGTACCCCGAGCAAACTCAACGAGGTCGAGTGGCGCGACGATGTCGAACTCGTGGTTGGTTCGATCGAAGACCCCCTTGACGTTGCGATGGCGGACATCGACGACGCGGTCTATCTCATCCACGGCATTGGTGAGGGCAGTGATTGGGTGGCGAAGGAGCAGCGCGACGCCGAACACTTCCGACGAGCGGCAGAACGAGCGCACGTCCAGCGAATCATCTACCTCGGCGGCATGGGTGCCGAAAGCACGTCGCTCAGTGACCACTTGTCGAGTCGCCACCAAGTAGGTCGCACGCTCAGTGACGGTCCCATTCCAGTCTGTGAATTACGAGCAGCAGTCATCATTGGTTCTGGCTCGGCGAGTTTTGAGATGCTGCGGTGCCTCGTTGATGTCCTGCCGGTCATGGTGACACCGAAATGGGTTGCGACCAAATCCCAACCCATCGCAGTTTCTGATGTCCTCGCCTACCTCGTCAAGGTCATCGAATCGCCCACTGCCTTCGAGGGCATCTACGAGATTGGGGGTCCAGACGTCGTCTCCTACGCTCAACTGATGGACCTCTACGCCGAGGTGGCGGGACTGCGCCGGCGGCGACTGATCCCGGTGCCGTTGCTCTCCCCTCGTCTGTCAAGCCATTGGGTCGGCGTCGTGACGCCGGTGCCAGCGTCGCTCGCTCGCCCCCTGGTCGACAGTCTCGTGAATGAAGTCATCGTGCGCGATACCAAAACAGTGGACGAACTCGGCGCACCGCAGCGAACGTTGCGTGACGCGATCACCATGGCGCTTTCAACGACAAGGCGTGACGAGGTGCCCACCACGTTCAAGGACGCCGACCTCGAGGCGTTTCACGCGTACGCAACGGATCCTTCGTGGAGCGGCGGAAAGGAATTTTCGGACGTGCGCGAACGTACATCAAGCTCATCGCCAGGCGACCTCTACGACGCCGTGACGAGTCTCGGCGGCACGAAGGGCTGGCACCACGGCGAATGGCTCTGGCGCGTGCGAGGTCTCCTTGACACCATTTGGGGAGGACCAGGCCTTCGACGTGGACGCCGCAGTCCGACCGATCTTCGCGTTGGCGACTACGTGGACTTCTGGCGCGTCGTCGCGCTGGAACCACAACGCTTCGTCAAACTTCGTGCGGAGATGCTGATGCCCGGCGAGGCCACCCTCGAATGGCGTCTGGACTCCACCGTCAACGGATCGACTATCCGCCAATCAGCCCGCTTCAAACCTCGAGGTTTGCTCGGTCGAGCCTATTGGTACTCAATCGCACCATTTCACTTTGTAGTGTTCGCCGGGCTCTTACGCGGCGTCATCGAGGACGCCGAACGCCATTAGTCGGTGTCGCCGCCAGAGATCTCCGAGACCTTCTGCTTACCCGCCGACACGAAAGGCATCATGGCGCGCAACTTCTTGCCAATGTCTTCAATGGGATGCTTCTTGCCCGCATCGCGAAGTTCGCGATACCGCGGACGACCAATCTCGTTCTCCAGGATCCATTCTGCGGCGAAGGTTCCATCTTGGATCTCGGTTAAGACCTTCTTCATCTCAGCCTTCACGTCATCGGTGATGATTCGAGGTCCTCGAGTCAGGTCGCCGTATTCGGCGGTATCGGAGACGCTGAAACGCATTCCCGTGATGCCTTCTTCGTACATCAAGTCGACAATCAATTTGAGCTCGTGCAGGCATTCGAAGTACGCACTCTCTTCTTGATACCCGGCTTCGACGAGCGTTTCGTAGCCCGCGCGCACCAGCGCCGAGACGCCGCCACAGAGCACTGCCTGCTCACCGAAGAGGTCGGTTTCAGTCTCTTCAGTGAAGGTGGTCTCGAGGACTCCCGCGCGAGTGGCGCCAATGCCGTGCGCGTAGGCGAGCGCGATGTCGTGCGCGTGACCGGTCGCGTCTTGGTGCACCGCGACGAGCGCGGGCACCCCGCCGCCTTCGAGGTACGTGCGCCGCACGAGGTGGCCGGGTCCCTTCGGCGCGACCATCGCCACGTCCACGTCCGTGGGCGGGTTGATCAGGTTGAAACGGATGTTAAAGCCGTGGGCGAACAGCAGGCACTTGCCGGCACTGAGGTGTGGTGCGATGTCGGTGTCGTACGTCTTCTTTTGTTCGGTGTCGGGTACGAGCACCATTATCACGTCCGCTTCGGCGCAGGCGTCGGCGATGGAAAGCACGCGAAGTCCCGCGTCTTCGGCCTTTTGCACCGAACTTGATTCGTGACGAAGCCCAACGCGCACGTCGTAACCGCTGTCGTGCAGATTCAGCGCGTGGGCGTGTCCTTGTGATCCATAGCCGAGCACCGCGATCTTCTTGGACTTCAAGAGATCAGGTTGCGCGTCGGCTTCGTAGTACATCTTGGTCATGGTTCAACACTCTCTAATAGTTACTTAGGCCGAAGCCATCTTTCCGAGTCTAGGTAATGCGACACGACCGGTCCGGTGCAGCTCCACCGCGGCGAAGGCTTCGAGGGCCTTTTCGAAGTCGTCGCAGCCCTTGGGCGTCGCCGCGAGCATCACCGTCACCGATTTCGCGTCGACGTCGACGATTGCGGCTCGCGCTTCGGCGATGATGTCGAGCAGCGACGTTCGATTATCCACGTCAGTTTGGATGGTCGCCAACAGTAATTCGCGCTCGAGCGCGTCCTTTGGTGCGATGTCCGAGATCGCGACGACGTTCACGAGTTTGTCGAGTTGTCCCACGATCTGCTCGAGGGGCGCCGACTCGGCGTCGACGACGATCGTCACGCGCGAGAAACGTGCGTTGCTCTCCGCGGGCGCGACCGCGAGTGAGTAGATGTTGAATCCCCGTCGAGCGAACAGTCCCGCGATACGGGCAAGCACGCCTGCCTTATTCTCCACCAGCACCGAGAGGATGTGATGACGAACGGGCGTGTGGTCGAGCACGCCGAGATACGGTTCTGGCGGGGTCACTTCGCACCCCCTCGCTGGGACGGGTGCACGACGATGTCGTCGTTGCTCGCGCCCGCGGCGACCATCGGGAACACCTTCTCGGACGAATCGGTGCGGAAATCGATGACGACTGGCACGTCGTTGATCGAATTCGCTTCGTCAATCACGTCGCGCATCTCCTTCACGTTCGTCGCGCGAAGACCCACGCAGCCCATTGCCTCGGCCCACTTCACGTAATCGGGCAGATCCGCCGAGAGATACACCTCCGAATAGCGTTCGTCGTAGAACATCTCTTGCCACTGGCGCACCATGCCCAAATACGCGTTGTTTAAGATCGCGACCTTGATCGGGATCCCCTCAGCGCGAGCGGTGACCAGTTCTTGCGCGGTCATCTGGAAGCACCCGTCGCCGTCGATGCACCACACCGTGCGATCGGGACGGCCCACCTTGGCGCCAATCGCCGCGGGCACCCCGAAGCCCATCGTGCCCGCGCCACCGGAATTGATCCAGGTGCCGGGCTCTTCGAACTTCCAAAATTGCGATGCCCACATCTGGTGCTGACCCACGCCCGAGGTGACGATGGTCCCTGGTTCGGCGTCTCTCGCAATCGCCTCGATGACGTGCTGGGGACGAAGGGGTCCCGCGGCAAGTGGCTCGTCGTAGACGAGCGGGTACTGCTCTTGCCAGGATCGGATTTCCTTCCACCAAACGTCGAGGTTCTGCGGCGCCGCGGACGCCGCATCAAGGGCGCGAAGCGCAGAAGCTACGTTGCTCTGAATGGCGACGTCGGCGATCCGCACCTTGTTGAATTCGGCCTTGTCGATGTCGACGTGAATGACTTTTGCCCCCGCGGCGAACGTCGGAATCTTGCCCGTCACGCGATCGTCAAAACGCGCACCCAGCGAGATCAACAGGTCCGATCGCTGGATGGCCGTGACCGCGCTGTACATGCCGTGCATGCCGGGCATACCGAGGTGTTGTTCGTGCGAGTCAGGAAAGGCGCCACGCGCCATGAGCGTCGTCACGACCGGCATCCTCGTGCGCTCTGCGAAGGCGAGCAATTCGCGTGACGCGTGCGACTTGAGCGTCCCTCCACCGACGTAGAGCACCGGGCGCTCGGACTGACTGATCAGTTGCACGGCGCGCGCGACCGCCTCCTCGTCGAGTGCCACTTCAGGACGATATCCAGGTAGGTCATACTCTTCGATCGTCGTCGGATACCACCAGTCCATCATTGATTGGGCGAGGTCCTTGGGGACGTCGATCAACACCGGTCCTGGTCGACCCGTCGTCGCGAGGTGAAAGGCGGCGGCGACGGCGCGAGGAATCTCTTGGGCGGACTTGACGAGAAAATTGTGCTTGGTGATGCCCATCGTGATGCCCGTGATGTCACACTCTTGGAAGGCATCGGTACCTATCGACGCGGACGCGACCTGGCCGGTGATGACGATGAGTGGCGTTGAGTCCATGTGCGCGTTACCAATGGGCGTGACGATGTTGGTCGCCCCCGGTCCGCTCGTCACCATCGCGACACCGGGACGCCCGGTCGCGAGGGCGTACCCTTCTGCCATGTGGCCGGCCCCTTGTTCGTGGCGTACGAGTATGTGTCGAATCGTCGAGTCGATCAACGGGTCATAGACGGGCAGAATCGCTCCGCCGGGCAGTCCGAAGATGGTCTCCACCCCCTGCTGCTCCAGACTCTTGATGAGTGCTTGGGCTCCTGTGATTTGCACGATGATCCTTTGTTCTTAGGAATTGAAAAAGGCCTCCCTTACTTGGGAGGCCTCCGGTATACGTCTGAGCGTGACTACCGGCGCCAGGCGCCTACTACTACAGAAAGAAGAATGTTCTGGAACGTCACGCCCCTATCTAAGCACATTTCGACGCGTACGAGCAAGAAATATCGCGGCCGACGAAGGCTGTCAGACGCTGTGGCCTAACGCCTGAGCTCGAGAATCTCCTCACCGGCGCGCTTGTAACTGTTCGACCACTAACTTCCCGTTCGCCTGGCCCTTGGTCACTTTCATTACCTGGCCAATGAAGAATTGCGCCAATTTCTCATCGCCCTCGCGATATCTCGCCCACTCATCAGGGAACTGTTCGATCAATGTGGCGACGGTTCCTTCCAGCGATTCGGACGAGAGTCGCTCGAAACCGAGTGACGCAGCGATGCTTGCTGGATCCCCACCGTGCGCGAGTTGCTCACCGAGGACCGTCTTCGCCTGGGTCGCCGACAGATCGCCGCGCTGCTCCATAAGAAGCGTCGCACAAAATCCCTCGGAGCTGAGGTGCCCCAAGTTATCGATGTCGCCCGCGAGCTCGTTCGCCGCGCGCGCCAAAGCGAGTGCGGGATCGACGCCTGCGTCAAGCGCCGCGTGCACGTACGTCTCGAGATTGAGGTCTATCACGACTTCGACGGCGTCAAACTGCGCCTCAGTGGACGACGTCAATCGCGCCGACAACAGCGCTCGCCGTTCGGCGGGCATCTTGGGCAGCCCATCGCGTACGCGCTGCTGCCACGCATCGTCAGGCGCCAAGTCGACGAGGTCGGGCTCTCGGAAGTAGCGATAATCCTCCGCCTCTTCCTTCGTTCGCATCGTCGAGGTCGCTCCCAGGTTCTCATCCCAGTGACGGGTCTCCTGGCGAACGACGCCCCCTCCCTCGATCAATTCGATCTGGCGGCGGGCCTCGAAATCAATGGCGCGCACCAAACTTCGCAACGAGTTCAGGTTCTTTATCTCACAGCGCGTGCCAAAGGGTTCGCCCGCCTTGCGCACCGAGACGTTCGCGTCGATGCGCATCGAACCTTCTTCCATACGACCGTCCGACGCCCCGGTCGCGATGAGGATCCCACGCAACTCGGACGCGTAGGCGCGCGCTTGCGCGGCGGAGCGAATGTCGGGTCCCGAGACAATCTCCACGAGTGGCACGCCCGAGCGGTTGTAGTCGACCAACGAGCGCTCCGCCCCGTGGATCCTTCCGGTACCCCCGAGGTGCGTCGACTTGCCGGTGTCCTCTTCGAGGTGTGCGCGCTCGATGCTGACGCGACTGGCGTCGGGCAAGTCGAGGAAACCGCCCTTGTTGATCGGCAAGTCGTACTGACTTATCTGGAAGTCCTTGGGCATGTCGGGATAGAAGTAGTTCTTTCGATGGAACGTCGAAGGCGCAATCGTACAATGCAGCGCCATGCCAATCGCCATCGCCAACTCGACCGCGCGCTCGTTGAGCACGGGCAGCGAGCCCGGAAGTCCTAGGCACACCGGACACACGTTCGTGTTGGGCTCCGATCCGAAATGGTTCGCACACCCACAGAACATCTTGGTCGCGGTCTGGAGCTCGGTGTGCACTTCGAGTCCGATCACCATCTCCCACTCACCGGGAAGCGTCATCAGCGTCCCTCGGCGATTTCGAGTATTCGCGCCGCGGCAAAGAGCCGTGCCTCGCTGCGTGCGGGACCGAGCAATTGCACCGCCGTGGGCAGCCCCGCCTCCCCGGTACCGAACGGCACCGACACCGCGGCCTCGCCCGACAAGTTGGTCGGAATCGTGAAGATATCCGACAAGTACATCGCCATGGGATCGCTCACCTTGGAGCCGAGTTTGAAGGCGACCGACGGCGTCGTCGCTCCGAGCAAGAGGTCCACGTCGCGATAGGCACGCGCGAACGCGTCGATCATCATGGTGCGTACCTTGAGCGCCTGACCGTAGTAGGCGTCGAAGTAGCCGGCCGACAAGGCATAGGTGCCGAGCATGATGCGACGCTTGACCTCATCACCGAATCCGGCGGTCCTGGTCGCTTCGTTCATCGCGGTCACGTCGTCGGCGTCGACGCGAAGTCCGTAACGCACACCGTCATAGCGCGCGAGGTTGCTCGATGCTTCGGCGGGCGCGAGGATGTAGTACGCGCTGAGCCCCAATCGAAATTCGGGAATCGACATCTCGACGATTGTCGCACCCGCGTCACGCAATACTTGCGCCGCACCTTCGACCGCGTCGACGACCTCGTCGTCCGCCCCGTCGACGAGGTCGCGTACGAGTCCTATTCGCTTGCCCGCGACACCATCGTCGACGTGCGCCGAGAGCGACGGCGCGGGCTCGGGCAGGGACGTCGAGTCCATCTCGTCATGTCCGGCGATGGCTTCGAGGAGGATCGCCGCGTCCCTCACGTCCTTCGCGAATGGGCCAATCTGATCGAGGGAACTTGCGAACGCGATGAGACCGTATCGTGACACGAGACCGTAGGTCGGTTTGACCCCGATGACCCCGCACAGCGCGGCGGGCTGGCGAATTGATCCACCCGTGTCACTCCCCAACGCGATCGGCGTCATGTCCGCCGCAACCGACGCGGCGGAGCCACCCGACGACCCTCCGGGTACTCGAGTCGGGTCGAGTGGGTTCTTCGTTGGTCCGAAGGCGCTGTTCTCCGTCGACGAACCCATGGCGAACTCGTCCAGGTTGGTCTTGCCGACCGGTACGGCGCCCGCCGCGAGTAGTCGCTCGATCACCGTGGCGCTGTAGGGAGGACGCCAACCCTCGAGGATCCTGGACGAACACGTCGTCGGGATGCCGCGCTGACACAAGTTGTCCTTGATCGCGATCGGCACGCCCGCGAGCACGCCGGGATCCTCACCACGACGAACTTTTTCGTCCACGGCGTCGGCTTGACGTCGCGCGCCGACTTCGTCCACGTAGAGAAAGACATTGAGCTCGTCGTTGCGCGCACGAATCGCGCCGAGCGATCGATCGAGTTCCTCATTCGCGCTCGAGGCGCCGCTCGCAACGTCAGCGACGGTCTGGGCCGCGCTCTTCACGGTGCTTCGCCCATGATTCGCGGCACGGCGAATCGTCCGTCCTGCGCGTCAGGCGCCATCGCGAGCACTTCGTCGCGGTCGAGGCTCGCGCGGATCTCGTCCGCGCGCACGACGTTGAGAAGCTCAAACGGATGCGCGGTGGGCTTGACGCCTTCTAGATTGAGCGAACTCATATCGTTCGCGTGCTCAAGAACTTGACCGAGCTGTTCGGTGAACATGTCGAGTTCCGCGCTGCTCAACGTTAGGCGAGCGAGTTTGGCGACGTGGGCCACGTCGTCCCTGCGAAGCGGGGAGCTCATGAGTGCAGGATCGCGTCAAGAAATCGCAACGTAGAGGACTCGACGAGTTCCTGATCGTTGTCGATGGTCGCCACGTGATACGAATTCTCCAACCAGATCCGTTCGACCGTGCCCGAGGACTTGGCGACGATGGCGTCACCGTTATCGGACGTGACGACGTGGTCTTCTCGACTCGAGAGCAAGAGACTCGGCGCGACGATCTTGCCCAGGTCGCGCTCGACTCCGGTGACGCCATCGAAGAGACTGGCAGCACAGCCGAGTGGTGTCGCCGAGTACGACGCCTCGACGGTGCCTTCCTTCTTGATGTCGGATCCAATCGACTCGAAGGTCTCCATCCCCGAATCGAGTAGCGCCTGAAGTCCATCGATTAACTCTTGGGCCGGTGGCTTCACCAAGGGATTGATGAACACGCACGCGGCAACGTCGTGACGTTGTTCGGCGACAAAGGCGCTGAGCCCGCCACCCATGGAAAGTCCAACGACCGCGACACTCGTCGACCGCTTCGCGAGTTCGTCGTAGGCGTCGAGGGCGGCTCGCGACCAGTCGGCCCAGGACGTCGTCATCATGTCTTCGACCGACGTGCCGTGACCGGGGAGTCGAGGTAAGAACACGCTGTAACCGGCCTTCGCGAGACGCTCGGCGATCGGGCGCATCGACGTCGGATTACCGGTGAATCCGTGTAAAACGAGGACACCGAGTGGTCCATTGTTGACGGAAAAGGGCTCGCAGCCGGGCATGATGGCAGTCGTCATAGGTTTCAAGCCTACCGGGGACGCGCGGTGCGACGTTGACGTCGCGGTCGTGGGACCGAGCGAATGAACGTGGACGCCACGAGCCCGAAAGCGGCGACGCACGTGCCGATGACGAACGGCAAATGAAAAGTCGCCAGTAAGGCCGGACCAGCTTTCACGTGCAACAATCCCCGGCGTCGAACGAGCGCTTGTTGGACAGTCTCGAGAACCTGGATGCCCGCCACTTCTCCCACTTGCATCGCGAGCAATTGTGCCGCAGACATCACGCCAAATTCACTGGGATCCATCTCGTTCGCCATGACCGAGCTCGTCGAGGGCATCGCAGTACCCATGCCGAGTCCCGAGAGCGCGAGGGCGATCGCGACGAACCACGCGCCGGTGCTCGGATGCAACAGCGAGAACAACGCGAGCGAACTCGTCAAGAAGAACGCGCCCGCGACCGCGCTGACCCGCTCACCCACGCGCACCGCGACGTACCCGGCAATGGGCGAACAGATGGCGAAGGTGAGCGGACGTGCAATCGCGAGGGCCCCGACTCGCGGGATTGAATAGCCGTACCCTTTTTCCATCAAGAGAGGAAAAAGGAAGAACCCACCGAAGTACGCGAAGTTCGCCGACACGCGCAACACCATCGGCATCACGAAATTCCGGTTACGGAAGTAACGCACGGGGATGAGTGGATTCTCCGAATGAAGTAGTCGGTGCACGAAAATGCTGGTGGTACCCACGGTGCCCACGAACAGAGCGATCGTGCCCGGCGCGGTCCAACCAATCGTAGGTCCGAGGGAAAGGCCAAGCATGAGTGCCGCAACCGAAACGGACAGCGAGACGCTACCGATCCAGTCCATTTGCTTGAACTGCGCGCGAGCGAGCGCCTTCTTCTCCTTCGTGTCTTCGTCAATCCCCGTGCGTCGTGGCAAGAGGGTCACCACGACGAAGAACGCCACCACGATGAGGATCAACTGGGTCCAGAACAATGCGCGCCATCCGAACGCCGCCACGATTGGCGAACCCAGTGAAAGCCCAATCACCGGGCCACCCGCGCCCACGAGCGACCACCAACCCATGGCCTTGACCCGCTCTTCGCGACTGAAGACCATGTTGATCAACGCGCCCGAGGCGGTACCGGTCGCGGCGCCTTGCACCCCGTCGAGAGCTCGTGCGAAGAGCAACATATCGACGTTGTGCGAGAGAGCCGTGAGTATTGCCGACACCATCCCCCCGACGAGACCGAAGAGGTAGAGACGTCGATGTCCGAAGATGTCGCCGGTCTTGCCAAGAATCGGCGCCGCGAGACCATAGGCTAGAAGCGGGCCGATCATCGTCCACGTCAGCACCGTCACGCTGGTGTGGAACTGCGTCGCCACCGTCGGGAGAGCGACGATGAAAACGGTGAAGGTGAAATTGAGCGCGAACAAGCCCGCGAGCAACGCCCACAACACCCACCATTGGTAACGACTCGAACGTGCGGCCCGAGACTGCACCCGTTGACGAAGCAACAAGAACCAATTGAGGTCGCTCCCTGCTTCGCTACCAAGCGTGCCGAACGCCGCACCCGCGGGATCGCTGCGCGCGTTTAAGAGGCCGTCGGGGTCGTCACGGTCAAGGTGCGCCGGAGGGCGCTGGTCGCTCACGCGAATAGCGTAGGCAGCTGTTGAGCGAGCTCGGCAACTTCCCAGCGGTCGTTCTTCTCGATCGTCGTGGTCATAGTCCAGTTCTGGAATTTTCGCACGGTGCCGCCTTGCACGAAGAACACTTGACCATTCGCTTCACAATCCTCCATCGCGAGCGTCGCGACGAGCGGCGAGATGTTGCCGGGGTCAAAGGCGTCGAACACCGCGGCGTCGGAGGGCTTCGCGATGTGCTCGCCCAGGCCCGGCAACGCTTCGGTCATGCGGGTGCGCGCGACGGGCGCAATGGCGTTCGCGCGCACACCGTAACGGGCGAGCTCCTCGGCGATGATGACCGTGAAGGCGGCGATACCGGCTTTCGCGGCGCCGTAATTGGACTGACCGACGTTGCCGATCAAACCCGACGTCGATGAGGTGCTAATGATGGACGCCTTGACGGTCTTGCCGGCTTTCGCCTGCTCGCGCCAGTACGCGGCAGCGTGTCGCGTGGGGATGAAGTGACCCTTCAGATGCACGTTGATCACCGCGTCCCAGTCTTCCTCACTCAAGTTCACGAGGACGCGGTCGCGAAGGATACCCGCATTGTTCACGAGGACGTGCACGTCGCCGAACGTGTCGACGGCGGTCTTGATCAGGTTCTCGCCGCCTGCCCAGGTAGCGACGTTGTCGTGATTCGCGACCGCGTCGCCGCCTATGGCTCGAATCTCGGCGACGACTTCTTCAGCGGGTGATGCCGTCATCGCCGAACCATCGACGCCACCACCGAGGTCGTTGACGACGACTTTGGCACCCTCGGCAGCGAACAGTAGCGCGTGCTCTCGTCCGATCCCTCGCCCCGCGCCGGTGATGATGGCGACGCGACCGTCAAGTGCACCCATGGTCAATCCCCCTAGAAGTTTGTCGTGCCCCGATTGTACCGACGAATTCAAGAACTACTTAAAGTCGCTCCCCGCGCCGCCAGAAGTAGGGAGGTCGTGCGTGGGCGTGATAGTGGTCGGGGATGTTGCGCATGTGATCATCAATCGTCCACGTCACGTCAGCGAACTCCACGTCGGCGACCGCGCGCAGATGCGACCACAGGTGCTCTTTCACCTCCGGTGGCGGCGAGGGGTCGTGCACGTCCCACACGACCATCGGCACGAGACATATCTCGCAATCAGCGATCCAACACACGTCGTCTTCGTAGTAGCGCTTCGTCAGACGCGCGGCATCACAAAGGTCGCAGGTCATTCCTTCACGTTCAAGATGACCGTCGCGTGCCACTTGACGAGCGTGCCCGCGACCGGTTCGCTCGAGACGACCGTCGTCCACTTCGTCGAGTTCTCACCTGGGCCGCGCGTCTCGAAGTACAGCGCCGCCTTGGCCATCGCGGCGTAAACCTGCGCCTGGTTCATCCCCACGACGTCGGGCATCGCGCGAAGTCCTTCGCCGGCGAGCGTCGTTGTGGTCGTCGGGGCGGTTGTCGTTGTGGTGCCCGTGCCTGCCGTCGTCGTGGTCGTCGACGGTCCGGTACTCAAAGCGAGGATCACCGTCGAACCCTTCGGCACCGAGGTCGGATTCTTGGTCGTGTGATAGAGCACCTCGGCGACGAAGCCCACGGGCACCGTCGAGCTCGGGATGGCTTCAGACGTCGGACACTGTGCGGTGAGTTTCGCGACCGCCAGTTTTTCGGTGTCCGTCGCGCAATTGTGTCCGATGAGCCCCGTGGGCAGCGCGACGAGCGTTGGACCGCTCGAGATGGTGACCGTGATGTCCAGGCCCGATTTGGACTTGGTGCCGGGGGCGGGTGACTGGCTCACGATGTGATTGGCGGGCACCGTTTGCGAGACCGCGTGCTGATTGATCGTCAACGTGAATCCGTCACCCTTTAATAGTTGCGACGCCTCGGGAAACGTGAGGTCCGTCAACTGCGGTACCACGTGCTCGGAGTTGAGAAGTCCGAGCTTCCACACCGCGCCGCCGCCGATCGCGAGCAGGATAATCACCACCGCCAAGATGAGAAAGCCGAGTCGTCGTGGGCGCGACGAGCGCGACGGAGGGAGCGCGTCGTGACCGTAGGGCGCCGGTCGCCGCGGTGGCACGTTGCTCGGAGGGACCATGCTCGTCGCCCCGGAACGAACGGGAGCGCTCATCGGACGCACCGCCTCGTGTTGGGCGGTGCCGGTCACCTGATCGGGTGTCGGCGCGCGAAAACCTATGGAGGTTCTCGGTTCGGTGGGCGTGAACTGCGCCAGCAACGGCACGTCGTGTTGGGCGTTGCGCACGACGAGTGGATCCGTGTCACCCACGACCGCACCCAATCGACTAGAGAACTGGTCCGCGTTGAGTCGAAGTCGCGGATCAGACACCGCGGCTTGTGCGAGCAACATATCGAGGGTCCCGAGTTCAACGCGCACCGGCAAGGCCGAGTTAATCCTTGCGCGAAGCACCGAGTCGACGCTCAAACCGTCGAACGCGACGGTGCCGGTCGCCGCCTCAAAGAGGATGAGGGCGAGTGCGTAGACGTCGGTCTCCGGACCCGCCGGTTCACCGAGTGCTTGTTCGGGGCTGAGATAGCGAACGTCGTCGGCCGACAGCCGTTCGCGATACGCCATGCCCAGTCCGGCGAGGGCGATGTCGCTGACGCGAACCCTGCCCTCGTCGTCAAAGAGCAACTTGTCAGGCGAGAGCTCCGCGTGCACGAAACCGTTGGCGTGGACGTAACTCAGTGCACTCGCGACGTCCCTACCGAGGCGCGCGGTGTCGTCGACGCTCAAGATCCGCCCCGCTGCCAAGACGTCCTCGAGTGAGCCGCCCTCGAGATACTCGGTGATCATAAAAATCGCGCCTGATTCCTGGCCGCCGTCGAACACACGTGCGAGGTGGGGGTGGCTCAGGGTCGCCGCGCGCACGATGTGGTCGCGAAACGCTCGCCGCACCTCTTCGTGTTGGGCGAGCGACGATAAGAGCACCTTCACGATGACGTTGCGATGCAAAGAGGTGTCCTCGGCTAAATAAACCTCGGCCGTGCGACCGACACCCAAGAGGGCGGTGATCCGGTAGCGACCGGCGAGATCATGTCCGTTGACGAATGTAGGAAACACCATGCGCCATAACCCTAGTAAGGAAGAACTAGGTAATGGTGGTGATCCAGGTGCCCGTCGCGAGAAGTCGTTCAAACTCGCTCGCGGGAATCATCGGGACGCCCAACTCGCGCGCCTTATTCACCTTCGACGCTCCCGGCGCCTCCCCCACGACCACGCAGTACGTCTTCTTGGAGACCGAACCCGGCGACGTCCCACCGCGCTCGACGATCGCCTCCTCGGCCTGTTCTCGTGAGTACGCCGGCACTGAACCCGTTACGACGACCGCTCGCGTCGCCAGCGTGGCGACGACTGCACTCGTCACCTGAGGTTCTCGAAGGGACAGTCCGCTCTTCGTGAGACGACGCATCCTTTCTTGATTCTCCGGTTCGCGGCAGTAGTCGTACATGGAGGCGGCGATCACGGGTCCCACGCCCTCGACCGCCTCGAGCGCCTCCAACGAGGACGATGCAAGTGCGTCGTAAGAATGAAACGTGTTCGCGAGTTCGCGCGCGGCGACGGGTCCCACGTGACGTATGCCCAGCCCTACCAACACCCGCGACAGCGGTGCGGACTTCGCTCCCTCGATAGCTTCGACGAGCGACGTCGCGGACAACTCACCGAGGCCTTCGAGCGACGAGAGTTGCTCGACTCGAAGTTCGAATAAGTCCGCCACGTCACCAATCAGGCCCTCAGCGAGCAACTGGGCGACGCGACTTTCGCCAAGTCCTTCGATATCGAGCGCGCCCCTCGAGGCGAAGTGGATGATTTGTTGGAGTTGCTGGGCGGGACACGCGGGATTCACGCAGTAGGTGTCGCTCTCGTCACCCACGCGCACAAGTGGATGACCGCAATCGGGGCAGGTGGTCGGGAACTTCCAGGGCGACTTGCGTCGTTTTCCGGGCTCGCGCACCGCGCCCACGACTTCGGGTATGACGTCACCCGCTTTTCGCACGATGACGAGGTCACCCGGCCGCACGTCTTTCTGAGCGACCTGGTCCTCGTTGTGCAGCGTCGCCATCGACACGCGTGATCCCGCGACGAGCACGGGTTCGAGCACCGCGTAAGGCGTCGCACGTCCGGTGCGCCCGATGGACACTTCGATCGCGAGCAACCGAGTCGCGCGCTCTTCGGGGGGCAGCTTGCGCGCGATCGCCCACCGTGGCGCGCGGCTCGTGAAACCGAGCACGTCGCGCTGGGCGAGATCGTCCACTTTAATAACGACACCGTCGATCCCGTAGAGGAGATCGTGACGATGTTCTTCGAACCACGTACTGTGTTCAATCATCAACGACGCGCCGTGCACGACTTTCATCTCGCTCGCCGTGAGAAATCCCCACCGCGAAAGAAGAGCAATGGTCTGGGCGTAGCGATCGAATGACATTGAACCGTCGAGGTCGACCAATTGATAACTGAGAAAGGAAAGCGGGCGTTCGCGTGACACCGCTGGGTCCTTCTGACGAAGACTCCCCGCGGCGGCGTTGCGCGGATTGGCGAACTCCTTCGCCCCGAGACTTCGCTGATGCTCGTTAAGCGCCAGAAAGTCGCTCTTCGCGATGAACACCTCGCCCCGCACCTCGACACGCCCGCGATGCGCGGCACCCAATTGCTTTGGCAAGTTCTTGATCGTGCGCACGTTATCCGTGACGTCCTCGCCGACGCGACCATCGCCACGGGTCGCTCCCTGCACCAAGACGCCGTCCTCGTAGGTAATCGAGAGCGCGAGACCGTCGATCTTTGGTTCCACCGCGAAATCAATCTGTTCGAGATCGAGCGATAGACCCTTGGCGACGCGTTCGGCCCACGCGCCGAGCTCAGTCACGTCAAAGACGTTGTCCAAACTCAGCATCGGCTCGGCGTGAGCGACTTCGCTGAAGACCGTTGTCGATCCTGCACCAACCTTGCGCGAGACCGAATCCTCGCTCGCGAGTTCGGGATACTCGGACTCGAGGTCGCGTAGCGCGATCAGAAGTGCGTCATAGTCGGCGTCGGGGATGGTCGGAGCGTCCCTGGCGTAGTACGCCTCGTTGTGTCGCGCGATCTCGGCGCGCAACGACTCGACCCTCTCGCGAGGGGTAGTCACGATCGAGAAACGATCGCCGCACCTTCAACGATCGACGGATCATTCTCACGGTACAAAACGACGCTCTGTCCGGGCGCGACGGGACGCGCGGGCGCCGCGAGTTCGAGATACCACTCGTCGGCGAAGCGGAGCGTCGCCAACTGTGGCGTACCGTGCGCGCTCCATTGGGCAAAGACCCGTGCACCGTTCTCGAGTGCCTCATGGGTGAAGCTCAAGGATGTCCGCTCCAGACCAAGTCGCGACACGACCACGTCCTCCAGACGACCGACCTCGATGCGACCGGCCGACACGTCGACGCTCGCGACGAAGCGCTTTTCACCATCGTGGTCGGGCAACACGCCTCGGCGTTGGCCCACCGTCATCAATTCGGCGGCGTCGGTCTCGCCCAGCACCTCGCCCGTTCGTCGATCGACGATCTTCGCCGGCGAGAGTGATATGCGTTGGCGCAAGAACACCTCGCGACCCTTGGATGCTTCGATAAAGCAGACGTCTTGGCTGTCGGGCTTGTCCCACGTGGGCAGACCGAGGCGAGCGGCATGCTCGCGGACCTCGCGCTTGTCCATGTCGCCAATCGGCAGGAGCAACTTTTGCAAGTGGGCGTCATCGAGGTAGCCCAGCACGTAACTCTGGTCCTTTTGTTCATCGGCGCCCCGGACCAGCTCACGCCTACCCTCGTGTTCGATCACTCGCGCATGGTGCCCAGTCGCGACGGCGTCGAATCCAAGGCGCTCGGCCCGTTCGAAGAGTAAATCGAATTTGATGTGACGATTGCACTCGATGCAAGGATTCGGTGACTCGCCCCGTACGTGTGCGTCAATGAAGGGCTCGACGACATGGCGATTGAATTCCTCGGTGTAGTTGAACACGTGATGATCGATGCCGAGTAATTGGGCAACGCGACGCGCGTCGTCAACGTCGGCGACCGAACAGCATCCTGAGTCCGAGACCCCACCCCACAACTTGAGTGTGGCACCCACGACTTCGTGGCCCTGCTCGGCGAGGAGTCCCGCTGCCACCGAGGAGTCCACACCTCCACTCATCGCCACCAGAACTTTCACCTCACCATTCTGCCAGCCAGATGAGGACCTACGTTTCGTTGGTCAGTCGATAGACCACGGAGGACAAAATGCCAATGAGCGCGTCCACTTCCTCTTCCGTGGTTTCGGGGCCCATGGAGAGCCGCAGGGAACCCGCCGCGCGCGACGGTGCGACACCCATCGCGGCCAGTACGTGACTCGCCACGGCGGCGCCACTCGAACAACTCGACGCCGCCGACGCACACACGCCTTCTTGATCCAACAAGAAGAGCAACTCGTCGCTCGCAATGCCGTCGAAGGTCACGTGCACGGTGCCGGGCACCTTCGCGGCTCCCGGTGCCGTGATCGCGCAACCGGGCAGGAAACTCAAAGCGGCGCACAATCGGTGTTGGAAGTCGATCACCCGATCGTGCACGTCGATGAGTTCTTTCGCGGTGAGTCGAAGCGCCGTCGCGAGTCCGACGCACGCGGCGACGTCAACGGTCCCGCCCCGTCGTCCTCGCTCTTGACCACCACCAGGCACCTGAGCGTCGAACGCGACGTCGTTGCGCATCACGAGGGCGCCCGCGTTGACGGGACCACCCAACTTGTGAGCACAGAGAGAGACGAAGTCCATCGATCCCGTCACGGCTGGTAGGTAGAGCCACGGTGCTGCCGCTATGGCGTCGGTGTGCGTGGGAACCCCAAAGGGGACGTGACCCTTGGCGAGCGAGTTGACGCCGTCGAGAGGTTGGCACACGCCGGTCTCATTGTTCGCGGTCATCACACTGACGATCGCCACGCTTTCGTCGAGTTGTTCGCGCAACGACTCGAGATCCAGCACGCCATCGCTGTCGACGTCGACGTAACGA
This sequence comes from Candidatus Saccharibacteria bacterium CG_4_10_14_0_2_um_filter_52_9, assembly GCA_903970515.1. Classification (GTDB taxonomy): domain Bacteria; phylum Actinomycetota; class Acidimicrobiia; order Acidimicrobiales; family RAAP-2; genus RAAP-2. The sequence continues at coordinate 21,945 of CAJCJA010000052.1, forward strand.
ACTTCGACGTTGTCGTGTTCGCGCGCCATGAATGAAGCCGCGTCCAGTACGGCGTTGTGTTCGATGCTTGAGACGACGATGACACTGCGTTCGTGTTCGCGCCTATGTGCGTCGGTGACCCCGGCGATCGCGAGGTGGCACGATTCAGTGCCGCCCGCCGTGAAGATGACCCCGCCAGGCTTGGCTCCGACGAACGCCGCCACTTCGTCGCGCGATTCCTCCACGGCTCGCCGGGCGTCGCGCGCGGCACGATGGCTCCCCGAGGGATTACCCACGACGCCGTGTTGCCAGCGCTGCATCGCGTCCGCGACTTCATCGCGACGCGGCGCGGACGCGGCGTGGTCGAAGTAGTACTGCGACGTCATGCGACGTAGAACGACTTCGCGTTGGTGAACTCACGCATGCCTTGATGTGAAAGCTCGCGCCCGAAGCCCGAATGCTTCGTTCCCCCAAATGGCAGTTCCGGCATAGAAGCCACCATGGCGTTCGCGAACACCATCCCGACGTCGAGGCGCTCGAGGGCGACTTCGACTTCTCGTGCATCGCTCGCCCAGATTGAGCCCGCGAGCCCCCAGGGGGTGGCGTTCGCTATGTCGATCGCGTCGTCGAGATCCTTCGCGACGCGCACGACGGCGACGGGTCCGAACAACTCCTCGCAACCCGCACGCGACTGCGCCGGTACGTTCGTGAGCACCGTCGCAGGATAGAAGTAGCCCCGGCCAGAGCGCGGCGTTCCACCCGTGCGCACGTCCGCGCCGGCATCAATGGAACTTGACACCTGAGCGTCCAAGATGTCAAGTTGCGTCTTGCTCACGAGTGGGCCGAGCACGGTCGATGGATCCATCGGATCACCCATAGGTACCGCACTCATCTCGCGCACGAACTTCTCGAGGAACTCGTCACTGCGATCCTCGACGACGATGAAACGCTTCGCCGCGATGCACGCCTGGCCATTGTTCTGTACCCGCGCGGTGACGGCTAAGGGCACGGTGCGTTCCATGTCGGCGCTGCTCGCGATGATGAACGGATCGGAACCTCCGAGCTCGAGCACGCACTTCTTCAAACTCTTGCCGGCGAGCTCGGCGACGCTGCGCCCGGCACGCTCCGAGCCGGTCACGGTGACGCCGCGCACTCGCTCGTCGGCGATCAGCGTGGACACCTGATCAAGTTCCACGAACAGATTGGTGAACACACCTAGGGGCATCCCCGCGCGCATGAAGAGGTCCTCGAGGTAAAGGGCGCATCCGGGCACGTTGGGCGCATGTTTCAACAGCACGACGTTGCCCGCCATGAGATTTGGCGCGGCGAAACGCACCACTTGCCAAAAGGGGAAATTCCAAGGCATGATCGCGAGGAGAGGACCCGTTGGCTCATAGAGCACGCCGCTTCGTGAAGCACTGGTGGCGATGAACTCGGTCTCGAGGAACAAACTCGCGTGTTCGGCGAAGTATCGCATCGTCATCGCGCACTTGGCCGCTTCGCCCTTCGCCGCGGCGAAGGTCTTACCCATCTCGCGCGTCATGAGCTCAGCGGCGACGGGGATCTCACCTTCGAGCAATTCGGCGGCCCTGGTCATCATTTCGGCGCGATCCTTCAGTTCCTTCGTGCGCCACGCCGCGAACGCAATCGATGCCCGCTCCAGTGCCTGGTCAAGTCCGTTGTCGCTCATGCTCTCGTAACTCGCGATCAACTCTTCGGTCGATGGGTTGACGGCAACGAATGGCATCTAACTAGTCTGCCAGCATTTGTGCGCCGGGTGTCGGGCTCGCACCGATCTCGCGCCAGAAGCGAGGATGGGCGACGCTCACAGTCCCGACAGTGCACAACAAGGCACCCGCCGCGACCAACGTCACCGCACGCACTCCGTACGTTCGCGCGAACGCGGACTGCACCAGTGCGCCCAACGGATAGAAGATCGACAAGGACAACGTGTAGAGCGCGAGGATCCTCGATCGCTCGCCCATCGGCGCGTGCAATTGCACCGAGGTATTGAGCCCGGTCAACGTTCCCACGTAGCTACCGCCGAGAACACCCAGGGCGAACGCGGCGGTGAGCAGCGTTGGCGAGAGTGCGTACAGTGCCAACGCGGCGATCATCGTAGCGAGCGAACTTCGTAGCACGAGGATCCGGGACGTTCGTTTGGCGACCCCCGGCAGGGTGATCGCGGCGATAACCGCTCCCACTCCTTGGGCCGTCACTAGCCACGCCGTGCCGACTTTTCCTGCGTGCAGGGTCAGAATCGACATCGCCGAGACGAGCGATATGAAAGGGCTCACGATAAGTGCCACGGCCGCGACGCCAAGGATGGGGTTGCGACAACCGCGCAGGGACCAGGCCACGCGTGCCGCCGCGAACGTTTCGACGAACGGACGCACCTTGGTCTTCAGGCGCTCCCTGGCGGGACTCGTCACGAAGGCGAACATCACGACGACGACCACGAACGAGGCGGCGTTGCAGGCAAAACACAGACCAATCGAACCAACGGCGAGCAGCACGCTGGCGCAAAGAGGACCAATTATCCGCCCAAGATTGAATTGGGCCGATCCCAACGACACCGCCGCGAGGACCTCATCGCGCTCGACCAGATCGGGCATCAACGACTGCCACGCCGCCCACGACGCCGACGAACACAGACCCTCGACCGCCACTACGTAACAGCACAACGGTGGTGACAAGTGGTGGGTGAACTTCGCGACCGCCAACGTGCATGCGGTCAGGGCCATCACGACGTTCATCGACTGGATCCAGTGTTGGCGATTGACGCGATCGCCCATGACGCCACCTATGGGCGCGCCGATGATCGCCGGTAACCACGCCGCCATCGTGACCAGGCCGAGCCAGATCGCGTCGTGAGTGGATTCGGTGAGGTAGATACCGAGCGCCACGGTCTGCATCCAGGTGCCCGTCGAGGAGATGAGCGACGACGTCAGCGCCAGCGCGAAACTGCGGTGCGCCAACGGAGCGAACGAGACAGAAGCCACGTAGAAACGCTAACGACTTTGGGCTGACCGCGCTGACGCGATCAGTTCGTCGATCTACTGCTCGCGCTTCTTCTTACGCGGTCGCAGTGCGAACCACCACACCGACACGATCGTCGCGAGGGCACCCAACACGCCAATCGTTGACTTCACGCCTTTGCCCTTGGATGGATCTGCCATCCAGCCATCGTACAGAGCAAGAGACCGGGAGCCAAAAGCTCCCGGTCGCTTGTGATTCAGAACAACGTTTAAGCGGCTTGATGCGCCTCGACAGCAATCTCGAGGGTGATTTTGTTACCCACGACGAGACTGCCATTCTCCAAGGTTCCTTCGAAGTTGACACCGAACTCACGACGATCGATCTCGCCCGTCAGTTCGAATCCCGTCACGTTGACGCCGGGAGCCATGCTCGGGCCGGTGCCCAGGTACTCGAGCTCGAAGGGGACGGACTTGGTGATGCCCTTGACGGTGAGGTCGGCGAGCACTTCGTACTTGTCGCCGCCCTTATGAGTGACCTTGGTCGACTTAAGTGTCAGGGTCGGGTATGTCTCGATTTCGAGGAAGTCCGCGGTCTTCAAGTGACCGTCGCGCATCTCGTTATCCGTCGAGATGCTGCCAGCCTGGACCGAAGCGACAACCGAGGAATTCTCCAGGCTGTCGCCAATGGTGATCGTGCCATCAAACTCGCTGAAGTGACCACGCACTTTTGCTGCCACCAGGTGGCGGGCGACGAATCCGACGGTCGAGTGTACGGGGTCGACGTTGTACACGCCGGGAGCGGGAAGGTTGCTCATGTTGATTCTCCTAGTTAGTAAGCACGTGTGTGCTCTTGCTTCACTATAGTTGCATAGACAACTACTTGTCAAGAAGTAGTTGCAGAACTAAGTTTCTGCTAGCATGGACGCATGTCCGTCGACACGAACGCCTGCCCTTCGAGCGACAAACGCGTGGTCCTGTTCGGACTATTGCTCGAGACCAATGCGCGGCTCTCTAAGAGCCTGGGTCTTCAACTCGAAGCCGCGTGTGGACTTCCCCTCGCCTGGTTCGAAGTGCTGTTGCAACTTCATCGTTCGCCCGATGGTCGTCTCAAGATGAATCAGATCGCTGACGCCATCGTGCATTCAACGGGCGGTACCACGAGACTGATCGACCGGCTCGAGGAGGCGCACTACGTCGAGCGCAGCCTCTGTCCGAACGACCGTCGAGCGATCCACGTAGGTATCACGAACGAAGGAAACGCCAAGCTGGACGAGGCACTCAACGTGCACCTCGACTATCTCGACGAGAACCTCGTCGCACGATTGAGTTGTGACGAGCGCGACACCCTCACGGCGTTACTAGAAAAACTAAATACCGCTACGGCTTCGTGATCCACGCTCGTAGTTCGCGGCCATCATCAAGTTCGAGCACAGTGCCCTCCCCAGAACCCGCACTCGAGTGCACCTCCAGCGCCAACACCTCGGCGGCGAGGAGAGCGAAGCCGTCAGCGAGGTCATCGATGCCCGTCACGTGCAGGACAATCCGGTCCGCAACATCAAGACCTGAGTTCTTTCGCAGATCCTGCACCTGGCGTACGACGTCACGCAAATAGCCGCGTCGTAACAACTCATCGTTGAGGTTTAGATCGAGGGCGATCACTTCGCCTCCCTCGCGCGACACGGCGAAGCCACCTTGACTCTTCACGCGAAGTTCGATGTCCTCGGGCCCCAGTTCGAACGTGCCGGTGGACAACGCAACCTCCAACCCGCGACCCTGCTCCAGCGCTTCTGCGCTCTTGAGCGAGTCAAGGCCAGCCAATGCAACCTTCAGTTCTTTTACCGCCTCGCCAAGACGAGGACCAACGGCGCGAAAATTCGGAACGAGTTCGAAACTGAGTACGTCAGCGAGTTCGCTACCGTATTCGAGAGCATCAACGTTGAGTTCGTCCTCGACGATGCCGTCCGGTGGCCGCGGCGAACCCGCCGGTAAGAAGACGAGCGCTCGAGCGAGTGGTTGGCGCACCTTGACACCCGCCTCGGCGCGGGCGGCGCGACCAAGCGACGTGAGACTTCGAGCCACCTTCATCGACGTTTCAAGTTCTACGTCGCGCCGAGATTGATCGGAAGTGGGCCAACTCGCTAGATGCACCGACGCTTCATCGTCGACGTCAAAGAGTTCGCGATATAACTTTTCGGCGAGGAACGGGCAAAACGGCGCCATCAGCAAGGTAACGCGCTGCAGGGCTTCGAGCAGCGTCGCCTGTGCGGCGAGGGAGTCCGAGCGAGGCGCCGAGGGATCGGTGCGCCAGAATCGTCGACGGCTCCGACGTACGTACCAATTAGAGAGGTCGTCGATGAATTCGATAAGGGCGTCGGTGCCACCGAGGGGCTCGTACCCGTCGAGGGCTTGAGTCACCGCATTCGTCACGTGTTCGAGACGCGACAAGATCCACCTATCGATGGCGGCGCGTTCGGCGAAGACGGGAATTGCCGCGTCACCCGGATCGAAGTCGTTGAGTGACGCGTACGTCGTGAAGAAACTGAACGTGTTCCACAACGTGGCGAGTGTCTCTCGCAACGTAAAATCGATGGCGTTAAGACTCGCACGTGTGGACGTCCACGGTGAGCCTTGGGAGAACATCCACCAGCGCAAGGGGTCCGCACCACGGGTGTTGAGCACTTCCCAGGGATCGATCACGTTGCCGAGCGACTTGCTCATCTTCTTCCCCGTCTCGTCCACAATGTGACCAAGGCACAACACGTGTTCGTAGGGCTTCTGGTCGAACACCAACGTATTCACGGCGAGCAGCGAATAGAACCATCCGCGAGTTTGGTCAATCGCCTCGACGACCAATTGTGCGGGGAACTGCATCGCTTCCTTGCTGCCCGCGACGTGGGGATAGCCCACTTGAGCGGCGGGCATCGCTCCGGAATCAAACCACGCGTCAATCACCGGTTCGACGCGCAGCGCAATCTCTCCACACGTACGACACGAGATCGTCACTTCATCAATCGCCGGTCGATGTGGATCGATGTCACTGACGTCGCGACCCGCGAGTTCCGAGAGTTCCGCTAACGAACCCACACATGTAAAGTGCTTCTGCTCGCAACGCCACACCGGCAACGGTGTACCCCAGTAGCGGTCGCGCGACAACGCCCAATCGACGTTGTTGGCGAGCCACTCGCCGAATCGACCGTCACGAATGTGGATCGGGTGCCAATCGATCGTCTGGTTCTCGCTCATCATCTTGTCTTTGAACTGACTCGTCGCGATGTACCACGAAGGCTTGCCCCAGTAGATCAAGACCGTCCCGCAGCGCCAGCAGTGCGGCAACGAGTGCACGTAATCGAAACGGCGCAGCAGGAGTCCACGTCGTTCGAGTTCATCGTTAATGGCGTGGTTAGACGCACGTACGTCGCGACCTTCGAGCCACGCGACGTCGCTCGTGAAACTACCGTCGGGACCAACGGGATTGACCGTTGGAAGTCCGTGCTCGCGAGCGACTTGACGGTCGACCTCACCGAAGGCGGGCGCCTGGTGCACGAGACCAGTACCGTCATCGGTCGTTACGTAGTCCGCAGCAACGACGTAACACGCATCGACGTCGAGTGGAAGTTCAACGTCCGAGAATGGTCGCTCGTAATGCACGCCGAGCAGCTCGCTGCCAAGAAACGTCGCACTGGCGGTCGCGCCCTCGCCGAACACTTGTTCTACGAGCGACTGGGCAACGACGAGGCCATTAACCACGGCGTAGGTAACGTCGGGATTGACCGCCACCGCCACGTTGGAAAGAAGTGTCCATGGTGTCGTCGTCCAAACCGCCAAGTGCGTCGCACCGTGCAGACCCGCGTGGGCGTCGGCGTCGATGATGCGAAACTTCACGTAGGCGCTCTCGTCGCTTTCGTCGATGTAGACGTCGGGTTGACCGAGTTCGTGGCTCGAGAGTGCCGTGCCGCATCGGGGACAATACGGCACCACCTTCAAGTCCTCGTAGAGCAGTCCTCGATCGAAAAGTTGTTGCAACTGCCACCAGACCGATTCGATGTAGGAAGGATGGAACGTGTAATACGCGTGTTCCATGTCAGTCCAGTAACCGATTCGTTCGGTCAACTTCTCAAACTCGTCGACGTAGATCAACACCGACTCGCGACACAACCTGTTGAATTCCTTCACGCCGACCTTGTTGACGATGTCCGCCTTGTCGGTGAGACCCAATTGCTTCTCCACCTGGACTTCAACGGGAAGTCCATGGGTGTCCCAGCCCGCTCGTCGTGCGACGTAACGACCCCTCATTGTCTGGTAGCGACAAAACAAGTCCTTGTAGACGCGCGCCCACACGTGGTGCAGTCCGGGCTTTCCGTTCGCCGTAGGCGGCCCCTCGTAAAAGATCCACGGCTCAGCACCCTCACGTTGTTGCATCGAACGCGCAAAGACGTCATTGGCCTTCCAACGAGCGAGTTCTATCTCCTCGATGGCTACGAAGTCAAAGTCAGCGCTGACAGGGCGAAACACGAATCTCCTCAAGTGAATCTTCCCATCGTACTAGCGACGCCATGGCGCGTCCCTCCTAGCATGGGAGCGTGCTCGAGGTCACCATCGCCGATGAGCCGATCGACTCCGCGGGTGCGCTCGCGTTGTTGTACGCCGCAACCGATGAACTCAACCAGCGCTACGGCGTCATCGACGACGACACACGCCTCGTGCTCGACGAATTGCGGCCGCCCACGGGTCTCTTCCTCGTCGCACGCGACCACCGCAGCCTCTGCGGCGGCGTGGGCCTTCGAGCGATCGCCGAAGCAGATCAACACTTCGCCGAAGTGAAGCGACTATGGGTTCGTCCAGATCTCCGCCGACGCGGGGTCGCAGCGCAATTGATGGCCCAAATTGAAGAGCACGCGAGACGGCTCGGCTATCGCCAGTTGTTTTTGGAGACAGGACCACGCCAGCCTGAAGCGATCGCCTTTTACCCGCGACACGCGTGGCAACACGTCGAGGAGTTCCCGCCCGGAGCGTTCAGTCACGACGGAGCCGTTCGATTCACCAAAATGCTCTAGGCGAAGCGCGCGTCCAACCACCCCTCGTCCAGAGCTTCCAAGGACGCAAGGACCAGGTCGGCCAGCAAAAATTCGGGACGTTCGCGATCTGCTTCGACGGGAACGGCGATCACCGCCATCCGCCCGGCCTTGGCCGCCAACACGCCCACTGCCGAGTCCTCGAATACGAGACACTCGCGCGGATCGACCTCGAGACTCGCGGCGGCACGAAGAAACACCGCGGGATGAGGCTTGCCGAACTCCTCGACCTCCGCCGAGTGAATCGACGCAAAACGTTCGCGCAACTCGAAATGATCGAGACAGCGATAAATCAAGTCAAGCGGCGTGGAACTCGCCAACGCAATTGATCCCTGCGCGCTCGCGAGATCGAGGGCTCGCAGCGCTCCGGGTAGCAGGACGCCTTCGGTCTCGACGAGTTCGCCCACGCGCTCGAGCAGCGACGAGACGACCAGCGAAGGCGGAGGTGTCGGCCAGGGATACCTCGTGAACCAGTACTCGACAACTTCGTCAACGAACATGCCCTTCGTGGAGCGACCTCCATCGCTATCGAGTGGCACACCCAATGCGCCAAAGATCTCCACCTCTGCCTTGTGCCAGAGCACTTCGGAATCGATGAGCAGACCGTCCATGTCGAACAGGGTCGCCCGCAACGTCATGAAGTAACTCTGACACATCGCGCCGCTACGGTTATCCCATGACGGTCGTGAGCAAGTTGCGTCCAGAGGATACGGACGTGGTCGCCGAACGAATCGCACGTCAACTCAACGACGACGCGACACGGCGGACCTTCGTCAATCCCACGATTGACTTGTCACTACTTCGCGACACCATCATGCACGCGACGAACGCGACGTGGGTCGCGATGGACGACGAGCACGTCGTCGGTCATCTCTTCGCGGCGGTCTTGAGCGACCCCGAGCGTCGAGCGGCGTGGACGGGACCGGACGGTGTGTCCTTCGATGACGACTCAATACTCACCTCGCTACTCGAGAGGGCCGTACATGCGTGGCGCGCGCAAGGAGCCATCGAGCACTTCGTATGGTCGCTCGATGAGGAAGATCGTCTCGAACCTTGGCGACAACTCGGTTATCGCGCCATCAGCTTGCGAGGAGTGATGGCGATTCCCCAACTCGGCGACGTAGGCCTCGACGCCGGGTGGACGCTGCGTGTGGCCCGAGCGTCCGACATCGAGCGAATACTCGCCCTCGATCATGTCATTGATGTCGCCCAGGGTGATGCCGCAAAGTTCTCTCGAAGTCACCGCCGTCGCAACCGACGAGAACTGCTCCAGCAGATGGACGATCCCGACGTGGAGCACTTCGTACTCGAAATTGACGACGACGTCGTCGCTCAGGCGATCACTTTCCCATCGCCGGCACGGCGCGGATCCTTTGAGCACACGTTGCACCTGAGCGGCGTTGCCGTTGACCCCGCACTGCAGGGACGGGGCATCGCGAGCGAAATGCTCAATGCGGTGCTGCGAAGCGCGCACGCTCGCGGGTTCGAGTACGTCGAGGCGCAGTGGCGGGTCAACAATACGCGCGCCCACGCGTTCTGGACTTCCTATGGTCTTGAGCCCACCTACGTGCGACTCGCTCGACGTTTAGCCGAGTGACGCCTCGATCGCGGCGACGAGCACCGGGTCCTCGGGCGTGACCTGGGGCGCGAAGCGTTGCACTGAACCATCAGGCCCGACGAGGAACTTCTCGAAGTTCCAACGGATGTCACCGCTGTACCCTTCGGCGTCAGCGACCTTCGTGAGTTCTGCGTAAATGGGATTCTGATTCTCGCCGTTGACGTCAATTTTTTCGAAGAGAGGAAACGTCACGCCGTAGGTCGTCGAACAAAACGTCTGGATCTCCTCAGCGGTGCCGGGTTCTTGGCCCATGAACTGGTTGCAGGGGAATCCAACCACGCTGAATCCCTTCGAGCCGTAGGTCTTTTGAAGGTCTTCGAGTCCTTCGTACTGAGGTGTGAGGCCGCATTTGGATGCGACGTTCACCACGAGCAGCGACTTTCCGGCGAAGGGAGCGAGCGAGGAGTCCTCACCGCTCAGGGTGTGTACGGGGATGTCATAAATAGTCATGGCACGAAACTAGCGGCGACTTGAGACCGAGTGACCCACCTAGGCTTGACGAATGCTCGCCGTCGTCATCACCGGAGAACGACTGGAGATCCTCGAACGTCCCAATCCACGGCCGGGTCCCACCGGAGTCGTCGTCACGGTCCACTCCTTTGGACTGAACGCAGCTGACATCATGCAGCGCGCGGGCCTCTACCCGGCGCCACCGGGATGGCCCGCTGACGTGCCCGGCATGGAATTCGCGGGCGTCGTTACCACCGTCGGACGCGAGGTGGACGAGCCCCTCGTGGGTCGACGAGTCTGTGGACTGGTCGGCGGTGGAGCACAGGCAACCCAATGCGCGGCACCTTACGAGCACCTAATCTTCGTTCCCGATCAGGTCACCTGGGAAGAGGCGGGCGGCTTTGCGGAGTCCTACACCACCGCCTTTGACGCCCTGATCCTTCAAGCATCCTTACAGCCCGGCGAACGGGTGCTTATCAGTGGGGCGGCGGGCGGCGTCGGGACCGCCGCGGTGCAACTCGCGCACGCCAAGGGGGCCTACGTCATCGCCGTCGGACGCGACGACAAGCTGCACAAGAAGCTTCAAGAATTAGGAGCAGACGAGACGATCACGAGCGACCAGGTGGCAAACCTTGAACCCGTCAACGTGATCCTTGAACTCGTAGGCGCCGCCAACCTGGAGACCGCGCAACGCGTACTCGCGCCGTTCGCCCGCGTCGTCGTCATCGGCGTCGGTGGCGGCGGTCGCGCCGACATCGACCTTTTGAACGTCATGGTGCGCCGCGCGAGCATCACCGGTTCCACGCTTCGCTCGCGCTCGCGCGCCGAGAAGGCGAACGTGATCGCTCGCGTCAACGAAGAAGTCGTGCCGTTGTGGAACGAGGGAAAGCTCATGGTCCCCTCGGCGGGGCGCTTCAACTTTGAAGACATCAATCGCGCCTACGCGCACTTTGCTAAACCGGGAAAGTTTGGCAAGGTGATCGTGTCCATTCGTGAGTGACCCCTTCACATCGCACGATGAACGCTGACGTACCTCGCCCGGACCCGTCGCGCTGTGACCCGCATCGCAGCGACTACGACGCCATTGTGCGAGCGCACGAAGAGGCCGTGTGGGCGGGTGAGCCGACGTACCGAGACCCGTCATCGGGACTCAGCGTCTTGACGGTGACAACGTTGCTCGAGAAAGGCACGTGTTGTGGCTCTGGTTGCCGGCATTGCCCTTACGTCGGCAGTTGACGCTTCCTTGGACAACGCCCAGTCGTGAAGGTACGTTGCGCGGCTTGATTGCCCTTCTTCATCGAGCTCGCCGCGCATTCCTCACAGGAACGTTCGAAGGGGCGTCACCGAAAGCGAGTGGGCGTCGGCGACCGGCCCGTACGTGATGGCTCCATCCACCACGTTGACGCCTTCAGCGAGGGCGTCGTCGGCGACGACCGCGTCGCGCCAACCATGGCGCGCCAACTCCAAGACGTAGGGCAAGGTCGCATTCGCCAACGCGTGCGTCGACGTGTGAGGCACGGCACCGGGCATGTTGGCCACGCAGTAGAACACTGAATTGTGCACCATAAATGTCGGTTGCGAATGTGTCGTGGGTCGGGTGTCCTCGAAGCAGCCCCCTTGATCGACGGAGATGTCCACGAGCACCGAGCCCGCGCGCATGCGAGAGACCAATTCGTTCGAGACGAGTTTGGGCGCTTTGGCTCCCACCACCAGTACCGCACCGATCACGATGTCGGCGTCCAGGCACGCCTCTTCGAGCGTGAGTGTCGACGAGGCGATCGTTTGCACCCGTCCGTCAAAATGGATGTCCACCTGACGCAGTCGATCCAAATTGCGATCGAGGATCTTCACGTTCGCGTGCAGGCCCACGGCCATCGACGCCGCCGCTAAACCCGCGACGCCGGCGCCAATCACGACGACGTTGGCGGGTATCACACCGGGCACGCCGCTGATCAGCGTTCCGCGACCGCCGCCGGAGCGCATGAGATGGTGCGCTCCCATCATGGGCGCCATCCTCCCCGCCACCTCGCTCATCGGGGTGAGCAACGGGAGCGAGTTATCTCGAAGGCGTACCGTCTCATAGGCAATCGCGACGTTGTGTGCCTTCATGAGCGCCTCGGTGCACTCGCGTGACGCCGCCAAATGCAGATACGTAAAGAGCACTTGATTCGCCCGCGCCGAGAGGCGATGGTACTCATCGCCCACTGGTTCTTTCACTTTGAGAACGAGATCACTCTGCGCCCAGACGTCGTCGGCATTCTCGAGGATCGTGGCGCCATTCATTCGAAAGTCCTCATCGGAGATGGATGAACCAACCCCGGCGCCTCGTTCAACAAGAACTTTGTGGCCCGCGCCGCTCAATTCTCGGGTCCCCGCCGGAGTGAGTGACACCCGGTTCTCGTCCTGCTTAATTTCCTTCGGTACTCCGATGATCATTGATGATCATCCTTTCAGGTTGTTACTTCGTGGTCTCACGTGTCGACGCTGCGATCGCCCTACTCAAAGTCGCAACATCAAAACTCGATGTTGTGCATGACGTGTTTGATTCTCGTGTAGTCCTCAAACCCGTACATCGAGAGGTCTTTGCCGTAGCCAGACCGCTTGAAACCACCGTGGGGCATCTCGGCGACCACCGGAATGTGCGTGTTGACCCACACGCAGCCAAAGTCCAAATCTCGGGTGAAACGCATTGCTCGGCTGTGGTCACTCGTCCAGACCGAGGACGCGAGGCCATAATCCACCCCATTCGCCCAGGACAGCGCTTCTCGCTCGTCGCTGAACTTCTGGACCGTAATCACGGGACCGAAGATCTCTTGTTGGATCATCTCATCGTCTTGATGAAGATCCGCGACGACGGTGGGCGATATGAAGTAACCAGTGTCACCCACGCGTTCACCTCCCGCGGCGAAGCTCGCGTGCGTGGGCTTGCGCGAGAGGAATCCCGTCACGCGTTCGAACTGGTTCACATTGTTCACTGGTCCATAGAGCGCGTCGTCATTCTCGGGTACGCCGACGACCGTGTTCCTTGCCTGTTCGGCCAGCGCGTCGACGAAGTCCCCGTAGACGTTGGGTCCCGCGAGCACTCTGGTCGCGGCGGTGCAGTCTTGACCCGCGTTGAAGTACCCACCAATCGCGATTCCTTCCGCGGCGGCAGCGACGTCGACGTCGTCAAAGACCACGACCGGCGCCTTCCCACCGAGTTCGAGATGTACTCGCTTCAACGTGTGCGACGCAGCCGATGCAACCTCCATCCCTGCGCGCACGGACCCGGTCACCGACACCATGGCCGGTTGGGGATGCTCGACCAATAGTCGCCCGGTGTCGCGGTCGCCGCAGACTACATTGAAGACTCCGGCCGGCAAGACTTGCGCCATGAGTTCAGCCATCAACAACGTCGACGAGGGCGTCGAGTCGCCGGGCTTGAGGACCATCGTGTTGCCCGCGGCGATCGCGGGTGCCCACTTCCACACGGCCATCATCATCGGATAGTTCCATGGCGTAACGGCACCGCACACCCCAATCGGTTCGCGACGGATGTAGCTCGTCATGCCATCCATGTACTCGCCGGCGCCGCGCCCCTCTAAGACCCGCGCCGCGCCGGCGAAGAACCGAATCTGGTCGATCATCGGAGGGATCTCTTCACTCATCGTGACGGCGATGATCTTCCCGCAGTTCTCCGCCTCCACCTCGACGAGTTCGCGCGCGTGCGCTTCAAGAACGTCGGCCACCTTGAGCATCGCGAGGCTTCGTTGGGCCGGTGTGGTCCGCTTCCAGGATTGAAACGCCTGGGCGGCAACGCTCACCGCGTGGTCGACGTCGGCCTCGTTGGACAACGGCATCTCCGCCAGAGGTTCACCGGTGCTCGGGTTGATCAATGTGGCGTACTGGGCACTCTTGGGAGCAACGTATTCGCCGCCAATGAAGTTTGACAACCGACGCATAAAACCCTCCAGGTCACGGCGACCATTCCCTCGGACTCCCCGCCACTCTGCCAGAGTCTTCCGAGGGCACGCAAGCCAAATCCGAGAAAAAGAGCACAGATTTAACAATTGACGCCTCAATTAGGCGTTGATGGCCCCTATACTGTCTGTATCCGCAGCCCTTGGGACATTCGTCGCACGGGCAGGGAGCGACCAATGTCAAGCACAAAACCGCAACCGAAGAGCACAGATCGATCGAACCTGGAGCTGGTCTCGGCACCGAACGGCATTGACGCCCTGGACCGGAAGATCATCGGCATTCTCCAGCACGACGGTCGCAAGGCCTACGGCGCCATTGCCCAAGAAGTGGGCCTTTCCGAAGCAGGCGTACGCCGACGGGTGCAGCGCCTTCGCGATTCGGGCGTCATGCAAATCGTCGCGATCACCGACCCGGTCCTGCTCGGCTACGGCCGCGAAGCACTCATTGGCATCCGCGTGCACGGTGACGTACGACTCGTCGCCGACAAGGTCGCCGCCATCGACGAAGCGAATTACGTCGTGATGACGGCCGGCAGTTTCGACATCATCGCTGAACTCATCGCCGAAGACGACAACGCACTCGTGCATCTGTTGAACGACTCGATCCGCAGCATTCCAGGCGTGACCGAGGTCGAGACCTTTCTGTACTTGAAACTCTCGAAGCAAACCTACGCGTGGGGGACCAAATGACGCTTGACCAGATCTATACCGACGGTATCGCCGTCGAGGACGAGACCCAAGCCAGTCACGACTACTCCGAGCGAGCGCGTCGCCACCTGTGGTTGCAAATGTCACGAATGGGCGCCTACGACGAGACCAACGAGATCCCAATCATGGTGCGCGGCGAAGGCACGCGCGTCTATGACGCCAACGGCAAGGAGTACTTCGACGGCCTCTCGGGTCTGTTCACCAACATGCTCGGACACGGGCGCCGAGAGATATCGATCGCGGCGGCCGAACAGATGAACAAGATGGCGTTCTTTCCGTTGTGGACCTACGCGCATCCCACGGCGATCGAGCTCGCCGAAAAATTAGCGGCCCTCGCCCCCGGGGACCTCAATCGCGTCTTTTTCACCACGGGTGGGGCCGAGGCGAATGAGAGCGCATGGAAGTTGGCCCGCCAATATCACCGCATCCGCGGTGACACCGACCGTTACAAGGTCATCAGCCGCGACATTGCCTATCACGGCACGACAATGGGCGCGTTAACGATCACGTCGCTCGACGCGTATCGAAAGCCGTTCGAACCGCTCGTACCGGGTGCCGTCAAGGTTCCCTCGGTCAACTTCTACCGGACCGAGAAATACGGCGACGACTATGACGCCTTTGGCTTGTGGTCGGCGCGCCAGATCGAAGAGGCGATTCTTCGCGAAGGGCCCGACACCGTCGCCGCGGTGTTCTTAGAACCCGTCCAGAACGCGGGTGGATGTTTCACGCCACCGAGGAGCTACTGGCGCGAAGTCCGGGCCATCTGTGACCGCTACGGCGTGCTACTTGTCTCCGACGACGTCATCTGTGCCTTTGGCCGACTGGGCACGTGGTTCGGCGGCCAGAAATATGACTACGTGCCCGACATCATCACTTGTGCGAAGGGTCTCACCGCGGGGTACGCACCACTCGGCGCGATGATCGTCTCGGACCGAATCGCCGAGCCGTTCCAGCACGAGGACCAATCCTTCGTCCACGGATTTACGTGGTCCGGACACCCGGTCTCGTGTGCCGTCGCCCTTGCGAGCATCAAGATCATGGAAGACGAGCGCGTGCTCCAGAACGTGCTGAAGAACGAGTTGTATTTCCACGAACGCCTCCTGTCACTCAAGGACCTACCGATCGTCGGCGACATCCGCGGCACCGGATACTTCTGGGGCGTCGAACTCGTGAAGAATCAAACGACCAAGGAGACATGGTCCGGTCTCGACGCGCAACGACTGTTGCGCGGTTACGTCTCGCCGGAGATGTTCCGTCGTGGTCTCATTTGTCGCTCCGACGACCGCGGCGATCCCGTCGTGCAACTCGCGCCGCCACTGATCTCGACGCGCAACGACATCGACCACATCGTCGGCATCTTGCGCGAAGTCTTCACTGGGGCGACAAAGCTCCTCTAGGCGTGCAGCCACCAAGCTCTCTGTGGTGGTCATCGCTCGATCCAGCGCCTCGTGCGCGAAATTCCCTGCACCGAGACCTCGACGTTGACGTCGCCGTCGTCGGTGGCGGTTTCAGCGGACTGTGGACCGCTCGAGAACTTCTGCGCCGCGACGCGAGTCTTCGCATTGCCATTCTCGAAATGGCCGTCTGTGGTTACGGGGCGTCGGGAAGAAACGGTGGCTGGGCGTCGTCCCTCTTTCCCCTCGACGACGAGAGCTTTGCGCAACGACACGGACGTGACGCACTGTTGCAGTTGCGCTCGACCCTCCGACGCTCGGTCGCTGACCTCGGTGAGACGATGCGTGACGACAACATCGACGGCGACTTCGTCCAGGGAGGCTGGCTCAGCTTCGCGAGGAACCTCGCGCAAGAACAGCGCCTCGTGAAACGAATCGAACGGGCGCGCCTACTTGGTGAAAGCGAGGACGACCTGCGATGGCTCGACGAAAGTGAACTACGTCACGTTGGTTATGTGGTGGGAGCACGCGGCGCGACGTACTCTCCCCATTGCGCTCGACTTCATCCCGCCAAACTCGTTCGAAGTCTGAGCGACGTCGTCGAGCGCCTCGGCGCGTCGATCTATGAAGACACGCAAGTGACGAAGATCGTGCCTGGCTCGGCGACTCGACGTCCGCGACTGTTAAGCGTGGGTGGGACCGTACGCGCGGACTACGTCATTCGCGCCACGGAGGGATTCACGCCAAGCCTGCCGGGAGAGCGGCGCAGCGTCGCGCCGATCTATTCGATGATGATCGCGACGGAGCCGCAGAGCAAACGTTTCTGGTCGGAAGCAGGTTTTTCACGCTACGAGACTTTCGGCGACGCTCGACACAACATCATCTACGGCCAACGCACCGCCGACGACCGAATCGCCTTTGGGGGACGTGGAGCCCCTTACCACTTCGGTTCGTCGATCGAACCGCGATTCGACGAACACCATCCCACGTTTCGTGCGTTAGAGACGACGTTACGCGAACTCTTCCCCACGCTCGAGGGTGCAATCACGCACCGTTGGGGAGGTCCGCTGGCGATGCCTCGCGACCACGAACCATCGGTCGTCATCGACCACCGCGGCGGGCTCGTCAAGGTCGGTGGCTACACCGGCGATGGCGTGGTACTCAGTCGCGTGTGCGCTCGCGCGATTGCTGATGCCTTGGCGGCGCCCAACGACGACAGCGAGTTCACGAGCCTCGCGTTCGTGCATCACGAGTCGCCCAAGTGGGAGTACGAGCCACTTCGTTGGCTCGGAGCGAAGTCGGCCCAATCTTTGGCCAATCGAATCGACCGGGCCGACGCACGAAACGCGAGCACACCGCGCGCCGAAAAATGGCTTGGGCGACTGCTGTCGTGAGCTAGCGAAGAATGTTGACGGCCCTCGCGGCGACGACGGCGATCGTCACGAGCGAGACGACCGATTCGGTCGCGAAGAGCCCCTTGGCTTTCGCCGTCAGCGGCATGGCGTCAGCCGGCGCAAAACTCGTGCCGTTGGCGAAGGACGTGTACAGGTAGTCATAGAACTGGGGACGCCAGTCCTTGGACGCCAAACCCGGATTCTCCATCTGAGGGAATTGGATGTCGGGGAGTAGTTCATCGTTTCCAGCTCGCAGATGAGGACCGCCGCGATCGATCTCCCAAAACCATAAGCCGAAGGCAATCACGTTCGTGAGCCACACCGACACCGCCGAGTAGATCAGCGCGCGACCCTGGGAGACGTTGGAGTTGAGCAAATGGCGAACCAGGAGCACCATCGACGTGATGTTGGCTACCGTCACCAGGCCAATGAGAAAAATTGAAAGTCGACGAACCCACGGGCTGTCATTGGGTCGACGATGCCTGCGAGCGGAGAGGGGTATCAGGGGCAACGCCACGAGCATGGGCAGAAGCCAACGCGGCCCCACGACGAGCCGATTGGGAAGTACTAAATAGAGACCCACGCACGCGACGATCGCCAACCTCACTTGCCACACCGCCTCGGGATGAACGTTGGAGTCGCTCACCTCAGCTGAGATTCGTCGAGCTGAAGTGCGAGAGATTCGCCGGCACGAGGATCATGCCGTTCAACGAGCCCAACAATCTCTCAACGAACGCGGGGTCCTTAAATGTCACCTGGCTGGCGGGCGGCGCGACGACACGCGTGGGCTGGTTATACGACAGCACGTTGACGTCCAACTTCGTGACGTTGGTCTTCGACGCGATCGTGAGCTCACTCTGGGTCACTTCACCTTGCTGGCCGGTCGTGATGCTCCAGTTGAGTCGGCCAACCTTGGGGTTCGCGCTCTTCGACGCACCGAGAGTGGTCACGGCGACGTTGTGGCGGATGAAGTCGTGCGTGACGTAGAAACCGCTCTTCGTCACGACCTCCTTAGGAAAACCCGTGATGAGCGCTATGTCTGGTCGCACGAGCTCAAGTGAGTAGTTGTAGATGTTCGGTATTGAGTGGGGAACCTCGATCCATGGGGTGCCAAACACCGAAGCGAAGTTTGGCGATGACACGTAGACCGTATTGTCGACCATTCGAATCTCGACGGGTACTCCGGAAAGAGCGAGTGGCACGACGAAATTCGCCTTGATTGTGTTGGTGCTGAAGTCCACTTCGACCGTCGCGTGCACACTATAGGTAGACCCGGACGACGCGTTGAGTTCGAAGTCCGCGGACTTGGGTGGGTACCCGTTCAGCGCCAGTGAGTCTTTGACGACTCCCGTCGGATTCGAATCGGTGGCCGCGAGCACAATGCCAACAATCGTCAGGGCACTGGCGACAATGGCAAGAGTGGAGAACCAGACGCGTTGAGAAACTGCCATGGCTCAACCCTACCGCCCGCCCAACGAGGGCTTTTACGTCGCGCCCAGCGGCTCCTTCAGCAATTCCATGAGAAGTTCATGCGAGATATTACGACCCGTCGCGATGAAACCAATGCGCGACGTCGTGTCATTGACGAGATCAGAAGTGATCGCCGCGTACGAAGCGGACGCGGAACCCTCCATCACGACGCCGTTGGACTCGGCCGCCTCTCGTACCGCACGTCGAATCTCGATCTCCGGCACCAACACCAGTGGGACTTCGTGTCGCGCAATGAGTTCATTAGTAATCGCGCCGTCGTCGCCGCCTCCCGCGAGTCCGTCGGCGATCGTTGGTCGATGTCGCACGTCGGACATCTTCGCGCCGTGCAAGACGTGATACATTGCCGAACTCTCGACCGGTTGTACACCCGTGACCCTGATGTCGCTACGGCCGTGCGCTTCTCGAGACAACAGGACCCCCGAAATCAACCCACCGCCGCCAACTGAAACGACGATGTGTTCGATCTCGGGGGTTTGTTGCAGCATTTCGTCGAACACCGTCGCCTGTCCCGCGATCACGTTCGTGTCGTTGAATGGCGAGATGTAGCGAATAGAACGCAGATCCGCGAGCTCGAGCGCGTGGCGCTGCGCGTCGTCATAGGACGTACCGATCTGGATGAGCTCGATGTCGTAGTTGCGCAACTTTTTGACCTTGGCGAGTGACGCATTCTCGGGCACGACGACCGTCGCGGGTACTCCAAGAATCGACGCCGCGTGCGCGATCCCGAGACCATGATTGCCCGCAGACGAAGTGATGACGGCTCCTTGGGGATCCTGGCGTCGGGCCGCGTCGATGGCGCTCAGTGCGCCACGAATCTTGAACGCTCCCGTGATCTGCAAACTCTCGAGTTTGACGAGGACGTGACGTCCGCGAAGTGAAAGCGTCACCGTGGGTGTGGGCACTAGATGGTCCGCCACAACGCGACGCGCGGCCTCGAGTTGCTCGGACGTTGGAGCGCTGACATGGCGAATCATCGAAGTGAATCCTACTCGGCGCGAATTTCTCGATTTGTACTGCCGAGTAACGTCGGCGTCATGCACACGATCATCGGCGTCATCGTCGTGGGTTCTTTCGCCTTCGTCGGAACGATGATCGACAACTTCTTCGCCTTCGCGGCGCAACTGGCACTCACGGACCAAAAGCGATTTCAAAGGGTAAGCAACGCACACGCGCTAGGCGTCTTCAGCTTGATCGTGATCGCCGCCGGCATCGGCACATTGTTAACGTCGATCCCCCTTCGATGGGTCGGCGTTCTCTGTGTCGCGCCGTGGGCGCTCGGCGTGCACGCGTGGCGACAGAGGAACGCACCACTGAGCGAGCAGTTTCGTCGAGGTGCGCTCACGACGTTCACGTTGTGCGTCGCCCTCGGTGGCGACAACATCGCCGTGTGGATCCCCTTGTTACGGGCGAACGGTAGGTGGCACGAACTTCTCGTGGTCATTGTCTTTGCGATGTGGGAAGTCCTCTTCATCCTCGGTGCCCAAAAGGTAGCGACGCACCCACGGGTGATCGCGCTTGGCACAAAGTACGGCCGCGCGTCAATTCCCTGGATTTATGCCGCGCTCGGGGTCCTAATTCTCGTCGAGTGTGGCACGTTTTCCTAGGGCGCAACGTACTCGACAAGTAGCGTGGTCCCCGTGCCACTTTCGACTCCACAACAGACGCTACGTCGATTGACGATCATCGTCGGCATCCAATGGATGGGTGCCACGTTGGGACTTCCCCTGCTGCCTCTGTTTTTAGAGCATCGCGGTGGCACGCCGAGCGTCATCGGATTGATCATGGCAACGTTCTTCGTCGCGGGCGTCGTCACCCAGTACTTTCTCGGTCACCTCGCGGACAAGTTCGGTCGCCAACCGGTGTTGATCTGCAGCCTCGTCGCCTACGGACTTGCGTCCATGACGTATCTAGTACCGGTCGCGGCACCGTGGTTCATCATCACCCGCGTCATCCAAGGTGCCTCCGCTGGCGCCATTGAGGTCGCGTCGATGTCGGCGGTGGCGGCGGTGTTCCCCGAAGACCAACGCGGACGAGCGATTTCACAGATCTTCGGCGCACAACTCTTTGGCATCGCGCTCGGACCGGTCGTGGGCGTGCTCGCGACCGTGCACGACCTCGGTTGGGCCTTTTTCGCGACGGGTCTCGTGAGTCTCGCCGCGGCCTTCGTCGCGTTTCACACCAACGTCGGTGACGAGGACTACGACCGACGACCACTGCCGCGACTTCAGTGGAATC
The DNA here is from genome assembly GCA_903970515.1 of Candidatus Saccharibacteria bacterium CG_4_10_14_0_2_um_filter_52_9. Lineage (GTDB taxonomy): Bacteria > Actinomycetota > Acidimicrobiia > Acidimicrobiales > RAAP-2 > RAAP-2. The sequence goes on from CAJCJA010000052.1 coordinate 43,223, forward strand.
GCCAACTGCTGGGAGCGCTGGTCGCGACGAGCGCGGGCGGACTCTGCGTAGGTGTATACGAAGCCTGTTGGAGTCTGCTCATGCACTCGCACCACGCCACCACGCTCGAAATCAGGTTGAGTTGGACGATGTTCGCGATTCCGTGGGTCGCGCTGAGTCGCGTGGGTGGTTGGCTGGCGGATCACGCCAATCGCCGATTAATCGCGCTCGCGGGCATCTGGAATGGAGCGTTCTTCCTTTCGCTCTATCCGCACATCCATAACAACGTCGCCATTCTCTTTCTGGGTTCACTCGAATCGGTCGGCGCATCGTTGTCATTGCCTTCGATCTCCTCCTTGATGAGTCAAGGCGCTGTGAACCGCGAACTCAGTCGTCGACAGGGTCTCTACGCGACTTCGAACACCGCCTCGCTCGCGTTGGCGGCGAGCGTGTCCGGTTTCCTGTTCTCGATCAACACGGTGCTGCCCTTTACGATCATCGCCGTCGTCGCGGCGCTTCTTGCGACGACCACCCTGTGGTGGTGGCGACACGTCAACGGCCACGTCAGCCAGAGCGCGTAGACAACGCGAAAGGGGCGACACCAAGGTGTCGCCCCTCTCGCTACAGAAACCTCTGTGACTACGAGACCCAGATCTGGTCCCAACGAGCCTTGCCCTGGTCGGGGTTGAGGGTGCGCGAAACGCCGTCCGCGGCCGTCGCAACGGCCCAGTTCTGCACCTTTGCATTCGCGGCCCAGGCGTTCACCAAAATGTCCAAAGCGATGTAGGGCATGTCGATGGCAAACCTCGCGTTGATCGAAGACCACGCGCTCGTGTGCGCCGCAGTCCCGGGTGCCGCGGCGAGTCCGGCGAGCATCGCCGTTTCCACTGCGGGGTCACCTTGGTGCGCGAAGTTGACCGCACCCGCGATATTCGTACCCGCGGGAAGCGCTGGCATGCTCAAACCCGCCGGATAGGCAGTCGCTGCGGGCAACGAGATGAACCACACGTAGTTCAGTGCGGGGTCAACGCCACCAAACTGATTCCACGTCGCGCAGTCATACTGGCCGTAGATCACGTTGTTGATCAACGTGCTCTGCACGAGCGGACGCGGGGTGACCGTGATGCCCACGGCAGCCAATTGCTGTTGGAAAAAGGCAAATGCCTGCTGTGCGGAGGAACTACCCGACACGATGTCGATCACGAAACTCACTTCGGACACGTTGTTGGCCGACTTGTACGCGGACACCAGCGCCTTGGCGGCACTCGGGTCGTACTCTGGGTACCCAGGGTTCTGGTAGTACTTCGAGGACTTCTTGTAGATACCGTCCGCAATCGCTCCGACGTTGTCGTCGACGATCTTGAGGTACGTGCTGCGGTTGATCGCCATCGCGACTGCCTTGCGAATGTTGACATTGTTGACGACCGGCTTGAGCGTGGTGTCCCACGTCAGCGTTGACGGATTGACCGCTCCTAAGGTCCCTTCATAGACCGCGAGCTGGGTCGACGCCGGGGCGGGATCCGCTGCCGTCAACTTGCCCGATTCCAGATACGTCATAATGGATGACACTTGAGAAGACGACAGCCCAGGTCCGCCGTTCGCCGTTCCGCCCAGCCATTGCTGCGTGAGTGCCAAAGCGGACGTCTGCGAGTCACCCGAGGCCACGGCAGCCTGGTAATAACCAGCGGCTTCGAGATAGTCGACGACACCCAATATCCCGGTCCCCGCAAACGCTCCGGCCCACAGGAGGTATTGGTTGAGTGTCGACGTCGTATTCATGATCAAGCAGTTAAGAGCCGGGTCGGCCGGCTGGGTTTGGTCGGTAATTACTGACACACCCTTGCTGTGCAGGAGTTGCTTGATTTGGATTCCGTCTTGTTGGAGGATCATGTCGACGTCACCGGACAGCAGCGCCGAGTTCCTCGTTGGATTGTCCACGATCGTTTTGAAGTTGATGCCGTCGAGGTACGGCAATTTGCGCCCCGCGGAGTCGTGACGCCAGTAATTGGGATTCTTGACCCACTGCGATTCGACTCCCACCTGCCACGACTTGAACTTGAACGGACCGGTGCCAAGTGGGATGCCAGTGTAGGTCGGCGAGAACGAATTCGGGTGCGCCATGTAGGAAATCTGTTGTTCAGCGAGGCTGATTGGGAACGAAGAATACGGGATCACCATGTTGTAGACCACCTCGTAAGGGCCGGTCACCACCACCGAAGCGATGATGGGCTTAATGGCGAGTCCCACCGTTACGTCCGCCGCCGCCGCTTTGTAGTTGGCAAGCACCGACTGCGCGTTGAACGCGTCGCCATTGTGGTACGTGACGCCCTGGCGTAGGGCGATTGTCCACGTCGTGTAGTTGGCGTTCGGTGTCGCCGAGAGTGCGAGCATCGGCAAGTGCGCAGTGCCGTTCTCGCCCATGACGAATAAGGGGTCATACACTGCGTTCGCGACGCAAAAGCCCGAGGCGTCCAATTTTCCCTGCGAACCGTTGAAGACGTGATAGTTAGGCACGTCGGACAGCGTGCCGACAGTTATCGTGCCGCCCAACTTTGGCTTCTTCGTGCTGATACCGACCGCGGCCCCCGCTGCGGACTCGAGGAGACCGTCTACGACGGTCCCGGCCATGGCGACACCACCAATCGTGGCTGCTGAGTGCGTAAGGAACGATCGACGATCGAACGTGCGTGACATCTTGATCCTGCTTTCCCCCTGAAGAATCCACCTTGTGCGGAATCTCCTTCTGGGGGGAAACTTAGCAAGAACTCGTCAGTAAGCAAGTCGCTTCTTAATTACTTTCCGATGACAGACAACGACAATAAATAGGTGTGAGGTATGAGCAGACTCAGGGCTCAAGTGCTGGGAGGTGCACTTGAGCCCTGAGAAACCTTGTGGTTACTGCGAATTAACGAGCGCGTCGCTAGCTCGCGCTTGGGGGTGGACCTTGGTGGCCCGGTCCACCCGGTGGGTTGGCACCGGGTCCCGCGTGGGGGGCGAAGCCAATGCCAACGCTCGTCGCGTCCAGTGTGGACGTGCTCGTTGACGAGGCGAAACTACCCTCGGCGAAGATGGACGAGCCCACCGTGACGTCGTCGAGCGTCGCACTCGCACCATCCTTGGTGTAGGTGGTCGTGCTCGAGACAATCACGGTCTGGCTCGTAGCGTTAGGCCCGGTGATGGTGATGGTGTTACCACTCACGGCGCTGACTTTGCCCATCACACTCGGTTGGACGATGTCGATTCTCGTCGCCGTCGTGGAACTGGACGAACTGAGCATGATGTGCACGTCGTCACCGACCGCGAGGTCCGCAATGCTCGCCGTCGCTCGGTCCTTCGTCACCGTCGTCGATGACGTGATCGTGTACGTCGTGGCGGTCCCGGACGGATTCGTGACGGTGATCGACGTCGCGCTGAGGGCGCTGATTTCACCACCGGCGCCGCCCATGCGACCCTGACCAGGACCTGCAGCTGTTGAAGAGCTCGGGGGCGTGGTCGTCGCGTCCTTGGAGCCAACGGCGCTATGGGCTGAATGGATAGGCGACGTCGACGCGTTGGCGACGCCGGCGCCCACGCCGAGGGCACCCGCGGCGACCGCGGTGCAAACACCGACTCGCCTAATTAACTTTTTCTTCGTGGTGCGGTACATGGGGAAGAACCTTTCTCGAAACGACTCGAAATTTTCGAGACGACGTCATCTTGCTGAGCGACTCTTGGAACCCCATAGAGCGACGTTAAGAACTAATTAATTCTGAGAAATTTGCCCCGAAACGCTTCGCGAAGCCTTTGCTCCACGAGACAAATCGGGCATACTTGGCGCGTATATCTCGTACTCGGCGGCATCGAGTACCCACCATCTAAAGGGAGGATCAGCTAAGTGGCATCAACTCTGGATTCGCACGAAGGATCGGTAGGCGACGAAGCCTTCCGCGTCGAGGCGCGCGGCATTGATTACGTACCCGAGAGTGAACGTTGGGCCACGCCACGAAACATTGGCGCACTGTGGACCGGCTCAGCGATCAACGTCGAGTACTTCATCTACGGCGCGTTGCTTATGGGCTTCGGTTTCAGCTTCAAGGTCGCGCTCAGCCTTATTGTCATTGGCAACCTGTCGTTCTTCTTGCTAGGACTCGCCTCGCTCCAGGGCCCCGAGACCGGCACCACCGCCTTCGCGATTTCTCGCGCGTCCTTCGGGACCAGAGGGTCTCGATTGATGAGTTTCTTTAACTGGATCACCCAGCTGGGATTCGAGACCGAGGGCCTGATCTTGATCGTGGGAGCCGCCATCGTGCTCTTTCAGATGGCGGGCGTACACGTCTCGAGCGGTCTCAAGGTCGTCTTCATCATTCTCGCCGCCGCGATACAAGCAGTCATGCCCTATTTAGGGCACGCAACGATGGTCAAGGTGCTTCGTGCCCTCATTATCCCCTTCGGCGCGATCTTCGTCGTGCTCGCTATCTATGACTTCAATCACGGAAGTGGCAGCTTCAAGGGGTTCGGAGGCGGTTGGGAGCTCTACACCGCCGGACTCGCGTTCGTCTTCGCCCTGTCGGGTCTCGGATGGACCGAATGCGGCAACGACTACACGCGCTACGTCCCGCGCGACGCGAAAAAAGGTGCAATCGTCGGCTGGATCTTCCTCGGGACGGCGATTCCCGAGATCGTCATGATGATCCTCGGCGCCTTGACCTTCACGTTCCTCTCGACGAGCACGATCTGGAACGGGGCCAATCCCTTCGAGGCCTTTCGTCACCAACACTTCATCCCGAGCTGGATCGTCGTGTTGTTCTTGTTGTTCTCCATCGTCCAGCTGTTCGGCATCAACTCATTGGACCTCTATTCGTCGGGCGTGTCGCTCCAAGCGATGGGACTACGCCTCAAGCGCTACCAGGCGGTCGTGCTCGACAGCGTCATCGCGTGCGGTCTGACGATCTGGGCGGAATTCCAATCGACCTTCTCGCTCTACATGAAAGAGTTTGTCGGCATCATCATCTTGTGGATCGCGCCGTGGCTCGGGATCTACTTGGTCGACTGGCTGCTGCGCAAGTATCGCTACAGCGCTTCGGAACTTCAGCGCACGGATAAAGACGGCCTGTACTTCACGGGATCGACGGGTATCAATTGGAACGCGATCGTCGCCTTCGTCGTCGGCATGGTGTGCGCCACGCTGGCGTTCTCGAAAGCCCCACCGCCGGTCAACTTGCCATTCCACTGGATGACGCCGATATCGAACCATTACGGTTCGGCGTGCGCGGGAAATCTCTTGCACGGCGTGTGCACCGCGGGTTGGTACGGCGGCGCCGACTTCTCGGTGCCGACGGGTGTGATCCTCGCGGGCCTCGTGTACTTCCTCTTGGAAAAGGCGACCGGCAACGTCGCTCGACAGGTCGCGCGACAAAAGGAACTCGAACCCAACGTCTGAGCGCTAGCAGCGTCACGACCGGTGATTCGGTGGTGGCGCTGCTAGCCGGTCCAATCCTCGACGAGTCCCCCTGAACCATCGGGACGAAACACGGGAATGGATCCGAGCGCTCGGACCATCGTTGAGTCCGCGCCGAGTTCTTCACGCCAGAGCGACGCCTCGGTGACCAACGTGCCGAGCGCGACCACTTGGGCACCCACCCCACGGAGCAGTCGCAGCGCTGCTCCCGTCGAGGCGCCCGTCGAGATGACATCATCGACGATCGCGACTCGTTTGCCCACGACGTCGTTCACTCGGGCACGATCGAACAACAATCGCTGCTCCCCCTTCGTCGTGATGGAACGAACCGACTCACTGACCGCGTCCGCCAAATGAATCTTGGGGGTCTTGTGCATGATCACGTACTGGTCGAGACCGAGGTGCCGAGTGACTTCGATCGCCATGGGAATGCCCATGGTGGCGACCGTCGCGACGATCTCGACGTCGTAGGGTTTCAAGATCTGGGCGAGTTCTTCTCCCGCTTGGGACATGAAGCGCACACCCATGTCGACGGTGATGAGCAGGGCGAGCGCCAACTGGTCACTCAGCGACACGATGGGTAGGTCCACTCGCTGCGTACCTATCTCGACGGCGTACGTTCGTTCACCCACGACGATGGAGCATACTGATTACGTGAGTGAAGCCCGTAGCCCACTATCGCGAGAACTGGCGTGGACCATGCTCGGCGTGGCGTACGAAGAAGCGCTCGAGGGTCTCCGCGAAGGAGGCATACCGATTGGCGCTGCACTCTTCACCCGCGACGGCGATCTCCTCGGCGCGGGCCACAATCGGCGCGTCCAAGAAGACGACGCGTCGGTGCACGCCGAAACCGACGCGTTCCGACGCGCGGGGCGGCGCCGCGACTACCCCGATACCGTGATGGTCACGACATTGTCGCCGTGTTGGTACTGCTCGGGGCTCGTTCGTCAGTTCAATATCGGCGCTGTCGTGATTGGTGAAGCGGAGAACTTTCACGGCGGACACGACTGGCTCGAAGAGCTGGGAGTCGAAATCGTGCTCCTCGACGATGTCACGTGCCAGGAACTGCTGGGCACCTTCATCGCTGAGCACCCCGAACTGTGGAACGAGGACATTGGCCTCTAGTGGACCGGCGGTCCGAAGAGTCGGTCGCCGGCGTCACCGAGACCGGGCACGATGTAACCAACGTCGTTCAGCGTGGCGTCGAGCGCGGCGGCAACGATGCGCACGTCGGGGTGATGCTGCGCGACGTGATCGAGTCCCGTTTGCGCGACGATCAGACACAGCACGGTGATCGCACCGGCGGAGCGCGTGCGCAACATGTTGAGTACGCACACGAGCGAACCCCCGGTCGCGAGCATGGGATCACACAAGATCACCGGCGCGCCTTCTAAATCCTCCGGGAGTCCATCGAGGTAGACGTCAGGTACGAGCGTCGTCTCGTTGCGACGAAGTCCCACCAGACACACGCGATGGTGTGGGAGGACCTCTTGGATCGCGGGTGACATGCCCAGTCCGGCGCGCAGAATTGGCACGATCACGAATTGCTGGTCGATTTGCACGGCGGGAGCGTTCTTTATGACGGGCGTGTCGACGGTGGTGGTGGTCGTGGGGATATCACGGAACGCTTCGTAGGCGAGGAACCGCGAGATCTCGCCCGAAAGTCGCAAGAAGTCGGCGTTCGAGGTGGCGACGTCGCGGATTTGGCGAACTTTGTCGGCGACGATCGGATGCTGGACGATCAGAGGTGTGGGCACGAGGTCAGACTACGCCGTGAGGGTGCGCGACGTAGGAATGACGTCTCGCTTCGGAATCGAGAATTCTTGGTGACCGATACGATTGCGGGATGGCCGCTTCGCTCTCCACCGGAACCTCGCACGTGCCAGAGCAGATTCGCTCCAATCCCCTCGGTGGTATCCGCTCCAAGTACAAGGGCCCTCGAGCGCGCATTTCTCGTGACCAGAACCTGACGTGGTGGCGCCGGATCATGCCGATCATCGCGTCACATCGCCTGACCTTCTTCACCGCCATTGGCCTCTCATTCGTCAGTCTCGTCTTTCAGACGCTCGTACCGAACATGCTCAACCACGCGGTGACCGGCATCGAGACGCATTCGGCCGGATTGCACGGTGAGGTGCTACGCATCTTGCTCGTTGGTTTGGCCGCGGGCGTGACGGGCATCATCTCGCGCCAGTACGTGTACTACACCGCCTACAACGTCGAGGCGGACCTGCGCTCGCTGATTTACGAGCACTTGACCTGGCTCTCGTTCAGTTTCTATGACCGCGTGCAGTCGGGCCAACTCATCAGTCGCGCCAACAGCGACATTCGCAGCGTCCAGATGTATTCGACGTTCGCGCCCCTCATCATGGTGCAGTGCTCCATTGGCGTCATTGCCTTCGCCTTCATGCTGAGCATTGACGCGTGGCTCGCGCTCATCGCGCTGTCGATCATGCCCGCGATGTACTTCATCGGGATCCGGATGCGTCGAGCCTTGTTTCCGATCTCGTGGATCACCCAAGCGCGTCTCGCCGACGTCGCCACGATCGTCGACGAGAACATCAATGGCGTGCGCGTCGTCAAGTCCTTCGCCCAGGAGGAAGCCGAGATCAATCGGCTTGCCGACGCCGCCGAACGCGTCGCCTGGGCGTACGTGAAGGACGCCGAGTTTCGAGGCAAATGGTCCCCATGGGTGCAGAACCTGCCGCAAGTCGGTCTCGCGCTGGTGTTGTTCTTCGGCGGTTGGATGGTGCTTGACGGCCACCTCGGCATCGGGGCCATCTTCGCGTTCAACGCCTATCTGCTCATGCTGCAGGCGCCCTTCATGATGCTCGGGCAATTGGTCATGATGGGCCAGCGCGCCAAGGCGAGCGCCGAGCGAATCTTCGAGGTGTTGGACGAATCGCCCGAAATCGTCGATCGCCCGGGCGCCTTCGACCTAGAGAACGTCAAGGGCGTACTGGACTTCAATCACGTGCGCTTCGAGTACGAGAACGGTGCCGAGATCCTCACCGACTTCGACGCCCACGTCGCCGCCGGCGAGACGGTCGCCATCGTGGGGCGCACGGGTTCGGGCAAATCCACGATCGCGCGCTTGATCACCCGTTTCTACGACGTCGCGGACGGCTCGGTGTGCATCGACGGCACTGACGTGCGCGACGCGACCCTGGCGTCACTTCGAGCCAACGTCGGTGTCGTACTCGACGAGCCGTTCCTCTTTTCAATCAGCATCAGCGACAACATCGCCTACGGGAAACCCGACGCCACGATCGAAGAGGTCGAAGCGGCCGCACGAGCGGCGAACGCGCACGAGTTCATTGAGCGCCTGCCCGAGGGTTACGACACCGTGATCGGCGAACGCGGTTACACGCTCTCGGGCGGACAACGACAACGCATCGCGATCGCGCGCACGCTGCTCGTCAATCCCCCGATCCTCGTGCTCGACGACGCGACCAGCGCGATCGACGTCCACGTCGAGGCGGGTATCTACGAGGCGTTACGCGAACTCTTGGTCCAGCGCACCACGATCGTCATCGCGCATCGCATCTCGACAATCGCGCTCGCGAGTCGGGTGATCCTGCTCGACGAGGGACGCGTCATCGCAAGCGGGACTCACGAGGAGCTCTTGGCGACGTCGCCCCTCTATTCCGAGATTCTCGCCCAGACGACCCGAGCAGACGACTGATGGCGTGGGGCGGCGGATGGGGCGGTGCCGGCGGCGCGATGTTTGGCGCCTCGCAACAGACCGGCCTCCCTTTCGGGGGCATCCCGAGCGAGCTGATGGTCGAAGCCACCAAATTGATGGCGACCGAACCAGTTCACGAACCTTCCGCCATTTCTTTTCACCAACGACCTAACGCCAAGGAGCGCGAACGCCTGACGTTGCCGAGGATGCTCAAGGTCTATCCCGGATGGGTCGTGGGCGGCTCCGTCCTCGTCATCCTCACGAGCTTGATCCTCCAGGCGGGCCCACTCTTGACCGAGTTCGCCATCAACCACGGCATGATCGAGGGTCACCGTTCGCTGCGCGTGATTCTGATCTGCAGTGTGCTCTACCTCGCCTTCGCGGTGTCGGGCGCGTTCTTGCAGCGCCAGCAAGTCGAGGTCACCGGCAAGCTCGCCTCGCGCGTCATGCACGACCTGCGCATCCGGGTGTTCGTGCACTTCCAGCGACTGAGTCTCGACTACTTCACCGATGAGAAGGCGGGCGTGTTGATGAGCCGCATGACGAGCGACGTGGAGAATCTCCAGCAACTCGTCCAGGACGGTATCAGCTCCTTCGCCGCTCAAGGTCTCACGATGATCGTGATCACCGCCATTTTGTTCTCGACCAACGTCGTGCTCGCCGCGTGGACGGTGCTGTTGATCGTGCCACTCTTGTTCGGCTTCACCCTCTGGTACCACCACGCCTCGGAGAAGGGCTACCTGCTCAGTCGCGACCGGATCGCCAACGTCCTCGCCGACCTGTCCGAATCGCTCTACGGCATTCGCGTCGTCACGGCCAATAATCGCCAGAAGCGCAACATCCGAAATCACCGCCACGTCGTGGGTGCCTATCGCGACGCGAACATCTACACCGGGCGCGTGAACGCGATCTACGGACCTTCGACCAACATGATCGGCATCTTCGGTTCCGCTCTTCTGCTCGGAATCGGAGGTCACATGGTGCTCGAGCACCAACTGAGCATCGGCGCGCTCGTCGCCTTCTTCTTGTACCTGAATCGCTTCTTCGCGCCCATCCAGTTGTTGGTCCAGCAGTACACCACGCTGCAACAGGGGCGCTCGTCGGTGATCCGACTCCGCGAAGTCCTCCAGACCCCACCGAGTGTCGACGAACGCGACGACGCCAGCGAACTTCCCACAATCGAGGGCCGGATCACGTTCGAGAACGTGAGTTTCGGCTACAGCCCCGACAACCTCGTACTGCACGACGTGAACCTCGAGATCGCGCCGGGTGAGTCGGTCGCCTTCGTAGGACCCACCGGCGCGGGCAAGTCGACGATGGCGAAGCTCGCGAACCGTTTCTATGACCCGACGTCGGGACGCATCTTGCTCGACGGCATCGACATACGAACCGTCACGCTGCGTTCGCTGCGTTCACAGTTGGGCGTGGTGCCCCAGGAGGCGTTCCTCTTCGCAGGATCGATTCGCACGAACTTGAGTTTTGGTCGTACGGGCATCACCGACGAGGAAATCGAAGAGGCGATCGACGTCGTCGGGCTGAGGGACCTCGTAGAGCGGCTCCCGGAGGGCATCGACACGATCGTGCACGAGCGGGGCCAGACGCTCTCCGCCGGCGAGCGCCAGTTGCTCGCCCTCGCGCGCGCGTTCCTCGCGCGTCCGCGCGTGCTCATCTTGGACGAAGCGACGTCGTCGCTCGACCTCCAAAGCGAGACCGTCATCGAAAAAGCCCTCGACCGACTCCTCGAAGGTCGTTCGGCGATCCTGATCGCGCACCGCTTGACGACGGCCCAGCGGGCTGACCGGATCGTGGTCATCGATCGAGGCGGCATCGTCGAAGTCGGTACCCCCCACGAACTCCTCGCCCGCGGCGGCGCCTACGCGGCGATGTACCAAGCGTGGATCGAGTCCGGCGGACGCGACGCCACGCGAACGAGCTAGCTCGACAATTCTTTGGTGGTCTCGATGAGCGAGGCGAGGGTCTGGTCTCCGGTGGGGATTGGGTGCACCTGCAAGTGGGTCACACCCGCTTCCTTGAACGCGGCGATCCGTTCCTTCACGTATCCCTCGGGTCCACACAACGTCGTCAACTCCAAGAACTCTGCGGGCACGGCCGCTTCAGCTTCCTTCTTCTTGCCCGCCAAGTAGAGGTCCTGGATGACCTCGGCCTCTTTCTCGTAGCCGTAACGAACGGCGAGTTCGTTGTAGAAGTTCTTCCCCTTGGCGCCCATGCCGCCCACGTACAGCGCCGCCAACGAACGTTGCAACTCTCTTAGTCGAATGACGTCGTCGCCCTCGCCGATCGCGAGCAATCCCCCGGCGGTGATCATCAACTCACCGAGCGCCGGGTCCCGCTTGGCGGCGCCCGCCTTCAATGGGGCACCCCACACGTCCTTCGCCCGCTCGGGGATGTAGAAGATAGGGATCCAACCATCGGCGACTTCCGCCGTGAGCGCAACGTTCTTCTCACCCAACGCGGCGATCCAGACCGGAATCGCACTTCGCAACGGATGCGCGATGATCTTGAGGGGTTTGCCGAGTCCGGTCCCCAGTTCGGGTGGTAACGGCAGGGTGAAGTTCTTGCCTTCGTGCACGAGCGGCGCGTCGCGCTTCCACACGTCGCGACAGATGTCAATGATCTCGCGAGTGCGACCGAGGGGGTTCGAGTAGGGAACGCCGTGGAATCCCTCAATGACCTGGGGACCCGACGCACCAAGTCCGAGATGGAAACGCCCATCGGAGAGTGCGTCGATGCCCGCGGCGGTCATGGCGATCAACGTGGGCGTACGCGTATAGATCGGCAAGATGCCCGCGCCGATCTCCACGTGCTCGGTCAGGGCGGCAAGATAACCCATTAACGAAGGTCCGTCAAAACCATAGGCCTCGGCGACCCAGACGAGGTCGAGCCCCGCCTTTTCCATTTCGACCACTTGTTGCGCGGCTTGTTTGAAGCCCCCCGCATAACTCAGAATTGTGGAAACCTTCATCCGAACCTTTCGTTCACACCCGCTACGCAGAGTATCCGACTGACCGCTTCACAGTTCCAATGCGCCGTGGTTGTCCTACGCTAGAGCGGGAGGGCCCCGGAGCCTTCGTCACGAGCAGAAGGCTGGTAGCAAGGTGGTCGCGCACTCCAACGAAACGTCGTCGCACGAGTTCAATCCGTGGCTGCGCGTGTCGTCACTCATCGAAACGGCAGGGAAATTGCTGGGCCTCGACGAGGGGATGATCAAGCGGATCGTCACCCCGGAGCGAATCCTCGAGGTCGCGGTGCCGGTGCGCATGGACGCAGGCAACGTCGAGATGTACACCGGTTGGCGCATCCAACACGACACGTCACGAGGTCCCGGAAAGGGTGGCATTCGTTTTCATCAGAGCGTGAACGCCGACGAGATCGCTGCGCTTTCCGCTGACATGTCGATCAAGTGTGCGGTCGTCAACATCCCCTACGGCGGCGCCAAGGGTGGCGTGCGGGTGGATCCCACCACCCTCTCGCGCGGCGAACTTGAACGCTTGACGCGTCGCTACGCGTTTTCGATCAGTCCGATGATCGGTCCCGACCGTGACATCCCCGCCCCCGACATCAATACCGATGCTCAAGTCATGAGCTGGATCATGGACACGGTCTCGATGCTGCATGGTCACAACATCTCTGGGGTCGTCACCGGCAAGCCCCTCGCCATTGGTGGCACCCTCGGACACGCTGGCGCCACGTCACTCGGCGTCACGATCTGCACCCAAGCACTACTACAGCGACTCGGGCGAGCGTCCAACGCCCAACGCGTCATCGTGCAGGGTTACGGCAAGGTCGGTGCGCCGCTCGTGAAGCTCTTGAGCGATCGGGGAATGAAGGTCGTGGGTGTCGCTGACGTGCAAGGGGCAATCCACGTACCCGGTGGCATCAGTCATCTGGCTCTCGCGAAGCACTTCGCCGAAACCGGTACGGTCGTTGGTTTCGCCGACAGCGACAAGGTGGAGAGTGACGACTTCTGGACGATTCCGAGTGACATCGCGATTCCCGCCGCCCTCGGCGGCGTCATCACCGACAAGGTGGCAGAGACGATGTCGGCGACGATCATGGTCGAAGCCGCCAATGGGCCCACGACCGGTGACGGCGCGGCAGTACTCGCGAGTCGCAACATCCCGGTAATACCCGACGTACTCGCCAACGCCGGCGGTGTCGTCGCGTCATACTTCGAGTGGGCCCAGGACCTCCAAGGATTCATGTGGGAGACCGAACTCTTCCAGCAGCGACTGGAAAAGACCATGCACGAGGCGTTCAACCACATTTGGTCGCGACAGAAGGAACTAAAGGTCACGCTGCGCGAAACGGCAATCGCCGTGGGAGTCGAGCGAATCGCGGAGGCGACCGAGATCCGCGGACTGTTTCCGTAACATCGCGAATCGGCGTCGTCGTCGATGCTCGAGTTCATTGGATGAACGACGATTGTCGCCTTGGAAAAATGGAGCCATTCCCTGGCGCCGTGTCGTGCTCATTGATGTTCACGTCATTGATACGTAATGCCTTCGTTGCGGTCAGCTCAGCGTGTGTAGTAGTTCCGATTCAGTGTTTTCGTCAAGCCAGTGCGCCGGCCACTCGCGATCGCCCCACCACGCCAAGGTGTCATCCACCGTCTCCTCGAGAGCGCGGAGATTCAGCCCCGCTTCGAGAGCCCGGCCATTGCTGAGAGCCATGACGAGTTCAGGCTCGACGCCGGACCATAACGGAAATTTCTCCTCCAGTCCCCGATCCAGAATTGTCTCGGGGTTGACCGACACCAGCTGTGTCCCCGCGGGGGCGACTCGCGCGGCGATCTGTTCGACGAATTCGCCATAGCGAGGCGCGGGCGTGGGACCGAGTGCGTGAAACGCTCCGTACCTCGAGGTCTCCAGCAGCGTGATGACAAATCTGGCGAGGTCGCGAGCGTCAATCCACTGCATGCGCGCTTCGCTATGACCCGGCACGGCGACTCTGCCGCCACGTACTAACCGGGCGACCCAGTAAGGAAACCGCAGCGTCGCGTCATGGCTGCCCACGACGTACGTCGGTCGCACGATTGTCGTGGCGGCGCCGAAGCATTCGAGTCCGCGGCGCTCGCTCGCGGCCTTCAGCGGGCCATAACTGGAACCGGAAATGGGCGCGTCGAAGTCGAGGGGATCAGCCCTCAGCTCGAGCTGGTCCTCGGAAGCCCCTTCTTTTTGCGTGTCCTGATACGCCGAGACCGAAGAGATCTGCAAGTAGTGCCCACCTCGAGCCCCTAGGGCGGCGAACAACTTATCTACGTCGCTTGGACGATAGGCAATAGCGTCGACGGTCGCGTCGAAGTGAAGCCCGGCGAGGCTGGATAGATCCCTTTGGCGGTCTCCAATGAGCCGGGTAACCGAGTCGGGCAAGTCGCTCGGTGTGACACCGCGGTTGATCACGGTGACATCGTGACCTAGTGATGCGGCTGCGATGGCCGTGGCCCGACCGACGAACGACGTGCCTCCAACGATAAGAATCCGCACGATGACTCCCTCGGTCGTGTACGTGCCACCCTGGATAAGTATGGCATCGCCGCATCAGGGCTTTCCCCACCTCAATGCAACTCGATGCTGGATACCAGATACGCAGAGAGGGGCGCGTTATCGACGCGAAATTGTGACAACGCCCGGGAGATTGACGAATGCCGTCTCATCAGCGGTCACCAAGGATCGGCTTGACGACAAGGCGGACGCTGCGATGACGAGTGGGGCGCAGTGAACCCTAACCTCGGCGAGGAGACCAGCGAAAACGTCGCAGAGCAATCAACCCACAACCGACACCCCATATACCAATGATCCCCAAATCACCCCACGCCCACGCGGAGACCCCTGGTTGTAGCTGAAATGGCGCGGCCATTGCTTGAAGCAGGTGATACACGGGAAAGAACTTTGAGAACGTGGCGAGTCCCGATGTCGGCGCAATGGGAAACCAGAGACCCGAGAGGAACAAGAGCAAGAAGAATGCGATGCTCGTCACTGGTCCCGCCGTCTCCTGGTTGGGAATCACGGAACTGATCGCGACGCCCATGGCGGTAAAGCACGCGATGCCCACGATGAGCACCAAAGCAAGGGCGAGCCAGTTGCTCGGGAACTGAACGCCATAGCCAATTCGCCCGATGATCAATATCACCGCCACTTGCGACACCGCCACTATCGCGGTGCTGATATAAATCGCCGCGAGCAGTGCCCACGCCGGCAGCGGACTCAAGCGAAGTCGTTTCAGTAATCCGGTTTCGCGACGTGTGACCAGATTGATGGCGAGCATCGTAAAGCACGCCGACATCACCCCGTAGGCGGCGAAACCGGGCACGTAGAACTGGTTGTTCGTAATGTTATGCAGCGAGCTGATGGTCTGGCTGCCGTTGGTCGCGCCGAGCAACACGAGGAAGAGCACCGAGAAACCTAGGGTGAAAATGGCACCGGTCTTGTTGACCCAGAACGCCATCTGCTCGTACTTCACCTGATGTAGGACGAGACGCAAGTCCTTCGCGACGCTCTTCGTTTCTGCTTCGATGGCCTCGATCGTCTTCACGCGACGACCGGTTCGGCGCGTTGCTCCGCGTCATGCGTGAGTTTCAAGTACACGTCCTCGAGCGTTTGACGCATGACACTGAGACCCGAGATCGAGTGATGTGACTCCATTGACCAGTTCGTCAAACGCGCGAGCACCTCGATCTCACAGTCGGTGTCCACTTCGACCTTGCCGCCCGCGCAGCGCGACGTCTGGACGGGCAGATCGGCGATCGCCACCCCTTCGGGCAAAGTGAACGAGATCACGACCTTGCCAAATTCTCGCCCTCCGAGCGACCAGGGTGTGCCCGACGCGGCGATCTGGCCTTTCGCGAGGACCACCACGTGTTGAGCAAGCGCTTCGACTTCATCCATGTAGTGGCTGGACAACATGACGGTCGTTCCCTGGTCAGAGAGTGTTCGGATCAAATCCCAGGTCATGCGTCGAGCCGCCGGGTCAAGTCCGGTCGTCGGTTCATCGAGAAACAGGAGTTTTGGATTGCCAATGATGCCGAGACCGATGTCGAGTCGCCGTTGTTGGCCGCCGGAGAGCTTCTTGACCTTCACGTCCGTCTTGTCGCACAACCCCACCAACTCGATCACTTCCCCAACTCGTCGTGGCGAGGGATAGAACCCGGCGTTTCGTTCGAGCACTTGGCGCACGCTGAAGAACGACTCGACCGCCATCTCTTGCAACACCACACCGATTCTCGTGCGTAGCCAACGCTGATTGTGCCTCTCGCCAGGGTCGACGCCCAGTACTCGCACGTCGCCGCCGTCTCGCTTGTGAAATCCTTCCAGAATCTCGATAGTCGTCGTCTTGCCGGCACCGTTGGGTCCGAGCAACGCGAACACGTCACCACGAGCAACTTCGAATGAGACGTCACTGACCGCGTGCACGCCACCGTACGACTTGAAGAGCGAATTCACGCTAAGAGCGGGCACTACACGCCTCTAACTTCCACGGCGTAACGAAGACATCTTGCGCCAGTACTGCAAGCGTAACCACGCGCGGAATTAACGAAGCGGGACAATCAATACGCAACCTCCGCAACTTCGCGATGGCAACGCTTCTTTACGAGCCCTCGACAAGCATTATCGAAGTCTTAATCACGTTGTTCACGCACCACCACGAACAACGCCGGCGAGCACCGTCGACACGATCTCTATATCTTTGATCGTCATGGGATCAACACGCAACGGGTTCTGCGCCAACACGGTGAAGTCGGCCCACTTGCCAACCTCGATCGATCCAAGTTGGTCGTCTCGTTGGAGGAGATACGCCGAACCCAGCGTCACCGCACGCAAGGCATCAAGTGGCGTCAATCGTTCGGCGGCACCAAGCACGTAGCCACTCCTCGTCAGCCGATTGACGGCGCACCACATCGTGAACAGAGGACGTACCGGCGTCACCGGGTGATCTGAGTGCAGCGAGAACGCCACGCCCTCGTCCAGGGCGCTGCCCGCCGGATCGAGACGGCGCGCCTTGTCGGGTCCCATTGTCTTGGTGCGGTGGATGTCGCCCCAGTAATAAATATGGTTCGAGAAGAAATTCGCCCCGACGCCGAGCGCCGCCATCTTTCGAAGCATCGCACGCGTCGCCATTTGACAGTGTTCCAGTCGGTGGCGATGATCGAATCTCGGCGTCCTTTGTAGTACCCGCTCGATAGCTCGCAGCACCGTCGCAATCGCCTCGTCGCCGTTGGTGTGGATCGCCAACTGAAATCCAGCTTCGTGATACGGGTGGATTCTCTCGACGATCTCGTTCTCACTCAAGATCAAGGTCCCGTGATCGTCACCACCGCAATAGCCGGGCCACAGCAACTTGCCCGTAAAGCCTTGAATAGAGCCATCCGCAATCCACTTGAGTGGTCCCATGGCGAAGCGTTCGTTCCCTTGCGCTCGTAGATTCAACAAATGTGCCATCAGCGCCTCAGGATCAAAGCGCTTCGCCATCTCTTCGACGTGGGGCGAATAGAACACTCGCACCGGGAAGTCCTCATCGTTGGCAATGCGCGCGTAGGTATCGAAGGCGTCGCCGACGGCGATAAGGGCGAGGTCACTACCCGAGGTGACGCCGGCTTGGCGAAGCAGCTCGGCACCGTCGCGCGCGGATTGTTCTGCGTCGTTGGTAAAGATGTTTGCGTCAACCACGATGAGGAATACGGCGGTCTCGTGGAATTCCCCGGTTGGCTCGCCCGTCGGATCCTTCATCACGCCTATCTCAGTGCTGGTCGCGTCAATGCCACAGCGTTTCATTTGCGCAGAATTCGCGTACGCGAGGTGAAAACTCGCGTTGAGCACCAACACACCCTGGTTTTCGCTGACGCGGTCCAGGTCGTCTCTGCGCAGCGATCGACCATCGTGGAACACTGGATCGAATCCGTAACCAACGACGGTGCCTTCGGCGTTTTTGGCTCGTTCCCGAAGTCGCTCTATGACGTCCTCGATCGTGCGACATCCCTTGGCGAACGATCCGTCCGGTCGTCGTCGATCGTCATAACCCGTCCACACCAATTGACCAAGCGCACCGTCCATGAAGAGGTGACCGTGCGCCTCAATGAACCCGGGGACCATCACCTGATCGCGGAATTGATCATTAGTGCTAAATATTTGGTCGCGCAGCGCGTCCGTGATCTCTTCATAGGTGCCAACGTGTAAAACGCGACCATCGCGCACCGCGACCGCGGTGGCGACGGGATAACCGGGGTCTAACGTGACAATTTCGCTCGCGCGGTACACGACGACGGGCATATGAATCCTTCGGGCAACCTAAGCAAAAATTGAACTAAATTTGTTCCATTACTTGACTACTTGACGGTGAATACTAGTGAAATGGTCAAGGTTGCTTCTGAGGAGCGTTCCCAACTAAAGAGACCCTCACAAGCACGTTCCATCGCCACGTTCGCGAGTATCTTGCAGGCATCCACCGACATCATCGTCGAACGCGGTGTCCAGGGGCTCAATACCAACGTCGTCGCTGAACGAGCCGGCGTCAACATCGGCACCGTGTATCACTACTTCCCCGACAAGACGGCGATTCTTGTCGAACTCTTTCGACTGGACGAAGAACGACGCACCGCTCCACTCGTCTTGAAACTCAACGAGATCGCCGACGCGCAAGACCTCGACCGGTGGGCGGACGAGATGTTCACGCTGGCCCTCGCCCTACGAAACGAAAGTCCCGCGACGACGTATCTTCGACGAGCGTTTCGTGCCGTCCCCGAACTCGTGGCGATGGATCGACAAGAGGCCGAACAATATCTTGAAATGCTGTCCAATCTTCTGCGAGTTCGCTTCGTTGGGATATCGAAGGATCGAGCCCGCGCGGCGACACGATTGTTGGTGGATGTGACCTCAACGATCCTGGACAGCAGTCAAGAAGTTGGCGAACACGCGAATCTCTTTCTCAACGAAGGACTCACCGCGTTGAAGGTGTATCTTCACACGCTCGAACGCGCGTAACGCCCCACTGCACGCCGAAAAATTTCGCGTCGCCGATTAGGCGAGGGAGAGGAAACCGGAGGTGATACAGAGCCCGAAAGCGCCAATGGTGAGAAAACCCACGATGAGGACTCCGATGACGATGCGCGTACCTTTCCCGCGGTGCGACGCACTCGGAATGGGCATGTACCAATTGGGCAACAGTCCTCGTTGAAGAGCGAGCACCGATTGCCACGGCACCGCGTCGGGGTCCAATGGTGTGTTCGGATCCGCCGCCAGGGCGAGTGCGGTGAGTTCCTCGTCGCTCACGGGTTCGTCTTTCAGCGCAGGAGACTGGTTGGACTGGTCCATGCTGCTCCTTTGTTTCGCGGTGACACCTACGCACACCCTACCGGCGGCCTCGGATCAGCGCACGTCGTCGTGTGCCGGGCGTCACCTCAACTATCTTGGCGCAATGACCGACGGGCTTCGTAACCTCGACCCATCCCTGCACCACGCCTGGCACCCACTGTGCCGCAGCGACGACGTGGACGGCACTCCTCGAGCATTCACGCTGCTGGGCGTGAGTTACGTCACCTACCGAACGAGTTCGGGAGGTCTGCGCGTCTATCGAAATCAATGTCCGCACCGTCTGGCACCGTTGTCACTCGGCACCTTGGCGTCGGATCAATTGCGCTGCGTCTATCACGGCTGGCTCTTCGATACCGATGGCGTCTGCGTCGAGATTCCC
The DNA here is from genome assembly GCA_903970515.1 of Candidatus Saccharibacteria bacterium CG_4_10_14_0_2_um_filter_52_9. Taxonomy (GTDB): domain Bacteria; phylum Actinomycetota; class Acidimicrobiia; order Acidimicrobiales; family RAAP-2; genus RAAP-2. The sequence goes on from CAJCJA010000052.1 coordinate 63,028, forward strand.
GCCTTGGGCGAGGATGCGATGATCCCCTCCCGAGCAAGACTTTCGTCGCCGGCGGGAACCTTCGAGTCACACGGCATCGTCTTCGTCGCGCCGCTTGAACCGAAGACTCCTCGACCCTGCATTAGTGCGGCCCTTGACGCGGACTTCGAACGAGGAGACCTCCCCGTGATCGAGACCAGAGCAAGCGCGGGACTGCTCGCCGACAACTTTCTCGACATGGCCCACTTCCCGTTCATCCACGCACGCACGTTTGGCGCCGGCGAGGCACGAGAAGTGCCCAGCTACCGCGTGACGCGTGACGGTCTTTGCTTCGAAGCCACCTACGAGCACCAGTTCGCCAACCGCGAGGACGAGGGCGTTGAGCAAGGGATTCGCCCGCTCCTCCAACGTCGTCGCCTGACCTACCGCTACACGGCACCATTTCATTTGGAGCTCGCGATTGAATTCCTTGACGCCGGAGGGACCAACGTCATCGGATTCTTCATCACGCCCGTCGACGACGAGCACGTTCGCATCTACTCGAGCCTTTGGCGTAACGATCTCGAAGGTTCGATCGAACGAATGAATGACGCCGTGGCCTTCGAAGTCGCCGTGGTGAACGAGGACCTCTTTCTACAGTCGCGCTACGAGGATCTCGCACTCCCGCTCGATATCACGAGCGAACTTCACACTCGCGCGGACAAGACGACGCTGGAATTACGCAGGATCCTGCGCGACTTCGTCACGTCAGTCTAAATCCACTCCCACGTTTCTCACAGGTCAAGGTGTTCGCTTCGCTGATTCGATCGCTCGACGAGCGGTTGTTTCGCGGCATCTCGCCAATCAAGGCGCGGGCTACTAAATCGCACGTACGCCGCTTCAATCATCGAGTCATAGTTGACTCGCCATCCCACGAAGTCCTTCCACGCCAACTCCTTGTTGGCGACCAGTGGGACGCCGCTTCGTCCAAGTCGATCCCAGACGATGTCGAACTCTTCACGTGAAATCGATATCTTGTTCTTCCAACTGACGTCATGGGAGTAAGGAAACTTGAAGTAGTCCGACACTCGTCGCAAATTTATCCATCCCGACCTGATGCACAGACCCGCCGTGGGCGATGGATCGAGGTCCACGGCGGATTGGAAGAGGGCGGCGGCGTCGAGCACCGCGGCCGCCGAACCAATCCACGTCTGATCCGGCGTGGGCGAACGATAAAAGTTGAGTATGACGAGCGTTGAGTGCGTCTCACCTACGTCGATGAACCATTGTTCCCATTCTCGCCATAACTCGTCGAGCAGCTGAAACGAACTCACGCTCTTCGCGATCTCGAGGATCCCCCACGGTGTCGCGGGAACGCCAGCGCGCACCGTGAGCCGAGAAACCGACGTCTCGCGACGTTGGAACGCGGCGTAGAGCGTGGGAATGAAGGAGATCAGCAACGCGAGCAGCGTGAGACCCACGCCCGCTTCGATGTAGCCGAGCGCTATCTGCCATCCGCCCCGACCCGACGTGGTACCCAGCGTGAAGATCGATGATCCCGAGACCTTGAACGCCGTTCGATAGCCCGGTACTCCGGCGGCGATGAATTCGAACGCGAAAGCCACCAGCGCGAGGACGAGCCAGGTCGCCTGGTACGTCAACAACAAAACGGAGGGGAACAGGGACAGCACCTTGTCGCGCCTTGCGTAGGTCTGTTTCGAGGACGCGATCATTCCGAACACGCGCCCGACCAGCTGCCCAAGATACTGACTAAGTCGAACGCGGGCCGCTCGCGGCAACAGGAACGTACGGATCGCGGCGTCCAAGACAAGCAACAGCACGACGACACCCAAAATGCCAAAGAGGACTCGGAGCCAAGTCTCCATCACTCAGCGCGCCGGTTGCTGGTGAGATGGACGCGGCGCATAGCCGCCGATTCTAACGACCTCGATGCCAGTCGCTACCATCATCGAACGTGCCACGTTCGTTGTACCTCACAATGAGATCGCGTGTGCCAACCTTGTGTCGTGAGCGCACTCGAACCCACCAACGAAGAACTCCTCGAACTCGTGGCGTCGTTGCGCGAGGAGGTCGCTCGCCTCAAAGAAGAGATTCGCCAGATTCGTCGCGACGCACACGAGGTTCCTCCCCACTACCAGTGAGCCCGGTCGTGTGCGCTCAAAAGCGTCGGGGCACAAGAACGTACCCTCGAACTAAAGTGAAATCGCCATGGACGACCTGATGCCCGCCGCGTTCTTCGGACACGGAAGTCCAATGAACGCCATCGAGCACAATCGCTACACCGATGCGTGGTCGAGTTTCGGCGAACTGACGGTCAAACCGAAAGCAGTGCTCGTCATCTCGGCCCACTGGTTCGTGAACATCACCGCCATCACCGCCATGCGTGCGCCTCGCACCATTCACGACTTCTATGGATTTCCGAGGGAACTCTTTGACGTGTCCTACCCGGCGCCCGGGGACCCCGCCATCGCCCAGCGCGTCGTCGACCTCGTCGAGCCCACGTACGTGGGGCTTGATGAGGATAGCTGGGGCATTGACCACGGTACGTGGTCAGTCCTCGTCCACATGTTCCCGAACGCTGACGTGCCGGTGCTGCAGTTGTCCATCAATTCCGAATTGCCCTTCGAGTATCACTTCGGTCTCGGGGTGAAATTGCACGACCTGCGGCGCGAAGGTGTCCTCATCCTAGGGAGCGGGAACATCGTGCACAACTTACGCCTCATCGATTGGACGAAGCAGGGACAAGGAACCGACTGGGCGCACCGATTCGACGACGACGTGCGTTCGATCATGACGTCTGATCCATCGTCGTTAGCGAAGGTCGGCGACCATCGTGACTACAAACTAGCCGTACCAACTCCTGACCACTTCTTACCTCTCGCCTACCTCGCGGGGCTGTCCGCAGCGGCGGCGTCACCCATGAAGACGGCGATCGACGGCTACGAGATGGGTTCGTTGTCAATGACGTCCTACGAGCTAGCCGCCTCGTAGTCACTTCTTGCGCAGCAACGTCCTCGCGCGATACACGGAGAGAGCGAGTGCGAGCACGCACAGCAACGGGAGCGCGATAAGCGCCCACTCGTTCAGCTGCCATACGATTCGCAACAACGCGACCAACCCGACGATGCCGAGGGCCGCCACGAAGAGTTCGGGCGTCTCACCGATGAGAAAGTCCCACCAGAACATCGCGAAGCCCTTCGCGAGGCGAACGGGCAACGACGCTCGCGCCTTCGTCACTGGACTCTCTGCGTCGCCAGCACCTCGTCACCACGACGCAGCGTGAGGACGAGTGACCACGTGGTCACCACATAGATTCCGACGAGGATCAGAAGCCACACGTCGCCGCCGGGGAAGTGCACGTGAAGACCCTCGCCCGCCCAGTACGTGCCATAACTCGTCAGCATGATCCCGACGCTCATCTTCAGCGCATTCTCGGGAACCCGATTGAGTTGCTTCGCAACAATGACGCCCAAAACCGCGACGAGCAGCACGGCGACGCCGGCGGCGCCGGCGGCGAGATCGACCCGGTGCGCGGACGTTCCAAGCGTGATGACGATGATCACGACCTCGAGGCCCTCAAGAAATACGCCCTTGTAGGCGACGACGAAGCCCACTCGATCGAGACGTCCTCGGGAATCGGACGACTCGAGCTCAACGACCGTTGCGCGGTAAATCTCGTCCTCGTCGTGCTTCGCCTTCAAATTGCTCGAACGCAGGATTGCCTTTCGCAACCACTGCATGCCAAAGATCAAAAGAATGAATCCAATAACGAGGTGCAACGTCGCGATCGGCACGCGCACGAGCGCGGGTCCCACGAGCACTACCAGCACCACGAGCGTCGCGAACGCGGACGCGACGCCGTAAAGACTGGTACGCCATCCACGTGTGTGACCAACGGCCAGCACGATGGTGAGCGCTTCGACCATCTCCACACTGGAAGCGAGGAAGACGGCAAGCACGAGGACGAAGGCTCCCGACGAGACACTTACCCCCAGCACAGAATCGCACCTTCGTAGTAGAGCGAACGAAGAACCTTGTGTCGGTCATCTCGTCGCATCAAGAGAAAACTACTTGTCTCGACGTCGCAGCTCGTCTTCAATTGCCGCGGGGTCGAGTCGGCGACTTCGTAGTAGCAAGAGCATGTGAAACCAGAGATCCGCCGTTTCGCTCACTACTCGATCGTCAGTTTCGCTCAGGGACGCGACCGCCAGTTCGACCGCCTCTTCACCAACCTTTCGCGCAAGCAATGCCGTCCCGTCGCGAAGACTCCTCGCCACGTAGGACTCGTCCGCATTTGCGTTTTCACGCTGGAGAATCTTGCGCCATAGCCACGGCGTAAAACATGACGTCGAACCGTCGTGGCACGCCGGACCGTCGGCGTGCACCTTCACGAGCACGGCGTCCTCGTCGCAATCAAGGATGATCTCCGAGACGTGCATGGAATTGCCCGACGTCTCGCCCTTCACCCATAGGTGCTGACGCGAGCGCGAATAAAACGTCGCGAGACCAGTCGAACGAGTGAGCGCGAGCGCTTCGTCGTCCATCCAACCAAGCATCAAGACGCGGCCCGACGCGTCGTCCTGCACAATCGCGGCTCGAAGTTCGCTGTTCATGTTCGCTCCTTGAAGGGTCGTAGTGGAATGCCGAGCGCCTCGATTTCTCGGCGCAGTCCTGGCAGGCCGGAGGGATTCTCGTGCACGATCGACGCGATGAGCGCGGCGTCCGTGACGCGCAGTGCGTCGGCGACGTGGGCGGCGGAACCCGCGCCACCAGACGCGATCACGGGAATGCTCACGGCGTCACGCACCGCTGCGGTCAACTCGAGGTCGAAACCTGTGCGCTTACCGTCTTGGGCAATGGACGTGAGGAGAATCTCACCCGCGCCGCGATCACCCACTTCCTTCGCCCACGCCAGTGTGGCGACGTCGGTCGCGACGCGACCACCGTGGGTGTGCACGACGCCGTCGCCGGCGTCGATCGCGACGACGACTGCTTGGCTCCCGTAGCGTTCGGCGATCGCACCAATCAACGACGGATCAGCCAATGCGGCCGAATTGAGCGACACGCGGTCGGCACCCGACTCGATGATGCGTGACGCGTCCTCGACACTGCGAACACCACCTCCGACGGTGAAGGGGATCTCCAGGACATCGGCGACTTGTGCGACGACCGACGTCATCGTTTGAGTGTCGTCGGGGGTCGCCGCGATATCGAGGAAGACCAATTCGTCCGCCCCACCTGCGCTGTAGTGTGCCGCGAGCTCCACCGGATCGCCGACGTCACGCAACCCGACGAAACTCACTCCTTTGACGACGCGACCGTTCGCGACGTCAAGGCACGGTATTAAGCGAGGGAGAGGCATCGCTCGAGAAACTTCAGCCCGGCGTCGCCGCTCTTCTCGGGATGAAACTGCACCCCGAGGAACGATCCCGATTCGACCGCGACCGCCAAGCCGTCCGACGTGGCGACCGTCGACGTTGACTCGCACACAAAACTGTGCGCGAAGTAGAAGGCCTCACCCCAGGGCTCCACGAGCGCCCAACCGAGCCGCGGCACTCGGTCGGCGTGAAGGCGCACGACGTTACCCTCCAACAGTCCGAGACACTCGACGCCGCCGTCTTCCTCGCTCGACTCGAGAGCCAACTGCATTCCGAGACAGATGCCGAGGATCGCTCGCCCGTCGCCGAAGCGTTCGCGCAAGGCCCGGTCGGCGCCGGTCGTGACCAAGTGCTCCATCGCACTGCGCGCCGACCCGACGCCCGGTAACACGACGAAGGGAGCGCTCGCGATGGCGGCTGGTTCAGACGTCACCTCGCTGGTGAGTCCGAGGTGCGTCAACGCTGCCCGCACGGAGCGCGTGTTACCCGCCCCGTAATCGACGACGACGACGTCGTTCACAGCGAACCCTTGGTCGAACGAATGAGACTCCCGTCGCGCGCGAGAGCCTGGGCGAGTGCCCGACCCACCGCCTTGAACGACGCCTCGGCGACGTGGTGGTCGTTCGTGCCCGTCGCGGTGACGTGCAGCGTGATGCGCGCCGTTTGCGCGAGCGATTCGAAGGCGTGCGCGGCCATTCCCGGATCGGGAGAAATCGAGATCGTGGCGGTCGCGCGCCCCGACAAGTCGACGACCGCGTGGGCGAGTGCCTCGTCCATGGGCACGCGTGCTTCGCCATAACGAGTCAGTCCCCGTCGGTCACCGAGCGCCTGATCGAGCGCCTCACCGAAGGCGCGCATCATGTCCTCGACGGTGTGGTGATCGCCCGTCTCCAGGTCACCCACTCCCTCGAGGCGCAAGTCCATGCCGCCGTGGAACGCGAGTTGCTGGAGCATGTGGTCATAAAATCCCTGACCGGTGTGCACGAAGACCCGACCCTCGCCGGGCACGCGCAGGCGCACGTTCAACAACGTCTCGGCGGTAGCACGACGAGAACGCACTGAGGGGCTCGGCATTGGCGTGCCGTTCAATTCTGCGCGCAGTGCGTCGAGTAGCACGTTGTCGTCCAACTCGTCGCGCACGCTTATGCGAAGACCCTTCGCGAACGCGCGTACGACGACGCCGTACACCATGAGACGATCGACCAGGTCTTGGGGATCGTCCATGGGTATGAACAGGAAGTTCGTATACGAAGGCACGGGCTCGAGACCTAGTGCGCTGAGTTCTTTCGTGAGTCGTTCTCGCTCCTCGATTTGGACCGAGACGTCGACGGGCGTCGACAGGGCAGCGAGTGCGAGTGCCGCGGAGAGCGAGGAGACCGAGAGCGGGGCTTGGCGAGAGCTGAGGATCGACGTGATCTCACGACTGGCGACCGAGTACCCGACGCGCGCGCCCGCGAGTCCGTACGCCTTGGAGAACGTGCGCAAGACGATGGCGCCATCATCGACGAGGTCCAGCGCGTCGACGCCGGCGTAGTGCGCGTACGCCTCGTCAATCACGAGTTGACCCGGGACATCGGGCACGTCGGGCAGTTCACCCGTGGGGTTGTTCGGTCGACAGACGAAGACGAGATCGGCCTTTTGCACGTCGTCGATCATCGTCGCTCCCGCCATGAGCGCGGCGTAGCGATACATCGAATACGAATTCGCCGGCACGGTCGCGACGGTGCCGTTCTCTGCAAACACGCGCGCGATCAACACGATGAACTCGTCGCTGCCGGCTCCGATCGCGATCTGGTCGAGCTCGACGTCGTGGGACGCGGCGATCGCTCGACGCAACGCTTCGTAGCGTCCGCGGTCATATTCGTTGACGTCGGCTAACGCGCGCGCGAGCGCGGCGGGTCGAGCACTTGCGGGTGGCGTCGCAGGCGTGTTGCCGTCGAAACGAATGACTTGGCGAACATCCACTCCCACTTTCGCCGCAATCGCCTCGTTCGACGGCGGCCACTGGTAGGTGTCGAGTGCGTCGGGTTTCCTCATCGGCGCGCCGTCCTCTTGTGGGCGGGCATGTCCTCGAGTTCGGCGAGTGCCTCGATGGTGGGGGCCAACCTCTCAAGACCCTCTTTCGTGACGCGTTGTACCGTGACGGTCTTCATGAATGCTTCGAGCCCGAGCCCGCCGGTCGACTTCGACCAGCCACCCGTGGGCAGCACGTGGTTCCCGCCGGTCGCGTAGTCCCCCGCCGGAACGGGTGAATACGGTCCCACGAAGACGGCCCCCGCGTTTCGAATCCGGTCCGCCAGCGATTCGGCGCGTTGGCCCAGCAATGCCACGTGCTCGGCCGCGTACCCTTCTATTTCATCGAGGGCGGCTTCAAGGTCGTCACCCACTCGAACGATGAACCCGCGTGAATCGGGACCGTGCTCCATTTGTGCGGCGATCTCTTGTTGAATGATCTCCTCGTCGTAGCCAATATCGGCGACGACGACAATCTCACTCGGTCCTGCCGGCAGGTCGATCGCGACATCGCGACTGACCAGGAGCTTCGCCGTGTTGACGGCGCCACCACCAGGCCCAAAGATCTTGTCGACGGGGGCGATCGACTCGGTGCCGTAGGCCATCGCGGCAATGGCTTGCGCTCCTCCCACGGCCCAGACTTCATCGATGCCGAGCAGCGCCGCCGCGGCAGCGACCGCGGGCGCACCATTCGGTGGTGTGCACACGACGATGCGCTCGACGCCAGCGACTTGTGCGGGCACGGCACTCATGATGAGCGACGAGACGAGACCCTTTGGTACGTAAATACCTACGGAGCGCAGCGGCGTCCAGCGCCGCTCGAGGGTGACGCCGGGTGACACCTCGAGCATCAGGTCCGCGGGGCGCTGTGCCGCGTGCCAGGTGCGCACCGACTGAGCGGCGTCAAGAACCGCGGCGGTGGGGATGTCGCCGTAGGCGACCGCGCGCTCTGGTTTGTCCGACGTCGTCTTGTCGAACAACTGTGACCACTCGACGAGCGCGGCGTCGCCACGTTCGCGAACATCGTTGACCACGTCTTCAATGCTGAAGGTTCGATTCGTCGTGACGGGCTTACTCACGGGACCATCCGTTCTACGGGCAGCGTGAGAATTGAACTCGCGCCACAAGCTTCTAGTTTGGGCAACAAGGACCAGATCTCCGCGGCCGGCACCAGCGCGTGTACCGCGACGATGCCGGGCGTCGCCAAATCCATCACCGTCGGTGAACCGGTCGTAGGAAGCAACGCGGTCACCTCGGCCAGTCGGTCCTTCGCGACATTGCACAACAAGTAGCGATTGGCTCTTGCGTTGATGACTGAGCCGAGCACCGTCGTCAGGGTTCGACGCCCTTCGAGGTCCGTGGAGCCCAGTTGCCCTACGAGTACGGCTTCTGATTCGAAGAGGGTACCGATCGACCTCAGTCCGTTGGTGCGAAGCGTCGAGCCGGTCGAGACGAGGTCGATGATGGCGTCCGCCAGGCCAAGGCGAGGTGAAATCTCGACCGATCCCGCGACGCGAACCAGTTCCGCTTTGATCCCACGCTCGGCGAGCACCTTTGCCGCGATACGTGGGTGCGACGTCGCGATGCGCCGCCCTTCCAAGTCTTCAATACTGCTCGCGGGGTCTTCCATTGATACGGCCGCTTGCAGCGAACATGTCCCGTAGCCGAGTCGCAGGAGCACCTCGACGTCGCTGTCGCGCTCATAGACAAGGTCGAGTCCCGTGATGCCACAGTCCACGACACCGTCCTGGACGTACTCGGGCACGTCATCAGCGCGCACGAAGAGCAGATCAATGTCCGCGTTGCGACAGTGCGCCTGGAGCACTCGCTCCCCTGGTTCCTGGGGCGCGACGCCACTCGCTTCGAGCAGCGACCACGACGGCTCACGCAATCGGCCCTTGCTCGGTAACGCCATGGTAAGACGGCTCACTTTCGACCCCGTTTCAGTACTGCCTTGTAGCCACCTTCGCCGTAGTGCAGCCAGTGTGCGACGCGCGTCACGGTCGCGGTGGATGCGCCCGTGCGACGAGAGATCTCCTGGTAGGGGATCGACTCGTCCACGAGACGGGCGACCTGGAGGCGTTGTCCCATAGCGTCAAGTTCGTTGGTCGTACACAGGTCCTTCAGGAACGCCGCGACGGTGGCAGGGTCGCGCAATTGCGAGAACGCGATGACGAGCTCGTCAAATCGTTCTGCGGTCTCGGGTGTCGCCGCCGCCGGGAGTACTCTGCCACTGGTCATATCACTATGCTATCATGCTAACACGCTACTATGCAACTCATCCCCGCCATCGACTTGCTCGGCGATTACGCCGTACGACTTAAGCAGGGCGACTACGACCGCGTCCTGTTTCGTAAGCCCATTGAGGAATTCATGGCCCGAATCGTGGCCACTCATCCTCCCCTCATCCACATTGTCGACCTTGAAGGGGCGCGTGACGGCGCGCTGCGAAGCGACGTCGTCAAGCGCTGCGCCCTCCTCGCGGGCGACATCCCGCTGCAAGTCTCAGGCGGAATTCGCTCATTGGCGAGCGCCCGCGACGCGCTTCAGGCAGGAGCGAGTCGCATCATCGTCGGTACGGCCGTGTGGGCGTCGCCGGAAGCGCTCGGAGAATTCGTAAAGGCATTCGACGAACGCCTCGTCGTTGCCTTTGACGTTCGAAACGGCGAGCTCTCCGTGCGAGGCTGGAAGGCGACTGCCGGTATAGGCGTCGACGAAGCACTTCGCCATTGCGTCGATGAAGGTGTGACTCGCCTACACGTGACCGCGATACAGCGCGACGGCACGATGCGCGGTCCCGACCTCGCGCTCTATCGGCGCGTGTGCGCAAGCGGACTCAAGATCGTCGCGGCGGGCGGCGTGCGAGACGACGACGACGTCGCAGCCCTTGAGCGAGTGGGTTGTGAAGCCGCGGTGATGGGGCTCGGTTACTTACGGCGAATTGGTCTCGACGTCACATGATGAACCAAGCACTCATTTCCTTCGTTCGTGGGACGTTGTCGTGACTCGTCCGGCGCGAACCAAGTGACGACGTGCCAGCGATTTGGTTCTTTCGTTCAGGTGACGCCGGACGCGCAGCGGGGACTCTTGACTTTCTTTAGGTGAGTGACGTGCGGCGCCGCGATGGCGCGAACGTCTAACCTCGCGTTGTGTCACGCCTCGAGGTGAGCCAAAGCCGCAACACGATGGTGGGGGCCATGCCCGTTCGTCGCGCTCTGCCGCGCCGAGGGCATCGCACCGTCGGTGCGTGGTGCTTCGCCGACCACATGGGTCCTACGCGAGTGACGAAGGAACATGGCTTGGACATTGGTCCGCATCCACACTCAGGACTACAGACCGTGACGTGGCTCGTCAACGGCGAAGCCATCCACCGCGACTCTCTAGGTACGGAACAGCTGATCGCCCCGGGACAACTCAACCTCATGACGGCCGGTCTTGGCGTGTCGCATTCTGAAGAGGCCACCGGTCAATACGAAGGGGCGCTTCAAGGAATCCAGATGTGGATTGCCCAACCCGACGTCACGCGCCAATTGGCGCCGGCCTTCGAGCACCATCACGATCTTCCCCGTATCGAGATGAGCGGTGCCGACGTCACCGTCCTGATCGGCGAGTGGATGGGCGTACAAAGTGCCGCACGTCATGACACCGAGCTCGTGGGCGCCGAATTGGAGCTTCGCGGCCCCCTCCTGGTGCCGCTTCGTCGCGACTTTGAATACTGCGTCATCGTGCTTGAAGGTTCACTCCTCGTTGATGGTGACGTACTCGAACCCGGCGAACTTGGGTACCTGAACCCGGGCTACGAGGAAATTGCCATCGACGTCGTGGAGGAATCGCGAGCCATGTTGTTGGGCGGCGTCCCCTTCGAAAGCGAAATCCTCATGTGGTGGAACTTCGTCGCACGGAGTCGAAGTGAAATTGACGAAGCCTTTCGTGCCTGGCACGAGGACGAAGGCCGTTTTGGCACCGTCGCCAGTTCTCTGACACGCATCGACACGCCGGCGCCATTTTGGCAACTCGAATGACGTAGCGTCGAAGGACCGCGACAGTCAAGCGCGCGCGGCTTTCCACGTGCTGACGTTCACTCGTGAGAAGCTCGGTACGTCGATGCGCTTCGATTGCCACCTCGAATCCTTTGTAACGTTGTGTGATGACGAACGAATCTTCGAACCACGACGTGTCGGCGTCGTCAGCCAGAGGATTCACGTTTCCAGTGCCTCCCACCGTCGAGCACGAATCAAGTTTGTCCTCGGACCTTGCGACACTCGGTGCGCTGCTCGACGACACCCTTCGACGCCAGATATCTGACGAGTTCCTCGAAATCCTCGAGAGCGTGCGCCGGACATGCGAGGAAAATCTCGAATCGTCCATGCTGCAGCTTGAGCAACTTGATCTGACCACGTCGAGCCAACTGGTACGCGCCTTTTCCATGTATTTTCACCTCGCGAACGTCGCCGAACAGACACACCGTGGTCGACAGAGCCTTCGTGCGCGTGAGTTGAATCGAAGCCCACTCGATCGAGTTACCACACTCATCGAGGACGCGTTGAGCGAGGGGCGCCTTGAGCACTCCCAAGTTGAAGAGGCGGTTCACCAGCTTGATGTCCGACCAGTGTTCACGGCGCATCCCACAGAAGCAGCACGCCGTTCGGTCCTCATCAAATTACGCGCGGTGAGCGACTTGCTCGAAGAAGGAATCCAGGGCGCACAGTCGAACCAGCAGCGGCGCCTTCGCAGGGCGGCCGAAGTCATCGACGAGTTATGGTTCACGGACGAACTCCGATTGGAAAAGCCGGAAGTTCTCGATGAAGCGCGCAACGCGTTGCACTTCATTGATGGTCTCATGCGTCGCCCGGTCACCGACGTGCTGGTCTCGCTGGTCGAATGCTTGGGCCGCTTGGGCATCGAACTACCGGTGCGCAGCCGCCCCCTGAGCTTTGGATCGTGGATTGGCGGCGACCGCGACGGCAATCCTTTCGTGACCCCCGACGTCACGACCTCGGTGGTGGACATGTCTTTGGAACACTCCGTACGAACCATGTTCACTCTGCTCACGCGTCTCATCGACGAGATCTCGCTCTCGGAGCGACACAGCGAGATCTCGGATCCACTGCGCGAGTCGCTACTCGTCGACCTCGAACGCGTCACGAACCTCGATCCGCGATACCGGCGTCTCAACTACGAAGAGCCCTATCGACTAAAACTCACGTTGATTCGCGCGAAACTCGAATCCACGCTGCTTCGAATGCAACGCCGCAGTCGGCACCGACCCGGCCTCGACTATGCGTCGACGAGTGAACTGATCGACGACTTCATGCTGCTGTATGACTCACTTCTCGCGAACGGCGCTGAGTTGGTGGCACGTGGATCGCTCGAAAACGCGATTCGCACCGTCGCGGCCTTTGGGCTTACGCTGACGACCCTTGACGTGCGAGAACACGCCCAGGCCCACCACGCCGCACTCGCACCGCTCATCGACCGTCTCGGCGAAGCACACCAGCCGTACCTCACCCTGTCGCGAACGGAACGCTTCGAATTGTTGTCACGCGAATTGGCGTCATCGAGGCCCCTGGGTCTCTTCCCCAAACCTTTGGAGGGTCAAGACCTCGCAACGTTTCAAACGTTCGAATCCATTCGCGGCCTGCTCAACCACTTTGGTGACGTGGCCTGTGAGAGCTACATCATCTCGATGACCAAGGGCGCCGACGATGTGCTCGCGGCAGTGATCCTCGCGCGCGAAGCGGGCCTGGTCGACCTCGCGAGCGACGTGGCGCGAATCGGCTTCGTGCCTCTCTTTGAGACCATCGATGAACTGCGCCGAGCTGGCGAGATGATGGAGCAACTCTTGAACCTGCCACAGTATCGCCGCCTGGTGACGTTGCGCGGCGACGTGCAAGAGGTGATGCTGGGCTACTCCGACTCCAACAAGGACGCGGGCATCGCCGCATCGCAGTGGGCCATCCATCACGCCGAACGGCAACTGCGTGACGTGGCTCAGCACTTCGGCGTGCGACTGCGCCTCTTCCATGGCCGCGGCGGCAGCGTCGGGCGAGGCGGAGGACCAACGCACGACGCCGTACTCGCACAACCTTTCGGCGTCTTAAACGGCTCGATCAAACTCACCGAACAGGGCGAGGTCATTTCCGACAAATACTTACTGCCGTCGCTCGCCCGCGAAAATCTCGAAGAACTGCTTGCGGCGGTCCTGGAGGGAGTGCTCTTTCACTCGGATCCTTGGATTGATCCCGAGCAACTCCCAGTGTGGGACAGTGCGATGGACGCCGTCGCGGACGCGTCACTCGCCAAGTATCGCGAACTCATCAAGGATCCGAATCTTCCCAGGTATTTCAACCTTTCGACGCCCGTCGACGAATTGGCGAACTTGCACATTGGGTCTCGACCTTCGCGTCGCACGAGCGCTGACGACGGTATCGAGTCGCTTCGGGCGATTCCGTGGGTCTTCGGGTGGACGCAGTCTCGTCAGATCGTCCCCGGTTGGTTTGGTGTGGGAAGCGGACTACGCGCCGCACGAGAAATGGGTTTGGGCGAGACCCTTCATTGCATGCATGATCAGTGGGCATTTTTCTCGACGTTCATTTCGAACGTCGAGATGACGCTCGCCAAGACCGACATGGAGATCGCTCGTGAATACGTCGTGCGCCTCGCGCCACCCGATTTGCATTATCTGTTCGACGTTGTGGTCGAGGAGTATGAACTCACGGTCAAAGAGATCCTGGCCGTGTCGTCGTCGAGGACATTGCTCGAATCCCAGCCACTGCTCGCCCAGACCCTCAAGACGCGCGACCAGTACTTGCGGCCTCTGCAACTGACCCAAATTCAATTGTTGACCCAAGTCCGCACCATCCGCGCGCAGGGCAAAAAGGTCGATGACGTCATGCAGCGTGCGCTGTTGTTGACGATTAACGGCATCGCGACGGGCCTGCGCAATACCGGCTGACGCCAGTCACGACGAGGGCAAGGGTGGTGCGAACGTCGACGGACTGACGCCAAGGCCCCCCCGAGCGCTACTCTCGTAGCCTGCCATGGCGAGTGACTGGACGTCGTATGCTTCGCGCGCACTCCAGTGCAGGGGACCGACACCGGAGCGCAAGTAACGCAACCAGTGTCGTCCTGAATCGCGAAAGCTGCTGGCCCAGTCGTCATCGAGAGCGTGATGTGAACGCATCGTGCCGTCGAGGTACACCTCGAAGCTCGGCTGCTGGATGCCTCGCCCGGTGCATCGATTGACGCGCGCGAATCCACGTTGACCCGTCACCTCCCAACGCTCATCGTTGGTGTAGTAGTCCGAGCGCAGATACATGTCCACGGCGAGCGTGATGTCCCACACGCCACGTACACCGTTCTCGTGTTCCCAGATGATGGTCGTCGGTGCGTCGACGGCGAGACCCGGGATCACCTCGGTCGAACCAATCCATGCGCGCACCTCCTTCACTGGACCAAAGAGCCACAGCGCCGTGGAGATTTTGTGCCAACCATCGTCGAAGTAGAGGATGCCGCGACCGCGCTGTGCCTCTTCGAACTGCCATTCGTACGTGTCACCCGGTACGTCCCAACCACCTCGTCCACTCGCCACCATCTTGAGGTGGTACCCGCTGACCGCACCGAGTTCCCCCGAATCGACCGCTTCCTTTAGTCGAAGGAGGGGTTCGTAGAAGAGGTAGTTCTCCATGACGCGTAGTTGGCACCCGTGCGACTCCGCGCTGCTGATCAGGCGGGCGGCACTCTGCAGGTCGTTCGTCATCGGCTTTTGAAGATTCACGTGCCACCCGAGTGCCAAACACGATAAGACGACCTCTTCGTGCAGCGCGATCGGCGTCAGCACTTCGACGGCGTCGACCTCGATGCCACTACTCGCCAATTCCTCCACCGAGGAGAAGACTTTCGCCGTGGGCCAATCCAACGCACGTTGTCGCCGGCGTTCCTCGCTCGGTTCGACGAGTGCGACCACGTCGACGTCGTTATTGTCCACGTAGGCCAAGCGATTGAGATCGTAGATGCGGCCGAGTCCGATGAACGCGGCGCGCACCGGTCGATCGAAGGGCACAAAGTGCTGTTTGCCCTCATTCTCGCTCATGCTAAATCGTAGCGGTGGTCGATTGGGCCGACATCGTCGTACTAATTCGTGCCGGCGTGACGCGAGCGCCACTGCGCATAGAGACCGCGACCTTGCAGGAGATGCTGGTCGACATTCTCTTCGTGCACCTGGGCGACGAGTGAGGACGAGGAAAGTCCCACCGCGCCCGCGACCATCACCATCAGCGACAGCAATTCGAGGATCACGTAGAGCGGACCGCCACGAAGTGTCTCACCGAACAAGACACCTCCGATGACGATCGAGACGAACGGATTGACGAGGATCAACGTGGCTTGCGACGCGGCGAAGGGGCCAACCTGGAACGCGCTCTGCATGACGACGAATGATCCGAGCCCAATCAGCGCGAGCGCGTAGAGCTGCCAGGAACTAAAGAGCGGACCTATTCCCTTGAGCAACACGTTGGTCATCGACTTGGTGATGGCGGCGAGAAGCGCGAAACCCACCGAGGCGCCCGCACCGAGCGAGAGTGCCCGACGCATCGGAGTGCCCCTTGAACCAATCGCGACGAACAAAAAGACAATCCCCACGACGATGGCGCCGGTGACGACCCACAGGACGTCGCCTGGATGTTTGGTGCCGAGATTGGGTGACGCGAACGCGAGGAACGCGCCGAGTCCTACCCCCGTTGCCACCGCGGCGACGAGGTCGCGGCCGCGCAGCGGTGTCTGGTACCAAAGCCAGAGCACCACGACGAGGATGACGAGTTCGCTCACCATGATGGGCTGGACGACGTTGAGCGAACCAACGTGCAGAGCGACCGCTTGACTCGCGTAGCCGGCTGCCATGATGCCAAAACCAAAGAGCCAGACGGGCCGTTGGAGCATGTGGCGAATGAGACCCATCGAGGGCCCATTGTTCGCGGGCGCATCCTCAACGCCGAGGCGCTGACAGATGCTCGCTACCGCGTTCGCGAATGCCGCGAGCAGTGCCAAGAGTACGACCACTCCACAAGCCTACGGTCCCCCTCAAGCCCCAACGTCGCAAGTATCGCGTCGGGCGCACGAAGTAACCCTGGATCGAGGAATAGATTGATTACGGGCTTTGGAGGTATATGCCATTTAATCTTGACGACGTACTCACCTCGCGCCACGGTGAGAACTTCCAACTTCACGAAAAGTATCTGAATCCACAGCTGACCAAGGTCATCAAGACCTTAGGTTTCGATCGTTTCTACGACCGCGGCGAAGGTTGTTATCTCATTGACGACGAAGGAAGAAGATACCTCGACCTGTTGAGCGGCTTTGGCGTCTTCGCCCTGGGCCGAAGTCACCCCGCGATCAAGGACGCACTGCACCAGGCGATAGACGCCGACCTACCCAACATGGTGCAAATCGACAATGCCCTCCTGCCGGGTTTGCTCGCAGAACAACTTGTGCTGCGAAGTCCCGACAACATCGAGCGCGTGTACTTCTGCAACTCGGGGGCTGAAGCGGTAGAAGCAGCAATCAAGTTCGCCCGCGCTCGCACGAAACGGGGGCGCATCTGCTATTTCTCGCACGCGTATCACGGCCTCACAATGGGCGCGCTCTCGCTCAACGGTTCCTCGGATTTCAAGGACGGATTCGGACAACTCTTGCCCGGTGCCGTCGAAGTTCCCTTCGGTGACGTCGAAACGCTGAAGAAAGAACTGAAGAAGGGTGACGTCGCCGCCTTGATCGTCGAGCCGATACAAGGGAAAGGTGTCTACGAGCTCGATGCCGAATGTTGGCGCGACATTGAATCGGCACTGCACGACGAAGGGGCGTTGCTTATATGCGACGAAGTGCAAACCGGCATCGGGCGCACGGGAAAGTTCTACGCCTTCGAGCACTACGGTCTCACTCCCGACATCATCACGGTGTCCAAGGCCCTCTCTGGCGGGTACGTGCCGGTGGGCGCGATGTTGACGAGTGACGCAATCTTTCGAAGTGTCTACAGTTCGATGGAACGAGCGATGGTGCATTCGACGACCTTCAAGGGCAACCAACTCGCGATGGTCGCCGGACTCGCCACGCTGACCGTGTTTGATGACGAAGGCATCGTCGAACACGCCGCAAAAATGGGCGACCTCTGGAAGAGCAAACTTGGTGAACTCGCCGATCGTCACGACTTCATCCACGACGTCCGAGGTGAAGGACAGATGATCGGCATCGAGTTCGGCGCGCCGTCGTCGCTGCGCGCGAAGCTGCGATGGAAGGTCGTCGAGACCGCGCGCACCGCGATGTTCTCCCAGACCCTCGTCGTGCCACTCTTTCACCGCTACAACATCCTCACGCAAGTCGCCGCGGACAACGTCAACATCATCAAGTTGCTGCCACCGCTCATCGCGGGAGAGACCGAGATCGACCTCTTCACCAACGCACTCGACGAGTTGCTCACCGACGCGCAGCGCGGAAGTGGCCTGTTAATTGACTTCGGCGTCACGATGGCCAAAGGGGTAATGAAGAAGACACGAACTCCGTCAAGCGGATCTCGGTCGAACGCATGAGTCTCGAATTGAAGCGTGGTGACCAGGTCGTGGTGACGGGTGCCGCCGGATTCATTGGATCGGCCGTCACGCGAGCCCTCGTCCAGCGCGGGGCTCGCGTCACCGCACTGCTGGAACCCGGTGCGTCGAATTCCAACCTCGAGGGTCTCGATATTGCCCGACGCGAAGTCGACATCACCCGGGCAAGCGATTTGGACGGTGTCTTTGACGAAGCCAGATTCTGCTTTCATCTCGCCGCGAAATTCGGTTTCTGGCCGAAGGACTCTTCGAGTTTCTACGCCGTCAACGTCACCGGTAGTCAGAACGTCGTTCGTGCGGCGAGTGAAGCGGGCGTCGAGCGGATCGTCTACACCTCGACCGTCGCGACGCTCGGGCTCTGGCGGACCAAACGGGGCCAACCTTCCAACGAAGGTGACGTCGCGGACATATCGCACCTCTACGGTAACTACAAACAGACCAAGTACGTGGCCGAGCACGAGGTCCTTCGACTGGCCGCTCAGGGCGCACCCGTGGTGCTCGTACTTCCCACGATGCCCCACGGTCCCTACGATCACCGCCCCACGCCGTCGGGCAAGGTGGTGCTCGACTACCTCAACGGTGCGATGCCCGGCTACGTCGATACCGCGATGAACGTCGCGCACGTCGATGACCTCGCCATCGGCCACATCCTCGCTTTGGAGAAAGGCGCACAAGGACGCAGCTACATCTGCGGCGGCGAGAACATCACCATGTCCCAACTGCTCGACCTACTCGCGAAGGTCACGGGACTCCCGGCCTCGCAACGTCACTTCCCATCGATCTTTCCGATGATCGCCGGCGTGGCGTCACAATTCGTTGAAGGAACTCTTTTGAAACGCGAGCCGCGGGTGCCACTCGAGGCGGCGCAGATGGCGAGTACCACGATGACCTTTGACGACTCGCGAGCACGCGACGAGCTCGGTTATCACTCGCGACCAGCGGCCCTCGCCTTGTATGACTCGGCGCGCTGGTTCGTCGAGCACGACTACGTGCGTGACGAGCGTTCGAAGATGATTCACTGGCATCCGCCGCTCAGCGACGACGACCTCTCGTTGTAGCCAGACGTTCTTTCCCTAGTGCTGCTCGTAGGTCCCGACCAACACCGCTCGAGCGATGGCGTGCATGAAGAGGTTGAATCCCAAATACGCGGGCGTTGCCCCCTCGGGTAGACCGAGCGACTCGACGTCGACCGCGTGCACCGCGACGTAGTAGTAGTGCACGCCATGTCCCGCGGGGGGTGCTGCTCCAACGTAGCCCTTCATGCCAGCGTCATTGGCCAAAGTAATTGCGGGCGTGGGCAACCGGCTTTCCTGCACGTCACCCGCGCCTGATTCGAGCGACGTCACGGTGGCGGGGATGTCGGCGACGGCCCAGTGCCAAAAACCCGACGCGGTTGGTGCGACCGGGTCATAGACGCTGACGGCGAAACTCTTCGTCGCCGCGGGAAATCCGTCCCAGGACAGTTGGGGCGAGGTATCGGAACCTCCCGCGCCCATCACGCCACTGACCTGGGCCATGGCGAGCGTTGCCCCATCGACGAAGTCCTCAGAACTCAGGTGGAAGGAGGGAAGTTTCGGTAGATCGGCGTAGGGATCTCGGGCCATGACGTCCTCCTGGTCGCGTACATCTCAATGTATCGCCCGCGCCACACCGCCACGTCACCAAAAGATGACGGGCGCGCACTCGACGTAGTAATACTGCACTAATGCCCCTCGCACTCGTACCCTCTCCCGACGCACTCAGTGACGTGCTGCCGAGCGAACGACTACTCGCGAACGGCATGGCAATCCCTGAACTCCGCGCGTCGTATCGACACATCGACGACTGGCGCAACGCGCGCGCCATATTTATGGTCTGGTTCTGGACCGCGCTGCTCGCCTACTCCGGAACGCACTGGGGCATCGTGGCGGCGCTCGCCGCCTTCGTGCTGATGGGGCCCGTGCACGCACGGTTCGCCATTTTGATGCACGAGGCGGCTCATCGCTTACTGTTTTCGAAGAAGTGGATAAATGACGGCGTTGGCAAATGGCTCGTCGCGTATCCAGCGTTCATCCCGATCTCGCTGTATCGGCGCAGTCACTTCGCGCATCACCGCGAAGAGTTCGGACCCGACGAACCCGACATCGCCTTCTACCGCGGCTATCCCTGTGCCCCGCGCGATCTGAGTCGGCGACTCGTTCGTGACGCCATAGGCATCTCCGGTTACAAGAACCTCGTCGCATTAGTGGGCGCCATTTTCAAGCCCGCGAGCCGACGCGTCGCTTCGTCGATCATTGGTACCCAATTCGTCATGTTCGCGCTCTTTTGGCTCGCTACTGGCGCGTGGTGGTCGTATCTTGCCTTCTGGTTCCTTCCGTGGATGACCCAATGGCGCGTGCTCAATCGCCTACGCGCTATCGCCGAGCACGGTGGAATGAGCAAGTCGAGTGATCGTCGACTTACGACTCACAACGTTCGCCAAACGTGGTTGGCACGATTCTGGTTCGTCCCGTACAACACTGGCTGGCATCTTGCGCACCACGTCGACATGGGTGTGCCCTGGCACAATCTTCCGGCGTATCACGACGAGCTGCGGCGGGCTGGCTACGTGACCGACGAAATCACGTTCAAGAACTACTTCTCCCTCTGGCGAGCAGCGACATCACCGGCCGTCCGCGACAGCGACCGCGACGAACTGAGCTTCTGAGTGCCGAGCCCGCGCTCGCACGAAACGGGGCCACATCACGACGCCCTGCCAGCGACCGATCGCTCTCAGACCTGCGATGCCCTCTTGCTGAACGACGCAGGGCTCCCACAACATAGGTGCAAATATTGCGGTCGCTCACAAAGTTAGTCTCGATGAAAACAATTCTTCCGCGCTCGCGCTCTCTCGGTCCACAAGGCTAACTGCAGCCCATCTCAGGAAGAAAGATGTCTCATGTCGCCGAAGTGTCCGGTCCTGCGTCGCCGCCGCTCGCAACGATTGACAATCGATTGAGGTAGAAGTCCCACCCATTCGTATGATCGGCGACCGCATCCTCAGGTAGTCCGCGGTGCGTGAGCCGCACCCTCGTCTTCTCGCCTTCGGGAAGCAGAAGAATCTCGACTTCGGTCGAACCGGCGGGAATCGGATGGTTGGGTTCGTCCCAGCCAAATGTGTAGACGACCTTCTGGTTTGGAATGACCTCGACGTATTCTCCGACGGCGGGATGTATCCCTTGGGCCAATACACGATGGATACCTCCCGGTCGCGCCTCGATCTCGGCCTCGGTACCCATCCATAACACGAGCTGGTCCGACTCGGTCAAGAACGGAAATATCGTCGAGGGACTCGCATCGATGACGACTTCTCGCACTAACTCACTCATTGGGAATGCCTTTCTCTCGATGGGCCGACTCGGCCACGTCGCGCAATCGCTCCAGACTGTCGTCCCAGTACTCCTCAAGGAAACGGCGAACACGTTTCATCTCTGCGCGATTCGCTCGATACATTCGGTGCACGCCATCGCGTCGTTCGACGACGAGTGCCGCATCACGCAAAACTCCCAAATGCTGTGAAATCGCCGAACGCGTAACATCATCAAACGACGCCGCAATCAATGATGCGGGGAGTTCCGTCGCCCAGACGAGTTTGAGAATCTCTCGTCGCCGCGGTTCGGCGAGTGCCTTGAGCGCCGTGTCCATGTCCTTATGTTAGCCTTCACTTACGTAAGTGTCAACTAACTTATTTCACCTTCCTTCACCGATAGACGGCCGTCGAGTGAAGAACGACTCACACGGGGATCGCCTCCGCGAAAGAGGTGGGTGACTCTCTTTTCTGCTCGGTGGATGGGATTTGATGGTACAGACTATTGGCACAGAAAGCAATAATCTGTACCATTAAATCCATGAACAAACGTTCTGAAACTCAAATCATCGAGATATTCCACTTGCTCTTCATGCAAGTACTGACCTCTCACAGCCAGGATTGGTTCGTCCTGAAGGGAGGTGCAAACCTTCGCTATTACTTCGGCAGCGCTCGATATTCAAATGACATTGACCTCGACTTCTTTCGCAAGGAAGGCTGGCAGGTTGAACGTGCAGTCGATGCCGCCCTTGCCGGAAAAGCACTTGAGGTCCTACTAAGCCATCAAGATCTGGAAATTAGAGAGTCAACAAAGCCGAAGCAGACTGAGACCACCCGGCGATGGAAGCTAGGACTCGCGCAAAGCTCAAGGGAGGGAGGTCTCATCAGTACGAAACTCGAGTTCTCTCACCGTGGGACCAATGGTAGCGACATCCTTTATGAAACTATTCCAAACCGAGTAGTAGATCCCTACGCAATCCGACCGGCAACCATGTCGCACTACGGACAAACCGCAGCACTCGAGCAAAAGATTGCAGCCCTTGCACTTCGTAGCGAGACCAAGGCGCGCGACATCTTTGATCTCGAACTTCTCCTTCGCAATCGCCGCGCTGAAGTATCTTCTCCCGAGCTCAATGGCAACCATGCGGCGCAGGCGGCGCAAAACGCTTTGGACGTAACTTATTCAAGTTTTCGAACCGAAGTGATTCCGTTTCTTGACCCTGACATGACTGAGTTGTTTGATGGTGAAGATAACTGGAACAGAATGCGTGAAGGTGTAAGCAACGAGTTAAGCGCCATAGCAGCAGGACATGAAGGGGAGGTCGAATCATGAGGAGCATTGACGCTCTCGCGGAGCTTGGATCTCTTAGAAAGCCAGTTTTCACAACTGCTGAAGCTTCGGCAATGTGGCGAATGGACCCTCCGAGTGCATCAAAAACGCTGTCGCGATTAACGGCGGCGAACGTGGTGCAAAAGATACGCCAAGGTATTTGGGCAATCGGGACTGGCACTCCTGACGTCTTTGAAGTTGCTCCAGTTCTGGTTCGCCCTTACCCAAACTACGTTTCGATGTACAGCGCGCTCTTCAAACGCGGAATGATTGATCAGATTCCACGAAGCATTGATTTGATGTCACTGGGCCGGCCTATGAGACTTGAAACGTCAGTCGGAGTTTTTACAATTCATCACCTCAATAAAGAGAGTTTCGGTGGCTTCAACGGACAAAGCGCTATTCGCGCTGGCCTCGCGACAGCTGAGAAGGCGCTTGTCGACACAGTCATGGTTTTGGGTGTACGCAGCGGTAAAGTGACGCTTCCGGAGATTGACTTCACTGCTAACTTCAATTTCGATGCCATGTGGTCTTGGGTCGACATGATTTCTTCTCTGCGCCTGAGAACAATTGTCACAAGAAACCTCATGCGCATTACTGATCAGCCTGTACGAGCCTGACGGCACCACATACGAACCTGCCGCTCAGTCAGCGCGAACTCAATGGCTCCAGATTGGAGTTGCCACTTCTTAGATGTCGTTAGTTGCGTGATCTTTCAAATACTCACGCAGATACGGGAGCGCGAAGTCAACCTTGCCGTGTCCGACAGGTCTGATTAGCTCCTGAGCAATAAGGCGCAGCCGATATTGGCTCGCGTAGTTGCCGTCGACTCCCATTCGCTCTTTGATGTCGGACATCCGACTAGGACCGTCATCCTTTGCCATCTGCACTAAAAACGTTCGTGCAATCTCGGTCGTACCAACTAACGAAGGTTCGTGCACCAGAGCACCCATTCGACGGTGAGCAGCGTCCACGCCACGAAGAGCATCTTCCATCGAAATTGCGTCCTCGTTTGGTTGCTCGCGCCAAACATAGGACCCGACCAGTTGGATCAGAAAAGGATAACCAGCAGTACCCAACGCCATGACTTGCAGAACATTCTCTTCCACAGAGCGGCCCGCCTCTTCAATAGGTTCGAGCAACGCCCTTCGAACGTCGGTCATGTCGACCGCGCCGAGCGCATGGCGGTCGGCGCGTCGCAAGAAAGTGAGAACCTTGTCTTGTAACAGGTCACTCACGGCTCCCGGCAAACCGGCCGCAACGAATGCGACTTCGCGCTTTTCTCGAAACGCATGTTGAATCGTGGTCATTAGCTCTCGAAGTTCCTCGCGCGCTTCGTTACCGACCTCATCGACTGAGATAAGGACACCTACGCCGTTTTCGGATAGAAGGGATTCAAGAAGGAAAAGCTGGTTGCGTAACCCGGGAACGATGCGATGGATGTCTTCACTCGTCCAAGTGACCCCTGCTTGCCCAAAGTTCACACCACTCAAGTGGCGGCGCACTGCCTTCGTATCGTATTGAGCGAGCATGCCCGGAAGGTGTTCACCCGTGAGCCGGTTGATTAACCCCGGGATGGCGGTCTCTTGAATGACGAGCCAATTTCGCTGTTTTGCTTCCTCTTCGACGGCGTTAAGCAGAACCGTTTTCCCAGAACCTCTTGGTCCCGTAAAAAGCGTGGCCCTTGACATTGCTCCAGGACCCGCGTCCATGCCGTCGACAAAAGTCTCGATGAGGTCCTGGCGGCCGACGAGTAAAGGTGGGTCTACTCCGAACGAGGGTTTGAAGGGATCGCGCATAGGCCAATTGTAGCGTGCCGGGGATTAGAGTTCATTAGTTTTATTAGTTATTATTAGATTTTGTTAGATTTACCAACGTGGGCTGCCTACTAGTAAAGAGCGACCTCAGAGGTGAAAAAAACCGAGTCGACTAGTTCTGGTCCATGGTGGGAGGAATTGGCACGGCCTGCGCAATTGCCGCAAATGCCCCGATCATTACGTAGTCGACTTCGAATCTATTGAAAGCTTCAATTATCACTTCGGCTTCTAGTTCTGGATTCACTGGCATCCTCGATTACTCGCGCATTACTGAATCCGGCGAAATTCTTTCTGTGTCGATCTTCGACTCGCTGCCGTTCAACGTCACTCCGCCTTGAGTGTCTCTCAATTAACAACTGGTCGTGGTCATCAAGACTTTCGAGATGAATTCTTAGTTCCAATCCCACCGAAGCAAGAATTCGTTGCACCGATTCAAATCCAGGATCAATTCGCCCCAACTCGATTCGAGCGATCGTTGATTGGGCGACGCCAGCTCGCGCTGCTAATTCACGCTGAGTGAGATTCAATTGCACGCGTGCCAATGCCAACAGGCTCCCCGCGACTGTCGGAGAGGTTGCGGCAGTTCGCATGGTTTCACGATAGCATATCCGCTATCAGAATCCGAGAGCCTGCAAGAAGCTCCCCTGGCACTCCGTGAAAGGTCCTGCACGTAGTCACGCATCCTTGAGTACGGCAAATGGATGGGGCGGGGTAGCCTAAAAGCGGGGGCTAACGCCTGGTAAATCCAGGTGTGCGCTGAGGAGTGCTCCAGCACTGGAGGGGGACACTCTCAGGGCATGGCTGAGTCGCCCCCTGGGGGTGCTGTCATGCCGAAGTACCGGAGGGGTGGCCCTGCGCAAGCCTGCCCCGATCATCCCGGCGCGTGGGTGGTCTCGAAAGGCCGTCGCCAGACCGCAGCAGGCACGAAGCAGAGGTTCGCATGCACGCCCAAGGCGGGCGCGGATCCCCACTCGTTCTCCGTCCTCGTCGAAGCGGTGTCCGCCCCGCGCCCCAAGCGCCGGGGAGACGGACCTCCTCCTCCGCCCTGTCCCGTGCCCGGCCACGAGGACTCGTGGGTGGTGAGCAGGGGGACACGGACCAACAAGACGGGTTCGTACCAACGGCTCCGCTGTACGCCGACGAACGGCACCCCGCACATGTTCCGAGCCGTGAACGGCAGGGTCGTTGCACCGAAGCTGGCGGTATGGGCTCCGCCGCCACGCTGCCCAGAGCACCCGGGCGCGCTGATCATCCGAGACGGCTTCTACGCCAAGTCCACGCCCAAGAAGCGTCAGCGCTACCGCTGCTACCCGACAGGTCGAGGCGGCAGCTCTCACGCCTTCACACCGCCACTCCCACGAGCGAAGGTGAAGGCGGGGCACGAGGAGTGCGTGGAGTGCGAAGAGCAGCGGGGCATGCACCACGGCGAGCCGTCGGTCTCACGCCGCCAGTCGTGGTCGTCTCGTCTCGTGGCCGAGGCACTACGTGATCTCTCCGCCGGCGCGTCGTACTCGATGACCGGACGGCGGCTGCGCAAGATCACCAAGCGCACGCGCTCACGGGAGCGGGACGGTAAGAAGCGCAAGGGCTACCCGGGCCAGCGGCTCTCCCGCAACGCCTGGCACATCGCAGCAGACTGGTGCGAGATCTACTCCCCGGTGCTCTGGGATCACGTGGACGCCGAGATGAGGGCCCGCACCGACGCGGCCGTCAAGGAGCGGGAGCGGCTGCTCCTCGCCAAACAGCCCAATCCCGAGCCCCTGGCGCTGCTCATCGACGACATCCCGATCCATGCCACCTTCACGGACCACAACACGCGGCGGGTGACGCGGCGGGACTACTTCATCCTGATCGCCGCCGAGGTGCGCTGGGGCGACCTCATCGACGACTGGGGCGAGATGCGTGAGCGAGACATGCAGCTGCGTCTGGCGCGGGCGTACCCGACCAACGACCACCACGCCTGGAAGTTGCTCTTCGACGAGCTCGACTACACGCCCGACTTCGTGATCGCCGACGCCGGCACCGGTCTGCTCAAGGGCGTCGACGAGTTCTACAAGGGTGCGGTCACCTTCATCCCGAGCCTCTACCACGTGCGTGAGGCGATCGAAGAGGGGCTCTACAAGACGACCGGCGCCTGGACGCGGGCACACGACGACGGCATCAAGGAGCTGGTCCCCGCGCTCGACGAGCACATGCACGGGCTCACGAGGCGGGCCGTCACCAAGATGGATCCCTCGGAGTGGTCGAAGTGGTGGGACGACCTCGAGGGGATCCTCGACAGACTCGGTCTCCCGGTGGCCGGGACCCGCAAGCGCCGCCGGAACTACGAGGGCGCGGTGGCCCAGATCCTCCCCGCCCTGGCGGCCCAGCCGAACCTGCCGCTGGCGACTGGCGGCCTCGAGGTGGCGCTGCGCATGAAGATCCAGCCGGTGCTGGCCAACCGGTCGCACGCCTTCGCCAACATCGAGCGCACCAACCGCCTCCTCGACCTCGTGGTGTGCCGGGACTTCGGACTCTTCGACGACATGCCCACGGTGATCTCGCTGCTCCGCGCCGACAACACCGAGGCCGATGGATGGAGCACGCAGCTGCGCATGGTGAGCGACCCACAGCCTCCCGGCAAGAAGCCCAAGGACAAGCCGTACTCGTCGCTACGGGACCAGCTGCTGGTGCGAGAGATGGCCCGTCAGAAGGGCCTCGCGTGAGCACGGCCAAGAACGGTGCGCCCAGCATCACCGAGCGGGCGTACCGACAGCTCTACGAATCCCACACCTTCGTGGTCCTCGACACCGAGACCTGTGACGCGGACGACGGGCGCCACGTCATCCAGGTCGCCACCACGACGCTCAAGCGGGGCCGCGTGGCCGGACGCTGGTCCGTACTGGTGAACCCGGGCGTGCCGATCACCAACACCCAGTACCACCACCTCAACGACGAGCTCGTGGCCGATGCGCCGCCCTTCGCTGACGTCGTGGCCGACCTCGAGGCACAGCTTGCCGGCGACGACGTGGTGTTCGTAGCCCACAACGCCAGCCACGACGTTGGCGCGCTGCGCCGGGAGTACGAGCGGCTGGGTCAGGGCCAGGACCTGATCGAGCTCCCGGTGCTCGACACCATGTACCTGCCCCGTGTCGTTGGCCATCAGTCCGAGGACCTCAAGCTCTCGACGTTGCTGGCCAGCTTCGGGCTCACCAACGCCAAGCACCATGACGCGGCCGCTGACGCCGACGCCACGGCGGAGTTGCTCCTCGCCCTCCTCAAGGTCGCAGCGTCCAACGGCTTCTCGGACCTCGAGCGCCTCCGTGTCGAGGGCGGGACGCGGACGACGCTCAGCTGGGCCAAGGCGCCGGCCAAGCGCGGTGGCCGACAGGGCCGCCAGCCGCGCATCGACGCGCATTCGGCAACACACGCGCTGACGCTGGGCCCGTCTCCCGCTGACGCCGAGCTCGAGGCGTGGGTGGATGTGACGCTCGAGTGTGCCCGCCAGCGCTGCGACATGTTGCTCGAGCGCGCCGAGGACGCGCTGGGGTGTGCAGTCGAGCTCCACAAGCTCCTCACCAAACGCCTCAGGTCCTTCGCCACGTCTGCCGAGCCCGGGCAGGGCGCCACACTGGTCAGCGCGCTGAGCGCGCTCGCCCCGGCCGCGCTCGAAATTCGCGGGGTCCGGCCGTGGTGGACCAAGAACCGCCCCCTGATCATGAAGATGCCCCGCTGCACCTTCGACGAGTACTGCCCGGACTGCGAGGTGGGCCTGCCCTGCCCGCTCGACATGGCGCATCAGCCGCTGGCTGTCATCACCTGCGACGTCACCGACGGCAAGGTGCCCACGGCGCGGCGCGCCCACATGTTCACCGCTGGCAGCCCACCCGTCATCATCGGCTACTGCCAGGCCCACCTCTACGACCTGGCCGGCTACGTGGCCTGGCTGGTGGCCGACAGCTTCGAGGCCGAGAACAACGAGCCCCGCGCCCTCAAGGCGATCGACACCGCCCTCCAGCACGGTGCGACCGATCCACGTCTGACCCTCGCTCAGGCCCGGCGTCTGGCGGCGCAGCGTCAGGACGAGCGGCTGCGCAAGGTGGTCGAGGTCGCGCTGGCGGGTCGCAACACCGACCCAGCCTGGGACGACCTGGCCGACTGGTTCACCCTCTACCGAGGCCAGCAGGCCCGGCGCGTGCACACCCCGGGCCCCAAGCCCGGAGTCTCGACGCGGGAGGCGCGTCCGGCCGGGCGAGTCCGCCCCGAGCGCTTCAGCTACTGAGTGACGTGGTCGTCGGCCATGCGTGGGATACAGGAGATCTACGGATCGAGTGGCAGCGAGGCATGGAGATGTTCGTCAAGCGCGCGCCGCAGCCGATCCGGAACGACGCTCATCAAGAACGCTTCCACTGGCGCTCCTTCATGGGCTTCGCCCCCGTCGATCCAAACGACACTGCGGCGAACTCGGAGATCCCTGTAGCCAGAGGTGCCGAGTGGCCCCGCAGGTGCTGAGAGCACGGTTGCGCCCGCAAGTGGCCGTGCACGCTGGTCGGCCCGAGTACCAGCCTCCTCAGCGAGTCGCCAGATTTCCGCAGCTTGCTCAGGGTCCAACCTGAATCGTCCGGCTATGTGGTTCGTACTTGACCACAGATCCACGACGGTCTCTCCTGGGGGTACGAAGCGGTATGGGTCCAGGACCCATTCAGGTTCTCCATCTCCACCTTCCATGGGGCACCCACCAATAGCCGAGGAGTTCTGTGAAGTACCCGCGGTCTGCCAGTGCTGGGTCCCCGATGTTCGCCATCTTCTCGTCGACATCACGTGCGATCTCATCTCCGGGCTTGTGCGACCACCCACCGCCGTTGTCCAGGCGGTAGAAGTGGAAGTACACCAACGTGGTGCTCGCGTCCACCGTTGTGGGAATCACCGCTATTGCCACCAGGTGGCCCGGTCGGCGCGTCCAGATCCGGCAGATTGGAAAAACCGTGGCAAAGCGCGGAACTCGCTGCAACCGCATCCAGCGCAACTTTCGTTTTAGCCGCTCGACGCGTGTTGATCTCCTGGGTCGGTGAACCCAAGCGCAGCACCTTGCCTCCTGGGTCCTTGAGGTCAGGCAACACGTTGAGTGCGTATGCGTCGCACCAACCCATCCTGCAGACGAAGCTCCCCGAGACACACCAGTCCGAACCCCGAGGGAAAGCCGGCGCGTTCTCGTATAGCGACCGGTGCCAGTCCATGCTCGATGAAGCGTATGAGCGCTCAGCGCGCCACGGTTGGCGGGGAACAGTGGCTCATCCTCGAATCCACGGCTTCGTAGCGCTCGCGGCAGCAAGCATCCGGCGCTCGGAAGCTCGAAAAGTGTGCCACCAGACCGGCCGATATGGACACTCAGGCGAGGACGAGAGGCGCACCCCAAGCCGGCCAAACTGCGCACCCTCGGTCATTCCACGAGGAGACTCATCGACCCGAGTCAGCGAGGACGAAATCGCAACCACTGTGCACGCACAGTCGC
>CAJCJA010000053.1 GCA_903970515.1 Candidatus Saccharibacteria bacterium CG_4_10_14_0_2_um_filter_52_9
GGAGGTTCGAGCCCTCCCCCGCCAGCCAAGATCCACTACTAGGTCGCATACTGGTCGAGCAACGCCGCCATGGCGAGGGGTTGATCGCCCTGGATGGAGTGTCCCGCGTCAGGCACATGGACAATCGTCGCCTGGGCGCAGCGCCGCAAAAACTCTTGCTCGTCGTCGTCGTCGACGACCGAACCAGTCGACATCCCGCGCAACAACGTCACCGGCATCGTTAGCTCTCCCAGCTTTTCCCAGAGGTCGCCCATGTCGGGTCCCGCGAGTTCGGAGGTTGGATGTTGCTGGTGTCGCCACACCCACGAACCGTCGTCGCGACGTATCGCGTTGTGCAAGATGCCCCGGCGAAGCGACGAGACTGATCGAGTCGGATTGTGCTCGATCGTGCGCGCGAGGAGCGCGTCGAAGTCGTCAAAGGACGCGGGACCGTTTACGAAATTCGTGATGTGCTTCGCCTTGTCCGCATTGACGCCCGGCGTGATGTCAACGAGCGTCAATGAACTCACGAGATCGGGTCGATCGTGGGCGAGCACGAGCGACACGAGTCCACCCAGGGACATACCCACGAGTGCGCGCGGCGGGGTCGTCAATTGTTCGATCGCTCGCTCGACGTCGCGGGCGTGTCCCGCGACCGGCGACGATCCGTAGGGCGACGCGTCGGAGTGGCCGTGACCGGGCAGGTCGATCGCGATGAGAGGACGCTGTAGCGCGAGCGCGACGGTGTCGAAAGTGTGAGCGTTCTGTGCGCCACCGTGGACGAGCACCATCTCGGGTTCACCCTCGCCCCACTGGAGACCACTGAGTTGACGAAGTCCGTCAACCGCGACAAAAAATCGACGTACCGGCGGTACGGGGACTTCTAGATTCCATTCACCGAGATTCTCGTGAAAAAGCGAGAATTCGTCATAAGAAAATTCGCTCACGCACTTCATCGTACGGCTTGGCTGCTAAAGATGAGAGGGTGAGTCGTCCAACGTGTGCCGTGGTTCTGGCAGCGGGCGAGGGAACGAGGATGCGCTCCTCGAGACCGAAGCCGCTGCACCACCTCTGCGGTCGCCCCATGGTGCTCTACATCCTTGACGCCTTGGAGCACGCCGAAGTGGTCGCGACGGTCGTCGTCGTGGGTCACGCGCGCACGTGGGTTGAGACGTCGCTCAAACAGCGTGCCCGTGAGGACGCGCACCTGAGCTTCGTCGAACAAGATGAGCAGTTGGGCACGGCACACGCCGTGTCGGTCGCGATGCCCACGGTCAGCCGCGAGATCGGTGACACCGATGGCGACGTGCTCATCGTCCCGGGCGACACACCGCTCCTTCGCCACGAGACCATTGGTCGCCTGCTCGCGACGCATCGCGAGCACCAGAGTGCGTTGACCTTACTCAGTGCCGTCGTCGAGGACCCGACGGGCTACGGGCGAATCGTTCGCGCGAAGGACGGCGCTATCGCGCGCATCGTCGAGGAGCGTGACGCCACGTCTGAAGAGCGCGCGCTGGTCGAAGTCAACACGTCGATCATGGTGGTGCGCGAGAGCCTGCTCGGTCCGGCGCTTCGCCGGATCGGACGCCAGAATTCCCAGAACGAGTACTACTTGACCGACCTCGTTGCCGTGCTGCACGACTCTGGACACCGTACGTCGTCCATGGCGCTAGAGGATCCACTCGAGGCGGTGGGGGTCAACGACCGGGCGCAGTTGGCCCACGCCGAATCAGTGCTGCGCGCCAGGATCAACGAGCACTGGATGATGAATGGCGTCACCATGTGGGACCCTTCGAACACCTACATAGACGCCGACGTCGTCATCGAGCCCGACGTGTCGTTGCTGCCCGGGACCGTCTTGAAGGGACGATGCGTCATCGAGCGCGGGGCCCAGGTTGGTCCCTACGCCTATCTGACGGACTGTCACGTTGGAGAGAACGCCGTCGTCGCGAGCGTCGAAGCGATTGGCGCGCACGTGGGCGAGGGGGCCCGGGTCAGTTCCTACGTCGTGCTCGAACCTGGCTCGAAGGTCGCCCCGGGCGACGTCGTGGGACCGTTCCACGCACTCTAAGAAATCAGTCACTTCGACCTTGTACGCTGGCGCCGTGGAGTCTCTCGCCAAGCGCCGCCTCGTTCTCGTGACGGGGACCTCCCATCCGGATTTGGCGCAGAACATCGCCAAGCAATTGGGGATGGATCTCACCGAAGCGAACGTGCGCGAATTCGCCAATGGCGAGATTCATTGTCGCTTCGACGAATCCATTCGCGGTGCGCACGTGTTCATCATCCAGACCCACTCGTCACCGGTGAACACCGCGGTGATGGAACAACTCATCATGATCGACGCCGCCAAGCGTGCGTCGGCGAAGAGCATCACGGCGGTGATTCCCAATTACGGCTATGCGCGCCAGGATCGAAAGTCCGCGGGGCGCGAGCCCATCACCGCGAAGTTGATCGCCGACATGTTGCAGACGGCGGGCGCGAACCGTGTCTTGTCGGTCGATTTCCATTCGGGACAGATCCAGGGATTCTTCGACATCCCCGTCGACCACTTGGTCGCGGCGCCGGTGCTCGAGGACTATCTCAAGGCGAACGCCGATCCACGTGAACTCGTCGTCGTTGCCCCGGACGCCGGACGCGTGAAGGTCGCAGAACGCTACGCGCAGCACCTAGGTTGCGACCTCGCGCTCGTGCACAAGACACGACCTCGCGGGAGTGCCAACATCGCCGAAGCCCGACACATCGTTGGTGACGTGAACGGACGACACTGCGTCTTGATCGACGACATGATTGACACCGCCGGCACCATCGTCGCGGGTTGTGACCTCTTGAAGGCGCACGGTGCCGAAGAGATTTGGGTCATGGCGACCCACGCGGTGTTCTCGCCGCCCGCGGTGGACCGACTCTTCAATGCGCCGGTCAGTCGCGTCATCGTCACCGACACGCTCCCGCTCGGGCCCGACAAGCGCTTCGAGAAGCTAGAGATATTGTCGGTGGCGACACTCGTCGCGAACGCAATTTCGGCGATTTTCGAGGATTCCTCAGTTTCAGAAATCTTCGGCGGTGAGAACCTCCTCTGACGCGAAGTCCTCTGCCCATCAAGGGCTAGACTTTAAACCCTGTGCACGGCCCGCAGTGGGGGCCAGCCATTCGTTGGAGGATTTCTTATGTCTGCAGTCACTTTGAGCGCGTCGACGGCTCGCGAACACGGTTCGAGGAATTCGCGTCGCCTTCGCACCGCCGGTTCGATTCCGGGCGTCGTCTACGGTCATGGTCAAAGTCCGCTCGCCATATCGGTTGACGCGAAGGCCTTCCGCACTGCCGTGTCGGGCGAGCAAGGACTCAACTCGCTGATCGACCTCGACGCGGACGGCAAGAAGTACCTCGTGATGGCCCGAGAGATCCAGCGTCACCCCGTGCGCGGCACCGTGTCGCACATTGACTTTCAAATCATCGACCCCAATGAGCTCGTGGTCGCCGAAGTGCCGTTGCACCTCATTGGTGACGCGGTGGAAGTGCGACACGCGGACTGGGAAGTCGACCAGCAGATGTTCAGCATCGAGATCAAGACCCGACCGGACCAGATCCCCACGCACCTTGACGTCGACATTTCTGAACTCAAGGTCGGATCGTCGATTCGAGTCCAGGACGTCATCTTGCCCAAGGGTGTCGAGCCGGCGGTGGACGCGAGTCTGACAGTCGTGACCACTCGTGCCGGTCGCGTTGCCGCAAAGAGCGCCACCGGCGCCGAGCCAGTCGCGGAGTAGTTCACTGTGGCGCTTCGGCGCTCACGCGACGAAGCCCGACGGGGCACGCCGAGTGCGCTCGTCATCGTCGGTCTCGCGAATCCCGGACTGGAGTACGCGGGATCGCGTCATAACGTTGGTGGCGACGCGGTGCGTGCAGTGTGCGAACGTCGTGGCATCACTCTCAAACTAGAAAGTCGTCAACGCGCCCTCTCTGCGTCGCTGACGACGACCCACGGTGTAGTGACGCTGGCGGTGCCCACGACCTACATGAACGAGTCCGGCGCCGCACTGCCGGGGTTACTCAAGCGGACGTCACTGGGTGACTTCTCGCGACTCGTCATCGCGCACGACGAGCTGGACATGGATCCGGGTCGATTGCAACTGCGTTTTGGCGGAGGACTCGCCGGTCATAACGGCCTGCGATCGATCGCGAATGTCCTCGGCACCAACGAGTTCGCACGTTTGCGCATTGGCATCGGTCGCCCCGCGAGGAAGGAGCAGGTGACCGACTACGTCCTCAAACCCCTCGTCGGCAAGTCACAGAAATTTCACCTCGAACACGTGAGCGAAGCGGCCGACGCCCTCGAATTGTTGCTCGACAGTGACTTCGCTGACGCCCAGCAGCGGGTGAACGGCGCACGTGGCTGAGTCACAGGGTCTGCGCCGAGTTCTCGAGACCGTCGCGCCCGCTCTTCGCGCGCAAAATGCCTCGGGCGCCTTCACGCCCAGTACCTACGCGACCCCACTGAGCGTCGCGTCCTACGCGCTCGACGCGCCATTCTTATTGTGCGTGTGCGCGACGTCAACCGAAGCGGAGCTACTTCGCGACGCTCTCACGGCGTTACTCCCTGGCGACGAGGTTGCCCTGTGGCCGGCGTGGGACACCCATCCTCTCGAGCGCGTGAGCCCCGACAGCGCCGTGATGGCGGCGCGCGTGTTGCTACGCTCTCGCCTCCAACGAGGTGACGTGCCGCGCGTGCTCGTGGCGTCGATTCGCGCGCTGTGCCAGATCCTCTCGCCCGAGACATCAGCGACACCGATCGAGATCGTTCGAGGCGGTGAACTCGATCGCGATCGTTTCCTCCTCGAGCTCGTACGTTTCGGTTACCGGCGCGAAAGTTTGGTCGAGCACCGCGCTGAGTTCGCCGTGCGTGGGGGCATCGTTGACGTTTGGGCGGCGCAGGGTGACGAACCGATGCGACTCGATTTTTTCGGCGACGAGCTCGAGCGCCTCACCACGTTCGACATCGCCAATCAACGATCGATTCGTGACGTGGAGCGCGCGTTCATCGCCCCCGCCCGAGAATGGTTGCCGGGCGAGATAACGCGTCGACGAAGCGAGGAACTGGTCATCCAGCGACCGTGGGGACGCGAAGTCTTCGATCGAATCGCGGCCGGCCAATTATTCGACGGCATGGAAGGGTGGATGTCACTCTTCGTCGAGCATCGCCGCACGTTGCTCGACGAACTCGACGACGTGCGCGTCCTCGTGGTCGAACCCGAGCGCGTACGACGGCGACTTGAGGAACTTCTCGACGAAGAACGTGAACTCACCGACGTCGTCGCCGCCACCTGGCGGGCGTCATCGCCGGTGCCGTTGCTGCACGCCGCATGGGAACACGTCCTCGAGGGCCGCATCGACGTGAGTCTCGATCCGACCATGGGCGCACTCGCGAGCTCGACGCTCAACCTCGGCTCTCCTCCGATTGTCCAAGGCGACCCCGCCCGCCTCGCCGCGCACGTGCGCACGTGGGAATCCACGCGTCGAGGCGTGGTGCTGACGACCAGTAGTGCCGCCGTCGAGCGCATGGCCACACAACTTCGCGCAGAAGGTCTCGACGTGACGACCGATCCGTACAGGGTTCTGGACTCGCGCCTCAGCGTTCTCGAGAGTACGTTGCCCGCGGGATTCACAATGGACGCACCCGACATCGTCGTGTGGAGCGAGAGCGATCTCACGGGACGGCGCAGCGTCCATCGCATCGCGCGCACGCGTGCCCGCAACGTCGACGGCTTCTTTGACGATCTCGCGGTAGGCAGTTACGTCGTGCATCGTCAGCACGGCGTCGCGCGTTTCTCCGGCACCACGACGCGCGCCATCAACGGCACGACCCGCGACTATTTGATCCTCGAGTTCAAGGATGGACGCAGTTACTGGCCCACCGAGCAGATCGACGCGCTCACGCCGTACTCGGGAGGTGACGCGCCAGCGCTCTCGCGCATGGGCGGTGCGGAATGGCAAAAGACCCGGGCGAAGGCGAGGGCGGCGGCGTTTCTCGTCGCCCAAGAATTGGTCGACCTTTATCGTCAGCGCAACGTCGCGCGGGGTCACGCGTTCGGTCCAGATACGACCTGGCAGCGAGAGATGGAAGAACTCTTCGAGTACACCCTGACCGCCGACCAGGCGCACGCGATGCGCGAGATCAAGGCGGACATGGAACTCGAGCGGCCAATGGACCGCCTGGTCTGTGCTGACGTCGGCTTCGGCAAGACCGAGCTCGCCGTGCGCGCGGTCTTCAAGGCCGTACAGGACAATATGCAAGCCGCCGTCCTCGTGCCAACGACGTTGCTCGCGAGTCAACACTTCGCGACGTTCAGTGACCGTTTCGCGGGCTTTCCGGTGAAAGTCGCGATGCTCAGTCGTTTCGTCGACGACGCTGAGTCGAAGTCGACGTTGCAGGGACTCAAGGACGGGACCATTGACGTCGTCATCGGAACCCATCGACTGTTATCGGACAACGTGATCATCAAGAACCTAGGTCTGCTCGTGGTCGACGAGGAACAGCGCTTCGGGGTGAATCACAAAGAAGCGATCAAGGCGCGTTCGCTGGGCGTGGATGTATTGACCCTGAGTGCGAGTCCGATTCCTCGAACATTGGAGATGGCGATCGCGGGGATCCGTGACCTCTCGATGATCACGACGCCGCCCGCCGATCGACGTCCCATCCTCACCCACGTCGGCGAGTACAGCGAACCGGCCGTCGTCGAGGCGCTGCGTCGAGAGATCTTGCGAGAAGGTCAAGTCTTTTACGTACATAATCGTGTCGCCGACATCGACGAGGTGGCCAAACGACTCGGCCAATTGGTACCCGACGCTCGCATTGCCGTGGCGCACGGTCAGATGGATGAGGGCACCCTCGAACGAGTCATGATTGATTTCTGGGAACGGCGCTTCGACGTGCTCGTCTGCACCACGATTGTGGAGTCGGGCATCGACCTACCTTCGGTCAACACCTTGATCGTCGACCGGGCCGATCGACTGGGACTGGGCCAGATGCACCAATTGCGCGGACGCGTGGGCAGAAGCGGCCATCGCGCGTACGCCTACCTCTTTCATCCGGCGGACAAGGTGTTGAGCGAGACCGCCTACGAGCGACTTCGCACAATCGGTGACAACACTGCCCTCGGCAGCGGATTCAAGATCGCGATGCGCGACCTGGAGATCCGCGGTGCGGGCAACTTACTCGGTCACGACCAATCCGGTCCCGTCGCGGCGGTTGGCTACGACCTCTATGTCCAACTCGTCGCCGAAGCGGTCGCCGACGCCAAGGGCTTCGTCGTACCGGAGATCAAGAGCGTGACGGTCGACGTGCCCGGTGACGCACATCTACCGAAGAACTACGTCGAAGCGGACGACGCCCGTCTTGAGGCCTATCGTCGACTGGCGAGCGCGAGCACGATCGAGGAATTGCGCGACCTTCGCGACGAATGGATCGACCGCTACGGCCCACTACCCGCGGCCGCACAAGGATTGCTGGAGCTTGGTGAGTTGCGCCTCATCTGTTTGGAACTCGGCGTCGACGCGCTCTCGCTCTTGCCCGCCAAAGTTGGTGTGCGCTCTAAACCGGTGCTGCGCATGGGCCCCCTGCTACTCAGCCTCAGTCAACAAACACGCCTTCGTCGCACGCACGGTTCTCGCGCTTACGACGAGTCCACCAAGGAGTTGCGAGTCGACGTGGCGCTCAATGCGACTTCACCCGCGGCGATTCTCGAATTGGTTCGATCAATCGTCGCGGGGCCGCCAGAGAGCTAGGGACTTCTCGGTAGCATGGAACGGTGCGTCGTCTCATCGTCCTCATCGTCCTCGCCTTCGTCGGAGCAGGTGTGTACGGCCTGACGAGTTCGAATGCGGCGGTCACGGTCGGTGACGGCCAAGTATCCAATGATGCGTTCTTGAGCGAGCTGCACGCGATTGCGACGACGCCGACG
>CAJCJA010000054.1 GCA_903970515.1 Candidatus Saccharibacteria bacterium CG_4_10_14_0_2_um_filter_52_9
GAACTACTTTCGCCTGTACGAAAAATTGGCGGGAATGACCGGCACCGCCGAGACCGAGGCTGGCGAGTTCGGCAGTACGTATTCATTGTCAGTGGTACCTATTCCTACGCACCGACCCAACGTACGCATCGACCAGCCCGACCTTATCTATAAGACCGAGGCCGCGAAATTCAAGGCGATCGTCGACGAGGTCCACGAGCGCAGTGACAAGGGTCAGCCGGTCCTGCTCGGTACGGCGTCGGTGGAGAAGTCCGAATTGCTGTCGCGTGAACTCTCTAAGGCGGGCGTGCCCCACGAGGTGCTCAACGCAAAGCAACACTTCCGCGAAGCCGAGATCGTCGCGCAGGCGGGTGGTCTACACGCAGTGACGGTGGCGACCAACATGGCGGGTCGAGGTGTCGACGTTATTTTGGGCGGCAACGCTGAAGGCCTCGCCAATCGAGAAGCCCTCAGTCGCGGTTTGGAACCCGGCACCGAAGAGTACGACGCCGCCTACCAAGTGGCCTTCGCGAAGTACAAGCCAATCTGTGATGCCGAGGGCGACCAGGTCCGCGAACTCGGTGGACTCTACGTTCTGGGTACCGAACGTCACGACTCTCGACGAATCGACAACCAGTTGCGCGGACGATCCGGACGACAGGGCGACCCCGGCGAGAGCCGTTTCTTCTTGTCCCTCGAGGACGAACTGCTTCGACTCTTCGCAACGGGTGCCGTGTCGTGGGTGATGGATCGAACGATGCCCGAACACGAGGCGATCGAAGCGAAGATGGTCTCGCGCGCGATCGAGCGCGCACAGAACACCGTCGAGGGTCGCAACGCAGAGATCCGCAAGGACGTCCTCAAATACGACGAGGTCATGAACGAACAGCGCAAGGTCATGTACAAGCGTCGCCAACAGGTCATCGACGGCGAGGACATCCATGACGCCACGATCGAACTCATCGAAGAGGTGCTGAGCACTTTCGTCGACGAACACCTCGAGGGCGAGTTCCCCGAGACGTGGGACCTCTCGTATCTGCTCAACGAACTTCAGATCTACTATCCGACGACCCTTACGGTCGAGACCCTCGCCGCCTACGACGACCGAGACGACATCATTGGACTGGTTGTCGACGATGCGGTGGGATTGTACGAGAAGAAGTGCGAGGACTACCCCGGCGGCATGGACACCGCCAAGGAGATCGAGCGCGACGTGATGCTCCAGATACTGGACCAACGTTGGCGTGAGCATCTCTCGGACATGGATTACCTGCGCGACGGAATCCATTTACGCCAGGTCGCCCAACAAGACCCCCTCACCGCGTGGCAGAAGGAGGGTTATCTCATGTTCGAGCACCTCCTCGAAGCGGTCGACAACGACTACGTGCGCTATATCACGCACGTGGAAGCAAAAATCGAGACCGCGGACGACGAGGGGCTGGCGGACGCGTCCACCAACGTCGAGCAGGTCGCTCCCGGGGCGACCGAGCTTCCCGTGCATGCGGCCCAGGTGACGCCCACGTCGAAGCCAGCCTCAGCACACCACGAGAAAATCGGACGTAACGATCCGTGCTGGTGCGGCTCTGGTCGGAAGTTCAAGCAGTGCCATGGCCGACCCTAAGGCGGAGAACGCGCTGCGCGACGCCCTCAGTGCCATCGAAGAACTCGAGAGGCGCTGGCACGCGGCGAACGACTATCTAAAGATTGACGACAGCCGGGCGCGTCACGAGATCTTGAGTATCGAGGCCCAGGATCCGAATCTCTGGAACGATCAAGACCACGCCCGCGACGTCACGACCGAACTTGGTCGTTTGACCAATGACCTCGAACTGTTCGACGGGCTTCGCCGCGAGATCGACGACAGCGTGGTCTTGGCGGATTTTTCGCGCGATGCGCTCAGCGTCGGTGAGGCCGATTGGTCGTTGCTCGACGAACTCGCTTCGAGCGTGTCGAAACTCGAGCACGAGATCGCTGCGCTCGAGACGCAGAGTCTCCTTAGCGGTCCCTACGACCAGAACGACGCAATCGTCGAACTGCACGCGGGTGCCGGTGGGACTGACGCGCAAGACTGGACCGAGATGCTCTTGCGGATGTATTCGAGGTGGGCCGAGCGACGGGGTTTCGGCGTCGAGATCGACGAAGCGACCGAGGGCCAGGAAGCGGGACTGCTGTCAGCGACCTGCATCGTCAAGGGTCGCTTCGCCTACGGGTGGTTGTCGGCGGAGCGCGGCGTGCACCGACTGGTTCGCATCAGTCCCTTCGATTCCCAGGCGCGGCGCCAGACCAGTTTCGCGAGCATGGAGGTGACACCCCTCTTGAGCGACGACGCCGGCGAAGTGGAGATCGACGAGAAGGACCTGCGCATCGATACCTACCGCTCGTCGGGAGCGGGGGGCCAGCACGTGAACAAAACCGACTCGGCGATTCGCATCACGCACCTTCCCACCAACATCGTCGTTAGTTGTCAGAACGAGCGCAGCCAACACCAAAACCGCGCGCGCGCCATGCAGATTCTCGAAGCGAAGTTGGCCGAGCGTGCACGAGCCCAGCGACAAGCGCAGATGGACGCGCTCAGCGGGAGTCGCGCCGACAATGCGTGGGGTTCACAGATCCGCAGTTACGTGCAGGCGCCTTACCAACTTGTGAAAGATCACCGTACGGATCATGAAACGGGCAACGTCGAGGCGGTACTCGATGGCGATCTCGACGCTTTCATGGAAGCCGAACTCCGTCGACAGCGTTCGGGAAGTTAAGAACTTTCGAAACCCTGTAAACCAAGGTTTTCCTGACGCGAGTCGAATCGGCGGCCAAACTAGAATGAGAAGTGCGTAGAGCGACGTGGTCGCTGCAACCAACAATCCTATAAGGGGGCTGACGCGTGATTCGTTTTGAGAACGTCTCGAAGACGTATAAGAACGGCACTCCTGCCCTCAAGAACATCACGCTCGACATTGAGAAGGGTGAGTTCGTCTTCCTCGTCGGCGCCTCGGGATCGGGCAAAACGACGTTCCTTCGACTGTTGTTGCGCGAGGAACTTCCCGACCAAGGGCGCATCCTCGAAGCCGGGCGTGACATTGGCGAGCTACCCAAATGGAGGGTGCCGTACCTGCGGCGCAATATCGGCTGCGTCTTTCAGGACTTTCGACTGCTACCCAATAAGTCGGTCTTTGAAAACGTCGCCTTCGCCCTCGAGGTGATTGGACGACCCCGTTCGACCGTTGACAGTCAGGTTCCTCAGATCCTTGAGCTCGTGGGGCTCACGGACAAGTCGCGCAACCTACCCGGTGAACTCTCCGGTGGTGAGCAACAACGTGTCGCGGTGGCCCGCGCGTTCGTCAATCGTCCACTCATCTTGCTTGCCGACGAACCCACCGGGAACCTCGACCCGGCGAACTCCGAGTCGATTATGGCGTTGCTCGAACGAATCAATCGAACGGGCACGACGGTCGTGATGGCGACGCACGATAAGGCGTTGGTCGACCGGATGCGACGACGAGTCGTCGAGCTCGACCGAGGCGAAATGATTCGTGACCAGGTTCGCGGCGTCTACGGAATCGACGAAGGGGTCCTGCTGTAATGCGCGTCTATTTGCGATACGCCTTCAAGGAGACAACCGGAAATCTTTGGCGGAACCGAATGATGACGATCGCCGCGGTCTTGACCGTCGCGGTATCGCTGTCGCTCGTCGGATCGGCCTTGCTCCTTAAGCAGAGTGCCGCCCAGGCGTCCGCGCAGTGGCAGCAGGGGACCCGCGTGACGGTGTGGATGGAACCCACCGCCTCGCAGAACGAGATTTCTAGCGTGCAAAGCCAGTTGGCGGACTTGCCCATCGTGAAGAGTTGCGTCTTCTACACCCAGGCCCAGGACTACAAGGAGGCGGTCAAACTGCTGCCCCAAGACGAGTCGACCGTGTTGAAGCCCTACGAGGTACCGTCGTCGTTCCGGTGTATTCCCACGGTGCCCAGTAACGCCTTCGTGGTCCAGTCGACGTTCTCCTCACAACCGGGCGTCTACAGCGTCACGGCACCCGAGCAACAGATCCGCGAGATGAACCGGGCGATTCGCATCATTCAGATCGTGTTCCTCGCTCTGGCGGGGGTCCTGCTCCTCTCGGCGACGGTGCTGATTTTGAACACGATTCGCATGGCCATCTTCTCTCGTCGTCGCGAGGTCTCAGTGATGAAACTCGTCGGCGCGACGAACTGGTTCATCCGAATCCCCTACATCACCGAAGGGTTCATCCAAGGACTCTTGGGTTCGGTCGTTGCGATCCTGGCGGTGACCGCACTCCATACGTGGTACCCACTCCACAATGAGTTCCAACTCAATACCAGTGCGTTACTCGGGACCAACGCCGTGGTCCTCATCGTGGGCGTTGTCATTGGTTCGGTGGGTTCCGCGATTGCGATACGCCGTTTCCTTGACGTCTAAGTCTCCTCGACGTCGAATTCGATCGCGAGGGAATTAACACAGTAGCGAAGGCCCGTGGGCGTGGGTCCGTCGTCGAAGACGTGGCCAAGGTGTCCGCCGCAGCGAGAGCAAAGGATCTCAGTTCGCCGACGAAAGAGCGATCGGTCCTCGCGTTCGATGATGGTGCCCGGTTCACACGC
Source organism: Candidatus Saccharibacteria bacterium CG_4_10_14_0_2_um_filter_52_9 (assembly GCA_903970515.1). GTDB lineage: Bacteria > Actinomycetota > Acidimicrobiia > Acidimicrobiales > RAAP-2 > RAAP-2. The sequence goes on from CAJCJA010000054.1 coordinate 4,590, forward strand.
GTCGAAACTTGGCCACCCAGTGCCCGAGTCGAATTTCTGCGCACTCGTGAAGAGATGTTGTCCGCAACCGGCACAGCTGAACACGCCGTTCGCGTCGACGTGCAAGAGCGATCCGGTGAACGGCGCTTCCGTCGCGGCTTTGCGGAGCACGGCGTAACGATCGGGTTCGAGTTGGCGGCGCCAGTCTTCGTCAGATTTTTCAACTTCGTAGGTCACGCTCGCAATGTACTTGCCCTGTGACGTGAGTAGATCAGAGGAAGTTCGAACGTGGCGATTCGGGTAACACGCGTGGAAACTCAGGTTGGTCATCCAACAATCGCGCAAAGGCGGCGGCGAGTCCTTCGGGGTCGAGCCCGATCTCGGCGAGGAGGGCGTCTGGCTGGTGGTGTTCGAGATAGGCGCGCGGTACCCCCAAGATTCGCGTCGAGGGGAAAGGACGCTCGAGTTCTTGTGCGCGATTTCGGACCGCCGAGACCATCAAGGTGCCAGCTCCGCCGTGTCGGGTGCCGTCCTCGACCGTGATGATCCGATCGTGCGTGAGTGCGTCGTCGATCATGGCGACATCGGGTGGCAGCACGCGTACGTCGTACAAGGTGACCCGGGTTCGTTCGGAACCCATGAGTTCGAGCGCGCGGTAACTGTTGGGTGTCATTTTACCCACCGCTAACACGCACAACGAACCGTCACCACGCACGATCTCGCGAGCTCGAAGGCCTTCGCCGATCTGCTTGTCGAGTGGCTGGGGGAGGGTCTTGGGAAAACGTATCGCCGTGGGTGTCGACATCGATAGGGCCGTCGCCAACATCTCAGGAATCTCCTCAACGCACGATGGCGCAAAGATCGTCATGTTGGGAATGGCGAGACACAATGCGATGTCGAGCACGCCGTGATGGCTCGGACCGTCGTCACCCGTGATGCCCGCCCGATCGAACACGAACAGCACGGGCAAATTCAAGAGTCCCACGTCGAGGTTGGCTTGGTCGAAGGCCCGGGAGAAGAACGTTGAATAGATCGCGACGACGGGCTTGAGACCACCCATGGCCATACCCGCGGCGGCGGTGACGGCGTGCTGTTCGGCGATGCCCACGTCGAAGAATCGCGTCGGGAAACGTTCCTGGAATCCAAGTAGTCCGGTTGGCCCCGCCATTGCCGCGGTGATCGCGACGATTCGATCGTCGGCGCTCGCGAGCGCGATGAGTGAATCCGAGAATGCCTGAGTGAACGATTGGGGCGCGACGTCTTCATCGTTGAGGCGAGGTGGCAATTTGTAGTCATGCATCTTCAACGTGTCGTTGGTGGCTGGTTCGTAGCCGCGGCCCTTTTCGGTGAGCACGTGCACGACGATTGGCCCGTCCCACTGCGACGCGTTCTTGATGACCGTCTCGAGTTGACGAATGTTGTGTCCATCGATCGGGCCGATGTAGCGCACGCCAAGGTTCTCGAAGAACGTGTGCGGTGTGACCATTTCACGCACCACCGACGTGAATCCGTCAATGCCGATGTAGGCAGCCTTGCCACCCGGGAGTCGGGGAATGAGACGGCGGAAGCGTTCGCGCAACGTCAGGTAGGTCTTGTTGAGTCGAAGCGTCGTCAATGAGGTCGACAACTTCGAGATCGTGGGGGCGTAGCTGCGACCATTGTCGTTGAGCACGATGACGACGCGTTGGTTCGTGACCCCAAGATTGTTGAGTGCCTCGTACGCCATGCCACCGGTGAGCGAACCGTCTCCCACGATGGCGACGACGTGACGTTGTCCACCGTGGCCCACCAATTCCTTGCGTTGTTCGAGTGCCACTGAGAGACCGTGGGCGTAGGAGAGGGCGGTTGATGCGTGCGATGACTCGATCCAGTCGTGTTGGCTCTCGGAGCGGTTGGGATAGCCCGAGAGTCCGCCGCGCTGACGTAGCCCCTTGAAGCCGTATCGCCGTCCGGTGAGGAGTTTGTGCACGTAGGCCTGGTGACCGGTGTCCCAGAGCAATATGTCACGTGGTGACTCGAAGACTCGATGCAGGGCCAGGGTGAGTTCCACGACCCCCAAGTTCGAACCGAGGTGCCCACCCGTCGTCTTGACCGTCGAGATGATGAATTCGCGAATCTCGGCGCTGAGTTTGTTGAGTTCGCGGTACGAGAGGTCCCGGAGGTCGGCGGGCGTTTCAATCGACGGCAGAATCACCTCGACAGCCTACTTCTGAGTTTGAGTCTTACTCTCGAAGGAAACGCCGAGCAGGCTCGCCCAAGCGCTCGGCGTTTCCTTCGCTCGCGACTCGTTAACCCTTCAGTGTGTAGACGACCGAGACCTGGTCGGTGACGGTTTGGGTGCCCGGTTCGAGGGGTACCTTCGCGATCGACTTCGTTCCCGCCGCGTTGTACTGCAGGGGCAGTGGGGAGATGCCGCCGCTCGAGTTCTCGTTGTCCGTGACGCTCTTGATCGAACCAACGCTCTCGTGTGCCGCCTTCGCGATGTCGGCCGCCTCACTGTAGGCGGCCTTCATTGCCGCGGTGCGCGCCTTTTGATAGAGCGAGGACTGGTTGGAAATGGAATACGTCAAGTCACTGAGGTTCACGCCATTTCCGGCCGCGTTGGTCGCGGCGTCGAGCGCGGCGCCCGCTTTGCTGATCTCGTGCAACGTGACGTTGAGATCGTCTTCTGCGGTGTAGCCCGTGACGGCACCGTTGCTGTTGGTGTTCTGATAGATGTTGAGACCGGACGTCTGAATGTTCTTCTTGGTGACGCCACTCTTGATCAGCGCCGCTTCGAGTGCCGCGACGCGAGCGTTGTTTGCCGCGAGCGCGCTGGACGCGTTCTTCGCAATGCTGCTTACGCCGATTTGGAAACTGACGGTGTCGGGAGTTCCCGTGGCGGTCCCTGAACCAGTCACCGAAACGGTGCCGGCAGCGGAGCCTGACGACGAGGAGCGGCCCAACGCAACCGCGCTCAAGATGTCACCCACGAGGACCAAGATGGCGATGATGAGGAAGAGGCCCAGGATGGCGCGTCGCCGGCCACGGAACCCTCGCTGCATGCCCCACGGTGCGTGTCCTTCGTGCGGGTGCTCGTGACCTTCGTGGTGTTCTTCGGTGTTCTTGTCGTCGCTCATCATTTCCTCCATGTGTTGTCGCCTACAAGTGCGTAGGGATGGATCGCTGTCGCGGTTGCGGCGCGACCCTGTCTCACTCACGACTACACCACACAAAAACTCGTGCCTTACAGGTTTCTTATGTCAAATGCGTTACGAATGATGACAATTTCGCGACGATGCACCAAGTTTTGGGGCCTTTGTTTTTGCGCTGGACGATACGCTTCCTGACATGTCTTTCTCCTTGGTCGAACATGACGTCATACAACACACCATTAATGAAGCTCTGAGTCGTGGAGGCGATTTTGCCGAAGTGTTCGTGGAGGATCGCAGCACGTCCTCGGCGATTCTTGATCAGCGTCGGGTCGAGGAATTGAGTTCGGGACGCGATCGCGGTGCCGGGATACGCGTCGTCGTCGGTGAGACTACGGGCTTCGCGCACACCGCGGACCTATCGCAGAATGGACTGCTCGCCGCCGCTCGTGCCGCTGCGGCGGTCGCACGTGAGGGTGGTGGTGGAACGAGAGAAATCGCCCTCGGGGCACTGTCGGAACATCCCACGAATGCGTTGACGCTGCCGAATGACGTGGAGAAGTCACGAAAGATCGAGTTGCTACGACACGCCGATGACGTGGCGCGATCGCAGGGTTCTTCCATCACCCAAGTGCAAGTCGCGCTCGGCGATTCGAGTCGGCGATTCGTGGTCGCGAACTCCGAGGGTGTCTACGCGTCCGATCATCAGATTCGAACGCGCTTTAACATCTCGTGTGTCGCGACCGGTGACACTGGTATGCAGACCGGATATCGGCCGATCGCTGGTACCCGAGGGTTCGAGATCCTCAGCGAAGAAGCCGTCGAGGAAGCGGCAAGGGGCGCCGCGCAACAAGCGATCACCAAACTCGGCGCGCGTCCGGCGCCGTCGGGTGATCTCCCCGTCGTCCTCGCGGGCGGATCGGGTGGCATCTTGTTCCATGAAGCGTGCGGTCACGGCCTCGAAGCGGACGCCATCTTGAAGCAGGCGTCGGTGTACGCGGGAAAGCTGGGCCAGCAAGTCGCGAGCCCTCTCGTCACGCTCGTTGATGACGGCACCGTGGGAGGAGAATGGGGTTATCTCGCTCTCGACGACGAGGGGCGACCAAGTGCTCGCAACGTGCTCATCGAGAACGGTGTACTTACGGATTACATGTGGGACTATTTGCGTTCGCGCAAGGAAGGTCGCGTGTCCTCGGGCAATGGTCGACGACAGAGTTACCAGCACCTTCCCATGGTGCGAATGACGAACACGTACTTGCTCGAGGGTGACTCTGATCCCGACGAGATCGTGGCCCAGACTCCACGCGGCGTCTACGTCGCCCAGCTCGGTGGAGGTCAGGTGAATACCGCGACCGGTGACTTTGTCTTTGGCATGACCGCCGCCTTCATGATCGAGGATGGCAAGATCACGGCTCCACTTCGCGATTGCAACCTCATTGGCAATGGTCCTCAGATTCTTCAACGCGTCGACGCCGTTGGTAATGACTTTTCCATGACGCCGGGCACCTGCGGCAAAGATGGTCAGTCGGTCCCCGTGGGCACTGGACAAGCGACGATGCGCTTGAGCGCGGTCACGATTGGCGGCACGGCGTCATGAGCGATCTCCTCGCCCAGGCGGAGCGAATTCTCGAGTTCCAAGAAAGCGGCGAAGACATCGAGGTGTATCTCTCTTCCGGTGTCGACACCGACATCCAGGCGTACCAAGGAGAAATCGAGAATCTGTCGACCGCGACCTCATCGGGAATCGGTATCCGTGTCCTGCGCGACGGCGCGGCGGGCGCACAAGTTGGCACGGCGTGGGCGGGGTCCCTCGATGATGAGGCCGTGCGCGACGCTCTACGCCAAGCTCGCGACAACGCCCACTTCGCGACCGAAGACGAGTTCATCACGTTCGCTCGTCCCGACGGCGTCGCCCCGGCGTCCCTGCACCTCTCGGACGACTCGGTGCTCAAGACGCCACTTGATGACAAGATCGAAATGGCGATCACGCTCGAGCGACTAGTGCGCACGGGCGATTCGCGGATCCGCCAAGTCGACTCGGCGAACTACGCGGATTACGTCGCCGAAGCGGTCATCGTCTCGACGACAGGTATTCGCGCGGGATACGAACGATCAGGTACGTACGTGTCGGTCGAGGCGATCGCCAACGATGGAGGAAACGATCAAACGGGTTGGGGACTCAGTGCGGGACGTGCGCCCAGCGAGGTCGACATAACCTCGGCGGCGAAAGACGCGATCCAGCGCGCGACGAGAATGCTCGGTGCGGTCAAGCCCAAGTCAATGCGCTGCACCGCGGTCTTCGACCCTCGCAGTACCGCGACGCTGCTCGCGATCATCGGTGGCGCGCTGAGCGGTGAAGCAGTGAACTACGGCCGCTCGTTCTTCGCCAATCGAATTGGTGAGAACGTCGCGTCGCCCCTGTTCACACTGAGCGACGATCCCACGGATCCGCGCCATTTCTCGGCGAGCGTGTTCGATGGTGAGGGTCTCGCGTGCCGGCGTAATGAATTGATCGACGCCGGACAACTCAAGGCCTTCGTCTACGACACGGTATCGGCGAAGCGAGCGGGCACCGCGTCCAACGGATGCGCCGTGCGCGGGGGCATCGCGGGCTCGCCGTCGGCTGGATGTCGGGCCTTGCAACTCAAGTCCGGCGACTTGGACCAGGCGGAAATTTTCCGTAACGTCGGCACAGGTATCTACGTCGAATCGCTCACCGGCGTGCACTCAGGTGTGAATCCGATTTCGGGTGACTTCTCGGTTGGCGTAACGGGACTGATGATTCGCGACGGTGAACTCGCCGAGCCGGTACGAGAGATCACGGTCGCTTCGACCCTGCAACGGATGTTGCTCGACATTGCCTTCGTGGGCAACGACGTGGATTGGCTTCCCGGCAGTGCCGCGGGCCAGTCACTCGCGATCGAGGGGATCGCCGTCTCGGGTTCCTAGTCCGCCGATTTTGCCGCGGATTTTTCGGGCGTGGGCGTCGCGACAGGTTTGTCGGGCGAAGACGCCGGCTTCTCGGGGGATGGTGCCGCGCTGGGCGTCGCCGCGGGAGGTGTCACGCTTGATGATGAGCTGCGACTGTCGGTCTTGTAGAACCCACTGCCCTTGAAGACGATGCCCACCGCAGAGAAGACCTTTCGAAGCTCGCCGCCACAGTTGGGACAGACCGTCAAATCGGGGTCGGCGAACTTCTGCACGTTCTCTACACGCTGGTGGCACGATTGGCATTCGTATTCGTAGGTCGGCATCAGAACTCCTGTGGCGCAAGGCGACGAGAGCAGTGTACCGGGCTGTGAGTGGGCTTCGGTCGTAGGTTCACTAGCATGGCGCCGTGGACGACTTCCACCAACTACGACGAACATCTCTCAACGGGGCCTTTCCTCGTGATCTCGGACCGTCAGAAGTCAGTGCGCGACGAGCGCTCGCGAGGTGTCGCGTGAATATGCAAGCGGCGACCACCGCGAGTGTCGCGGCGAACGCGATGAACAAGGGCGACGTCCTCGCGACCGCGCGCGTGGCAGGCATGCAGGCAGCGAAGTTCGCCGCCACCCTCTTGCCCATGTCGCACCCCGTGCTCGTTGGCAACGTCTACATCAATTTCGTCATCGCCGACACGCACATCGAGGTTGAGGCGAGTGTCGACACGGTCGATCGAACGGGCGTCGAAATGGAGGCGCTTACGGCCGTCACGGTTGCCGCTCTAACCATCTATGACATGTGCAAATCGAACGATCGGACGATGACGATTGAGGAAGTCGCGTTGTGGGAAAAGTCGGGTGGTCGCTCGGGTACGTGGCGACGCGAAGAGGCGTTGCTCGAGGAACAAAAGAGGGCCGGACTCTAAGTGCCGACTCGTGGTGGGCACGTAGAGTCCCCACACCTTTGGTGGGAGTTGACGTGAGCTCGATTCGTGGGGGCATAGAGCAGAGTCGAGAGCGTTTGGTCGCGCTCGTGTTGTTATTGCAGCGAGCCTGGAGCGACGGACGACCTCTCACCCAAGAGGAGATCATTCGAGACCTCAAGGTCGATGAGTATCCGGTATCGTCCAAGGGCCCCAAGAAGATCCGTGCCTACGAGGGAAATGACGGTGCGGTGCGCCAGAAGTTTGAACGCGATAAGGCGCGCATCCGCGAACTCGGTTTCGACATCGAGACGGTGAACTTGCCCGGTGACGCGGTCGGATATCGAATCGACCCCGCCAGCGGGTACGCACCGGCGATCCACTTCAGCGACGACGAGCGACGCGTCGTGCAATTGAGTCTGCGGTTTTGCGGTTTTGGGGCGTCGGGCGCATTCAGTGTCTTTAACGAAATGCCCGCCAGTGATGGAGGATTGGAGTTCTCGTCGTACTACACGCCAGTCGTCCGCGCGCTGCACCAACACCGGGTGCTGCGCTTTGATTATCAATCCTCGGCGAACAAGCAGCGCACCGTGGAGCCACTCGTCATCGGGGTCTTTAGCGGCGTCTCGTACCTGGTCGCTCGGGTCCGCGGCACTCAGGAGATCAAGGGATACCGGCTCTCGCGTTTCACGTCGATGCCCGAGGTCTTGAGTGACACCTTCGAGGTGGATGACGAGACCCTCGATCACGCGAGAGCGTGGCGGGCCGCCTTCCAGAAAGTGCCCTCGCCCATCGACGTCGTCGTGACGACCAACGAGAATTACGCGGACCTCCTTCTTCGCCAGTATCCGGCCGCACTCGCCGCGAAGAAGAAGGAAGGAAAGGTGGAGGTGGGCGTCTCCTTCGAAAGTCCGCGCGAAGCCCTGCGCTTCGTGCTGGAAGCAGCCGAGCGGGTCCGGCTCCAAAGTCCCAAGTCACTACGAAATGAACTTGAAGACTGGCTACTTCGAGTGAACAAGGGAAGCGTGCCGGAGCCCGCAACGCTGAAATTCGCTGGTCCCGCGTCGAGTGACGTATTGGGCGAGACGCTGCAACTCCTGCACGCGGTGTACCTCTCCCACGACGGACTTCGCATCAGTGAACTCGCTACCCGCTTTAACTTGAGCGCCGAGCACGTTCGTCTCATCATGGATCGCCTCTCGACACTCGAACCATTGGCCGACTCCAACGACGGGATGGGTCGCTTTCCCGCTCACGTCATAAAGGATTGTGACGACTGGGACCATGAAGACACGGACGACTCGACGTATCGGGTTGACTTCGATGACATGATCGACGAGCCCCCCGCACTCATGTGGCGTGACGTGTTCGAGCTCAATATCGCACTTCGCGAAGCGACACGGGTGTACACGGATCCGGCCATCTACTCGGCGATCGAGAAGATCGAAGAGGTAGCGTCATCGTTCTTACAACTCGAGATGGCCAGTGAGGACCTGTTGCCCGAACTTCGAAAGGCACTCGACGAGCATCGACGGATCAAGATCCTCTATACCAGTGCTTCTTCCGAGGAGACCACGGAGCGCTCAATCGAGCCACGCGAGATCAAGGTGCTGAACGGCCACAGCTACGTCCGCGCCTACTGCACCACGCGAGCATCGTGGCGCACGTTCCGCGTCGATCGCATCGACGCCATTCTCGCGAGTTCCCCTGCGCAGGACGATCGAGATCCCGATGTGGTGACGAACTGGTTGACCCAAGTGGGCGACGAAGGCGACGACGTCGTCGTGGTCGTCGAACCCTACGCCCGCTACCTGTTCGAGTCGCTACCGAGTGTGCAGTGGACGACCCTGCCGGACGGTCGCCATGCCGTCAAGATGCACGTGAGCGACTCGTCGTTCCTTGACCACCTGATGCTCCTCGCGGGCCCAGGTGCCGTCGTGGCAACCGAAAAGTATCGCCGTGCTGGCCACGAACTCGCGAAACGCATAGCGGCGTCACTGTAGCGACCGTTGGGCACCCAGGGGTGTCCATGCTGCGCATATTTTCTCGGCGATCAAACGACGTGAGTTACTTCACCGACGACCACGCCCTTGAGCTCGAAGGTTTACGAGACGAGGCCGGATGGTGGATACGCGGCGACGGCGATGTGCGCTCGCCGCACGACGTGCAGCAGGTGTTCTCATCGACGCCGCGTGCCCAGGTATTGGGTTACGACCTCATTTTCGCGGCGCCACGTCCAACGTCAATCCTGATCGCGCTCGATCCGGCGCACGCGTCCGGCGTCGTCGACGCGCATCGCGCGTCGGTCCTCTCGTCCGTGCGCTACCTCGAAGAACGTGCCGTCGTCGTGCGCGATCGGCGCGGCGGCGAGGAACACGATTCGCCCGGTACGTGGTCGAGCGTCGTGAGCTACACCCACGGGGTCAATCGTCATGGCGAGCCGCATCTGCACGATCACGTACTCGTCGGCGCGAGGACTGTTGATGCGACGAGTGTGCTCGACATGCGATCGCTCCTCGTGCACGCACAAGCCGCCGATTCGCTCTATCGTTCCTCGCTGCGCCACGAACTCGCCGAGCGCACGCCCTACGTCGCGTGGCGATCGTTCGAGGGCGTGGAACACGTGGCGGATCAAGACGAGGGTTATCGCGCCCTGTGGGGAGGTCACTTCAATGAGCGTGGGGTCAAATATGCGTGGCGTCGCGATGAAGTCCTCGAGAAGTGGCGTAGTGATGTTCGCGACTTCGAGCCGGAGGGTGCCGTCCTTTCGCCTAGGGTGCAGCGACTCTCGATCGATGAGCACGCCTTCGGGGCCGAACTCGAAGGTTCGCGTGAGATAACTCGGCGACACGTCCTTAGTGCCTGGGCGAACGCCGCTCGATTCGGACAGGACGCGACATCCATGAGCCGCACCATTGACGTGTTGTACCCCTCGTTGCGAGACTCGAGAGGCGTGCGCGAGAGCACTATTGGGATCGCTCAAGCGCGCATGACCCAACTCGTGCGCGAGCACGGCGCACGCCCACTGGTCGAGGTTGACCTCCAGCGCTGGCGTCAGCGTTCGAGGGAACGCTCCGACGGCCCGGAGCGCTCGAGATAGCGGGTGAATCGCGCGTCTCGATACGACGGCGTCAGTTCGATCCATTTCATGACTTTGGCGGCGTCCATGCCGAGGGCGAAACCGGGGCGTCCTTGGGCGATGTTGGCGATGCTCGCCCGGTCTCGCTCGACCCAACTCGTCGAATGTCCCAGATTCTTGCCCCGGGGACTCCGCTGGACGCTCGTGGTCGGTTCGAGACCACGTCCCGACAGGTGTTGGAGCAATTCGAGCGTGGCGCGGTCCGCGATACCCGCGAGCACGACGGTCGTGGGAAAAAGGGAAAGAAACCCTTCGCCCGACGAGCCCCAACGACTGCGCGCCTGGCTCAGGTCCTGCAAGCAGGCGAGGGTGAGCACGCCCTGACCTCCTCCCTCGGAGACGATGCTCGCGAGGCGCGGGAGGGGTGCCACGTTCGCCAGTTCGTCGAGTGCGAGGAGCAGGCGCGCACCTTCGTGGTGATGGTCGTAGGTCGCATGGACCAATTCCTCGACGAGACCAACGACCAACGGTGTCGTCACGTTCTGATGGCGACTAGGGGCGACGACGTGGAGTTGATGGGGACCGCGCAGGAATTCGGCGACGTCGAGCGGTGACTCGCGTGCGGAGGACCGCGCGGCGTCGGTGCGCATGCCCGCAAACAATCCCGACGCCGTTGACCAGATGCCCGAACGCTCACGCTCTTCGGTCGCGAGTACCCCTTGTAGCAAGGACGCGCCGGGGTGGTGATCGCCGTAGTGTTCGTTCAGAATTGCGAGTGCGTCGTCGGCGCGACGCTCGTCGATGCGCGACGCGAGGTGACCAAGCGACTCGTCACTGAGTGCCGCAGCGTGCAGTAGTGGCGCGACGAGCGCACCCGCGCGCTCGGTCCAGTGGTCGTCACCACGATCGACTCGTCCACGTCGTGCGACGTCGATAAGACTTCGCGACGCGAGTACGGCGCCATCCCAACTTTTTGATTGACGAATTGGTGAGTATCCAACACGCTGCACTCCTTTTGGTGTAGGAACCGTTCCCGACGGATCGAAGAGAAGTTGCGCACCATCACTTCGTGCGTTCGACATCATTCGCACTACGTCGTCCTTCGTTGACGTCACGACGCAGGATCGCGGTGTGATCAGGAGATTTGGAATGATGATCGACGTCGTCTTTCCGCTTCGACTTGGTCCGAGAACGAGTGTTGATCGCTCATCACCACTCATCGCGTCGCCACGTTGTGTGCGACCTAAGTAGATGCCTTCGTCGCGCACGTGACACAACCGTCGGAAATATTTCGAAAAAATTTCGAAATGCTTGACATTGGTGCCTAAAGCGAGTGGACTTTTACTTGTCCTTCTGCGGAGGAGGTCAACGAAGTTCGAAGGTGTTGCTTGCAACGCGTTCGCACCTCGCTCTTTCGCAAGGACCGTGCACTGCGGACAGTCACTGCACAGCTGCGAAGCTGGGTGGACATGGTCGAGTACGCGTCTGTCAAGGCGGTACCAATTTTGAGGCACCACGGTGGTGTGCTCGAGGTCCCAAATTGATTCATTGATGAGTCCCAAGGAGGGAAAGTGGCACCAGCTGCGAAGAAAAAGGCGGTAGCCAAAAAGGCGCCAGCCAAGAAGGCGGCGAAGAAGCGCGCCCCAGCCAAGAAGGCTGCAAAGAAGAAGGCCGTAGCAAAGAAGGCTCCGGCCAAGAAGGCGGCGAAGAAGAAGGCGCCAGCCAAGAAGAAGGCCGCTGCCAAGAAGGCTCCGGCCAAGAAGGCGGCTAAGAAGAAGGCGCCAGCCAAGAAGAAGGCTGCAGCCAAGAAGATGTAAGTTGAGGTCCGTTCGCGGACTGGTGTTCGAGGGGGCCCTCTGGGCCCCCTCGAATGCGTTAGAAGCCCAATTCGAGGTCGCCTGGTTCGTCGATATCGAGACTCCAGGGACTCGAGGCGATCACCCGCCAAGGTTGAGCCAATCGCTCAGCCTCGCCTTCATGTTTGGTCCGCGAATCGGTCCCGTAGAAAAACTGGAAATCGAGCTCCGTGGGAACGACCAGGACATTCGTCCCGCGGCCGTGGCGGTCCGTGACGATGGTGACGCCGGGCTCGGGTTCAAATGTACCGAGGCCGTGGGGACGAGCGAGATCACCGTGGACGAACATTAACTGTGCGAATCGTGATCCCAGCGACTTATACGCCAGCGAGACGGCTTCGTTGAGACCAGTCGCGTTTGATCGAAACACTTCGACATCGTTCTCTCGAGCGAAGGAACTCACCTCGTCACTCTCGGCGACCACGATGACCGTTCGAGGTGCGCTCGCCACGATGACGCCCAGCGCGAGATTCTTAGCGAGTTCGCCGGCGTCACGGATTCCCGCCACGCGCAGACGTTCCTTCGCGAGGGAGAAGTCCTTGAGGGGAATGAGTATGGCGAAATCGGTCACGAACGAGAATGTTAGGTCGCGTGAATCGGTACCCTAGAAACGTGAGCGTGGTGCGCGAGGACTTGCTGCAGTTCGAGCGACCTCTCCTCGACGCTGGAGAAATAGTGGTAGGCATCGATGAGGTGGGGCGTGGCGCCCTCGCGGGGCCGTTACTCGTGGGCGCCGTCGTGTTGACCAGACTTCGAACACCCCCACTGGGTCTCAATGACTCGAAGAAACTCAGTCCTCAGAAGCGTGAGTCACTGGGGGCGCCACTGCGAGCGTGGTGTGATGAGTGGTCTCTTGGTGCAGTGAGCGCGAATGAAATCGACGCCTGGGGTCTTCGATTGGCATTGAGTGTGGCCGTCAACCGAGCAATTGAGAATCTCCGCGTCGCACCGACACACGTACTCATCGATGGCCCGCTCAACTTGCTCGACGCACCAGCAGGGAGTGCTGCTGGCGTCGCCAATGCGCCCACGCTCCGGTTCTGCGATTTGCGGCACACAACCATCATCAAGGGCGACGCTCGCAGCGCCACCATTGCTGCGGCGTCAGTCCTTGCCAAAGTCGCCCGCGACGCGCTCATGGTATCCATGCATGACGAAAACGTGCATTACGGGTGGTCGTCAAATAAGGGCTACGGAACCGCCGTTCATCTCGCCGCAATAGAGCGTCACGGGCTGCATAGTCAGCACCGACGGAGTTGGCGACTTCCACCGTTGCAATTCCCTCACGCCGTGTAAACATTAGGTTTCGCAAGCGGTTCGGACTTCACTGCTTTAGGGCTAATGACTATGATTGCTTAACTATGGCCTCGCTTCTCTCGGTGCAGCATCTTGTGGTCCAATTCGCGACCCGGGGTCGCTTCGCTACTGCGGTCGACGATTTTTCTCTCGAAATTGCGCCGGGTGAATGCGTTGGACTGGTGGGAGAGTCTGGTTGCGGCAAGACGACAACCGGTCTCGCCATCATGCGGCTTCTCCCGGGCAATGGGAAGATTGCAGCTGGCAACGTGACGCTCGACGGCGTCGATCTCGCATCGCTCTCCGACAAAGAAATGCGAAGTCAACGCGGACGCACGGTCGCGCTCATCCCTCAGGACCCGATGAGTTCGCTCAATCCGACCATGAAAATTGGCAGGCAGATAGGTGAAGGTCTCATAATTCACAATGGCGTCAGCGCTGACGTCGCGCGCCAACGCAGTCTGGAAGTTCTGGACATGGTGGGAATGCCCCGCCCCGCGGAACGACTTGATCAGTATCCATTCGAGCTCTCGGGTGGACTTCGTCAACGAGTGATCATCGCTATGGGACTGGTCTGTAACCCAAAGCTACTGATCGCTGACGAACCGACGACCGCGCTCGACGTCACCATTCAGGCGCAGATATTGGACATCATTGATACCCTTCGCGCGGAGCTCAACATGGGCGTCTTGCTCATCACGCACGACATGGGCGTGATCGCCGGACGTGCCGACCGAGTCGTCGTGATGTACGGAGGAAAGAAGGCGGAAGAGGCTCCCACCGAAGAATTGTTTTCCTCGATGAACCATCCGTACACGCAGGCGCTTCTTGCCTCAATGCCGAGTCTCGAAGGTGCGTCGAAGCAAAAATTGGCGTCAATCGCCGGCGTGCCACCGGACTTGAGCAGAGAAATCGTGGCCTGTCGTTTTGCGCCTCGATGTGAATTCGCCACCGATCAATGCCGCGCCGAAGATCCTCCGCTGACGACGACCGGGCAGCACAGTTTTGCGTGCTTCCATCCGACGAAGGGTCCCCGTAAGGCGGTCAAGCTGGTCACGCCGGTTGCGACGGCGACCAAGTCCGCGGCGAACGAATTGGTTCGCATCGACGACCTCGTAAAAGAGTTCCCCGTGAAGGGCGGATTCATTCGTCACGTAGTCGGTGCCGTCCACGCAGTTTCGAACGTCTCGTTATCGATCAAGGAAGGCGAGACTTTCGGTCTGGTGGGCGAATCTGGTTGCGGCAAGACGACCATTGGACGGATGATCGTCGGGCTGGATACCCCGACGAGCGGTGAGATCTTCTTCGAAGACGAGTTAGTAAGTGCCAAAGGCTACAAGGCAACTCGAGTGCAACACCGTAAGCGACAGATGATGTTTCAAGACCCGTATTCGTCACTCAACCCTCGTATGAACGTCTTTCAGATCTTGGCGGAGCCCCTTATGGTGCAAAGAGAAGGTAGTCGCGAACAACAACGCGCGAGGGTATTGGAGTTGCTCGACTCGGTGGGTCTCGAACATTCGGCGGCGAATCGCTACCCGCATCAGTTTTCTGGTGGACAACGTCAACGATTGGGCCTCGCACGAGCACTCGCACTCAATCCCAAACTCATCGTGGCCGACGAACCGGTCTCGGCGCTCGATGTTTCGGTCCAAGCGCAGATTTTGAATCTGATGAAGGACCTTCAGCTTGAACATCATCTGTCCTACGTGATGGTGAGCCATGATCTTGCGGTGGTCCACTACATGGCCGACACGATTGGCGTGATGTACTTGGGAAAGATCGTCGAACTCGGCGATGCCGATTCGGTGTTCCGATCGCCGGCGCATCCCTACACGCAAGGATTGTTGGACGCGGTACCGGTTCCTGATCCAAAAGTGGCTCGAGAACGAAAAGGTATCCAGGTGAAAGGGGAATTGCCGTCCGCGGTGAATCCACCGACGGGCTGTCGATTCCGAACCCGTTGTCCTCGCGCGCAGGACATATGTGCAGAGGAGGAACCGCTGCTTCGCTCCTTTGGCGAAAGTCAGACAGCCGCGTGCCATTTCCCGCTAAAAACGCCCGTGTCTGTTGGCTCCGGATCGAGGAACCAACCAGCGTGAAGTTTCTAACGCTCCAGTAGCCGAACTTCGAATGCGTCGCGAAGCGCGTCGCCCACGTAATTGATTGCCACGATGACGGCGATGAAGATCAGGGCGAGGGGATACACCTCCCACCAATAGCCATTCGAGATCACGCTCGCACCATCTTGAAGCATCGTGCCCCAGTCGGTTTGCGGGGTCTGGATCCCGAGTCCCAAAAAGCCGAGCAGCGAGAGTGCCAAAATGGCGTCGGCGACCGAGAAAGTGGCGACCGTCACGATGTTGCTTATCGAATTGGGGAAGACGTGGCGTCGAATCACGTGCCAACGGCTTGCTCCCATGGACTCAGCGGCTTGCGTGTACTCAAGTTTTCGAATCAGCAAAGCGTCGCCTCGCACGATTCGAGCATTTCCAAACCAGCCCGTGACGCCAATTACGATTATCAAGAACAGCGTCGAACGTTGATACAGCGTGAGCAACGTGATCAATAAGATGAGGATTGGAATCGACAGAACCGCGTCGAGAATACGCATCATGACGTTGTCGATAACGCCTCCGGCCAAGCCCGACACCATTCCGTACATTGTGCCGACGAAGATGGTGATGAGTCCCGCGAAGATGCCGAGCGTGAGCGAATACTTACCGCCGTAGAAAATGCGACCCAATTCATCGAATCCCGAACTGTCCGTGCCCAACCAGTGATGCCACGTCGGCGCTTGGTTCCATGCCGCGCTCAATGCGGTTGCCTGGTTGGTTTGGTTGGTCTTATAGAAGAGTGGAACTACGAAACACGCCAACGTGAGAAGGATGAGGTAGCCGACCGAAATGACGGCCAGTTTGTTGTTCGCGAAAATTCGCCAACGTTGTTTCCACATGGGGATAAAGTCGTCGTCGCGATTCCCAGGTTCTTCACTAAGCAGTTCGAGTTCTACTTGATCGGTCATTTTCCTTCGACCCTTATGCGGGGATTGACCACGCCGAGCATCACGTCGGCGGCGAGATTGCCCAAAAGCGTGAGTATGGCCGTCAAGAGGGTGATACCCAATACCGTGGGTACGTCGCCGAGCGACGC
Source organism: Candidatus Saccharibacteria bacterium CG_4_10_14_0_2_um_filter_52_9 (assembly GCA_903970515.1). GTDB lineage: Bacteria > Actinomycetota > Acidimicrobiia > Acidimicrobiales > RAAP-2 > RAAP-2. The sequence goes on from CAJCJA010000054.1 coordinate 20,931, forward strand.
GGCATTGAGCGTCTGGATGCCCAGTCCCTCGTAGTTAAAGACGTCCTCGATGATCACCGCGCCACTGATGAGTAGGGGTATGTAGAGCCCCATGATCGTGATGATGGGACCGAGGGCATTTCGAAACGTGTGTCGAAACAACATGCGAACGTTGCTGCAACCCTTGGCTTTCGCCGTGCGCACGTAGTCCTGGACAAGAACGTCCAACACCGTGCCCCTCATGAAGCGACTCAGTCCGGCGAGCGAGAGCAGTGTCAGTGCGAGCACTGGCAGTATGAAACCTACGGGATCGGTGAAAATTGCCCATGGTGCCACGCCCGTCGGGGGCGACGCTGGCAGCCAGTGCAGGCTGAAGGTGAAGAGTTGCAGCAACAAGAGACAAAGAAGGAACGAGGGGACGCCGTAGAGCACGAACGCGGTGCCCGTCGCGCCGTAGTCGAATACCGTGTTGCGGCGAAACGCCTGAAACATGCCGAGCGGGACTCCGATGATTGCGGTGAGGACCAAGGAGGAGAGGGCGAGCCAGATGGTGCGCGGCACGTAGAGCGAAATAATGTTCCACACCGAGAGGTTCTGCTTATAGGAATGGCCGAGATTGAAATGGATGAAGACTTGGTCGAGGTAATTCCAGAAGCGCACGACGTACGGATGGTTCATGCCGTTTTGCGCTCCCCATTCGGCAATGGTTCTCGCGTTCGCGTGCGTGCCGAGCACGCCGTACGCCGGCGTCAGAATCCCGTGTGGTTGAAAGTACGGAAGCGTGAACGTGATCAACATCACAATGAGCAAGACGAAGAAAGACTGGATCAATCGCCGCAAAATGTAATTGAACACGGAGCCGATTCTAACAGTGTGCCGTTTGGGGCATTAGAGCGACGCGACGAGACGGACCATAATTCACACGCTGTTTACGGCGAAGGAATGACAGCACAAGGCCCCCCGAACCGGGGGGCCTTGTGCTGAAACTAAAGCGTTGAAACTCTAGAAGTGCAAATACTCCGGCATGAAGTTCTGCAGCGGGTTCGGAACGAAACCGATCTTGCTCTTCAAGTTGTTCTTCACTTCGGAAATAGCCGCGAGCTCGGGCTGGTACAAAACCGGGAGTTGGTCCGCAGCGAGCGTGGCGTACTTGCCAAGCGTCGCGGTACCGAACGTGGTGGTCTTGATGGCAGCCGTCAACTTCGCGTTGGAGTACGTACCGACGTTGAATCCACCACCGGGGGCGAACAGCGTCTCACCCGATGGGTAGTAGTCGGGAGCGTAGATCCAACCGCCACCCCATGAGCAGATCTGGAACTTGGTCCCTGCTTCACAGTCGGCGATCACGTTGTTGAAGGTGTCCTCCGAGTGCGTGAAGTTGAAACCAATCGAGTCCCAGTCAGCGATCTCGGTGTTGAACGTGTCGTCGAGCGATGCTTGACCCGAAGCCCACACGATCGCGAAGTCCAAATTGGCTCCCTTGGCGATGCCGGCTCCACAGTCACTCGATCCCGTTCCCGGGCTCTCGCACTCGTCGACGTTGCCAACGAGCTTCCAGCCGTGGCTGGTAAGTAGCTTCTTCGCAGCGGCGAGGTTGAATGGGTAGGGATTTGGAACGCCTGATCCCTTCAATCCACTGACCGATGACGGCGTGTTAGGCGGCAACGGACTGTCGATGGGGAATCCGTAGCCCTTGTCGACCTTTTGGATCACTCCAAGTTGGTCAACGGCTTCTTGCAGCGCCTGGCGGATGTAGGGCTGCGAAACCTCAGCGGCCTTGGGATCCTTCGGACTGAAGTTGAACGGAGCGTAGTTGAAGTCCCAACCAGAACCCGAGAACAGAGTGTAGTTCGACGCAATAGCCGACCAGTTTGGCCCCACCTTGCCCGGTGCGGGCGCGTTGGCAGTCAAGACGGTGGGGTCAACGTAACCGAGGTCCAGCGTTCCTGCACGCAGGTCGTTCTCCTCCGCGGTCGCAGTCGTGAACGCCAACTCCTTCACGTAGTCAATACCCTTTTGCGCCTTCACCGGTCCTGAGTAGGTGGGGTTGGGCACGAAGGTGACGTTGCCCAGGTTGTCGAACGCTTGAAGCTTCCAAGGACCATCAGTGCCACTCGTCCAGAAGGAGCTCGTGTACGTGCTTTCCTTGCTCGCTTGCGTATCGAGGTACTTCTCGACGGCCTTGCACGCAGTGATTGTTGACGCGGCACCGTACTTGCCCGTTGCACACGTCGAAGTCTTACCAGGTGCGGTCACGTCCCACGTGTCGGGCATTGGGGTGAGTTCCGACAAGTAGTTGTACAAGATCCAGCCAGGGTTCACCGACGTCGTGAAGTTGATCGTGACCGCGTTACCGGATCCCGATGCACTCTTTACTTGGTCGGGAATACCGTAGCCCTTGTTGTAACCACAGTAATTAGTTGGGTCCGCCTTGTACATGTTCAAGAAGAACATCACGGACTGCGCGTTTACGGTCTGGCCGTCAGCGAACTTCCAACCCTTCATATTGACGGTGACGGTCTTGTCGCCGTTGGAGAACACTGGCTTGTCAGCGGTCGACAACTTGGGCACGTAGGCCGACGAAGCACCGAGACCGAACCAGTAGACGGGACGGTACATCAACTCCTGGAATTGGTTGAGGTTGTCGACCGAGAAGTACGAACACGACAAATAGGGGAAGATGTAGTTGGGACTTGCTGTCGGCCCCTCCGCAAACGTGATGGTGTTGGACGCCGTGCTGGGGGGCAACGAACTCGCTGCGCCACTTATGTTCGGCACCGCAAGACCGATTGTCAACGTTCCGGCTGCGACACCGAGCGTTGCCAAAAGTCTTATCTTGTTTTTAATCCGCATGTTGAAATTGCCTCCCTGAACCACCTAAATGGTTGTTTTCAATGTGTCCACCCCAAGAGATGGTTTAGTCGCCACTGTACTGGCGGGTATGGGGCGGCACAAGTTCAACCGAGGATCCGCCCGACCTGTCAAAACAGCTGAAGAACGCAAGGAAATCGAGAAAATCCCAGCATTCGACGTTGCGTTATTTTCTAAGTGCATCGTCAACAATCGACACGATATCGGTATTGTGAAATGAAAACCCAGTCTCCGTAAGGACTTTTGGGACCACCCTCTGTGAAGCAAGCACGGCATTGTTCGTGAGTTCTTTGCCAAGAACAATGTCGAGGCCAAACTTCGGCACCTGGAATAGTGCTGGTCGGTGCATTTCGCGGGCAAGAACTTTTGTAAATTCACGGTTTGTTAATGGTTGTGGACTCGTGAGGTTGACCGGACCTTCAATATCGTGATCAATCGTCCACAGGATGCCACGCACCTCGTCGGTAAGTGAAATGGGGCTGAGCCATTGCCGGCCGCTGCCTAGTGCGCCGCCCAGGCCGAATTGGAAAAGTGGTACCTGGCGCTTCAGCGTGCCACCACGGCGATTCAAGACAATGCCGGTGCGAAGCAGCGCGACCCTCGTGCCACCTTCGTGGAGCACCATCGCCGCCGCTTCCCATTTTTCGCATACCACGGCGAGGAAGTCGGCACCGTGTTCGGAAGATTCGTCGAGAACTTCGTCCCCTCGAAGGCCATAGATACCAATCGCTGAGCCGCTCGCGAGCACCGCGGGCGGCGAGCGAAGCGACGAAAGTGTTTCTACCAAGAGTGACGTGGAGGACGTGCGTGACGTGAGAATCTCGTTCTTGCGCGCTGGATTCCAGCGCTTGTCCGCGATGCCGATGCCAGCGAGGTTGACGACGACGTCGAACCCACCCACCGTCTTGAGATCGGCTTCATCGACCAGTCCGCGAGCCGGGTCCCAATGGATGACGCTTTTCGAATAGGTGCTGCCCGGACGTACGAAGCGCGTGACGCTGTCACCGCGCTCCTCGAGCGCTTCGACGAGTGCCGTGCCAATGAATCCCGACGAGCCCGTTACGCCGACGTGCACACTTGCTCCCAAGCGTCATAGATCGCTCGCGCAATCTGATCGGGATTGGACAGGTGCGCGCCGTGACCGGCGTTCGTAAGTTCCTGGGCTCTGATGAGCGGATTGGCTGACGTGAGTAATCGACCGAGTTCGCGGTTGTAGTCGAGATGGTGTTGGTCACCGTGGAGATAGAGCGCGGGCACCTCGAGTTCGCTCAACTCGAATGGTCGTTCGCTACTGCGCAGAATCGACAAGTCACTCAATAACGCCGGCCCGTCGAGGCGTCGCGACTCGCGTTCGCGTTCGCTCAGTCGTTCCCAAGCGCTGTTGGAGACCATTCGCCGGAAGAATACTTCCACCTCGTAGTTCGGGTCGCTCGTGAGCTGCGGTCGTGAACTCTCGCGACGCAAGATCCAGGGCAGGGGCGATTCGTAGGCGATTGCCAGCTTCACGAGTTCGGGACGGCGCGCCGCTGTCGCCCACGCGACGGTGCCACCGAAACTGTGGCCAAAAAACAGCACCTGATTCCTCGCCATCTCGTGTTCACTGATCGCAATCAGGTCCTCGACGTGATGCTCGAAATCAACCGGTGTCAGGGCGCGCGATCCTTGGTAGCCACGCCGATCGTAGGCGAGAAGGTCGAATTGTTCGCTACGTCGCGCTAAGCGGGCGAAGGAACCACCTCGGTCGAGACCGCCATGGATACAGATGACGGTCGCGAGTGGGTGGGCCACGCGGCGTTCGGCGAGTGCGAGGCCCGCGACGGGCGATTCAGCCACGAAATGCAGGCCCTGGGGGAGTGCACTGCTCGACGTCATAGTGGCAACCTACTGGAAGACAGATAGGCACCATTCCTTTCAGTGGCGGGGTATGCGCCCCTAGGCTGGAGGGGTGACTACGTCCGACGACTCCCCCTCAACGCGTCGCGTCAAGGGCTCCTTTGGACCCAACGCCTGGCTCGTTGACGACATGTACGACCGTTTTATCGCTGACCCCAATTCCGTCTCCTCGAGTTGGCGCGAATTCTTTGCCGATTACCAGCGTTCGACCGTGCCGTCGGTGGCTTCGTCGGCGACCCATGCGCCAAGCGCCACGCCGGCCGCGCCCGCCAAGCAAATTGTTGCCATCGATGAAGAGGCGACACCGTTACGAGGAGCCGCGGCGCGCATCGTCACGAACATGAACGCGAGCCTCGCGGTCCCGACGGCCACGAGCGTGCGCACGGTCTCGGCGCGCTTGCTTGAAATCAACCGAGTGGCGTTGAATGAGTCATTGTCACGCTCGAGTGGCGCCAAGGTGTCCTTCACCCACTTCATCGCCTACGCCATCGTCAAGGGCCTCGGGCACGTCAAAGCACTGAACTCGACGTTCGTCGACGCGGTCGATGAGAAAGGCACGCCCGGCGTGCGCCATCACGAACACGTTGGTCTCGGGCTCGCCGTCGACGTCGAGAAACCCGACGGCACCCACGGCCTCTTAGTGCCCGTCATTCGTGACGCGGACACATTCGACTTTCGAGAGTTCCTCCTCGCCTATGAAACGTTGATCAGAAAGATTCACTCCAACACCTTTGGTGCAGACGACTTCGTGGGTGCGACGGTGTCCCTCACGAACCCGGGCACCCTCGGGACGGTGCAGTCGGTGCCGCGACTCATGCCGGGCCAGGGCGCAATCTTTGGTGTCGGAGCGCTCAATTGGCCGGCGGGCTTCGAAGCGGCCGATCCGCGCGCCCTCGCAGAACTCGGAGTGGGCAAGGTACTGACACTCACTTCCACCTACGACCATCGCATCATTCAAGGTGCAGAGTCGGGCCTGTTCTTGAAGTACGTGGCCGAATGCTTGACCGGTGATCATGACTTCTACGAAGAGGTCTTCTCATCGCTCGGCATCCCGTACGAACCGGCGCACTGGGCGAAGGACCACAACGCAATTGCGAGCGAAGACAACGCGGAGCGCATCTTGAAGCAGATTCGCGTCCAAGAGCTCATCAATATGTATCGAGTGCGCGGACATCTGAACGCGCACTTGGACCCGCTCTCGAGTGAGCCCCCTCCCGTGCATTCAGAACTCGAGCTCGCGACCTACGGACTCACCATCTGGGATTTGCAACGCACGTTCGTCGTCAACGGTCTCGCGGGCAAAACCGAAGCGACGCTCGAGGAGATCTTGAGTATCCTTCGCGACGCGTACTGTCGCACGACGGGCATCGAATACGGCCACATCATGGACCCCGAGCAGAAGCGTTGGATCCAACAGCGCGTCGAGGGTGTCAACCAGACGATGAGCGTCGAAGAGCAGCACCGGGTCCTCGAGGCGCTCAACGAGGCCGAGGTCTTTGAGAAGTTCCTGCACTCTCGCTACGTGGGCCAGAAGCGCTTCGGACTCGAAGGTGGCGAATCGACGATCGTGGCGTTGCAGTGCATTCTCGACGTCGCCGCGGACGAAGGCCTGCGCGAAGCGGTGATAGGTATGGCGCACCGCGGTCGTCTCAACGTGCTCGCGAACGTCGTGGGTAAGTCCTACAGCGACATCTTCTCTGAGTTCGAGGGCAACCTCGATCCCGAAAGCGTCCAAGGAAGCGGTGACGTCAAGTACCACAAGGGTTCGCGTGGGACCTTCAAGAACCCGCGAGGAGCGACCATCGAGGTCTCTATGGCGTCGAACCCCTCGCACCTCGAAGCGGTGAGCCCCGTCGTCGAAGGAATCGTGCGCGCGAAGCAAGACCTCGTCTGTCATCCGAGTGACGGCACCCAGTGGGACAACATGCCTGACGTGTTCCCGTACCTCGCGATCCTCGTGCACGGTGACGCCGCCTTCGCGGGTCAGGGAGTGGTCGCCGAAACGCTCAACATGTCCCAATTGTCGGGTTATCGCGTGGGTGGCGCCATCCACATCGTCATCAACAACCAAGTCGGCTTCACGACGGCGCCCGAAGCCGCGCGAACCAGCTACTACCCAACCGACGTCGCCAAGATGATCCAAGCGCCAATCTTCCACGTGAACGGCGACGATCCCGAGGCGTGCGCGCGCGCCGCGCGTCTCGCTTACGACTACCGCGAGACGTTCCATCGCGACGTGGTGCTCGACATCGTCTGCTATCGACGCTACGGCCACAACGAAGGCGACGACCCGAGCTACACCCAACCCCAGATGTACAAGATCATCGACCAGATGCGCTCGGTGCGAAAGATCTACACCGAGACGTTGGTTCGACGCGGCGACATCAGCATGGAACAAGCCGAGTCCGAGCTCGACCAATTCAACGCCCGTCTCCAGAGCGTGCTCGACGAAGTGCGCGCGGTGCCCGTGCCGAGCCTCGACGGTGTGCCCGTTGCCGAGATTCCCGAAGACCTGCCCGCGCCGGCGACCGGTGTCGAGCGTTCGACGTTGCTCGAGATCGCGAAGGCGACGATGACCGCTCCCGAGGGCTTCACGATCCATCCCAAACTGGAGCGTCAATTTGCGCAGCGCCAGGCGTTGCTTGACGCGGGTGACGTCGACTGGGCACTGGGTGAAGCTCTCGCTCTAGGCACCCTCGTCAAGGGCGGTTCCAACGTTCGCCTCACCGGTCAAGATTCTCGGCGAGGGACGTTCTCGCACCGTCACGCCGCGCTCATTGACTACGACAACGGAACCCAGTACGTCCCGCTCGCAAATCTTGATTCGAAGGCCTTCTTCACGGTGCGCGACTCACTGCTCAGTGAATACGCCGCGTTAGGTTTTGAATACGGGTACTCCGTCGAATCGACCAACACCTTGGTGGCGTGGGAAGCGCAGTTCGGGGACTTCGTCAACGGTGCCGAGATCATCATCGACAACTTCCTCGTCGCGGCGGAGGACAAATGGGGCCAGCACGCCAGTCTCACGATGCTCTTGCCTCACGGCTACGAAGGTCAAGGTCCCGAACACTCGAGTGGTCGCATCGAGCGATTCCTTTCGTTGAGCGCGCGCAACAACATCCGCGTCACCCAACCCTCCAGCGCCGCACAGTATTTCCACTTGTTGCGCAGCCAAGTGTTGCGAGAGAACATAACACCGCTCATTGTCTTCACGCCCAAGTCGATGTTGCGTGCGGTCCAGATGCGCTCGCGACTCGAGGAGTTCGAGCACGGTTCGTTCCAAACGGTCCTCGAAGACCATTCGATCGATCCCAGTGCCGTCACGCGCGTTGTGCTGGCGACGGGAAAGATCGCCCACGAAGCGATTGCGCGTCGCGACGAGCTCAAGGCGCCTGTCGCGGTCGTGCGCGTCGAACAGCTCTATCCCTGGCCCCTCGAACGCATCGAGGAGATCATCACTACGTATCCCAAACTCGAAGAGGTGCTGTGGTTGCAGGAGGAGCCCGAGAACATGGGGGCGTGGCCCTTCGTGCACTTACAGATGCACCATCAACTACGTGACACGAAAGTGCGACACGTGGCCCGCGCCGAATCCGCGAGTCCTGCAACAGGAAGTGGGCTCGTCCACGCGGCCGAGCAGGCGGACCTGTTGCAACGGTCTATCGGGTGAGCCCGACAAAGCTCGGTCGACTTCGCGTCGTGGTCGATGGTTCGAACCTCGCGACCGAGGGACGGACCGTGCCGAGTCTGGTGCAACTCGACGAAGCAGTGCGCGCCTTCATTGAGGAGTACCCCAAGAGCGAGGTCATCGTGGTCGTCGACGCGAGCTTCGAGCACCGAGTCGCCGCGGCTGAGCGTGCGCGTTTCAAGGACGCCGAGATGGCCGGAGAGATCGTGACGCCGCCCGCGGGCGCGATTGGGCGCGGTGACGCGTTCATTTTGAAGATCGCGCACCGCATCGATGCCGTCGTGTTGAGCAACGACTCGTTCCAAGAGTTCCACGAGGACTATCCGTGGCTCTTTGATGCGAACCGCCTCATCGGGGGAAAGCCCGTGAAGGGCGTGGGGTGGGTCTTCACCCCGCGTATTCCGGTGCGGGGCATCAAGGCCGTGCGAGCGGCGAAGAAGCTGACGCTGACCCTGCCCGATGGTTCGCCACCAACCATTGGTTCGACGCTCACCCCTGTCAAGACACTTAAGTCGGCGGCGAAGAAACCCGCCAAGACCGCGAAAACCGCGGTGAAGGTGCCAAAGAAGGCGGCCAAGGTTGTCGAGGCACCGCTGAAACAGGTCGACGTCGCCGCGAAGAAGTTAGCGAAGAAGTCGGCGCCCTCGAAAAAGACCGCGGCCGTCAAGCCCGCGCTCAGTGTGAAGAAGTCCGCGAAGGCGCCGGGTGCGCCCGCGAAGAAGTCCCTGGCGCTTCCCGCGGTCGCCCTTCGCCGTGGACGTCACCCGGTCAACCCTGAAGCCGACTTCACACTCTTCACGCACGCGTATCGCATTGGCGCCAAGCTTGAAGGCGAGGTCACCGCCTTCACGAGTCACGGTGCGGTCATCAACGTCAAGTTGAAAGGCTCCAAACACGTCGAGTGTTACGCCCCCACGGCCTCGTTGGGTACGCCGTCGCCCGCGAGGGCCCGTGACGTTCTTAAGCGAGGCGATAAACGAACGTTCAAGTTGGTCACCGTCGATAGCGAGCGACGAATCGCGGAATTGGCATTGGCGTGAGCGAACTCTCGATGAATCCGGTGGACTATCTTCCGCACCGTCCGCCCTTTCTACTTCTCGATGCGATGCTCAGCGTCGAGCCCGGTCTTCGAGCCTCGGGCGTGTGGACGATACGAGGTAGCGAATGGTTCTTTCCTGGACATTTTCCTGGCCGCCCCACGACTCCGGGAGTGCTGCTCTTAGAATCGATTGCCCAATGCGGCGCGGTCGCCGTGCTGAGCGATCCCAAGTATGCGGGACGACTTCCCCTTTTCGGTGGCGTCGAGTCGGCACGATTTCGCCGTCAGGTGCTACCCGGCGACACGGTCGTCGTGGAGTGCGAGATGACGCGTCTGTCGGCGAGAGGCGGCAAAGGTCATGGTCGCGCCAGCGTCGAGGGTCAACTCGCCGTCGAAGCGGACCTCTTGTTTGTCATCGCTGACGCGACATGAAGGTGGCGACGTGGAACGTCAACTCGCTCAACGCACGTTGGCATCGCGTCGAACCGTGGTTGCGGGAGCATTCACCTGACATCGTGATGCTCCAAGAGACGAAACAAACTGACGAGACGTTTCCCTTCGCCGAGCTTTCCTCGATGGGTTACGACGCCGCCCACTACGGACAGGGCCGATGGAACGGCGTCGCAATCCTCTCTAAAGTGGGGCTGCGGGACGTCGTGCGTGGTTTCGGTGATGAAGACGAGGAGGCTCGGGTCATCGCCGCGACGTGCGCGGGGATTCGCGTGCATTCGTGCTACGTGCCCAACGGGCGCGCCCTCGACGATCCGCACTACCAGTACAAACTCGAGTGGCTGGCGCGCCTGGCGCGTGTCGCCGAGCAACGTGATCGGCGGCAATTTGCGCTGTTCGGTGGTGATTTCAACGTGGCGCCGACTGACCTTGACTGTTATGACCCGAGCGTCTTCGAGGGAGCGACGCACGTGAGCGAACCAGAGCGCGAGGCCATTCGAACACTCGAGGCGCAAGGCCTCGTCGATGTGACGCGTCGTCTTCATCCAACCGAGCCCGCTTTCACGTGGTGGGACTATCGAAGCGGTTCGTTCCATCGCGGGTGGGGACTGCGCATTGATCTTCTCTTCGTCGATGAGTCACTGGCACAAAAGGCGACGTCGAGTTACGTGGACCGAGAGGCGCGAAAGGGCGAGAAGCCCTCGGACCACGCGCCAGTCCTCGCCGAGTTTTCCGACTAGTTGAGGCCTTTGGGCAGCATCGCCTCGATGAAGGCGGGACCGGGCGTCGCGTAGGAGTCGCGCAGTGCTCGCACCAATTCGTCCGCGCTCGACACGCGGGTCGCGGGCACACCGAGTCCACGGGCGATCGAGCACAGGTCGAGCGTCGGATCATCGAGTTCGAGCATTCGTTGACTCGTGGAGCCCTCGTGCACCGCGCCGACTCGCTGGCGCTCCAGGTTCAAGATGGCGTAGCTGCGATTACTCAGCGCGACCACGGTTACTGGCGCGCCCTCGCGGGCCATGGTCCAGAGGGCTTGGGGCGTGTACATCATGGAACCGTCCGACTCGAGACAGAGCACACGCTCGCCGCTCGCGACCGCCGCTCCCAAGGCGACGGGTAGTCCATAACCAATCGAACCTCCCGTGAGCGTCATCCATTGGTGCGGGGGCGAGAATTGCGTGGCGCCAAAGAGATGCACGCCACTCGTGTTGGACTCATCGGCGACCAGAAGTCCCTCGGGCATCGTCGCGCCGATCGCCGCGGCGAAACTCTGGGTGCTGAGGGCGCCCGATGGTTCGCCCACGACGTCGCCACGTGGCACCACCACGACGGGGGCTTCGAGGCCGTTGACGAGATTTTCCAGTGCTGCCATTGTGTCGGACCCCGGTGGTGCGAGGTTAATAACCTCGCAGTCGTCGGTGACGAGGCGACTGGCGACGTCGGGATAGGCGAAGAAACCAACGGGCTCGATGGACCCGATCAGCACGATCGCTTCGACGTCCTTCAGTTGCGCGATGGCGAACTCGCTGAGATAGATCAAGCGCTCGGGGATCGGGATGCCGGTGCCCCGATCAATGATCGAGGGAAAGGTCTCCATGATCATCTTCGAGTCCGTCGCGGCGCATATCCTCTGAGCGAGCTTCAGTTGCGCCGCGTCAAGAGCGCTTCCCCCTAGGAACACGGCGCTTCGCTTGCGACGCAGCGCGCCGAGGGCTTTGCCGATGATTCCTTCGTCCAAGGGCAGCGCACGCTCGGGCGTGGCGACTGGCCATGAGGGGGCAACGTTCAGCTCGCCCCAGGACACATCTGCGGGCAGGATCAACGTGGCGATCTGGCCAGGTGGTCCGAATGACGCCCGAACCGCGTCGGCGGTATCGAGGGCGACGTCATCTGGCTTCAGCGTTCGACGTTGCCATCCTTTCAACGCAGAAGTAAGCGAATCGATGTCGCTCTGTAGTGGTGCGTCATACTGCGCGTGATAGGTCGCGTGGTCTCCCACGATGTTGATCAGCGGGACCCTCGCCCTTCGCGCGTTGTGAAGGTTCGCCCAGCCGTTGGCGAGCCCGGGACCCAGATGCAGCAAGGTGGCGGCAGGCCTCTTCGTCACCCTGGCGTAGCCATCGGCAGCGCCGGTCGCCACCCCCTCGAAGAGGCAGAGAATGGCGTTCATGCCTGGCGCGTCGTCGAGTCCAGCGACGAAGTGCATCTCGGATGTGCCCGGATTGGCGAAACACGTGGTGACGCCGTTGGCCTGGAGCGTCGCGAGTAGGGCGTGCGCACCGTTCACGTGAACGGCCGATCGTCCACGTGACGGTGAGGATTGAGCAGTAGTTGGGGATCAAAGACCGCCTTGATCCTTCGCTGGAGCGACACGAGTGAAGGATCGGTCAGCGCTAGGTACGGCGCTTGCTTGTCGCGTCCGATGCCGTGCTCGCCCGAGATCTGTCCTCCGACGCTCAAGGCGTAGGAGAAGAGTTCGAAGAGCATCACCGCACGCTGATCGTCGTCGGGCAAGAACACCGAAAGATGCACGTTGCCATCACCCACGTGTCCGCATCCCGAAACGAACGCCTCGTGGCGTTTCGCGATATCAGATGCTTCCTCGAGGAACAATGCCACGCTCGAGCGGGGCACGACGACGTCGACGATCTCGTTCGCGCCCGCCGCCTTCGCGACCCAGAAACCACGTTCCCTCGCTTCGATGAGACGAACACCGGCGTTCGAGGACAACACGTAGACATCGAGTGCGCCCGCCGAGTCGACCAAGTCCGCGAGTGCTTCGAGGTCGGGGTCGAGTTGTGCGGCGGTTCTCGTTTCGAGCACGATGATGAGATACGCCTGCGTGCGCGCGGCGACCTTCTCGTCAACCCCCAATTCCAAGGACGCGGCGTTGGTGATACCCGCCATCGTGAGTAAATCGAGGTATTCGAGGATCGACGGCTGGAGTCCGGACGCGATAATCCTGGGCACGACGCGAGTGACCTGATCGAGCGAGGAAAACGGCACGAGTACGGTCGCCGACGAAGGAAGGGTCGGTGACAGTCGAAGCGTCACCTCGGTGACCAGTGCCAGAGTCCCTTCGCTGCCAATGATGAGTTGGGTGAGGTCGTAACCCGAGGATGATTTCATCACGCGCCCGCCGGTGCGAAGTATCGTCCCGTCCATCAGGACCAACTCGAGTCCCAGCACGTGTTGGCGAGTCACGCCGTGTCGCACAGCTCGCATACCGCCCGCGTTGGTGTTCACGTTGCCGCCGAGCGAACCCGAAAGCTCACCGGGATAGACCGGATAGCGCAGTCCGCTTGGCGCGAGCAGCTCGCCAAGTTCGCGCAACGTGCATCCCGGTTGTACGACTGCGACGTGATCGTCAATGTCGAGGTCGAGGAGCTGATTCATGCGAGAAAAGGCCACGACGATGCCGCCCGGGACCGGCGTCGCCGCGCCAGAGAGTCCGGTGCCGGATCCACGGGGTGTCAACGCGACGCCGTGGCGAGTCGCAAGCTTGGCGAGTTCGCTTACCTGTTGGGTGTGCGATGGCCGAACGACCGCGAATGGTTCAACGTGAACCTGGTGCAGGGATTCGTCGTGGAGGTCGTCGGGGTAGTGCTCGTGTTCGAACGTCGCCGCATCCTCACCGACGATGGCGATGATTTCGTCACGTAACGTTAGATTTCCCATTCGCTGGCAACGTTAGTTCTGCTTGAGCCTGCTCGAGTTCTTGACGGATGGCGGCGAGTCGAGCCTTTCGCGCCTCGCCGGTGAGTGGCGCATTTCGACGTTCGATGTCGGCGACGACCGCTTCGATGGCGGCGAGGAAGCGAGAAGGCGCTCGGTCGGGATAGCGCGGATCGTTCCGTCCTCGACTCCAGGTGATGAGCAACGAATCCTCCGCGCGACTCAACGCCACGTAGGCGAGGCGCTGTTCTTCGGCGATCTCCGCCTCCGAGGTGGCGTTGTAATTGGGCAATTGACCTTCGGCCCAGCCAATGGTGGCGACACTTTGGAATTCGAGTCCCTTGGCGCGATGGATGGTTGACAGCGCGACGGCGTCGCGTTGGACTTCGTCGGTCCTTCGCGCCCACGTGTCGGGTGAGGCGAGAAGGTCCGACGCTGGTGAGTGCTCCGGCCCGCGACGCTCGTTCGGAATGCCGTGGGCATCGAGATAGCTCGCCACGAGTTCTAGTTGCGCGTTTGTTCGCGCGAGCACCGCCATCGACGTCCACGGTGCCCCGGGTTGGTGCTTCGCACCGAGCCAGGTTGCGACGTGGTCGGCTTCCTCCTCGTCGGTGTCGTAGGCACGAACCATGGGCACGTCGCCTTCGTCCTTCGCGGGGGTGATGCCCTGAGCGCCCTTCTCGAGCAGCGTGTTGGCGACGGCGATGATGTTGGCGGTCGAACGGTGATTGCGAGTGAGGTCGAGTACGAGGGTGTCGGGCCACGTGCGAACGATGTCGAGCATCAATTGGGGATTGGCACCGTTGAAGCCGTAAATCGATTGGTTTGGGTCTCCCACACAAAAGAGGTCGGGATCATCACCCGCCATGTGTCGCAACATCATGAATTGCAACGGATTCATGTCTTGTGCCTCGTCGACGAAGAGAGCGCGAGTGCGGTGACGGAAAGACGCGAGCACGTTTGGTTCGTCGCGCAGAAGAGCGATTGCTTCACTCAAGAGGAGGTCGAAGTCGAGTACGCCGCGACTGTGACAGAGTCCGACATAGCGATCGAGTACTTCGGCGAACTGTGCAGGTGCAAGCGGGGCGTCGCGTTTCAACTTGCGCGCACTCTTCGCGTAGAGTGCACCGTTGAAACCTTGGCTGAGCGCCCAACCGATTTCTTGTTCTAGTCGAGGAAGTTGCCAGTCCTCGAGGCGCAAGTCACCGCTTTCTCTCATTTGCGTCGCGAGGGCCGCGACGAGCTTGCGGCGATTGGCCTCGATGACGAGGGGCTTGAGGTCGTGGTCTTCGCGGTACTGGTTCACCAACGTGAGAGCGGCGCGGTGAAAGGTACCGGCGCGCAGATCGCGGATTCCCGCGCGCGCTAAGCGTCGACGCAGCTCGTCGCCCGCCTTTCTCGTAAAGGTCATGGCGAGCACTTGGTCGGCTTGCAATTCGTTGCGAGCGATGCGGCGCTGGATGCGAAGGGTCAGCACGTGGGTCTTACCCGAGCCGGCGCTCGCTCGCACCAAAAGTCGCGGCGCAGTTGACATGACCGCCTCGCGTTGCTCGGGGGTCAGCCCAACGAGCATGTCGTCATCGAAGGCCATTACATCGTTCATGGTCCCCCTGACGCTACCGGTAGCACGTGACGTGACCCGAGTGGCACTGGTCATGTCAGTAACCTGAAGTACGTGCTGCGCGCGTACGGTGGGGGAAAATACTTCGGTGAGCCGTATGGTCCAAGCCCAATTCGCGTGGTATTTCTCCACGGCTGGGCCCGACAAGGACGCGACTTCGCTCATGCGGCACAACAACTGGCGAGCGCTGGGATAGGTTCCTTGACCCTTGATCTGCCGGGTTTTGGGTCGTCACCCGCCCCAACGGTCGCGGGCGGCGCGCGTCTGTATGCGCACGACCTGCTCGCACCAATCCAAGAGATCACCGACCTACCGGTCGTGCTCGTCGGACATTCCTTTGGGGGCAAGGTCGCCACCGTCTTCGCGGCGAACCAGCCAACGCTGGTCAAAGCCCTCGTGTTGACTGGAGTCCCGCTCGTGCGAACGGATGGCGGTGCGAGACCCACTTTGGCGTTTCGGGTCATTCGCGGCTTACGCGCCAAAGGACTGGTGAGCGAGCGGCGCATGGATGCGGCCCGCCAACGCTACGGCTCGAGCGACTATCGGAATTCATCAGGGGTTATGCGTGACGTACTCGTCGCGGTCGTAAATGAGAGCTACGAAGAGGAGCTCGGAGAAATTCGTGCACCTATATATATGGTGTGGGGCGCAGACGAGACGGTGGCCTCCGTCGCCGACGCGGAGCGCGCGACCAAGTATCTCCGTGTGCCCTATTCGCTTCGCGCCGTCCCCGGCGTGGGGCATTTCTTGCCCGTCGAGGCACCGAGCGAATTGGTTGCTTCCGTGCTGGAAGCCCTCGCGTGAGTGGATTCAGCGCCACCATTGACGCGCTCCTTGGTGTGGGCCTGCTCGGGGCGTTCCTTCTTCAAATGTTGCGTTGGCTTCGGGTGCTGCAGCGCGAACACTACGTCGCGTCTTCTCTCTCGAGATTTCTGCTGCGCTGGTCGACGCCCAGTGTGTCCTCGTCCAGGATGTCGCGATTTTGGCGCTATCGCCCGGTCACCCTCAGCCAAGTCCTCGTGGTGCTGTTCATCGTCGCGTGGGCACTCGATGCGCAGCGCTGGGCGGCCCTTGACGTTGTCGCCTACGGAGTAATCTGCCCGCTCGGTTTGTCGATCAAGGGCCGAACCAGTTCCTTGGACTGGACGCGACGTCTCACGACGGTCTCCTTGGTCGCGACCGCACTCGCCATTGTCGTGGTCGTGGCGGGTTTGTTTAGCTCGCGGGTGTGGATCGTGCCCACGGTGTTGATCGTCGTGGCTCCGTTCTTGATCGCGTTGAGTGACTGGTTGCTCGCGCCCTTTGAAGACCGGGCGGCGAAGAAGTTCGTTGACCAAGCCACTGAGCGACTAGGACGTGTGCATCCACTCGTCATCGCGATCACCGGTAGCTACGGCAAGACCAGTACGAAGAATCATCTCGCGACGCTTCTGGGGAGTGACCAGGGTGTCGTCGCGTCGCCGCGCAGTTTCAACAATCGTGCGGGACTCAGCCGTGCCATCAACGAGAATCTTGCCGACGGCACGCGAATCTTCATCGCGGAGATGGGAACGTACGGTCCGGGCGAAATCGCGGCGTTGTGTGCGTGGTGCCCCCCCGACATCGCCGTCGTGACCGCGATTGGACCGGTACATCTTGAGCGCATGAAATCGCTGGAGAACATTGAACGCGCCAAGTACGAAATCACGACTCGGGCGCGCGTCGTGGTTCTGAACGTCGATGACGTGCGCCTCGCGGGCTGGGTGAAGAAACTCGAAACGGAAGGGAAAAGTGTTCGCACCGCGGGATCGAGCGCCGCGAACGCATCGGTACTCGTGAGCGAGGTCGCTGAGTGGTGGCGCGTGGTCGTTGGAGGCGAGCAAGTCGCTTCAATGCCTCGGGTCGTCGGCGTGCAAGCTTCCAATCTGGCGTGCGCGTTCGCGGCTGCTCTCGAGGCCGGGAGTAGCGTCGACCAGTTGGTTGCGAATCTTGGTTCGATCACGGCGGTGGCGAACCGCGCCAACGTGCTCGTCGCCCCGTCAGGCGTGACGGTCGTCGACGACACCTTCAACGCCAATCCCGCGAGCGCCGACGCCGCTCTTTCGCTGCTCTCGTCGCTGCGCGTGCCGGGCCGCATCGTGGTCATCACCCCCGGTCTCATTGAACTCGGGCCCGTGCAAGTCCACGAGAACATGGCACTGGCGTCGAAGGTGGCCGCACTCGGCGCGCAACTCGTCGTCATAGGGCGCACGAATGCGCGAGCACTCGCGCGCGGTTTCAAGGGCAATCCCCGGCGATTCGACACGCGCGATGAAGCCGTCACCTGGGTGCGCGGCACCCTTGGTGCGGGCGACGCCGTGCTGTACCTTAACGACCTGCCAGACCACTACCCTTGATTGCTGGATGACGGGTCGAAGAGGTGAAGGTGACTAGTGCTGTACTTTTCGGCGGCCCGAGCCCCGAGCACGATGTCTCCATCCTCACGGGACTCCAGGCACTGCGTGAACTTCACAACGCGCGTGGTGACGTGGTGGGTATCTACTGGACCAAGACGGGTTCGTTCTATCAAGTGCCGCGCGACGTCGAAGCGCAATCGTTCCTTGATGGACTACCCAAGGGTTCGAGTGAGTTGACACTGCGCGTTGGCGATTCTGGCGGTTTCTTTTCCACGGGTGCCAAACTCGCTCGTGAGAAGCGCGTCGAACTCGACGCCGTCGTGCTCTGCACCCACGGGGGACCTGGTGAGGACGGCACCTTGCAAGGAGTGCTCGATCTCGCCGGCGTGTCCTATAGCGGACCAACGGCCGCGGGCGCGGCACTAGGCATGGATAAGTGGGCCTTCGCGAGCGTGATCGCGGCGAACCAACTTCCCACGCTGCCGCGAACCCTTCTTAGTCATGAGACCGAGACGTTGTTCTTCGCTGGTCCCTACATCTTGAAGCCTCGTTTCGGCGGTTCGTCCATTGGCATCGACGTGGTCGAAGATTTGGCGACGGCGCGTACGCGACTCACCTCGAATCCGCACCTCGCTCGGGGCTGCGTGATCGAGCCCTACCGCACGGACCTCACCGACGTGCAGATCGCCATTCGTACATACCCTTCGTTCGAACTTTCGGCGATTGAGAAACCACTGCGACGTAGCGACACTGCGGAGATCCTCGATTACCGCGACAAGTACGTGGGTGGCGAAGGGATGGTCTCGGCACCGCGAGAGTTGCCGGCACGTCTCGCGAACGCTCAAGAAGAGATGATTCGCAGCTACGCACGCGTCATTGGCGAAGTCGCCTCAGTGCGCGGCGTCGCCCGTATCGACTTTCTGTGGAGCGAACGCGAATTGTACGTGAACGAGATCAACACCATTCCCGGTTCCTTGGCGAAGTACCTGTTTGTCGATCCGCCGCTTGGTTTCGCGCAACTACTGACTGATCTGCTTCGTGAAGCGGTCGAACGTCCATCCCACCGCTACAGCGCCGCGGGCGCTGACGGTCTGGTCCTTCGCTCCGCCGGGTCCATCGCCGCCAAATTGGCGTGAACGCGGTACTCGCGCCAACGCGTCACTGAGCGCGTCACTGTAGGGATCGACCAAGAGGCCCTGGCGCAGCGACCAAAAGGCGAGTTCGTATTGCTCCTGCAGCATCGCCTCATGGTGCAAAACGAGTGAGGCCCATTCGGCGTCTCGTTGTAGGCGAGCGAAGTATCCCTCGGCGAGAAACCATTCGAATCCTCGAAGTGCGCTCGCCAGAGGTTCACCGTGAATCAATTGGAGGGCTTCTTGGGCTAGGGGAGCGGCGTCGGCGCTCGCGACGTTGCGCGCGCGACTGATGAGCGAATGAAACGTTTCGATGTCGCTCGAGACGCCATGGGTGGTGTAAAGACCCGAGGACGTCACTTGGTGAAGACGTGGCCCTTCACTCGTTGAGCCCAAACTCTTTCGAACCGCGCTCGCCGTATTCGCGAGCGTGCGCGACGACGCGTCAACGTTGGCGTAGTTGAGGACGCGTGTTCGCAAACGGTCTCCCGTCACGGGCTCGTTACGGTGCAGGGCGAGGTACGCGACCATCTCGATGCAGCGTCGCCGGAGGGTCGCGACGAAAGGCTCCGCGATGCCCGTGATCTGGGGGTCGGCGCGCAGAAGTTCGACCAGGACGTCGTGTGAGGGGTTCGCACCGATCGCGGCGCTCGCGGATGCTTGCGCGAATTGGTACGTGGTGTTCCCTTGTTGAGCGACGATGGGCTTGATCGTGATACACGACGCGCGCAATTCGTCATCGAGTTCCTTCGTTGCGCCCAGGTACACGACGACGCAATGGCGAACGGCACGGGTGGCGAGGGAACGAAGTAGACCCGTCGTCGTGTCCTCGAAGACGATCTTTCCGTGATGGAGGGCAATGCACGATGACGCGGTTAGGTCGTGGCTCTCATTGGCGGGGATCGTCAGCACGCCGCCTTCCCTGGCGTACGCGAGGCGCGTCCCGTGTTCGTCGTGGGCGAGAATCTTCACGACGACAGCGTCGTGCGAATCCGAAGTAGGAAGCGCCTCGTAGTCGAGGGGCACCTCAACGACGCCGCTGATCGTCTCGCCGATGAGGTGTCGGATTTGAGCGAGGAGCTTCTCGTTGCCGTGACGTAAGAGCTCGATCACCTCATCAACTTGATCGTCGCTGGCTTCGAACTCGTGCTGGTGGATCTCGTCGTAACGTCGTTTCGCCATAAGGGCGAGTGGGACGAGCGAAGGAGTCGCCAGGGGCACAATTGGTGGCAGTGAATGCCGTGGCGCCGGCGACGGGTGGCGCACCAAGGACGTGACGTGCGGTGCCCGTTCGAACGACGTCGCCGAGTACGTGCTCGCACCGGAAGGGCTCGATGACACGAGGAAGGGAAGGAGCGCCACCACCAATCCGGCCAACCACGCGCTGCCGCCGACGTTAAGTCGCGTCCCTCGACGCAGGCGCACCACGTTCATGACGACTTGGAATAGGAACGTGAGCCAAAAGACCCCGAGCGAGACGAGAAGGACGCGGACGATTGTCCCGTTCGCCTGGTGATCGGACTCGCTCCACTTGGAGACGACTACGTAGGGGAGGAGTACGAAATAGAGCGCGAGGGCGATGCCTTGGAGGGGGCCGGTCGAGAATCTTCTTACGGAGCTGGAATAAGTTGCCACGTAAGTGACGCCCCCGCGACTGCTGAGGTGATCTCGAGTTGGCAACTCACTTGATTCGTGACGGCGAAACTGATTTGGACGGCGTGCGTTGTTCCGTTGCAGGTCAAGAGGTTGGTGCTCGGGCTCGACGTCGTCAATTGCCAGTCGCCCGGACCCGACAGAGGAATATTGGCGCCGCCGAGCGAGGGACTGATTAGCCCTTCCAGATCGTCGCTCGACACGTTGGCGTCGGGCGTTGGCGCGATGGTTGTTACGGTGTGCTTCACGATCGAGACGGTCGAGCTCGCGGACCGTTCGTTCGTCGTCGCGGGCGAGATGGGTGGCGCTACGGTCGTCGTCGCGCGTGGGGTGAGCGTGGTCGTCGTGGGCATCGTGGTTGTTGACACGTGCGGCACGGTCGTCGTGACGCTCGTGCGCAAGACCACGTGGTGCACGTTGAGTCGCACCGCTTTGTTCGACGACGTGAGCGTGAAGACCAATACCAGTAGTAAAAGTGGGCTCGACCACATCAGCAGGTGGGTACTTCGTAATGAAAAACGGTGTCTTGACATGGTTCTCGCAGGTTAGGGGTATTGATGGAAAATTGCTATTCACGATGCAAAGTCCTTTGCAGGCTCTAAATGAGGTGGCGCACAGCGAAGTGCTGTAGCTCTGCTTGAAGGGAACCCGGTGCGCTGTGGTCTTGTCGGGCGAGGTCTCGAAGTGATCGCCCTTCGAAGACGCGTGCGTAGGTGAGTTGTGCGATTCGTTCGAATTGGCTCCCGCGAAAACTCTCAAGACGAGCGAGCAGTGATGATTCCTCGCTCGCGGGCTCGTCGTAGGGTTCGAAGAAAGCAACGCGCCGCATCGCATCTTTCTCCTTGAGGAGCCAACGACGTAGTCGCCCGCGAAGCGCAGACAAGATGTCGGGCGCCGCGTACTGGCGCGATTGTCCCGACCAATCGGTGAGAAGTTCACTCGCGAGACTCAGCGCCACGCCGAGTGTTTCGCTCGGATCGTCGATGATGCCGTCGCCAAAGCGAAGTTGACGACAGACCGACACGATGCCCGGCAGGAGCGTCTGCAGCAGGGTGCGACGGAGCGTCGGATCGTGCGATTCTTCGAGGAGGGCTTTGACGATTTCCGCGCGTTCGAGCACGCACTTGCCGCCGCCTTGCTCGAGGACCTTTACGACATCACAGAGGTCCTCGAGCGCGTCGAGCCCCAAACTCGGATGCCGAGATTCCAATATCCGAAGTGACTTTCGCGCTTCACTTGATCGTCCTGCTCGATCCCATTCTTGCCTCAGCTGTCCCAATACGTCTGATTTAGTTGTCATGGCGCCTAGTAGAGAGTCCACGACGCACTGCATGACGACCCGGACGACGCCATGTCCGTGTCCATTTCTCATGACCACGAGCGTGCTACGGGGCGCGCACTTTCGAACGCACATACATCCGAATTAGGCTAGGTGAATGGACATCGAAGCCTTCTATGAACAGAATGAGGCGCGTCGTGAGAGCGCCGAGTTTGAGTTTGGTTCCGAGTGGACCGACGCGTCGGACAATGAGTATGAATTGTCGTGGGTCGAAGCGACCGGTGAACTCTATTTGATGGTCGAACCTGAAGCGGTCGTGAATGAGGACATCTTTGGTGACTTCCTCGTGTCCGACGAGGTGGTCAGCGACCTTACGGTCGTGGTGATTGGAAAGGTTCCTTCGCTCGCTGCGCTCGAAGATCAAATTCTTGGTTGGGAAGACGCGATGCTCGAGGAGAACTCCTTGAGCTGGCTCTACGAACGATTCCCGCAGAAGTAATTAACCGCCCAGATACGGACTTGATGAGTCGGCAACTTGGCAGATTCGAGTGAGCGATGCGACCAGGTCCGGGAGCGGAACTCGTTCGGCTTCGTTGATGGTGGTCTGGAGGGCGTTCCAACTTCCGTCAATTGACGTCGCATTCGCGGCCGATTGCGTTCCCTTGAGCAGCTCGCCTTCGGCATCATTTCGCAGCGTGTTTTGCTGACGAGTACTCAGTCCCGGACGTTCGCTTTCCATTTGCAGCTCGAGCGCTTTATGGACGTATTTGCACGACGTGCGAGCATCACTGACCGCGGCACCCACGCCGCACGAACTGAGGATGACGCCCGTAAGCAACAACGCGATGACGGCCCTGGTTGAGCGCTTCAGCCGAGCCACGAATCGGCAGCTTGCAACAAGAAGTCGCTGACTCGGTGTCCACGCTCAAAGATGTCACAAAGTGGGTCCTCTCCTTTAGCGACTTGGCTGAGCGAGATGGCGCGGCGAGCGACGATGGAGATTCTTCGTTCACTGGTTTCGGTGGGTGAGGCGAACGAGTCGGTAGCGGTGACTTCGAGCGGCATTTCCATCCCGCCGATCGGCGCCAGGTCAATCGCGAGTCGAAGCAGATCGGGACTGTGAGGCATAGGGGGGAGACTCCAGGTGAGCACGAGAGGAAAATGGAACTCATCGGGTGGGTCAACGTCGTCGGGTAGTCCTAGGACGGCGTCCTCGAACGCGAGGAGTGTGCGCGGATCGACGTCGAGTTCAATGTGCAAATCGATAGGCCCCCCGCAGCCATCTTCAGGGTGCAAGTCCACTTCCCACGCTTGCCGCAGAGAATAGGTTTCGACGAAATGACGCTCGTCGTGAACGTGAAATCCATGAGTAACGGCGTGGTCCTTGAGGTCTGCAACGAAACCAGCGACATCGATGGCGGCCATTGCCTACAAGGATAGTCCCCAATCCCAGTAGCGTGATTATGTGCTCGACGACATCTTTGCTCCGCTTCGAGTCTGTGCTTACGAAATTGGTGAAGCAGTCAAGAGTCATCGCCGACGTGGCTATTCCGGACAGCGCGCCACGCAATATCACTTAGACGTCGTCGCTGACGAAGTAGCGCTGCGTGTCCTTGGTGGAGCGGGATTTCAAATTGTGAGTGAAGAGTCGGGTAGGAGTGGCGCAGGTCCATTGACGGTTGTCGTTGATCCAATCGACGGTTCTACGAACTGCGATCGTGGAGTGCCCTTTTACGCGACGAGTCTTGCCGTGCTGCGCGATGAGGAACTCATCGCGGGACTCGTGATGAACCAGGCGACCGGCACCGTCTTTGAGGCGGAGATCGGCGCCGGCGCGACACGAGATGGCGAATCCATTCACGTCAGTGCTCAAGAAATACCCGCGAATTCACTCATGAGTTTTTCAGGCTTACCAGCGCGTCATCTGGGTTGGGCACAAAGTCGTTCAATGGGCGCGGCGAGCCTCGAGATCTGTCTCGTCGCAGATGGCTCGCTTGACGTCTACGCGGTTGCGCAGCACTCGACGCTCAATCCTTGGGACTATCTCGCAGGATTGCTGATCTTGCGGGAAGCGGGAGGATCCGATGGCGACTATTTGAGCGAGGAGTTGGTCACGTCAGAGGCGGTGCAGCGCCGCCCGGTCTTCTGCGCGTCGAAGTCGCTCCTGAATTACATGATCAACGCGGGAAGCGTATGAAATTGGATCGACGATCGTTCAGATTGTATTGAGAACCGCTCACATATTGTCGTTGTTTTGCATGGAATCTCGAGATGTGGGCAGCGATCGAGAAGGAGCACGCGAGGAAGATCACCGGCGTTTCCTCTGGATTGCTGGAAGTAGACTTGCACTCTTGCGGGCGCTTAGCTCAGTTGGTTAGAGCAGCTGATTTACACTCAGCAGGTCGGGGGTTCGAGTCCCTCAGCGCCCACTTCGAGAGATATTCATAAGTAGGGCTTTGAGTATTCATAAGTCCTCGAAAATGCGTAGTTCCAAGCTAATGGACGAGAAAATGTCTCCGCGGCCAACAAAAAAGTCGTCGTAATAAAAAAGCGCCACCTCTTTAGGTGGCGTTGATCGTCGAGCTAGCGCATCGAGACGTGCAGGGTCCCGATGCGGTCGAGGTGTTAGTCAGTAGTTTCGCTCAGACGCGAAGTGGCGTAGGTGTTGTGGCGCTGACGACGGCTTGCGCCATCACGACTACTGGATGCTTGCGCGGGCGCCCACGACCACGCTTCGGTGCTTGGGGTTGGCGTCGTTCGTAGCTCAGAGCCAAACGTCGATTCACACTCGCGAGCGAGAGGGCCACGAGCAGACCCATCTTCACGATGCCGCGCACACGGATCGAACCACGGCGCAAGTTCTCCGCTGCTTGGTCCTTGGCGTTCGCGAACAAACGCTCGACCTCGTTGCGTCGGGAGTAGGACTTTCGCCATTGAGTCGAGCCGTGTAGGTAGCGCTGCGACAGGGGCAATTCACTGGCGGCGAAAGTGCGAAATTTCGAGTCACACACGGAATCCTTGAGCGCCACTCTCGGAGGGTTCGCCGCGAGCATC
>CAJCJA010000055.1 GCA_903970515.1 Candidatus Saccharibacteria bacterium CG_4_10_14_0_2_um_filter_52_9
TGACACGAGCGAGACCTTGATTGCGGCGGAGAAATTGACGAGTGATGGTTTCGAAGTCTGGGCGTACACTTCCGACGATCTCATTGTCGCGCAGCGTCTCGAGCAAGTTGGTTGCGTCGCGGTGATGCCACTTGGATCACCGATTGGCTCAGGTCTCGGAATTCGAAACCCGCATGCGCTAAGCCTCATTTGCGAGAGGATCGAGGTGCCGGTGCTGCTCGACGCGGGAGTGGGGACTGCGTCAGACGCTGCTCTCGCGATGGAACTCGGCTGCGACGGGGTACTCGTCGCTTCGGCGATTAACCGAGCACTGGAGCCAGTGTTGATGGCACGAGCATTAAAGAAGGCCGTGACGGCAGGACGACTGGCGCGTCGGGCTGGGCGCATTCCCGCTCGATTACACGCCGAAGCGTCCAGCCCCTCACTTGGACGCCCCGACTTGCTGCTCGAATAGTCGAGTCCAGCCTCACGAGCGTTAAGGATGTGCCAAACAACGCAAAATGAGGCACCCAGCCAATAATTACAGCGGTGTAGTCCCTCGGGGTAGTCTGGAGCAGACTCTGTCGGGAGGATGAGCGGATGAGTGTTTCGGTGACAACTGGATTTAGCGGACCCACGGTGTGTCGTTTGACGGGCGTGACGTATCGCCAGTTGGACTACTGGGCGCGTACCGACCTCGTGACGCCGTCGATAACTCCGGCCAATGGCAGCGGATCGAAGCGCACGTACTCCTACGGCGACGTCCTCGAAGTGAAGGTCATCAAGTCGCTTCTCAATTCCGGCGTCTCGCTCGCGAGAGCGCGACAGGCCGTCGAATGTTTACGTAGTGCGCTCGGTGCGGATCTTGCGGCGAGCAGTCTCGTCTTAAGTGACAGTGGTTCGGTACTCGCGCACGATGACGGCGATCTCGTTGACTTATTACGCGGGGGACAAGGTGTGTTCAACATCGTGCCCCTGGGGAGCGTGGTGGCCGAACTCACCTCCACGATCTCGAAAGAACAACTCGCAACGTCGGAGAGGGAGCACCGCTCGGCGTGACGCCCCAATTCCTGCGTGGTGGCTCTAAAGCGCGTCACCCCAGTGTCAATAGCACGGCATCGACGAGTTTCGCCCACCCCAGTGAGCACTTGTTCGCGACCTTGCTCACGCTCTACGGATTTGACTGGCAGTACGAACCAATTGAGTTCCCGCTCGCGTGGAATGAACTAGGACAACCCGTGAGGGGCTTTCGACCCGACTTTTACGTTCCCGCCCGACGTCTTTTCATCGAACTCACCGTGCTCGAACAACGACTCGTCAC
This sequence comes from Candidatus Saccharibacteria bacterium CG_4_10_14_0_2_um_filter_52_9, assembly GCA_903970515.1. Taxonomy (GTDB): domain Bacteria; phylum Actinomycetota; class Acidimicrobiia; order Acidimicrobiales; family RAAP-2; genus RAAP-2. The sequence goes on from CAJCJA010000055.1 coordinate 1,301, forward strand.
CAAGAAGAACCACAAGGTCCGCGAGTTTCGCCACCTATATCCCGAGGTCAACCTGCTTGTGGTGTACCAGCGCGACTTCGCGAAGATACTTCGTCGCCACGATCTCGGTTCGCTCGCGGACCTGGCGGCGTAATGTTGCAGCCATGAGCGACCGGCGCCCATTTCTCTACGACGCGCACGTGGCACTAGGGGCGAAGATAGTCCCGTTCGGCGGCTGGCTCATGCCCTTGCAGTACGCGAGTGGCACAGTCGCCGAGCACCTGGCGTGTCGACGTGACGCGGTCGTCTTTGACGTGAGCCACTTGGGCACCGTGCGTTGCGACGGTCCGGGGATGTTCGATGTGCTCCAGGACACCCTCACGAACGACCTCGAAAAGATTGCCCCCGGACGCGCGCAGTACACGCACCTCTTGAACGACGACGGATTCGTCGTCGACGACATCATCGTGTGGTGGGTGGGACCTAACTCCTTTGACGTGATGCCCAACGCGTCCAACACTTCAGGGGTCACTTCGGCGCTGCCGGGCGTGGACGTGACGAGCGAGCGCTGCGTGCTCGCGGTTCAGGGTCCCAATGCCCGTGCGAAGGTCGCCACGGTGGATGAACGATTCGCGACGATTGGTCGATTCCACGTCGAGCGAATGGACTTTCGCGGCACTGAAGTTCGAGTTGCCGGCACCGGGTACACCGGTGAGGACGGGCTCGAGATCGCTGCCCCCAACGAAGTCGCCAACGAGCTCCTCGCGTCGTTGGTGGGGGCGGGGATTACGCCCGCGGGTCTCGGCGCCCGCGACACTTTGCGCCTCGAGGCGGCGCTGCCGCTCTACGGTCACGAACTGACGCTCGAGTCGACCACGCTCGAAGCGAAACTCGGCTGGGTGCTCGGCTTGGACAAGAAGACGTTTCGTGGCAAGGAGGCGGTCGAAGAGGAACGTGCACGTGGGCCGCGTCGTCAACTCACGGGCCTCATCGTTGAGGGTCGCCAGCCCCTTCGCGACGGCGCGGTCGTTTCCTTCGAGGATCGAGCACTAGGTGAACTCTGTTCGGGTAATTTCTCGCCGGTGCTCGAGCGTGGCATTGGGATGGGATTGCTCCACGACGCGCCTGACGCCGGCTCGACGGTGAGCGTTTCGATGCGCGGGCGTGTACTCGACGCGCAGATCTGTACGTTGCCCTTCGTGCGAAAGGTGAAATGAACGTGGCCGACTATCTACCGCACACGAATGATGAAGTGTCGTCGATGCTGCGCTTCCTTGGTTTGTCGTCGATGGAACAACTCTTCGACCACATCCCCGCGGCGGTACGGCTCAGTCAAGGCCTCGATCTGCCGGCGGGTCTGAGTGAACCCGACGTCGCTGACTACTTCAGCCGCCTCACGCGTGCCAATCGAGCCCAAGGTTCCACGCTCACGTGTTTCGCGGGGGCGGGAGCGTATGACCACGAGGTACCCGCGGTCGTCAAGATGCTCGGGTCACGCTCCGAGTTCGTCACCGCTTACACGCCCTATCAACCGGAAGTCGCCCAAGGGGTCTTGCAGGCGATCTTTGAGTACCAGACGCTCATTTCGCGCCTCAGTGGCCTGCCCATCGCGAACGCGTCGCTTTACGATGGCGCGACTGCGCTCGTCGAGGCGCTCAACATGGCGGCCGGCGCAACCCAGCGATCAAAGATGGTGGTTTCGTCGGGCGTGCACCCTCATTGGCGCGAAGTGGTGCGTACGTTCGCCGCGGGCACCGGCTACGACGTCGTCGAGGTGCCGTTGCGCGACGGCGTGAGCGACTGGGACAGCGTGGACGCGACGGGGGCGGCGGCCATCGTGGCGAGTTACCCGAACTACCTCGGCGTGCTCGAGGACGTGAGTGTGGCGAAGAAACTGTCAGTGGCCAATGACGCGTTGTTGGTGCTCGGTGCGGACCCGATCGCGGCGGGGGTGTTGAAGACGGCGGGTCAATGGGGCGCGGACGTCTTTGTTGGCGAGGGTCAACCTTTCGGGACCCCACTTGCCTTCGGGGGACCGTACCTCGGTCTCTTCGCCTGTAGCACCGAGCAGGTGCGTCGCTTACCAGGACGCATCGTGGGTCAGACGGTCGACTCCAATGATCGACGCGCCTTCGTCACGACACTGCGCGCTCGTGAGCAGGACATCCGACGCGAGAAGGCGACGTCGAACGTCTGCACCAATCAGACCTTGATGGCGGTCACCGCCGCCATCCAACTCGGTTGGCTCGGCACCCAAGGGCTCCGAGAAGTGGCGACGCGCTGCGCCCAAGGGGCGCACTACCTCTTCGACCAAGCGTGTGCGATCGATGGTGTGCGTCCCGTCTCGACGAGTCCATTCTTTCGAGAGTTCGCGCTGCGCGTGCCCCACGACGCGAGCGAGGTGCTGCGCGCCATGTGCGAGGACGGCGTGCTGGGCGGGCTGAGCGTCGCGGAGTTGACGAACGGACCCGACGGGTCCCTCGATGACCCGTCGCACGTGGTATTGGTCGCCGTGACCGAGCGACGGACACGTGAGCAGATCGATCACTACGTGGACGTGCTTCGAAAGGTGGTGCGCTGATGACGTCCGCTCCGGGAGGACGGGCAGCGTCGGCGCCGTTGCTCGGACACGAGACCGAACCCACGATGTTCGAGATGTCGGTACCGGGTCGACACGCGTATCAACTCCGTACCACCCAGGTGCCCGCCGTGGCACTCGAGGAGCTCGTCCCACGCAAGCACCTCAATGCGCACGACGTTGATCTCGTCGAGCTGTCCGAACGGGACCTCGTGGGGCACTTCACGCGACTCTCGCATCGTCAGTTCTCCGTCGATCTCGGTATGTACCCGCTCGGTTCGTGCACAATGAAGTACAACCCGAAGTTTTGTGACGCCGTTGCGGCGGACCCTGGCCTCAATAGCGTCCACCCCGGGGTGCCCGCGGAACTCTGCCAAGGTTGGTTGGAGTTACTCGTCACTTTGGAGGAGAAACTATGCGTAATTACGGGCATGAGTGCGGCGACGCTGCAACCCGCGGCGGGCGCCGCGGGGGAGTTGACGGGACTGTTATTGATGCGTGCCTATCACGAAGCGAGAGGTGACCTTCGTACGCGAGTGTTGATTCCCGACTCTGCGCACGGCACCAATCCCGCGTCGGTGACCCTCGGGGGCTATGAAGTGACGACCATTCCCTCCAACGAACGTGGTCTCGTCGACCTAGCGTCCTTGAAGGCTGCGTTGGGTCCGGACGTCGCGGGGATTATGTTGACCAACCCCAACACCGTGGGACTCTTTGAAGAAGAGATCGTAGAGATCGCGAGCGCCGTGCACGAGGTCGGGGGACTGCTCTACTACGACGGCGCCAATCTGAACGCAATTCTTGGCGCGGTGCGACCAGGCGACATGGGATTTGACATCGTGCACATGAATCTGCACAAGACTTTCGCCACACCTCACGGCGGGGGAGGTCCCGGCGCAGGTCCTGTCGCCGTGTCGCTGCGCCTCGAGGAATTTCTGCCGGGTCCCAAGGCAACGCGCGCCAGCTCTGGCGCCTATGAGTGGCGACGACCTTCGCGCTCAATTGGCCGAGTGCACGGCTGGCACGGCAATGCCATGGTGCTCGCACGAGCGCTGGCCTACATTGACGTGCACGGGGCCGACGGTCTTACGCGCGTTGCCCAGCATGCGGTCTTGAACGCGAACTGGTTGCGCAAACGTCTCGAAGACACGCTGCCCGCGGCGTATGACCGAATGTGCATGCACGAATGTGTCCTGACCGCGACGAAGCTTAAAGATCAATATGGCATTCGCGGTCTCGACGTCGCAAAGGCGTTACTGGAGGAGGGCTTTCATTCCCCGACGGTGTACTTTCCACTCATCGTCGAAGAGGCCCTGATGTTCGAACCCACCGAGACCGAGAGTCCTCAGACCCTCGAAGCATTGGCGCTTGCGGTCGAGCGAATCGCTCTGCGAGCACAGAGCAATCCTGAGTCGCTCCATCGTGCGCCTCAGAGCACGCCTGTCTCCAGAGTCGACGAAGCACGCGCGGCCCGTCACCTTATCTCAACTGAGGATGCCGCTCAGCGCGCGTGAGTCGTCGGTCGCGACAAGCCTCTTGGCGAGTGACCAACCTAGAATGACTGGATGACGAAGCCGCTCATCGGAGTCACGGGTCGACGCTGGCCCGCGTCGCGTCTGGGCGAGTCCGTGCCGGTGGCGATGTCGGGACTACGTTTTGACCTGCACTTCACCGACTACGTGCACTCAATCGCTCTTGCTGGGGGACTTCCGGTCGAGTTGACTCGCGATGCCGAACCAAGTGAGATGGTCGAGCATCTCGACGGATTAGTGCTGAGTGGAGGCGCGGACGTCGAGCCGAGCCGCTACGGGGCGACCAACGGCGACCAGTTGGGTCCCCTCGAGGTCGACCGCGACGAGTGGGAGTTCGCTCTCTATCGGGCGGCACGCCTTCGTGAATTACCAGTACTCGCCATCTGTCGCGGATTCCAGTTGGTCAACGTTGCGCACGGAGGAACGCTCAATCAGCACGTCGAGCTCGACGAGGGGGCAGGACACCCCCAGTGGGACATCGATGGGCACACGGCCACGCACGACGTGACTTGTATTAATGAGACGATCATTTCGGCATTGCTGGGTGAGCGCATAGCCGTCAATTCGCTCCATCACCAAACTGTGCACGAACTCGGCGAGGGACTCGTGCCAAGTGCGTACGCGAGTGACGACGTGATCGAGGGCTTCGAGAGTGCCGACGGCCAAGTACTGGGCGTGCAGTGGCATCCTGAATTACTGCGCGCTCCCGATCCAACGTTCGAGTGGTTGGTCAAAAGCTGCACGTCTCGTCGGTAGCGCTGACGCGGACGGCGTCTAATGAGCGAGCGACATTCCGGCAAGGAACGCGAGTGCACAAAGCGCGGGTGTCGCGATGACGAGCGTGACCGAATATCCAACGTGGTGTTCTCGCTGAAGGATTGCGGGCACCGCGAAGGCTGACGAAAATGTCGTGAGTCCTCCACAAAACCCGGTGAGGACGATTGCGTGCAGATGGATGTCGGTGATGCTCGTCAATTGATAGGCCGCCCACCCGGCGATGCCAGTCCCGACTACGTTCGCCGCGACGGTTGCCCATGGACGTTGCGTCGGATGCCGTCGACGCACTAGATACTCAGCGACATAGCGGACCACGCATCCCAGCGCACCGGCGAGTACCACCAGGAACAGGTTCACTGCGGCTGTAGCTTCCAACGGAAACGCACTTTTAAACCGAGCCACGCCGCGAGCACGCCACTAAGCACAGCGCCGAGACCCACGACCAGTCCGCCCGTGGCTGAGTGGTGCCACACTGCGGCGATATCAACAAAGAGACCAGAGTACGACGTGAAACCGCCAAAGAAACCGGTGATGACGAGAAGACGACTGAGGTTGTTGGAATCGAGATTTCGAAGCGGTTCGTGGAGCGCGTACGTCGCGATAAGAACGCCCATGAAATTGATGATCAGCAACATCCAAGGAATCTCGCTAAACCATGCGGAGCTGGATGGTTGACCGTAGTATCCGAACGAGCCCGTGTTCGATGAAGCAAAATTCAACCAATTAGATCGAAGTAAGAGATCGCGAAGAAGAGTGCCGAGTGCGCCACCAGATGCCACTGCGACGACTGCTCGCATCAATTGCTTCGATGTGAGCACGGACTTTGCGGACATGGATTGAACAAAAGTTATCGCACGAATGTTGAGAGAAAGCACTTTGAGGCGTCCTGAAACACAAACACTGCAATCCGTTGGGAAGATTGAACGGCGCGGCTTTGAAGTAACCGATTTGCCCTGGCGCAATGTCCTCTCGCAGGTTTCAACATCATGGGGCGTGGCATTCGTAGATCATTCGAATTCGATTTCAACGTTCTCTTACTTGGTTTCTAGAAATAATCATCGAGTTCGAGTTTCCATATTTTCCAAAGAAATAATGAGAATTGACTGTGAATTCAGTGAGCGTATAGAGTTCACAGGTTTGTCACAAAGTGCTGCGATATAATTACGATTGTTGAGTTTGACCTACAGATTGTAGAAAAACGTACATAAGGAGAACCTACAGATGAGGCGCCATTACCACTTGGCTGGCCGGTCGGCTGCCCTAACTGCGGCGATTGTCGCGGTGCTTGCTTTAGGTTCGACCGCCGCCGTGACGTTTTCAGGTTTTAGTGCAACAATTGTGAACAACGCCAACACGTTTTCCGCGGGAACCATGCAGTTAGAAGAGTCCCAAGGCGCCACCACCTGCTACTCGACCGGTTCTGGTTCGGGCGGCACCGTGACGTCGACCAACTCGGCGAACTGCGCCATCAACAAGTTGATCGGTACGCTCGACCAGAAGCCCGCGGGTACCCCACTCACCACAACCATCACCATGACGAACGTGGGTACGTTGACCGCGGCCGCGGAATCGCTCGCCTTTGGTACGTGCAGCGCCGCAGCGGCGTCCGACGCCAACGGCTACGTCGGTAGCGACACCTCTGGATTTTGTGGCAAGGTCGACTTCAGCGTAGGTTACGGCTCAAAGTGCTTGTATCCCGCCAATGCCTCGGCCGCGTGTCCCGCAACGCCGACGAGTTCCGGTACCCTCGCCGGTGTCGCGTCGACCACCTTCACGAACTCCTCGAGCCCTGGTCTTCCATTGCTCGCGCCCGCGGGATCCCAGACGTACACCTTCACGGTCATGCTGGACACCACGGCCACGAATATCGATCAGGGTTTGGCAGCGTCGCAGACTATGACATGGAGTCAGTCATAGGAATAAGCGCGTAAGTATTCTCGCTGCCCCCGCGAACTAAAAGTTTGCGGGGGCAGCGAAGTCTTCGGGTGGGTGAGGGCGGTAGGTGTCGGTAATTGCCAACGATGTTCCAATGATTTGCGAGGAACAATCGCGCATGGTCTCTTATCAATTAGAAATTCACTTATGAAGGACAGACCGCGCGTGAATCGACGTTGGCGATTGTTTGGCGGAGCGTCGGCGGCGGCCGTGATGTATGCGGTGCTGCCGTCAATCGTTGCGTCGGCTGCTATTTTCACGGCCACGATCTTAAATACAACAAACACGTTTTCGAGTGGAAATCTCCTGATGTCTGGCACCACTCCAACGTCGGTCGTGTGTACTCCCGTAACTGGATCCATTTCGGGGTCGAATTCGACGACGTGTAGTGGAAATCCACTCCCTTCGGCCGCGTTGTCGACGACTGCATCGAGTGCGGTGACGACACTCACGTCGGTAGGTTCGCTAAGCGGGGGGAGTGGTCTGCTTTCCTCGACTGGATGTGGGTTGCAGTATTTCAACGACCTTGGTGGAAATGGTAATTATGGTTTTCCATTTTACGGGGTGACACTCGGTACCACGATGTCCCAACTCTCATCCACCGCCGCCACGTACGACGGATCCACAGGTTGGACCGAGACCAACCTCAACGAGGGCGCCGCCGCCAATTTCACCATCACGGGATGGTTCAAGACGTCGGCAAATCAGGGGACTATTGTCTCCTACTCGAACGCGCAAGCCAACACTCTTACTGTCGATAACGACCGCGAGCTTTGGATCGACTCAGCGGGTCACTTGGTGTGGGCGACGGCAACCAGCGCCAGTGCGGTTACCGAATTGACGAGTCCCTCAACGTACACTGCGGGAACGTGGAATTTTTTTGCCGCGAGTATCAGTTCGTCCGCCGGGGATCGGCTTTACGTCAACGGCGCCGAAGTGGCGTCCAACGCTGCGACGACAGCGTATAACTACAACGGATACTGGCATTTCGGCTGGGGTGCGGAACTCGACGGAGCGCCGTCCTGGACCGATAAGCCGACCAACGCCTATTTTAATGGTTCACTCAATGGGCTGGCTATCTTTCCTTCGCCTTTGACCACAGCCCAGATCTCGACGCTATACGGAGAGACAACCCAGTCAACCTACAACGCCCAGGTGTCCGCTGATGGCGTGTCGTTCTACTGGCCAATGACTGACAGTGGCACGACCTCTTACACCGGTACTGTCCCTAATCTGAGCGCGGCGACTCAAACTTTCGCCGACGCCTCGGGCAACGCCAACACGGGAAATCCGGAGGGCACCGTTACGACTGGTGCCACCGGTCCCACCACGTTAGGGGGCAATGCAGTCTCGCTGCCTGGTACTTCGGGTTCGGACATTTACACCACGAAGACGTATGCCAACCCCACGACACTTTCGGCTTCGATTTGGTTCAAAACTACGTCGCAGGGTTCAATAATGGGTGCGAATACGTCCCAGGGCGACGGTACACCCACAAGTTGGGACCGAGATCTCTGGATTGATCCAACCGGCCATCTGGTATTTGGTGTCAACAACGCAGGCAATCTTGACGAAGTCACTTCTCCGGGTGTCTACAACGACGGGAACTGGCACTTTGTTGTTGTTTCCTATGGGTCCTCGGGTGAATACATGTACGTCGATGGTTCTCAAGTTGCTTTTAACTCTGCCGGCACCGCAGGTCAGAACGCCACGATTTATTGGCACCTTGGCTTCGCCTACGTGCTCGGTTGGGGCGATACGACGACCAATTACAACTTCAATGGCACACTCGCCGCAGCGGGCTTGTTTTCGACGCAATTAACGTCAGCGCAGGTAACCAATCTCTACAACGCGACGAGTGCAGATAACGAACAAACACGTGCCCTCGCCCTGTCACCATTGTCCTACTGGCCACTTACTGACATGATCACGCAAACGTTTATCGATGCGTCTGGGAACAGCAATACCGGTGACCCAGAGGGTACCGTTACGACGGGTTCTACCGGCCCCACCACGTTGGGCGGGAACGCCGTGACGCTTCCAGGAACGTCGGGCAACGACATCGATACCACAAGGACGTACTCCAACCCAACCACGCTCTCGGCGTCCATTTGGTTTAAGACCACGTCGCAAGGGGCCATCATGGGTGCTAATACGACGCGCCTCGACGGCACGCCAGGTAGCTGGGACCGGGACTTATGGATCGATCCAACCGGGCACCTCGTCTTTGGTATTAACGACGCCGGCACCCTTGACGAAGTGACGTCGCCAGGAATTTACGACGACGGCAACTGGCATTTCGTCGTCGTGTCCTATGGCTCATTGGGCGAATACATGTATGTCGATGGTTCTCAGGTTGCCTATAACTCGGCCGGCACCGCCGGGCAGAACTACACGATGTTCTGGCACCTCGGTTTCGCCTATGTGCTCGGCTGGGGCGATACGACGACCGATTACAACTTCAACGGCAGTTTGGCGCAGGCAGGTCTCTATTCAACGCAACTCTCGCAAGCACAAGTTACGAGTCTTTACAGCGCACCAAGTTTCGCGGATGAAGAGACGCGCGCGTTGGCGTTGTCGCCTCTGTCGTATTGGCCCCTCACAGATTCGACGTCGTCTTCGGCGTGTGCACTCATATATGTGACCGTCCAGACTACGGTGGGTTCGACGACATCGTGCGTAGTACCTGCGGGCAGTGGCGCTTGCGGTGCACCTACCAGCGCGGTGACGGCAAGCAACATTGGCTCACGTCCCATGACGAGTCCAGCGACGGGAGCGCCCGTCACGGTCACGGTGACGATGAAGCTCGGCTCGGCCGCGGCAACCGGGGTCGCTGGTTTGCACGTTCTCGTGCCACTGCTGTTTTATGAGAGTCTCTCGACGTTCTCGTCGCAACTTTCGTACCCCTCTGGAGTGGCAATCTTGTGAGCGTGACTACTGATGGTGGGGGCACGGTCCAAATCAGCGAAGCGGAACTTCGTCGCCTGCAACGTTTGGATCGGCGAGAGTTCACGGATCGGCGTGCCAAACCATTCAGTCCACCAATTCCCTGGGACCTCCGCATTTTTTTCACGATCATTGCGATTGCGGTTCTCGCACAGGTCGGATGGCTCTTGAGTGGAGGCTCTCTGTATCGGGTGACGACGGCTTCGATGTGCCCAGAAGTGTGTGTGGGTTCGCTGGTCATTGACCGTCCACTTCCGGCCAACACGGATGTTCGCAAGGGGGAGACGGTGAGCTTCGTACCTCCCGGTCTCGCGACGGTGTACACCCACCGAGTAGTCAAGGTGTTCGCGAACGGAACGTTTCTAACGAAGGGGGACGCGGCCAACATTGTCGATCCTTGGACCGTGTCGCCCTCGGACGTACGAGGCGTTGCCGTCGCAACCTTTTGGGGAATGGGTTATTTCAGCGAAGGGCTTCCGTTTCTTGCGGTCGGCGTCGCTTTGGTGTTGCTGTTGCGTCGACAGATCGAAGCACGAGTGCGACGGGACTACGATCGATTTTTTGCCATCTTGATCGTCGTGGTACCAATTTGGGTTGTCAAACCTCTCATCCGAGCGACGACGGTGGCGACGAGTGTGGCGAAGAACGGCTACGAGCGCGTGGCCCTCGTAAATACCGGTCTCCTGCCCGCACAGTTTCGAACCAAGTCGGGGTTTCGTGACTTTGTCCGCCCCGGCCAACGAATTTCGATGGTTGGAAAGGTACTGCCGGACGGCCAAGTCGCTATCTCCCAATTTGTCTCATTTCATTGGTACGGCTGGCTGATAGTTGCTCTAGTAATTTTCGTTCCTCTCGCAACCTTCTTCTTCGAACTCCGGTATTCACGACTCCACTTGCGACGCCGAAGTGACCTTCCTTCGCGCAGGCGACCGGCCGGTGAGCCTGGTCCCGCACTTGATCCCTCGTTCATTCCATCCTTCGTGACGATCGACGCCACCGCTCACGCTGTCCGTGAAGTGTTACAACCCGCTCCCATGAATGTAGGGCAAGGCTTGGCAATTGGGCTCCAGAGGAAGAATGATCGTAAGAAGGCAGCCATGGAACTGCAACACGGCCATGATGCCAAGAAGAAGAAAAAGAAGAAGAAAAAGAAATCAAAAATTGGTACTTCGTCTGTCGAGTCGGCGAAGGGCGATGGACGTAGCCCATCGTCCTATGTCTAAGTGCCCCAGATGCCTTGGCTCGTAGATCCTGTGGTCAACTCGAGGCGAAACAGCCCTTAGAACGCCCTAGAAGGGCTCTGGCGGCCCTTGATTGGTGACGGGCAGTGTTGTCAGGTGGACAAATTTGGAGTCCTTGATCGGTTGCAGGGGGTGGTGTACTCCTTGAGTGTCAACTTACTCACTTTACATAACGTACATTATCGGCGTTAGTTCCGATTAACTGTGACTATACTTAACGGCATGCGTCGGATTCTTTGTGCTGCGGTTTTTCTGGCCGTTAGTGTCGGTTTCCTCGCCATTCCGGCGGGGGCTGATTTGAGCACGCCTCCAGGGACTACGCTCTCGTTCGATTACAGCGACAACGTCAATCCGGCCTCAGCAAGCAATGGCGAGTTCAACATCATCGTAGACGTCATTCCGGCGCATACGTCGGGCGTGGTGCGGATTGTCGCCGTGGCTCCGATCGCTGCCGATGAACCGAATCTCGTGTGCGCCTATCAGACGATCTCCTACAGCCAGGTCGAGTGCGCGTTCAACTTCACGTCGAGCGGTGTATGGATTATTCACGCCTTCTACGCGACTTCGAGCAAAGATGTCGTGAGCCAGAGTGCGGTTGCCAGTTTGCGGGTCGGCCCTTAGTTGAGCCCCTCAGGTACCCACCAGTTCCGAGTGATCTGGGGTGACCTGTATCGCGGCCTCGATCAAGAAATCGTGCCGGCCTTTGACGTCGAAGAAGCACTCGTGCTCGCGCACGAACGTCGTCCCGAGTTGCCACGCCCTCGAACGGCCTTCCTCGTCTCGCACTCCGTCTGACCTACACTTCGCCACATGAATTCACTTTTTGACGTTTCGGGAAAGGTCGTGCTCGTTACCGGAGGGAGCCGGGGCATAGGCGAGATGATCGCCCGCGGCTTCGTCGATGCCGGCGCTCGCGTCTACATCTCGTCGCGCAAAGCTGACGTGTGTGACGCACTCGCGAAGGAGTTGAGTGCGAACGGTGAGTGCATTTCGCTACCCGCCGACCTTTCCACCGAAGCGGAATGCGAACGCCTCGCCCACGAGATCGCCAGCCGTGAAGACCATCTCGACGTGCTAGTCAATAACGCGGGCGCCACGTGGGGAGCCCCGATGGAGGAGTACAACGAAACTGCGTTCGAGCGAGTACTCGCTCTTAACGTGAAGGGGGTCTTCCACCTCACGAAATTTCTTCGACCATTGCTCGAACATTCCGCCAGTGCTGAGAATCCATCGCGAGTCATCAACATTGGGTCGATTGACGGTATCCATGTGCCCATCTTGGAGACCTACGCGTATTCGGCCTCCAAGGCAGCGGTGCACCAGCTGACGCGCCATCTCGCAAAGCACATGGCGCCGCTGGTCACCGTGAACGCCATCGCGCCCGGCCCTTTTGAATCCAAGATGATGCATGCGACGCTCGAAGCGATGGGCGACGCGATCGCTCACGCGGCGCCGATGAAGCGTATCGGCAAACCCAGTGATATGGCTGGTGCAGCCATATTTTTGGCATCGCCGGCGTCGAGCTACATCACCGGAGCAATTCTGCCGGTCGACGGGGGAATCGCGACGCTCGCCTAGCTGCCCTTCGGCGCCGATCCAAGGGTTACGTGGATCGTCAGATGCGTGGTGCCACGAAGGATTTGCAATTCGATCAGGTCGCCAGGTTTGAAATTCGAGATGATGCTCGAGACGTCTTGGGCGTTGGACACCGGAAGGTTGTTGACGCCCACAATAATGTCGCCTTGGTGCACTCCGGCAATTGCGGCCCCGGTGCCCGCGATCACACTCAACACCACTGCCCCACTGGAAATCGAGAATCCGTATTGGGCCTTGAGTGCGGGCGTGTTCGAGGTGATTTCGACGCCAATAAACGCGCCGTGGCTGACAATGCTCTCGCCCGCTTCGAGAGACTTCAACAACGACTCAATCGTCGACACCGGAATGGCGAACCCGATGTTCTGGGCGCTTGTCCCGTCAGGAAGCGTGCCCGCGACCGCGGTGTTCATGCCAATGACGTCGCCCTCGGAATCGAGCAATGGTCCTCCGGAGTTACCAGGGTTGATCGCGGCGTCGGTTTGAATCAAATTGTTGAGCGTTTCGGTCGCGGTACCCGAACTGGCGGTGACGGTGCGCCCGAGGGCCGAGACGATTCCCGACGTCACTGTCGGGGTCCCCGCCGCGAGACCGAGCGCGTTGCCAATTGCGACGACCGCGTCGCCCGCTTGGAGTTCCTTCGAGTTACCGAACGTGACTGTTGGTAGCCCCGACATTCCGGTGATGCGGATCAACGCGACGTCGTCTATGGGGTTGGTACCCACGAGGGTCGCCGGCAGTGCTTTAGATGACCCCGTGCGTGTCACGGTGATGGTCCCACTCTGGACGGCGGCCGCGATCACGTGGTTGTTGGTCACGACGAGTCCGTTGGACGAGATGATCATTCCACTCCCCTGGTCTTCGATGCCGCTGCCCTTCACGTCGATCGACACGACGGACGTGTCGACGTGGTGCACCAATTTGGGGATGCTCATGCCGTTGGGCAGTATCGCGGCTCCTGGTGCGTTGGTGACCGAATTGATGGTGACGCCGCCGCTCTTGGTCGTGCTGCGCGACGCGAAGTGTCCGGCTAATCCCCCGACCAATGCCGCGACTAAGAGCAGTGAGACGCGTGATGACCAGAGCGTGCGTGACGTGCGAACTTGGGATGACAACGGCGCCGGATCGGTGTGCACCGGGCTTGTCTCAAAAATGGGCGCGGGAGGCGACGGAACTGCGGCCGTCACCGGTTCACGCGGTGCCGACGAAGCAGATGAAGGCGACAACGGAGTCTGCGCCGCTTCGCGTGAGGGCTCTGGAGCTGTCGTTGCCGACACCACCGGGGCGACGGCGGCAACGGGCTCCTTCGCGATGAGCGGCGCTTTTAGAATTTTCGGCTTTTTCGAAACGGCGCTTACTTTCTTCGCGGTTTTTGCGACGGGTGCTGATTTTTTCGCGGCGGCCTTGGTGACACTTCTGGCGGGCGCTTTGCGCGCGGCAGCCTTCGTCGTGGCGCTGGCCTTCTTCGTTCCAGTGACTTTCTTGGCGAGCGCACTCGCTTGGGCCCCCGACGCCTTCAGGGGAACGTCCGTCTTGGCTGCGGGCTTCTTCTTTTTGGGCTTGGGCATCTCAGTAGTCACGGAGCCATGCTAGGCAATCGATTCTCAATATGACTTAAAAGTGCTGGAAATGCCTGAAGTTTCGCCTTCGACTAGATTGGACACCTATGCCTCGTCGCATTGAGATTGAAATCACCAGTGTTACTGGGCAACTGGCCACGTGGCGCGCGGCCGGAGCCAAACTACCCAAGGGTGTACTTGACACATCTTTGATTCCCGGGGGCCCCGTCGTGGGCAAGGTCTACCGGGCCGACATCGAGCAGTACATGGAAGGCATCGAGATCCTGGCCGTGCTCCCCGCGAAAACCGCGTCGCCGCTCGACCCCAAGAACGAACGAGTCGAATTGCTCCCCGTCGCGAAGCCGGGTCCCGACGTCGTCGTCACGTACGCGCCCAAGGGTCGAGGACCTCGTCGCGATAGCCACGAAGGCGACGCACGACCAGCGCGTCCCAAACGTCCGGCGGGCCGACCGACAGGCAAGGACCGACCACCGACAGGTGATCGACCCGATCGCGGGGCGACTGGCGAGCACGCAGAGCGAACCGAACGCCCACGTCCCACTCGCGCTCCTCGCGCCGAAGGGGCCCGCACGGCCCGGCCGGCACGCGGCGCCCGCACCGAACGCACCGGTCCTCCTTCGGGACCACCCATGACGACGATGTATCGCAACGCACTGCTCGCGACACTTTCCCCCGAGCAACTTCCCGTCGCAGAGCAACTCTTGCGCGGGGGGATGCCCGCCGTGCGAAATGCCGTCGCCGAACAGAACAAGAACGCGGTCGCGCAGGGGCGGCCTACGATCGACTCGACGACGATCGAGCGCATCGCCGAGGAGCTCCTCTCTAAGACAAATCTCGCGTTGTGGAAGGACAAAGCCGCCGGCGCCATTGGTGCGGGGCGCGAATTGCGTTTACGCGACTTACGTGCCGTGGTCACCGCCGCAAAGACGGTGTCGCTCGATGACGAGGCGAAAGTGCAGCAAAAGGAACTCCATTCGACACTCACCGCACGTCTCGAAGTTCTTCGCACGCAATGGACCGAGAAGCTCGACGCCGCGATTGCATCGAAGAACGTACTCGAGGCACTTCGGCTCGTGGCGCGACCTCCGGACATGTCGACGCGCGTGAGTGCGAGCGTGGCGACTCAGGTGGTGACGATCACCTCCGAAGCCCTCAACACGGATCAGGACGTTGCCAAGTGGCAAGAGATCGTCAATCTGGCGGTCGACACGTCCATTCGACGAAACATCAAGCCACTCGGTATTCCCAACGACGACGCGTGCAAGGCTCTGGCCATCAAGAACGCCGGTGCCATACCTGAATTCGCGAAACTTCTTGGCATGAAGGTTCCGCCACCGCCTCCACCGCAACGCAGCGTGCGTCGTCCTGCTACTCGGCGCGCATCGTAAGTAGTCGCGCCTTCCAACCGAAGGACTCGTAGAGCGACTTCGTGGCGCGGTCCCCCGGCAGGGCGTACGCGTCGAGGACTTCCCTTCGATTCTGCACGACGGTGCTCACCAGCGCGCGAGCAACACCTTCTCGTCGATGTTCGGGTGCAACGTACACCACCTCCAAGACACCGCGACGACACAAGGCGAATCCGAGTAACGTCGCGTCGTCGTACGCAACGACGACGTCACCATCGCTGATCGCTGAGCGCAGCACGTCGCCGAGTGCTTGCGTGCCCTGGATGGTCGCGATCAACTTCGCTCCCCCACGTTGTGTAGACGCCTCGTCAGTCGCGAGAGTGAACAGGGCGTCCAAGGCGCTCGTCCACTTGGACGCAGTCGATATCTGCATGCCGGGTCGCGACGCCTTCGTCAGGGCTGCTCAGATGCAGTCGCGGCAGAGCATTTTGGAGCGGTCCGCCAACTGACTCGTTTTCTTCAAGAGCCGGCATGATCGGCAGCGAAATTCATCGTCCTGCTTGGGAAGGATGGTTTCGGCCGGATCAATGGACGTATCCAGGTCCCCGGGCACTTCTTCATCGTCTTCCGGCGTGCTCGAGCGTCGAATGGTCTCGGCGAGTACTTCGTCGAGGGCGAGTTCCACGTCGGCGTCGTCAGCGACGTCATCATCATCAGGTACCACAACCTCGGGTAGTACTTCTTCGATGTCTTCGAGTACTGCGACGTCATCAACTTCCTCGACGTCCTCGACGTCCTCGACGTCTTCAACCCCCTCGAGGTCCTCTTCGGCAATTATTGCTTCGTCAAAACCGTCCGCGAGCTCCTCTTCATCAAATACTTCGTCTGTGTCGCCATCACTTGCCATAAGTTTCCTTCTCTTTAGCGCTGGCAGTGTAGAGCCTTTTCGCCGTTCCGTGCGGGCTTAAAGTATAAAGAATCCGTAATGTTCGCCAAACCCTAGTGATTTTGGCGATTTCTCTCCGCGGTGCGCTCCGCTTCGAGTCGCTCGAGATCGATGTCGGAATAATCGACGTAACGCATCGCTTCAGCAATTGCTCGGTGACCGGCTTGTTCGCGGATGAGGCGAGCCATTTCGTGCGCGACGCGCCGGTAACTTGGGTGCCCTTGGGGGCCGGAACGCAGCTCAATCAGGTGCATCGCTTCGCGCGCGTTCATCTGCATCTCGTAGCGAATCCGAAACGCAAGGGCGACGCAATACTGACTCTGGTTCGAGAACTCGGGGCGCATGTCGTAAAAGAGCGCGGCCGAGCGGTGCAAGGATTCCGTGAAGGGCTGCTCGAGACCCGCTTCGACCACCACCTCAGGCACGTCGAAGCCCAAGTCGACCGTGAGGGGTTGCCACTCAATACTCAAGAGACGGTGTCGTTGCAGATCTCGAAATGCCCCGTAGTCCGTCACCAATTCGAAGCGGTAGTCCGTCGCTTCGAACGCTCGACCAGGACGATGACGTCGATTCTGGCGATGACCCACGTACGCCTTCATCAGCCGCTGTCGTTCCTCGACCGACATCTTCGCCACCACCCGCACCGCGGCGTCGTGCGAGACCGTTGAACTCGCCGCGACGATTGCTTCGAGGACCCGCGATTCTCCTTCGGGGTCGAAAGTCACAAGTCGAACGCTCTCCCCCGACGCATCGTGGCCCTCATCGGCGGTCTTCTCACGCACGAGGGCGGCGGTCGCAGCGTTCGTCGTCGCAAAATAGCTCGTCCAGGCGAGACCGCGCTCGGGTACGTCGAGTCGTTTCAAGAACGAGGGAATCACCTTTCGGAGCTCCTCGAGCATGAGCGCGGCGTAGTCGCGGACCTCGGAAAGCGGATGAGCACGCATGCGAAGGATCAGTGCCTCGTATGCCTGGCCTGAGGCATAAATGCCGAGATTCGACAGCGAGCTCGCCGGCAGCAGTCCTCGCGCCGCGTCAAGGGCCTTCGCGCGAATGGCTTGTCGGTACACGAAATCGGTGTCTTCAGGAGTCTTCGGGTATTTTCTCGCGATGTGTTCGCTGAGACGCGGAAGCAATTCCGCGTACGTGTCGAACATGCGGTCCATCTCACCCACGTAGCGCGCACCGAACCGCGATTCGAGGACGTCGTGGTCTCGGTAGAAACGGTAGTGCCCGTTTGCGAGACGTTTGTCGTAGCCAAGGTAGCGAGTCGACTGTTCGAGGTAGCTCATCAATCGTCCACGTTCGAGCACTTTGGTCAAGATGTTGCTCGCCTGCTCGCAGGCGAGATGCACGCCGCCCAGTTGAGCGACCGAGTCGTCGCCGTATTCGTAGAAGATCTTTTGGTACAACTCGTCAGCGCGCTCCAGACCAACAGTCGCGTCGATGGTGAGGTCGCCCGTGAGGTCGAGGTCGCCCACGAACTCGTCAAGGAAGAGACGTCGAAGGCTCTTGGAGGATCGCGAGTATCGCGCGAACAATGCGCCCTTCACCACCTCGGGAAGATTCACGAGCGCGAAGACCGGCCCCTCAAGATTGGTGAAATAACGTCGAAGAATCGACGTTTCGGCGTCAGTGAATTCTTCGGTGGCGTAGGGATGCATGGAGTATCGAGACTAGGGGTGAAACTACCCGCGAGGGTGGACGGTGGAAGCGCCCGCCACAACGCTACGTAAAACGGCATCTCGCGCCTCTGACGCGACGTCGGCCACGCCGGTGAGGTGGCGCATCCGCGAAAGCTGTTCGCAGAGGTCGGCCACCTGTTTCGCGTTCCTGACGAAATCGCCCGGTGACGTCTGGCCTATTTCGACGTCGGCCAAATCCAACACCGTCGAGAGCGACGCACCCCTCGCCCACGCCGCGATGGTCGTGGCGAACTTGCCGTCGGGTTCTTTCGCGTGCGGCACCGCGAAGCGATCCTCAACTTCACGGATAGTGGTCGCAATCGTGCGCAATTCGATCATTCGCTCGGACATATTCCCACGGCGTTCCTGTCCGAGTCGATCGTTGAAGGTCTTGCGCTTCTTGGTAGTCACCTGACGCGCGGCGTTCTGCGTTCTCGACGTTCGCTTTGATTCGAAGACGAAGCACGACAGCAGGCCCGCGAGTTGCGATGGTTCGAGTCCCTCGAAGACGCCCGCGCTAATAGATTCGGCGACGAGCAGGTCGCACTCGTGATATATCGATCGCAGAAGTTGTCCTTGCTGATTGAGTGTCCATTGCTGCGCGTAGCCCAACTCCTCTAAGACGTGGTGTCGCGCGATCATCTGGTCACCAAGCGTGCGCTTGGTACCCGCGGGGCGGCGATCAGTTTCGAATTGCGCGAAGGAACGTTGCACGACTTCGAGCGCCGTCTCGAAATCGAAGTGGTTGATGAGGTTGGCGGTGAAGTTATACGTAGGACGAAATGAGGAATGGAGGTCTGACGGTGGCGCCAAAGCGACGCGACCCACGTCGTGGAGTGCAACGTCGGTGGCGAAACACACGATGGCGTGGCCCTCGTCGTCGAGGCCTCGACGACCGGCTCGACCCGTCATTTGGGAGAATTCCCCACTGGTGAGAAACTTGTTGCCTGAATCGGAGAACTTGGAAAACTTCTCAAGCGCCACGGAACGTGCGGGCATGTTTACTCCGAGCGCGAGCGTCTCGGTCGCGAAGACGACGGCCAAGAGATTGCGCTCGAAGCACGTTTCGACGATCTCGCGGAATGCAGGAACCATGCCGGCGTGATGCATCGCGAGGCCCCGACGCAACGAATCGATGAAGTCCGCGTATTCGAGTGCAACGAGATCTTCGTTGGAGAATCCGAGCAGCCTCGCTTCGGCGATCATTTCAATCTCTCGTCGTTCCTCGGGACTAGTGAACAAGAGACCGTCGCGACGACATTGGTGCACCGCGTCATCGCACGCGGCGCGCGAGAAAATGAAGACGATGACCGGTAGCAAATCTTCGCGTTCGAGAGCGAGGAGTAACTCGCTGCGGCGCGGCGCGCGAAAGGGCGGCGGGGGTGCACTCGACTTTGGACCCTTCCATTTGGGACCGGGACGAAATCGACGTGTCGCCTTCATCATGTTGTCAATTCGCCGAGCCTCATTCGAAAGATGGGGTCCGTCTAATAAGTCGAGGATTTCGGCGGCGGGTTGTCCACGGCGCACGATGGCTAAGTGATTGTGCAGTTGAATCGGACGAGTCAATTCGATGACCACGCTGGTGGGACCCCTGACCTCTTCGAACCACTCACCGAGAAAGCGGGCGTTGCCAATCGTCGCCGAGAGGGCCACGAATCGAACCGCCGACGGCGTCAAAATGAGCACCTCTTCCCAAACGCCACCGCGGAAGGGGTCTTGCAAGTAATGGACTTCGTCGAGCACCACGAGTCCGAGTGTCGCCAGTTGGTCTGATTCGGTCAGCAACATATTGCGGAGCACTTCGGTGGTCATCACGATGACGTCGCCAGTGCGGTTGATGGAGGTGTCCCCCGTCAAGAGCCCTACCCGGTCGTCACCGAAGAGCTCGCAAAGCTCCTTGTACTTTTGATTCGACAGCGCCTTGAGTGGTGTCGTATAGAAGGCGCGTTCGCCGCGGTCGAGGACCCGTCCAATGGCGTAGTTCGCGATAAGCGTCTTTCCCGAGCCCGTGGGTGCGCTGACGAGGACGTTCACGTGTCGGTCAATTGCCTCGATTGCTTCTACTTGGAAGTCATCGAGTCCGAAGCCAAGATTCTCCACGAAATTGCTGCGGTACTCGGCGCTCACTTCTTCAGCAACTTACCCACGCCTATCGCCATGAAGTAAAAGACCGCCAACGGAACGGCGAGCGCCAGCATGGAGAACGGGTCGCTACTTGGAGTGATGACGGCAGAAAAGACCGTAATGGCGATGAGAGCGTAGCGCCAAGCCTTGAGAAGTCGATTGGGCGTGACGACGTTCGCGAGTTCAAGCGCCACCAAGACAACGGGAAACTCAAAGGTCAAGCCAAAGATGAACATCATGAGTATGAACAGTCCGAGATACTGGTTCGGGTTGTACTCGGTGATTAGCGAATGACCACCGATTGCTTCGAGAAAGGAGATTGCGCGTTGGAAGATGAAGTAGGCAACGACCACACCACTGCAGAAGAAAAGTATCGAAGCGCTGACGAATGGTAGGGCGTAGCGACGCTCCTTGGCCTTAAGGCCCGGCGTCACGAAGCGCCACGCTTCCCAAAAGAGCACGGGCGTGGAGATCACGAAGCCCCCAAAGAACGCGATCTTTATTCGCAACGTGAGCCCGTCGAGGGGCGCCGTCACCAGGAAGCGACAGTGTTTCGGCGTCGCGCGGCAATACGGCTCTTGCAGGACATGAAGTATGTGGGTGTAAAAGATGAACGCCACCGTGCCAAACAGCAATATCGCAGCGAGGCAAATCATGATCCGCTGGCGCGCTTCTGCCAGGTGTTCGGCGAGGGTCATACCGGAAGCGGCTGTGCGAAATTTCGACATGACTGTCCTAGTTCAGCGAAGGATCGGGAGGAAGGATAGCGCTCTCAGGTCGAGGGATGGGTGCGGCGATGTGCTCGGGAGGAGGGATTGGAGTTGGGGAGGCTTCACTCGCGGGAAGGACCGTCGGTTGATTCTTCGCCGCTTCCGCGGCGGCGGTTTCTTCCTTGGCGTCGACGTTCGCCGCCAATTGATTCAACAGATTCACCGGGGAACGTGCGATACGTGCGATGTCGTTGGTGCTCGGCAGGTCCGGAATAGCACTTCGCACTTCGCTCTCAACTCGTTCTTGGAGTCTCTTGAGTGCCCGCCAACTCGAGCCGAGTCGGTGAGCCACGTCGGGTAATTTGTCTGGTCCGAGGAGCAAAAGCACCACGGCGACAATTATCAAGATCTTGATGGGACTCAAACTGAGCACGGCCCCAGTGTAGAGGTGTCCGCGCCGACCGCCTTAGAGGAAACCGAACCTCGAAAATGGCCAAATTCGTAAGAAGGCGCGACCCACGACGTCCGACCGCGGAATCGGTCCCCAGTAGCGACTGTCACACGAGTCGGTTCGATTGTCACCCATCATGAAGTAATGATTCGCCGGGACCGTATAGGGAGTCGTCAAACTGTAGGCAGTCCCCGTCGGTCCCGGGTACGTCGTGCCCTGTTTGGACGATGGTAACCACGTCTCGTCAAGTTTCTTGCCGTTGATAAAGACGTAGCCATTTTTTGATAAGGAAATGCTTTGTCCGGGAAGTGCAACGACACGCTTGACGAGATCGGGCACCGACGTGCCACAGTGTTCGCTCGGCGGCGCCTTGAAGACGAGGATGTCGCCCGCATGAATGGAACCAAAATCAAGACTGATCTTGGAGACGATGATGCGGTCGCCAATCTGCAAGGTCGGTTCCATTGAGGCGGAAGGTATGAAGTACGTCTGGACGACGTACACGCGCATGAGCAGTGACACCAAGAGCGCGGCGATGATAATGGCGACCCACTCGATGATCGTTCGTTGCGTTGAGTGCTTGCGGCGAAGCACGGGTGCCGGAGCCGTCGGCGTGAATGTTACGGGCGCTACGACGGGCTCGTGTGGCGGCTCGTCGCCGGGCTCAGCGCTCTTTTTAGACACGAAGCAAGGCTAGTCGGGCTAACTACGGCGCTCGAGCGAGCTCAGCAGCTTCTGGAAACGCTCGTCGTTGCTCTTGAATGGATCTTTCAAGAGCACGGTGCGCTGCATCTCGTCATTCAACTTGAGGTGCACCCAGTCAACGGTGTAGTCGCGGTGCCACTCCTTCGCCGCCTTGATGAAATTGCCCCTCATGTGCGCTCTCGTCGTCGACGGCGGTATTTGTGATGCACGTTGGATATCGTCGTCGTCAACCATACGGGCGAAGTGCCCTCGTGCTTGGCGACGGTAGTAGAGGCCGCGTTGCAAATCGGTGTCGTGATACAAGAGATCAATGAGGGCGATCTTCGGATCACTCAGTTCTACGCCGGAACGCTCTCGCTCTCGCTCAATGATCTGCAGTTTGGCAATCCAGTCGACGCGGTCCGACAGCCTCATGGGATCGCTTCGGTACTGTTCGATCACTTCGCGCCAGAGTCGCACCGCGTTGACCTGATCGTCGGGGACGTCGCGGCTCTGGATGAAATGTTCGGCGCGCTCGCAGAGGTCTTCTTGAATTTCGAGCGCTGTCATGTCGCGACCACTGACCAATCGCACCGGCTCCTTGCTCCATAGGTCGTAGGAAATGTCACGCAACGCGTTGATGGGCGACGCCATGTTGTAGTCGCGTAGCACCGTCGTGCGGTCCTCGATCATCGCGAGCACGACGGCGGCGGTGCCGATCTTGAGGTACGTCGCGAATTCACTCATGTTCGAGTCACCGACGATGACGTGAAGCCGTCGATACTTCTCGGGGTCCGCGTGTGGTTCGTCGCGTGTGTTGATGATTGGCCGACTGCGCGTCGTCGCCGATGAAATTGCTTCCCAAATGTGCTCGGCGCGCTGACTCATCGAATACGCCGTGCCTTTGGCGTTCGTGACGACCTTGCCCGCCCCGGTGAAGATCTGTCGACTGATGAGATAGGGGATAAAGACCTGTTCGAGGCGCGTCAGGTCCTCGATGCGGTCTATGCAGTAGTTCTCGTGACAACCATAGGAGTTACCCGTTGAATCGGTGTTGTTCTTAAAGAGATAGATGTCGCCACGAATTCCTTCGTCCGCGAGCTGACCCTGGGCGTAGTCCACCAATTCACGCAAGATCGCCTCACCCGCCTTGTCCTGGGCGACGACGTCGGCGAGCGTGTCACATTCGGCGGTGGCGTACTCGGGGTGGCTCCCTACGTCGAGGTACAGGCGGCTTCCGTTCTCCAAGAACACGTTGCTCGATCGGCCCCACGCGACGACCTTTCGGAAAAGGAATCGCGACACTTCGTCGGGGCTTAAGCGGCGTTGACCGCGCAACGAAAAAGTGATGCCGTATTCAGTCTCGATGCCGTAGATTCGCCGCAGCATGGTGTCGTCCTCGCCCGCTCAGCGAAGAAGCTCGCTCACTTGTTCGTCCGTGAGGCGAAGGAACGTCCGACGCGCACCACGATCCTCGAGGATACCTACTTCAAGTTCGGACGTCGCAATCGTCCGGTCCGGTCCGGCGAGCGCACCCACCGCGTTCTTCAGTGTCTCTTGTAACGAGTGGACAGACTCTTCGTTCGCAGCGAATCGTTCGCGGATCGCTTCCGCCTCGCCACCGAGCACGGCGAAGCGCGGTTCGTCCGAGATAGTTCCCTCGTAGGCAATTCGGTACAACTTGGTCGGGCGAATCGTGCTGCCGAGTTGTGCGACGAGTATTTCAACCTCGAGAGGCTTTTGACCTTCGGTGAACATGTCACCAAGATGTTGGGCGTAGTAGTTCGCGAGTGCTCGCGCGTCAACGTCTTCTCTCGAATACGTGAAACCCGTACCGTCGGCCCAGCGGATACCTGCTTCGCGCAGGCGGTCGAACTCGTTGTACTTCCCCGCTCCGGCAAAGGCAATTCGGTCGTAGATCTCCGAGATCTTGTTGAGCGACGCGGAGGGATTCTCCGCGACGAGCAACACACCGTTGTCGTAAATCGCCGCCACCATCGAGCGGCCACGGGCGATGCCCTTCTGCGCGAATTCGGCGCGGTCCTTGGTGAGTTGCTCGGGTGAGACGTAAAAGTAGTTGCTCATCGAAGAGTGCCTCCGGCAACGCCGCCCGACTGCGTTCGACGATCGTTGATCGAGCGGAATCGAGCGGCGACATCGTCGACGTCGAGCTCTTGGAATCCCTGCTCGGTGATGGTCACCATCATGGGATAGATGTTGCGAACGAAGTCGGGTCCCCCGGTCGAGGGATCATTGTCGCCCGCCTCGTACAAGGCGATCGCGCCAAGTTCGAGTGCACCCTCGCGGTCGAGGTCCGTGCGAAACCCGAGGCGAAGCGTGTTCTCGGCGAAAGGCGTGCCCGAGCCAATCGTGGCGAAATCGAAGCGTTCGTAGCATCCACCGGCGCCGTCGTACTCGAAGATTCGCCCTACGCGGTGACTCGGGTCCCAGCCTGCGAGCAGCGGTATCACGATGAGAGGCGTCGACAGATTGTTGCGCTGAATGATTGGTGAGAGGTAGTTGGCCTTGCCCTCGAGACTCAGCGCTGAGTCCGTCATCTTCTCGTAGTGTTCGAAGGAGAGTTGCGCCATGCGAATGAACTCAATGCCGCGCGCGGCGGTACCCGAGATCGCGATCGCGGTGAAGCGATCAGCGGCTTCGATCTTTCGCACGTCGCGACTCGCGATGTAATTGCCCGTTGCCTGTCGATCGCCGACCATGACGACGCCCGCGTCGTAACGAACCGCTATCACCGTCGTCGCGTGGGGTGATTCGAGGGTGCTGGCGTGTTGCGACGGAGCAAAGCCGGCGGTTTGGGCGTACTGGAAGAAGGACGGCCCCGGGTCACTGTGGGCGTCGTACAGCGGAAGCCCCACCGTTACTCTCCGCCTTTTTGCACGTAATTGCGAACGAACTCCTCGGCGTTCTCCTCGAGTACTTCATCGATCTCGTCGAGCAAGTCATCGAGCTCGGCCTTTAGTTGCTCACCCTTGGTCGTGTCGACGTTAACGTCCGTCGCCGTGTCCGCGGCGCGTTCCGTTCGCTGTTTTTGGATTCGCTCTTGTTCACTCATACGTCTGTTCTACCTGTCTAGCGCCTGAAGAAGTTCATCTGCTGTCGAACTTACTTCCAACAGGTCCCGGGTCAGTGCCGCCGTGCCGCGTAAGGGGTCGAGCATCGGGACGCGCTGAAGAGGCCCCTCGCCGAGGTCAAAAACGACCGAATCCCAGTTTGCGGCGGCGATCTGATCGGGATAGCGCGCGACGCACTGACCTCGGAAATACGCCCTTGTGGAACCGGGTGGATTGTGAACGGCTTCACGAATTGCGCGCTCGTCGAGCATTTTGAAGAGGCCCACCCGTTGGGCGAGCGACTTCTCGGGGCGTAGATCGTGATATTGCAGGTCGATGGCGCGCAGTTTGGCGTCGTGGGGACCGAGGTCGTAGCGCTCGCGAATTCCGTTCACGACCCGTAACTTGGCCACCCAGTCGACCCGGTCCGCGACCGCGTCGGCGTCGTCGCGTACGCCGTCGAGCATTTCACGCCAGTGGCGAAGCACGAGAGCCACCTCGTCGTCCTCGGCGACCGCGTCACCGCCGCGCTTCTCGACGTACCCGTCGGCGAGTTCCCACAACTGATCCTGGAAGTCCCAGGCGGTGCGCCACTGGTCGTCCTCACAAATCTCGACCGCGCGCAACGTCGGGTCAAGTGCGTAGGCGCGTACCGCGCGAACCGGGTGTCGCGGCGCACTCGGAAACGGCTCGGGGCCTAAGTCCTCGAGCGCCGCAAGCAACAACGCCGTCGAGCCAAGCTTCACGAAGGTCGCCACTTGGCTGAGATTCGCGTCGCCAATGATGACGTGGAGCCGTCGGAATCGTTCCGCGTCGCTGTGCGGCTCGTCGCGGGTGTTTATGATCGGACGCTTCAAGGTCGTCTCGAGACCCACGACCTCTTCGAAGAACTCTGCTCGCTGACTCAGTTGGAAATATGGATTGGCGTCGATCGCGTGGTCGGTCTCCGCTCCAAGTTTTCCGGCGCCAATGATAATTTGACGCGAGACGAAGTGCGGGACCATGGCGCGCACAACGTGCGAGAAATCAACCTCGCGACTGACGAGGTAATTCTCGTGGGTACCGTAGGAGTTTCCCTTGCTGTCCGAATTGTTCTTGTAGAGCGTGATCATGTGCTCGGGATTGAGTGACTCGTTGGCGACCAGCA
The DNA here is from genome assembly GCA_903970515.1 of Candidatus Saccharibacteria bacterium CG_4_10_14_0_2_um_filter_52_9. Classification (GTDB taxonomy): domain Bacteria; phylum Actinomycetota; class Acidimicrobiia; order Acidimicrobiales; family RAAP-2; genus RAAP-2. The sequence continues at coordinate 27,626 of CAJCJA010000055.1, forward strand.
CCGCGCGACGCATCACCTCCTCGCCCGCGACGTCATAGAGCGTCGCTTCGAGCGGGGTGCGACACTCGGGCGAGGAGTATTCGGGGTGCGCGTGATCAACGTAGAGCCGCGCGCCGTTGGTCAAGACGGTATTCGCGAGGTGCGTCTCGACGATGGGCGCGAAGGACGTGAGTCCCGGGAGCCCTCGTGCGTCCAGTTCGGGAGTCTCGCCGTGAAAGTCCCAGTTGATCCTCGTGCGACCCTGCTGGGCGTAAGCGTTGACGACGATGCTCGACGCCGTAATCGGGTCCATGTCGGGACCGCCCGCGATGCCGTATTCGGTCTCGATACCGAGCACCTTCGCGATGGCCATGGGTTACAAGTACTGGCCGGTGCCAACGTGCTGGATCGAACGTCCACCCTTGACGTCGTTTTCTTCGCGATTGATCAGCGTGCGAATGAAAATAATCCGCTCACCCTTCTTACCGGAGATGCGAGCCCAGTCGTCGGGGTTCGTCGTGTTGGGCAGGTCTTCGTTCTCGCGGAATTCCTGGCGAATTGATTCGAAGAGGTCGGCCGCGACGAGTCCTCGTCCCTTGCCCGCAATCTCGCGCTTGACGGCCAGCTTCTTGGCGCGACGCACGATGTTCTCGATCATGGCGCCTGACGCGAAGTCCTTGAAGTACAAGATCTCCTTGTCGCCGCCTTGGTAGGTCACTTCGAGGAAACGATTGGCGTCGTCGATGCGATACATCTGTGCAACGGTGTCCTCGATCATCACGCGCACCGCCTTGTCGCGGTCACCCCCGCCGAGTTCGCGAATCAGACTCTCGTCAATCGGTAGCTCACCGTGTAAGTAGCGCTCGAAGATCTGGGCCGCCGCGTCGGCGTTCGGTCGCTCGATCTTGATCTTGACGTCGAGTCGACCAGGTCGCAGGATCGCGGGGTCGATGAGGTCCTCGCGATTTGTCGCGCCGATGACGATCACGTCGCGAAGTGACTCGACGCCGTCGATTTCGGCGAGCAACTGAGGAACGATGGTTGACTCCATGTCCGAACTGATGCCGGTGCCTCGGGTTCGAAACAGTGAATCCATCTCGTCAAAGAAGATGATCACCGGCACGCCCTCTTCAGCCTTCTCCCTCGCCCGCTGGAAGACAAGTCGAATCTGGCGTTCCGTCTCACCCACGTACTTATTGAGCAACTCGGGACCCTTGATGTTAAGGAAGTAGGAACGTACGTTGCGGTTCCCCGTCAGTTCGGCCACTTTTTGCGAGAGCGAATTGGCGACCGCCTTGGCGATCAAGGTCTTGCCGCACCCGGGAGGACCATAGAGCAAGATGCCCTTGGGCGCGGGCAGTTGGTAGTCCTGGAAGAGCGCACGGTGCAAATAGGGCAATTCCACGGCGTCGGTGATCGATTCAATTTGCTCGTCGAGCCCGCCTACGTCGGCGTAGCTAATGTCGGGGACTTCTTCGAGGACCAATTCCTCCGCTTCTTGGCGCAACAACTTCTCGACCAAGAGATTGGAGCGAACGTCGAGCAGCAGCGCGTCGCCACTTCGTAATTTGATGTCGCGAAGTGCGTCGGCGAGTTCGACGACACGTTCCTCGTCGGCGCGGGCGTAGACGAGGACGCGGCGTTCGTCGAGCACTTCTTTGACGGTGACGACTTCGCCCTGTCCGTCGGCGTCACGAACACCAATGACGCTGAATGACTCATTGAGCACGACTTCGTTGCCTCGCTCGATTTGACCGGGATCGAGTCCGGGGTGCAGTGCGACGCGCATCTTTCGTCCCGACGCGAAGATGTCCACCGAGCCGTCGTCGTTGAAATCGATGAAGGTTCCATAGACCGCGGGCGGTTGCGTGAGCTTCTCAACCTCCTCGCGCAGGGCGGCAATTTGGTCGCGCGTCTGTTGAATCGTGATCGTCAGTTTCTCGTTGCTCGAACGCGTCTGGGCCAATTGACCTCGTGCTTCGAGCAGTTTCTCCTCGAGCATCTCGATGCGTCGACTGGCCTGATCGAGGTCGCTCAACGTGAAGTCGCGAGGAGGGTTCACGACAATCTGGTCGTCATCCTCATCCGACGACTGGCTGAATCGCTCGTTTCGGTCCATATCTCAACCCTAGGTGAGAGAGGGACTCGTTCTGGCAAACGCAACATTAAATTCACCGGCTAAACTGCCTGCACCGAGAGGCCACGGAGGACGTGAAAATGAAGGTGTGGATCGACCAGGACTTGTGTACTGGTGACGGACTATGTGAAGAGATCTGCCCTTCGGTCTTCACGCTCCTCGACGACGGGCTCGCCTACGTCAAAGAGGGCGATCAAGTGAAGAACTCCCCCGGTGGCGCCGAAGGTCTGGCGCTCGTGCCCGCGGGCATGGAAGACGCCGTCACCGAGGCCTCCGAAGAGTGTCCCGGTGAGTGCATTTTCATCGAAAACGACTAGGACTCCTCGGGCAGTGCGACGCGGCGCACCAGGCGCCTGGCGGACGTGATGAAGCCAGTGTGAGCGACCATGCGGTGGTCGGGACGCACAGAACGCCCATCAATGTGCCAGGTTCGACGAAGGATTTCGACCGTCTCCTCGAGACCAAACGAATGACGACGCAACGTCTCTCGCAGGAGCTGGGTTTGATTAATTGTTGGCAAATACGCGAGGAAGATGCCGCCGGGACGTAAGGCGTGCTCCGCGTGCGCGACGACGTCCCACGGCTCGGGCATGTCCAGGATGATTCGGTCGAAGTTCTCGTGCTCGATGCCAAGGGTGACGTCGCGGATGTGGACGTCATAGGACACGTCGGCACCCAGCATGTCGTGCACGTTCTTGATCGCGGTCTGGGCGAAGTCCTCTCGAATTTCGTAGGCGGTGATCAAGGCACCCGCGCGCAGCATGGTCATCGACAGGGCGCCTGAACCGACGCCTGCTTCCAGCACGCGCATCCCCGGACCGATGTCGCCTTGCATGAGGATGGTGCCCAGGTCCTTGGGATAGATCACCTGGGCCCCTCGTGGCATCTTGAGGACCACGTCGGACAGACTCGGACGTAGCACGAGGAAACTTCGCTCGGTGCTTCCTTTGATAAGTGATCCCTCGAGGGCTCCGATGACATCGTCGTGTTGGATGATGCCCGAGTGCGTGTGAAACGCGGCACCCGCACGCAAGTTGATCAGATAGTGGCGATCCTTCGCGTCAATGAGCATGACGCGCTCGCCCTCGCGAAGCGCGGCGTCACTCACTGGGTCGAACGTTCTTCACCCGACGGCCCGACTTCGACGCTCTCGCGTCGAGCGCGCGAAGAAGGGCAACTGCGCCGGCGATGCCGAGCCATCGAGGAGATTTCTGGAGCCACGCCTTCGCCAATGATGACGCGATGGCCACGCGAAACAACCGACGCAACATCAAGAAGAGCTTTTCTTTTTGGTCCTTCGTGCCCGGCGTCCACGCATCCATCCCCAGACGTAGCCGGTGAGCAGTCCTCCCACGCCCGCCCTCGCACTTTCGGGGCGTTGACTGATCATCTTCGTGGGTGCGGTCAATTGGTCAGGGATCAGCGCCCTGATCGAGCGTTCCAATTCGCGGCGCGTCTCGGAATTGCTCATTTCGAAACCTTGAGTCGGCGCTTCGCGCCGCCGCCCACGATGCGCATCACCGTCGCGACACTGATGAGCAACGCGAGAACCGCGATGATGAGGTACGGCAACCACGAAAGACTGCCGTCGAGTACGCGGAATTGGTCTTGCAAGAATCGCAATGCGCCAAAGAGGATCATGACCGCGCCGAAACCCACGAGGATGCTCCCGAGGGCACCGAAAATGACGAAGCGACCGAGGTCCTTCAAAGGGTCGAGGGTCTCTTCCTTCAAGTAGCGCAAGAACAATACCTTGATCTCTTCGAGATCGCTCTTGATGCTCGCACCACGAACCACTTTGCGCCACGAAGGTATCTTCACGATACAAGACTACTAAAAACGATCTCGAATCAGGTATGAAGAACTCGCCGTCGCGACGAGTTTCTCTTCCTGATTGAGGATCTTCGCTTCCACGAATGAGATGACGCTGCCCGGTTTCAGGACCGTCGCGGTGCAGGTCAAGACGTCGCCCACCCGCGCGGGACGAAGGAACGACACCTTCATTTCGGTGTTCGCGACCGACACTTTTTTGCCCTCGGTCGCCGAGACCGCCGAGGCACCCATCGCCGAATCGAGCAGCGCCGAGAGGAATCCGCCTTGCATGATGCCCGCGGGGTTCAAGAAGCGTTCGTCGACGCGCATACGCCAGACGGTCGTGCCCACCGTCGACTTGTCCACGCACACGAGTCCCAGCGTGAGATCGCAATTGGGCGGAATTTGTAGGGCCACTGGACAAGCGTACCGGCGTGCAAAGGACAGTTTTGGCCCCTCAAGTCACTACTGTTCTAACAATGAGTGACGATATTTTCGCCGGTGCCAGTGACCTCGAATCGAGGGCGATTCGAGAGTTGGTCGGCTTCGCGATGGACGCCCCGGCGAAGGCGAATTCGGGCCACAGCGGCACCGCGATGGCGCTCGCACCACTCGGGGTCATGCTCTGGTCGCGGGTGCTTCGTCACGATCCGACCGATCCTCTCTGGAGCGACCGCGACCGGTTCATCTTGAGTTGCGGCCACGCCTCGATACTCCAGTACTCGCTCGCGCACATGTTCGGCTACGACGTGAGTGTCGAGGACCTCGAGGAGTTTCGCCAGTTGCACTCCAAGACGCCCGGTCACCCCGAAGCGGGCCACACACCCACCGTGGAAGTGACCACCGGTCCGCTTGGTCAAGGCATCGCCAATGGTGTGGGTATGGCCATCGCCGAACGTGTCCTACGTAGTTCGCACGGTGAGGACCTCGTGAATCACCGCACGTGGGTGATCGCGGGTGACGGGTGTCTCGAAGAAGGAGTGAGTCACGAGGCGGCGTCCCTCGCGGGTTCGCTCGGCCTTGATCGACTGACCGTCTTCTACGATGACAACCACATCACGATCGATGGACCGACGGAACTCGCGCTGCACGACAGTCCCGCCGAGCGCTTCGCCGCCTACCGGTGGCACGTCATCAACCTGGGCGAAGAAGCGAACGATCTCGACGTGCTCGAACGAGCGACGCACGACGCAATCGCAGAAACGAATCGACCCACGCTGATCATCATTCGTTCGCACATTGGTTTTCCCTCGCCGGTCATCATGGACACGAAAGAGGCGCACGGCACGCCCCTCAGCGCGGCCGCGATCACGCAGGTGAAGCAGATCTTGGGCATGCCGGAGGTCTCCTTCCATGACGACCCTGAACTGACGCGTTCGCTCGTCGAATCGCTCAAGGGACGTCGCGACGAACGCATCGCGTGGGAGGCGCGCGTGAAGGCGGCTGGCGAAAGGGGCGTCGCTTTGTTGACCCAGCTGCAGACCAATGGCGCGGCAGTCATTACCGAGAACGCCGAGAAGTTCGAGGGCGGCACGATGGTGCCCACCCGCAAGGCCATGCAGCGCGCGATGGACGTCTTCGCGTCCCAGACCAGTGGGCTCACCGCCGGTTCCGCGGATCTCACCGAGAACACTGGCGTCATCTTGAAGAAGTTCCTCCAGCAGAATCACGCGACGCCCGACGGTCGACAGATCCACTACGGAATTCGCGAGTTCGCCATGAGTGCGTCCTTGGTGGGCGAAGCCCTCCACGGCGGATTGCGCCCAGTGGGCTCCACCTTCTTCGTCTTTAGTGATTACGCGCGCCCGGCGGTTCGACTCGCCGCCCTCAGCGGGGCGAGTGTCTTGTTCGTCTACACGCACGATTCCGTCGGTGTGGGCGAAGACGGCCCCACACACCAACCCGTCGAGCAGCTGATGTCACTGCGCGCCATGCCCCGACTGCACGTCGTGCGTCCCAGTGACGCCAATGAGACACTTGATCTCGTCCAGCAGTACTTGAGCGACCCGCACCCTCCCACGACCGCGCTGGTCCTGTCGCGCCAGGACATGCTCGTGTTGAAGGACGACGACGCGGCGGCGTCCGCGGCGGGCGCTCGCAAGGGCGGCTACGTCGTGCGCGAAGATGCCCTGGCGGTCTTCACGTTGGTCGCTACGGGCTCGGAGCTCGGCCCGTGTCTCGAGGCGTGCGACGAACTTCGCAACCAAGGCGTCATCACTCGCGTCGTCGCCATGCCGTGCTGGCGCTGTTTTGAAGCGCAGCCACTCGAATATCGCCAAAGCGTGTTTCGCAGCGCACTGCCGTCGGTGTCGATTGAGGCGGGCGCGACCATAGGCTGGTACAAGTACGTGGACCACGCGATTGGCATTGACTCATTCGGCTTGTCGGCGCCGGGTAAAGAGGTGTTCGCGAACTTCAACATCAACGCGAGTGCGGTTGTCGAGCACGTGCACGACGTCTTACGAGGAGTAAAGTGACAAAGCTCAACACGCTGTACGACTCATTCGGCCAGAGTCCCTGGATCGATAACATTCGCCGTGACTGGCTCGAGGACGGCACTCTCGAGCGACTCGTCGAACAAGGTGTGCGAGGCGTCACGTCGAACCCGTCGATCTTCGCGAAGGCGCTGGCGACGTCGAACGCGTACGACAGCGTGATTGACGCCCACCCCAACGAGGATCCCGAGTCGCTCTTCGAAACCTTGGCGGTACTTGACGTCACCGAGGCTTGTGACGTCTTAATGGGCGTGCATCGAGCGTCGCGCAAAGATTTCGCCAAGGGAAAGCGTCGCTATCTCGATGGTTTCGTCTCTCTGGAGGTGTCGCCCCGTCTGGCCCGCGACACCGACGCGACGATCGACGCGGCGCGACGCCTTCACGCGAAGGTCGGGCGCGACAACCTGATGATCAAGATCCCCGCGACCAAGGAGGGTCTGCCCGCCATCACTCAAGTCCTCGGCGCGGGCATCAACGTCAACGTCACGTTGATCTTTTCCATCGAGCGCTATCACGAGGTGCTCGACGCGTGGATGAGCGGACTCGAGCTCGCGATCAAGAATGGTTTCGAGGCGGGATCGGTTGGCAGTGTTGCATCCTTCTTCGTCTCGCGCGTGGACGTCGCGGTCGACAAGCTCCTCGAAGAGGGTGACCCCCGGCGTGGAACGGTTGCGATCGACCAGGTGTGTGCCGCCTACAAGTTGTACGCGGACAAGATTGGTTCACTGCGTGCGACGAGCCTGCTCGACTTCGGGGCCCAGGTGCAGCGTCCGCTATGGGCGTCGACGTCGACGAAGAATCCCACCTACGACGACCTGCTGTACGTGAATTCGATCGTGGGTAATGAGACGGTCAACACCATGCCCGACGCGACGCTCACGGCGACTCTCGATCACGGGAACTTCGACGAGACGTTGCTGTACTCGTACAAGTCGGTCGTGCACGAGACCCTCAAACTCGACAGACTTCCCGCCTCGGTGTCGTTGCGCGCCGTCACCGATCAATTGGAACGCGAGGGGGTCGACGCGTTCGTCGCGTCCTACGAAGAACTCCTTGCGACGGTGTCATCGAAGATGAAGGCATCACACTGATGCCTGACGCCGTCAACCTCGTCCAGCGACTCTTCGAGGGTGATCCCACGCTGTTCGAGGGCGACACCGCTCGGCACGCACTGGGATGGCTCCACCATCCCGAGGAGTATCTCGGTGACTGGCTCGATCAGACCTACGCGGCACTCCCGCGACGACACAAGCGGACCATTCTCTTGGGGATGGGCGGATCATCGGGCCCCGCTCGCCTCTACGCCCAGTCTCGGCCGAAGAATCAATTGACGGTGCTCGACACGTCAAATCCCGACACCATTGCGAGCATCGACTTCTCGAACGCACAGGTCATCGCGTCGTCCAAGTCTGGTGGGACGATCGAAACTCAGACCTTGCTCGCCCACGCGCTTGCGCACGGTCTGGACTCGAAAGACCTCATCATCATCACCGACCCCGGGACGGCTCTCGTCGAGCTTGGCGAGTCGCTCGGTGCCCATATCGTGCTCGGTGACCCGGCGACGGGAGGGCGCTATTCGGGCCTCTCGCCCTTCGGACTCGTCCCGGCCCTCTACTCTGATTGGACGATCACCCAACTGCGCGACGAACTCGCGTCGTGTTTCTTGAGTGAAGAACTCGTCGCGCTCGCCGTCGAGGTCGCGGACCAACGTTCCAAACCCATCAAGGACGGTGAAGCTTTCTTCCCCGTGAATGGTGACCCGATCACCTCGGGGGCGGCACTGTGGATGGAACAACTGGTCGCCGAGACCACCGGCAAGGAGAACCGCGGATTCATTCCCATGCCGACGCTTGGACAGAGCGACTACCAGGTCAGTGAAATGCAAGGACACCACCTCGTCGCCGCCTTGCTTGGTTACCACCTGGGCGTCGATCCCTTCAACCAACCCAACGTCGAGTCGGCGAAGAAGAACGTCTTTTCGCTATTGAGTGGCGCCATCTCGTGGGAACAGCGACACGAGGACCTCGGTGCGATGCGCGATGCCATGATGGGTTCGACGTACAACGTGTTACAGGTCTACGCTCCCCTCTCGACGTCCGACGAGTTAAGCGCATTGCGCGTTCGATGCGAGGGCGTCTACGGTCCCACCGCGGCGAACCTTGGTCCGCGTTATCTGCATTCGACGGGACAACTTCACAAGGGTGGACCCACTGGTGTCGTGGGGATTCAATTGGTGCAGCGTCCCGTCACCGAACCGGTGCGCATCGAGGGCCGCCACTACACCTTCCACGACTTGCACATGGCACAAGCGACGAGCGACTTCCAAGCCATGCAGGCGGCCAATCGTCGCGTCTATCAATTCATCGTCGACGACCTCCAAGAAGCGGCCGGAATTCTCGGACTCTAGGCCTAGGATGCCGTTATGAATACCTCCCAGCGCGCTTTACGGGTAGAACTCGTCCACGAATCAGCCGAGAGTCTCGCACCTCTCTCCTTCAGCGTCGCGCGGGACAACTTCGGTTACGTGGTCACGTACTCACCGAAAGTGTTCATCCCACTTACGAAGCTGTGTCGTGACCGATGCGGGTACTGCACCTTCGCACAAGCTCCCGCCCACGTGAGCTCCCCGTACATGGACTTAGAGGAGGTCATGGGAATCGCGCAGGCGGGCAAAGACGCTGGTTGCTCCGAGGCGCTGTTCACGCTCGGCGAACGACCCGAACTGCGCTACGACGAGGCGGCCAAGTGGCTGGCCGCTCGCGGGTATCGATCGACGGTGGACTACGTCGCGAACGCCGCCCAAATGGTCCTGGAGAGCACCGGTCTCATCCCCCATGCGAACGCTGGGGCGTTATATCGCCACGAACTCGAACAACTACGCGCGGTGAGCGGTTCCCAAGGCATGATGATCGAATCCCTCGCCCAATTGACGGCACATCGCCTCGCGCCCGACAAGGATCCCCAGCGGCGCCTTGACACGCTGCGTTTCGCGGGTGAACTCAAGATCCCCTTCACGACGGGCCTGCTCGTGGGGATTGGCGAGAATCGAGAGGATCGAATCGCGACGCTTCACGCAATTGCCGACGCGCACGAACAATTTGGTCATGTCCAAGAGGTGATCATCCAGAACTTCCTGCCCAAGCCGCGAACGCTCATGGCAGGCGATCCCCCCGCGAGCGACGAGGAGTTCCATTGGACAATCGCCGCCGCGCGCATAATCCTTCCTCACGATATTCATCTTCAGGCGCCGCCCAACCTCAGTGACGACCCGACGAAGTTACTGGCGTACGGCATCGACGACTTCGGTGGGATTTCGCCCGTGACGCGCGACCACGTGAACCCCGAGCGCGCCTGGCCAGCACTCGAGTCGCTCTCGAGTGCGTGCGACGTTCGGGGTTTCACGTTGGCGCCTCGATTGACGGTCTACCCAGAGTTCATTGGATTGCACTCGGAGTACCTCGACGAAAGCGTTCGTCCCTACGTGCTCGCCCACGCTGACGCGACGTTCCTCGCGCGCGACGACCAGTGGTTCTCGGGTACGGACGTGACGCCTCCCGTAGCCCCCGCCCAGGCGTCGCGCACGAACGACGTGCGCGATCTGCTCGCGCGCTACGAACCCGGATACGACTTCGACGCGCAGGAACTCACGACGCTGTTCAAGGCCCGCGGTGGTGACTACCACGCGGTCGTCGACACGGCGGATCAGGTGCGTCGTGACTTGGTCGGTGACGACGTGAGTTTCGTGATTAATCGCAATATCAACTACACCAACGTCTGCACCTTCAAATGCCGATTTTGCGCGTTCTCGAAAGGTCCTTTGTCGCTGAACTTGCGGGGTGATCCCTATCTTTTGACCCTCGAGGAGATCAGCGAGCGTGTCCGCGAAGCTGAAGCGAAGGGTGCGACCGAAGTGTGCCTCCAGGGTGGCATCCATCCAAAGTTCGATGGCGATTACTACATCGACGTCGTGGCGGCGGTTCGTGCGGGTTCCCCGACAATTCACATCCACGCCTTCAGCGCGCTCGAGGTGTTCGAAGGCGCACGGCGAAGCGACCAGAATCTCGCCGAGTATCTGACGCGACTTCGCGATGCCGGACTAAAGACGCTACCCGGCACCGCGGCGGAGATTCTCGACGACGACGTGCGCGCCATCTTGTGCCCGGACAAGATCTCGAGTGATCAATGGCTTGAGGTGCACCGCGCCGCTCACGGCGTGGGTTTGCACTCGAACATTACGATCATGTTCGGTGCCGTCGAGGGAGTCGAGAGTTGGGTGACGCACCTGCTTCGCACTCGCGCATTGCAAAAAGAGACGGGCGGCTTCACCGAGTTCGTGCCCTTGCCCTTCGTGCACATGGCGACGCCAATCTTCTTGAAGGGTCGTTCGCGGCGAGGACCAACGTTTCGTGAGGCAGTCTTGATGCACGCGGTCGCACGATTGCACTACGCCACGTTGATCAACAACATCCAAGTCAGCTGGGTGAAGATGGGCGTTGAAGGATCGCGGCGAATCCTGCAAGCCGGGGCCAACGATCTGGGCGGCACCTTGATGGATGAGAACATCTCACGAGCTGCGGGAGCGACCCATGGTCAAGAGATGGACGTGGAGAACTTGCGCGCAATGGTCGCACCACTTGGTCGTCCCCTGCATCAGCGAAGTACCCTCTACCAGACTCTCTAGCGATGTCCGAATTAGTTGAGGCGTTTCTTCGGGCTTTGAACGAGGAATCGACCCAGTCCCCTGAACGCCTCGACGAACTTCGAAACCTCGTGGACCGGATCGTCGAGCTCGCAAAATATGACGCCGACGTCGCCGATCTTCGCACCGCGTCGACTGCGCTCAACGAACTCCTTGAAGCATCCGCACTGTTCGCACCGTGGCGTGACCGGGCGAAGGTCACCGTGTTTGGTTCGGCACGCACGAAACCCGACGATGCGCTGTACGAGTTGGCGCGTCAGTTCGGCGCCGCTACGGCCGAGCAAGGATGGATGGTGGTTTCAGGCGCTGGACCAGGGATAATGGAAGCGTCGTCGAAAGGTTCGGGACGCGCCAACACTCTCGGGGTAAACATCGAGCTGCCCTTTGAACAAGGCGCGAACCAGTTCATTGACGTAGACGACATGCACGTCGCGATGAAGTTTTTCTTCACGCGCAAAGTCGCCCTCACGCGCGCATCGCACGCCTTCGTGGCGTTTCCCGGTGGTGTGGGCACGATGGACGAGATATTCGAGATCCTCACGTTGGTGCACACTGGAAAGACCACGCCCGCGCCCATCATCCTCATCGATACACCAGACGGCGATTTTTGGAAGCGATGGTTTGACTTCATGGAAGTCCTCGTACGCGACGCCTACATCGAAGCAGCGGATCTCTGTCTCGTCACGACGCACACTTCGGTCGAGAGCGCCATCGACGCAATCAAACACTTTTATCGCAATTACCGTTCCTTCGAGGTCGTGGGCGAACGCGCCCGCGTGGGTCTCCTCCATCTGCCCTCGACGTCCCAGTTACGAGCCCTGCGCGAGGCGTTCCCCATCTTCGCTACCCACGACGGCTTCGTCATCGACGACGACGCCTTGACGTTCGACTTTGACGGAAGAAATTACGTCACCCTTCGCCAGCTCATTGACGTCGTAAACTCGTGGGAGTTTTAGTCGTCGTGTGGTGCGTGTCGAAGAAGTGCTTCGGCCTTTTGTAGACTTCGACGTACCTTCGAAAGGCGCCGCTCGAGTTCCTTCGCGTCGTCACTCGCACCACGGAGTTGTTCGCGCACCGCGTTGAAGATGGCGTCAGCGACCTTTTCCTCAATGCTCGCGACTTCGTCAGCCAATGCTTCGAAGGATTCCACTACGAAGTGACGACGACGTCGAGTTCGCCGTCGTGATACCTCGAACGCAGCACCTTCTTGTCGAACTTTCCAACGCTGGTCTTGGGGATCGCGTCGAGGAACGTCCAGTATTCGGGCACCCACCACTTCGCGACGCGCTCGAGAAGGTATGCACGTAACTCGTCGACGCTGACTTCGGCACCCGGTTCCAGCACGACACAACACAGCGGCCGCTCTTGCCATTTCGGGTCTGGCACGGCGACGACGGCTGCTTCAAACACTTTGGGGTGCCCCATCATGGTGCTCTCTAGTTCCACCGAACTAATCCATTCGCCCCCGGACTTGATGACGTCTTTGCTGCGATCGCTCACCACCATGAACCCCTCGGCGTCGAGTGTCCCGATGTCACCCGTGCGAAGCCAACCGTCGTGAAACTTCTCCGGGTCGTCGACGCCAAAGTACGAACCGGTGATCCAAGGGCCGCGGATCTCGAATTCACCGATGGTCTTGCCATCACGCTCCAAGACGTTGCCAGCTTCGTCGGTGATACGAAGTTGCACGCCCGCGACGACGCGTCCCGCCTTCGCGCGATAGTCAATCTCAAGTTCGGGTGGGGTGCCCGACGGTGGGATTGATACCGCAGCGAGTGGACTCGTTTCGGTCATACCCCAACCTTGGATGAGGTCGATACCGTAGCGGTCGCGGAACGCTTCGATCATGAAACGCGGTACTTGGGAGCCACCCGCCAAGATCCCCCGCAGACTCGAAAAGTCGGCGTGCTCCGCTTGCTCGGCGGCGCGCAGCACGTCATTCCAAATGGTGGGCACCCCGAGGGACACCGTGGGGTGCAACTCGCTGATCATCTTGACGATGGGCTCACCTTGTAAGAACATCTGGGGCATGATCAACTCGATGCCCGCGAGGAACGACGTGAACGCGCAACCCCACGCGTTGACGTGGAACATCGGCACGATGAGCAGACAACGGTCTTTCTCGCACAGACCAATGGAGTTCGCACTGGTCGACGCCATTGAGTGCAGCCACGTGGAACGATGCGAATAGACCACGCCCTTGGGATTACCAGTCGTGCCCGAGGTGTAACACATGATTGCGGCGGAGCGCTCGTCGAGGTCGGGCCAGTCAAAACCCGGTTGCTGCGCGTTGACGAGCGTGTCGTAGTCGAGCGTGTCGCCCAGCAGACCCGAGGTGTCAGGGCCGTTTACGATGATGTGACGGACACTCGGCATCTGGTCGCGCACTTTGGCGAGCAACGGTACGAGTGAGTTGTCGACGATAATGATCTCGTCGTGTGCGTGTTGGATGATGTAGGCGAGTTGCTCGGGGAAGAGTCGGATGTTGAGCGTGTGCAGCACGGCACCCATGCAGGGGATGGCCAGGTATGCCTCCATGTGCGCCTGGTTGTTCCACATGAAGGTCGCCACGCGATCGCCTTCGTTAACGCCCAACTCGCGCAAGGCCGCCGCGAGTCGTTCGGCTCGCTTGGATACTTCGAAGAACGTCGCCTCGTTAACGCCGTCGGCGGTGACGGTGAAGATCTTCTTATCCGCGTAGAGCCATTCGCCGTGTCGAACGATGTCGCGAATCAACAACGGTGCGTCTTGCATCGTGCTCTGCATGAGTCCCCCTAGGTGTGCCTTCAACGATGTTACAAAGGTGCGGCGACCGTTCTCTTACCACGAGAGTGCGTAGGGCTCCAAGGGTGCCGGAAGGACGCTCGTACCGCTCAAATGGGCATCGATCGCGGCCGCGGCGCTGCGGCCTTCAGCGATTGCCCACACGATCAGGCTCTGTCCGCGTACGGCGTCGCCGCAGGCGAACACCGGACTCTGCCCGGGTACCGCCGCCACCCGCCATGCGTTATCGACTCGCAGAGTCCCGCGCTCGGTCATGCACGAAGGTGTGTTGAGACCCATTCGATCGAGTTCGGGACCTATGAATCCGGCGGCGATCAGTACGAGGTCCGCTGGCGTGCGAAACGTCTCCTGCGCCGAGTGGTCCATCAACGAAATCTCGCGCAACGCGTCCTCACCGTGGAATTCGAGGGTCTCAGTAGAAAAGCGTCGCTCCCCGCCCTCTTGGTGCGCTGAGGAGGTCTTGAATAGCCGCGCCATCGTCGGCCACGGCTGGTCGTCGGGACGACTGTCGGGCGGACGTTCGAGTATCTCGATTTGGGTGACCGAGGAAGCGCCTTGTCGATGCGCGGTGCCGAGACAGTCGGCACCCGTGTCACCGCCACCCAAGATGATGACGTGACGCCCCCGAGCCGAGATGGGCGATTCCACGCCGTCGCGCACCGCCCGATTCGCCGCTTCAAGATAGACCATTGCGGCGTACACACCATCGAGTTCCGCCCCCGGCACGGGAATCAGACGAGGGATCGTCGAGCCAATGGCGAGCAGAACCGCGTCGTAGTTTCGTTGTAAGTCGACGAGTGGTGTGCCGCCGTCACCGATACTGACGTTGGTGTGAAATTTGATGCCCGTGTCGCGCATTACCTCGAGGCGACGTTCGAGGACAGCCTTTTCCATCTTGAACTCCGGGATGCCGTAACGAAGTAGTCCGCCAATGGCGTCGCTGCGTTCGTACACGCTCACGGCGTGACCGACACTCCGCAGCTGAGCTGCGGCGGCGAGTCCCGCGGGTCCCGATCCAACGACCGCCACGCGTCGACCCGTCTCGAGGATGGGATACGTGCCGACCGCAAGGCCGTTCGCGAACGCGTGTTCTGCGACTTCGTATTCGATGCGCTCGATCGTGACCGGGTCACTCGAGATCCCGAGCACGCAGGCCGACTCGCACGGTGCGGGACAGAGTCGTCCCGTGAACTCGGGAAAGTTATTGGTGCGAAAAAGTTGGTCGGCGGCGTGCGCCCAGTCCCTCTGGTACACGGCGTCATTGAACGTCGGTATCCGATTGCCGAGCGGACAACCCTGCATGCAAAACGGGATGCCACAATCCATGCAGCGTGCACCTTGCTCGCTGATCTGCGCGTCGCTTTGGGGTTCGTACACCTCGCGCCAGTCACGCAAGCGCACGGGCACGGGCCGATACGCGGGACCTTGTCGCTCGTACTCTAAGAAACCGGTGACCTTACCCATTGCGCTGCTCGTCGCGCACCCGTTGATATTCGGAGGTCTCGATGCGTACGAAATTCATCCGCTCGGTGCGCCACTCGTCGAGGATCGTCTTGGTGATGTGCGAACCCGTCTCGTCGTAGAAGCGCGTCAGTAGACCAAAGAGGAAGTCGTCGTCGTCAAACTCGAGCGGATCGATCTCGTACACGCCCGCGCTCAAGTGATTGTGCACTTCGCCGTGGGGGTCGTAAAGATACATCGTGCCACCCGACATGCCAGCAGCGAGGTTGCGTCCTACTCGACCGAGTACGACGACGACGCCGCCGGTCATGTACTCGCCCGCGTGATCCCCAGCCCCTTCGACGATGATCGTCGCTCCGGAGTTCCGCACCGCGCAGCGCTCACCAACAACGCCGCTGATGAATATCTCACCACTGGTCGCGCCGTAACCAATGACGTTGCCCGCGATGATGTTTTCCTCGCTCACGAAGGTCGACGCCGGCGACGGTTTGATGATGATGCGTCCACCCGAAAGACCCTTGCCGGCGTAGTCGTTCGCGTCACCCACGAGGCGCAGTGTCATGCCTTTGGGCATGAAGGCTCCCAGGCTCTGCCCCGACGAACCCTCGAGGTCTATTTGGACGTGGTCATCGAGCAAGGTCCGTGGTCCGAGGGCGCGAGTGATGGCGCTACCGGTGAGGGTACCCACGGCACGATTGACGTTGCGGATTGGACTCGATAGACGCACCGGCACGTTCTTCGTGGCGGCGCTGAGTGCGGTGTCCATGAAGCGCCAGTCGAGCGCGGAATCAAGTCCGTGTTCTTGCTTCATGCTCTGTCGGCGCTGATCGGCGGAGACGGGTTCGAGTAATGCGCGAAGGTCGAGATCGTTGGTTGGATCCTCGACCGGCTCGACACGTAGGCGCGACACGTCGCCAATGACCTCGTCGAGCGTTCTCGCGCCGAGCATCGAAAGGTACTCGCGTACTTCTTCGGCGATGAATTCGAAAAAGTTCTCCACGAATTCGGGCTTGCCCGTGAATCGTTCTCGAAGCCGTGGATTCTGCGTCGCGATGCCCACGGGACACGTGTCAAGGTGACACACGCGCATCATCACGCAACCCGAGACGACGAGCGGCGCCGTCGCGAACCCGAATTCCTCCGCGCCCAACAAGGCGGCGACCACGACGTCGCGTCCCGTCTTAAGTTGTCCGTCTACTTGCACCACGACGCGACTACGCAGGCCGTTCGAGGCGAGCGTTTGGTGGGTCTCAGCGAGACCCATCTCCCAGGGCGTACCCGCGTGCTTGAGTGACGTCAACGGTGCCGCCCCGGTGCCGCCATCGTGCCCCGAGATGAGGATCACGTCCGCGTGGGCTTTCGCGACGCCCGCCGCGATGGTGCCTACGCCCTGCTCGCTCACGAGTTTCACGTGGATTCGCGCCTGGTCGTTGGCGCACTTGAGGTCATAGATCAGTTGTTTGAGATCCTCGATCGAATAAATGTCGTGGTGCGGCGGCGGCGAGATCAACCCGACGCCGGGCGTGGAGTGACGGGTCTTGGCGATCCAGGGGTACACCTTGGATCCGGGCAACTGTCCGCCCTCACCTGGCTTGGCGCCTTGGGCCATCTTGATCTGCAGGTCGTCCGCGTTCACGAGGAAACGACTGGTGACGCCGAATCGACCCGAGGCCACTTGCTTGATCGCCGAGCGACGATTGTTCATTGGATCAGACGTGTCGAATCGGTCGTCGTCCTCGCCGCCTTCGCCGGTGTTGGACTTGCCTCCAATGCGGTTCATCGCAATGGCGAGCGTTGAGTGCGCCTCTTCGGAGATGGAACCGTACGACATCGCGCCAGTGGAGAAGCGTTTGATGATCGACGCGGCACTTTCGACTTCATCCAACGGTATGGGCGTCGCACTGGGTACAAAATGCATGAGACTACGAAGCGTCATCTTGCCTTCGGCTTGATCGTCGACCAGCTTGGTGTATTCCTTGAAGATGTCAAAACGCTTGGCTCGTGTGGCGTGTTGCAACTTTTGCACGGTGCGCGGATTGAACAAGTGCAGTTCACCATCGCGGCGCCATTGGTACTCGCCACGGTTCTTGATCTCGAGGGGCACGCCGAGGGGAGGTGCGTAGGCGTCGCGGTGCATCGTAAGCACGTCGTTCGCGATGTGCTCGAGGGTGACGCCACCAATGCGCGAATGAAAGCCCGGAAAGTACTTGGTCAGCACCCCTTCGGAGATTCCCACGGCTTCGAAGAGGTGTGATCCCACGTAGCTCGCGACGGTAGAGACGCCCATCTTCGACATGGTCTTGACGATGCCCTTGTTGAGCGCCTTGCCGTATTGATAGCGGGCTTCGAAACCACTAAGTTCGCTGAGCTCACCTTCTTCGATGAGCGCGTCGATCGAGTCATAGGCCAAATACGGGCACACCGCCGACGCGCCAAAGCCCAACAACAGCGCGACGTGGTGGACCTCGCGAACGTCCCCCGCTTCGAGTACCAGCGCGGCGCTCGTTCGAAGGTGCTCGTGGACCAGGCGGTGGTGCACGGCCGACGTCAGCAAGAGACTTGGAATCGCGGCGTGCGTCGCCGAGATGTTGCGATCGGACATGATGATGATGTTGGCGCCCGAGCGCACCTGCGCGACGACTTGATCGCAGACCTCTTCGACCGCCCTCGCGAGACGCTCCGAAGCACTATCGACGCCCGCCGCCTCGAAGAGTCCGTCGACGACGACCGAGGAGAATCCTCGAAGCCGCGTGTTTTCGTGGATGTAGTGGATCTTCGCGAGCTCCTCGGTCGAGAGGACCGGCGATGCCAGCACGATCTGGTGGGCGTGCTCGGGGGTCTCGCTGAGCAGGTTCTCCTCACCACCTATGGCGACTCGGGTGGAGGTGACGAGTTCTTCGCGTATGGCATCCAACGGAGGGTTGGTTACTTGTGCGAACAACTGGGTGAAGAAGTCAAATAGCGAACGTGGTTGATGCGATAACGCAGGCAACGTGGCGTCAGAACCCATGGAGCCGATGGGTTCCTCGCTGACCTTGGCCATGTGACGAACGATGAGACGCAGGTCCTCCTCGCTGTAACCGAAGTTCTTCTGGTGGCGATGGACCGATGCGTGACTCGCGACCAGCATCGGCCGTGCGTCGAGTTCGTCGAGCGACACCTGCTGTTCGTCGAGCCACTGCCCATAGGGAGCCTTCTTCGCGAGCGCGCCCTTGAGCTCGTCGTCGTCGATGATGCGACCTTGCTCGATGTCGACGAGGAATACTCGCCCGGGCTGCAGACGGCCCTTTCGCTCGATGTTGGAGGGATCGATAGGTAAGACACCCACCTCACTCGCGAAGATGACGCGTTGGTCCTTCGTGACCCAATAGCGCGCTGGACGAAGTCCGTTGCGGTCCAAGACGGCCCCAACAACCTTTCCGTCGCAGAACGACACTGACGCCGGTCCGTCCCAAGGTTCCATCAGCGCGGCGTGATAGCGATAGAAATCGCGACGTTCCGCGCTCATCGCGGTCGAGCGCTCCCAGGCTTCGGGGATCATCATCAAGATGGCGTGCGGCAATGATCGACCCGACTGCACGAGCAGCTCGACGACCTCATCGAAGCTCGCTGAATCGCTCATGTTCTCGGTGATGATCGGTGTGAGCTGGTCGACGGGAAGGGGAAACAGCGGACTTTGCAACGTCGTCTCACGTGCCGTCATCCAATTGCGGTTTCCTCGCACGGTGTTGATCTCACCGTTGTGCGAAATGTAGCGGAACGGTTGGGCGAGGTCCCAGCGGGGCAGCACGTTCGTAGAGAACCGACTGTGCACGACCGCGATGGCGGACGTGAGGAACTCATTGTGCAGGTCGTCGAAGTAATGGCGCAACTGGGGCGCCGAGAGCATTCCTTTGAAAATCAAGACATTGGGCGAACACGAGGACGCGTAGATGTCGAATTGGTGCTCGAGAACCTTTCGCGCGGCGAACATGGAGCGTTCCAAGTCCGCCGTGGGATCGCTCCTCGTGATCAACTGATGCACGAACTCCGGTTCGCTGCTCGCCGACGTCGGACCGAGGATCGATGAATTGACGGGCACGTCGCGCCATCCGATGCTTTGAAGACCGACGCTCGCGAGCACCGCGTCAATGTCAAGTCGGAGGGTGGGTACGTCGGTGCCCTTAGGAATCATCCAAAAGGCGACGCCGTAGTCGCCCTGGGCAGGTATATCAGGGCCAAACGCCTGTCGAATGAAGGCATCGGGCATCTGCACCAAGAGTCCAGCCCCGTCACCGGAATCAACGTCGGCGCCCGTGGCGCCGCGGTGCTCGAGATTCTCGAGGATCGTCAGGGCGTCAAGAACGGTGGCACGAGTCGGCTGGGCGGTCAAATCGGCCACTATGCCCACGCCACAGGCGTCGTGCTCAAAACTTGGGTCGTAGAGGGAAAGTTTGTCTGTCATCGCGTTTCCTTGCGGGGCAACGCTGACCCGCTCTAACTATACCGAAAAATGGTCATTCTTCGACGCCTACGCTGGCTGCGTGGACACGGTACGAAATGACGTCGTGGTCGTGGGAGCCGGCATTATTGGACTGACGACTGCGTTTCGGCTCCTTCGGGCGGGTCACGCGGTCACGCTCTTCGACCCCTCCCCCGCGAAGGGCGCCACGTTCGCGGCGGCCGGAATGATTGCCCCGAGTGCCGAAATCGCGCCCGGAGAATTTTCCAACTACGAGTTACAACGTGGCGCACTTGGTGCCTGGCGCGAACTCGCGAGCGATCTCGAGGAACTGACGGGTGAGCACTTGCGTATTGAGCAATGTGGGACCTTGCTCGTTGGCTGGGACGTGAGCGATCGACGACTGGTCGAACAGTTTGCTCGTGTCGCCCACGGATTTGGCGTTACGGCGACGCGAACGTCGCGCGAGGAGTGGCCCGACGCGTTCAACGCTCTTACTCCAAGGGTCGACGAGGGCTTGTTCCTCGAAGGTGACGCGTGGATCGATCCCGATCAAGCAGTGCGAATACTGCAGGACGCGCTGTCGCTGCTGGGAGCCAAAATCATCGCCGACGAGGTCGTTCGTGTGGGCTCTGATGACGCGCTCGTGTGGGCGTGGTCCGAATCGGGCGAAGTACACGCTCGTTACGGAGTCATCGCGAGTGGCGCCCGGGGCTTACCCGAAGGACTGTCGTCTCGTCACAACAATGTGGTTCGCCCGGTGCGCGGCGTGACGATCCGCGTCGAGGGTCTCGAGCGCAATGAACTTCCGACGGTGCGGTCCTTCGTCCGCGGACGCCCTTTTTATATGGTCAACCGACCAAACGGTTACGCCGTACTGGGCGCGAGCACGGACGAACGAGGAGATTCCGTAATCGAGGCGGGTGAGCTTTCTCGATTGTTGCGCGACGCGCTCGACCTCGTGCCTGGCCTCGAGAGCGCCACGGTACTCGAGACGCGCATTGGACTACGTCCCGCCAGCGCGAACCTTCAGCCGTTCTTCGAGGTCCTCGGTGATTCTCGATGGGCGTGGTCCTCGGGACACTATCGCCATGGCGTCACGCTCGCTCCCCTCGCCGCGAGCGACGCGTTGCGCTTCGTGCAAGGAACGCCGTGATGTTCGTCAATGGAGAGCAACACGTGCTTGAGCCGATGAGCGTGACGGCATTAGTGCAACACCTCGGCATCGAGGCACGCGGCATTGCCGTCGCGCGCAATGGCGAGATCATTCGGCGCAGTGAATGGGGTTCGACCACGCTGATGCCCGAGGACCACGTGGAGATAGTGAGCGCCGCCGCAGGCGGCGCCTAGGGGGAACATATGACGATGAATGAATTGCTCGAGGCACTCGACGAACGGATTCTCGAGGCGCTGCGGGCAAAAGCGACGGGCGAAACAGTGGTGTACCTTTGCGAAGCGAGGGCGTGGCTGACGCACCCCGATCAAGCCCACGGCGGACATCGACCGAGTGCCTAAGGCGACTGCGGGTAGGATTGAACGTTCGCGGGCTGTGGCTTAGTTTGGTCTAGAGCGCTCGGCTGGGGGCCGAGAGATCGGGAGTTCAAATCTCCCCAGCCCGACCAACCGACTCGGTTGCTCCTAGCGTGGAGCGTCGACGTTCGACGACAGTGGCGCGTCCTTGCGAGCCTTCGACGATCGCACGCGAATCCCGTAGCGTTGGCCCACACCGGGATTCAGGTGTTTTGCCTGGTCATGAGTAAGTTGGACCCAGGTTGACGTCCCATCGTCACCGGCCAATACGACTCGAACCTCGAAGCCAAGTCGTATGACCTCACTGACCGTGGCGCTCTCGGCACCGTCGCCCAGCGCAACGATCTCAAGTTCATGCGGTCGATAGCTGATACCACCGAAGGACGTAATCGGCCCAAGGAACGAAGCGACGAAGTCGGTCGCGGGGTGGTCGTAGACGAACGACGGTCTTCCCGCCTGTTCGATGCGACCGCTATTTAAGATAACCAGTCGGTCCGCAATCTCCATCGCCTCGACCTGATCGTGGGTGACCAAGATAGTCGTGATACCCACCTCCTGCTGCAACGTGCGCACCCAACTTCGTAGTTCGGCGCGAACTTGAGCGTCCAGCGCCGCGAACGGTTCGTCCAACAACAACACGTCCGGTTTGATCGCAAGCGCGCGCGCCAACGCCATTCGCTGGCGTTGACCACCGGACAATTGGTGCGGGTACTGATCAGCGAATTCCTCCAGGCGAACGAGGCGAAGCAGTTCGTCAACTTGCTCTCGACGTTGCGCACGCGCGACGTGCTGTACCTTCAAACCGTAGGCGACGTTCTCGCGCAGCGACAGATGTCGAAAGGGGGCGTAGTCCTGAAAACAGAAGCCAATGTGTCGGTCGCGGGCGGGGGTGTTGGTGACGTCACGTCCTGCGAGCGAGACTCGTCCGCTATCGAGTGGGGTTAATCCCGCGATGATACGAAGGAGCGTGGACTTTCCCGAACCCGAGGGCCCCAGCAGAGCCGTCAACTCGCCTTCGTTCACGATGTCACTGATGTCGTCAAGCACCAGGCGACCTCCGAACGATTTGGTGACGCCGCTATACGAAACTGACATGTCGTTTCCTTTCCAGTCGGTGTCGCGCCACGCCAATGAAGACGAGGACGATCACCGAGACGAGGGCGAGGAGAAGGGCGCCCACGAACCCTTGATATGCGTTGAAACTCTCGAAATTGGCCCCAATATTGAGCGTCAGCGTCTGTGTGATCAGCGCAATGTTGCCCGAGACGATGAGCACCGCCCCGTATTCGCCCAGTACTCGAGCAAGGGTGAGGGTCACGCCGTACGCCGCGGCCCACGCGATAGAGCGCATGGTAATGGTGAAGAAGATTCGCGAAGGCTTCGCACCGAGCGTCGCCGCGGTCTGTTCCTGGTGGTCGCCTACTTCACGGAGTAGAGGTATCACTTGACGCGAGACGAGCGGCAGTGATACGAACACCGACGCGAGGACGATCGCCGGATACGAGAACATGATGCGCAGTCCCGTCGCCGCGAACACGGAACCGAACCAGCCATTTTGGGCGTACGCGAGCTCGAGGATCAAGCCCACGATGATGGGTGAGATCGCGAGCGGGATGTCAATGATCACGTCGATGAATCGACTGAGCGGCGAAGGATGACGCACGATCCACATCGACACCCCGACTCCGAACAGTACGTTGAGCGGCACCGCGAGAATGACCACCTTCAACGAGAGTTCAATGGCGAGATCCATCGCGTGGTCGTGTAGTGCAAACCAGAACTGGTTCCAACCGTGGCTCAACGCTTGTTGAAAGACGAAACCAAGGGGTAACGCGAGGAGCGCACCCACGTAGAAGATCACGAGAGAACGTAGGACGATCGACGGACGTGTCATCCGCGCCTCCGCGCGAGTGTACGGGCGAGGACGTTACTCGTAATGAGCACACAGAGCGCACCTACTAGGAGCAACATGGCGACCGAGGCCGCCGCAGCGTTCTGGCCCGAGGAGACCAAGGAGTACACGTACGAGCTTGCAATCTCAGTGTGGTAGGGAATGTTGTTCGAAATGAAGACCACCGAACCGTATTCACCAAGTGCGCGTGCGAAGGCGAGGCCCGTGCCGGTGAGAAGTGCGGGCATGATGGCAGGCAACGTGATGGTGCGAAACACGTAAATGGAAGATGCGCCAAGGGTTGACGCTGCAGCTTCCGCGTCAATCGTGAGTGACTCGAGCACTGGCTCGACGGAGCGGACACTGAAAGGTAGCGTGACGAACATGATTGCGACCGTCACTCCCACCCAGGTGCCGGTGATGTTCACGTGGAATGGCGAATGCGGACCGTACAGCGTGTAGAAGGTGATGCCCGCGACGACGGTTGGCAGCGCAAAAGGCAAATCGATAATGGCGTTCAACGCGCTTCGCCCCAAAAACCGGTCTCTCACGAGGACGTATGCGGTGGCGGTGCCCGCGACGGCGTTTAGCACCGCCGCGACGAACGAACACAGGACCGTCAATTTTATAGCGTCGAGTGCCTCGGCGCTCGTTGCCTGTGACCAGAATGCACCGAGGCCGCCCTTGAAGGCGTTATCGACTAACGCTGCGACGGGTATCAGGATCAACAAACTTAGGTAGCCAACGACGAGCGACCTACCCGCGACGGACTTGGACGTCTCGTAACGGGGAACGCGAAGGCCCGTCCACCACGATTGTGGTGGACGGGCTAGTTCGCCGTCAGCGAGATCAGTTATCTTGACCGGCAAATTGCTCCAGGTATGTCACGATTCCCTCGTTGGGGTGAATGGAGTCATTCGGAGGGAACGTCACGCTGCTGCCGAAGAACTCAGGATCAATGACGGGCCACCCTCCGCTGTTGATGGTGGAAATCGTCTGCAAGTCGGTGGACTTCTTGAATGCCGCGAAGGACGACTTGGTGGCATTCCACACCGAGGTGAGCACTGAGCGGTATCCAAGTTTCGCGAGCACCGTTTGACCAGCGCTCGAGAAGAGATACTGATAGAACGCCACTGCCGCAGGCTTCGCCAGACCAGTGTTCGTCAAGGCGATCGGATTTTCGATCAACAGCGTCTGCGGCGGTACAACCACGGTGATGGCATCACCAGCGGCGACAGCTCCGAGCGCGTCATCTTCGTAGTCCAACAAGACGTCACCGGTGCCCGCCAAGAAAGTCGATAGCGCCGTTGAACCACTGGGTGGTTCAGCGACAATGTGTTCGATCACCGACTTCAAGTAATTCTGATCTTGATTGGGAGTGTGTCCGAGAGCCTTCCACGCGGCGTACGCAGCGAGCAGGTCCCACTTCGCACTGCCTGACGTCTCGGGGTTAGGCGTGACGAGACGAATGCCCTTCCTCGTGAGGTCGCTCCACTGCTTAATGCCGAGTGGATTGCCTTTTCGAACGATGAAAACGACGGTGGAATCGGTAACAATGCCCGGCGTCTTGTACACCGTCTGGGTCGCGGGATTCACGCCGCCAATCGTGTCTTCCTGGTTCTCCCACGTGGCGGGAATGTAGCCAGCAGTGGCGTCGGATTCCTCGTCTGAGTAATACGAGAGATTGACCACGTCGGCAGGGATGCCCTTGGCGACGTTGTTCGCCTCGGTGCCTGAGGCACCGAAAGTGTTCGTAAAGGTGACGCCCGACCCGGCTGATGTCGCTTGAAACGCCTTTTCGAGGGCCGTGTAGGCCGGACCCACGACGGAGTAACCCACCACATTGACGATTGTCGCCTGGGTGCTCGCCGAAGCCGGTACGGCTACGACGGCAATCGTCGTCGCCCCGGCGATGCCAAGTGCCGCTAGTCGGACAAGTTTTGGCGTCCGTAATCTCATGAAAATGCTCTCTTTCTCCACTATTTCTAGTTATCGGATGGGAATAGTGAACTAGGTTAGCGGCGAGACGTCGACGAGTCAAGTTTTTAGATTGTGAATTGCTTACATTTGCGTTTCGGAGTGGCGGACTCTTCCCGGACTCTCGATCGTCGTTTCGAGCTTTTCGCCATTCATTAGGAATACTGGTGATGTCCGCCCTGCCCAACACCATCGGGACTGCTCGTGGAAACGATGTCATCTGGGAAGACTTCGACCACGGAGAATAGATACGAAATCAGCTCGGCGACACCAAAGACCGTGTCGCTCGTGCTCGTGCTTTGCATGACCACGCCATTGAAAGAACACAAAATCCTGAGATCATTTGGATTCGCAATCTCGTCGGCACCCGTCGAGAACGAGCGTGGCTCTTCCGTGGAGATTCGCCAAACGCATAATTCTTCCAACGTTCAGTGTTTCCCAACACGACGTGTCGAGTAATTCTGGAACGGGCGAAAGAAGTCGAAATATTCCGCCACATGATTGGTGGGGATTGTCGGTCGCACGAGCCAAAGAGGTTGGCTCACTCCCCTTTTCGGTCGTGTTGTTAGTAGAATTTCTTCGAAGGTCGGGGTGAGAGCCGACGTTCGTGCGTGGAGTGCACCACGAAACGAGAAATGCCTGGAGAGGGTGAATCCAACTTTTCGTTGGAGACTGTCATGCAGAAGGATCCCTTCGTCTTACGCCACCTCGCGGAACTCACACCAGAATTATGGTGGCTCGATGAGGACCCGCTGGAGCCTGCGTATCAGCCTGCGTTAATTGGCGATGTCGGCGCAGACCTCTGTGTCGTCGGCGCGGGTTATACCGGATTGTGGACTGCCCTTCTCGCAAAGGAACGTGACCCCGAACGTCACGTGGTGGTAATCGAGCAATACGAAACGGGTGCGGGCGCCTCAGGTCGCAATGGTGGATTCTGCTCGTCGTCGTTGACACACGGCTTTCGCAACGGCATGCGTCGTTTTTCGAGCGAGATGCCCATCATTGAGCGTTTGGGACGCGAGAACCTTGACGAGATCGAAAAAACGATTGAGCGCTACGCGATTGAATGCGACTGGGAGCGCACCGGCGAGTTACAGGTCGCCATCGCCCCTTGGCAGTTCGCGTCAATGCCGGAGGAAGCGCGACTGCGCAACGAGATGGGCGACCACGTCGAAGTGCTTGACCGTGATCAGGTACGAGCACGAATCCATTCGCCGCTCTACGAAGGTGCGCTCTTTGACGCCGATGGCACCGCCATGGTGGATCCCGCACGACTCGTGTGGGGACTCGAAAGGGCGTGTCTCGCACTTGGGGTGACGATCTACGAGAATTCGAAAGTCGATTGGCTCGAGGACGTCGATGATGCGGTGCGTGTTCACGCACCCTATGGTGCCGTCACCGCGGCGCGAGTGGCGCTCGCGACGAACGTGTTCCCCTCGCTCGTGCGAAAAGCCCGCAAGTACGTGGTACCGGTCTTCGACTACGAGATCGTCACCGAACCATTGAGCGATGAACAGCTCGCGAGCATCGGATGGTCAGGGCGTGAGGGCGTTGCGGACGCGGGCAACCAATTCCATTACTACCGACTCACCCAGGATCGTTGCATCCTTTGGGGTGGCTATGACGCGATCTACAACTTTCGTGGAAAGGTGCAGCGCAATTACGAGTTCAACGCCGAAACCTACGCCACGCTGGCGAGCCACTTTCTAAAGACGTTTCCGCAACTGGCGGGTATCAAGTTCACCCACGCCTGGGGTGGGGCAATCGACACGTGCACGAGATTCTCGCCGTTCTGGGGATCAGCGCACCGGGGAAAAGTCGCCTACGTCCTCGGATTCACTGGATTCGGCGTCGCCTCGACCCGCTTTGGCGCCGCGACAATGTTGGACCTTCTTGATGGACTTGACACCGAACGTACGCGTTTGCGAATGGTGCAAAAAAAACCACTGCCGTTTCCTCCTGAGCCGTTGCGCTGGATCTTCATCCGCTTCACGCAGTGGTCCATAAAGCGCGCTGACGAACGCGAAGGCAAGCGAAACGTATGGCTGCGCCTGCTCGACGCGATTGGATTGGGTTTTGATTCGTGAGACAACGATGCCCCCGGCACCTCGCCGGGGGCATCGCTTCAGTTTCTAGTCGCTGTCGTCCGAACCCATCAGGCCCGAGATCATGTTGACAACCGTCGGGTCCATCAACGTCGTGACGTCGCCCAATTGACGATTCTCCGCGACGTCACGCAATAAACGTCGCATAATCTTGCCCGATCGGGTCTTGGGCAGCTCGGGCGTCAAAATAATCTGGCGCGGTCGCGCTATCGGGCTGATCACCTTCGAGACGTGCTGTCGCAGTTCCTCAATTATTGGCGCCTGGTCCTTCATCTGCTCGTCCGCCGACAACTTCAGCGTCACGAACGCGACGATGGCTTGGCCGGTGAGGTCGTCGCTGGCACCCACGACCGCCGCCTCGGCGACAGCGGGGTGGCCGACCAGCGCGTGCTCCACTTCGGTCGTAGAAAGACGGTGGCCAGAAATGTTCATTACGTCGTCCACGCGACCAAGCAACCAGATGTCGCCGTCGTCGTCGCGCTTGGCACCGTCGCCGGCGAAGTACTTGCCAGGGAAGCGAGACCAGTACGTCTCTTTGAATCGCTCCGGGTCACCGTAAATCCCACGCGTCATCGAGGGCCACGGCTGGGTGATGACGAGGTAGCCACCCTCACCGTTACCAACGGAGTTGCCTTCGTTGTCGACGACGTCGATCGAGATTCCGGGGAACGCGCGCATCGCGGCGCCCGGCTTCGTTGCCGTGATGCCCGGCAGCGGCGTCGCCATGATGGCGCCCGTTTCGGTCTGCCACCAGGTGTCGACGATCGGGCACGTGCCCGCGCCGATGTTGTCTCGGTACCAAATCCACGCTTCAGGGTTGATGGGCTCGCCCACCGTCCCGAGCAATCGCAGACTCGAAAGGTCGTGACTCTTCGGGAACTCCTCGCCCCATTTCATGAGGGTGCGGATCGTGGTGGGCGCCGTGTAGAGAATCGTCGCCTTGTACTGTTCGATGATCTTCCACCAACGGTCCTTACCGCCCGAGTCCGGCAGTCCTTCGTACATGATCTGGGTCACGCCGTTGATGAGCGGGCCGTAGACAATGTAACTGTGTCCGGTAATCCATCCGATGTCCGCCGCCGTCCAGCAGACGTCCGTGTCCGCCTTGACGTCAAAGATGTTGTAGTGCGTGGTCGCCACTTGCGTGAGGTACCCCGCCGTCGTGTGAAAGATGCCCTTGGGCTTGGCAGTCGTACCCGAGGTGTACATGATGAACATCGTGTGTTCGGCCGGGAAATACTCGGGCGCGTGCTCGGTCTTTTGCTTGGCGACGATTTCGTGCCACCAATGGTCGCGACCGGCGGTCCATTCGACGTCGCCACCCGTGCGCTTGACGACTAACACGGCCTTTACGTTGGGGCACGACTTGAGCGCTTCGTCGACCGCTGGCTTCAGCGGGGCCGCAGTACCGCGGCGAAAAGCGCCGTCGGCGGTGACGACGAACTGACAATCGGAGTCCAAAATGCGGCTCGACAACGCGTCGGCGGAGAATCCTCCAAACACGACCGAGTGCACGGCACCCAAGCGAACGATGGCGAGCATCGCAACCACCGCTTCGGGAATCATTGGCATATAGACCGCCACACGGTCGCCCTTCTTCACACCAAGTTCGGTCAGCGCATTGGCGGCTTGCGCCACCAGCTTCTGCAGGTCCGCGTACGTGATCGTCCGGGATTCGCCTTCGGCGTCGGCGACCCAGTGGAAGGCGACCTTGTCACCTTTGCCCGCGTCAACGTGGCGGTCGACGCAGTTCACGCTCGCGTTAAGTTCGCCATCGCTGAACCACTTCGCGAAGGGGATGTCCCACTCCAGCGTCTTCGTTGGCTTCTTGTGCCATACCAATCGATCAGCTTGCTGGCGCCACCACGCGACGGGGTCGGCGTCGGCTTCGACGTAGATCGATGGTTGCGCGTTGGCTTGCTTCGCGAACGCGGCGCTCGGAGGGAAACTTCGCGTCTCTTCCAACCAAGCTTCAAGTTTTGCTTCCGTCATAATTGCCCCCATGCTCGTACGTCATCACGGCACGCGCCCCGACGACGAAATACTTTTGTTGCTTCATCCCCCGTGACCTTGAGGTCACACCTCTAATCGAGAGTACTTTCACTTTGCCCCAAAACGCCAACAGCGCCCTTGCGGTTAGGCAGGGGCGCTGTTGGCTTTTGGGTCCGAGGTTAAGACACCATTGTGTCTATGTTAGCCTCGCGGGCCCACTGGCAACACAACTCGCTTGTGCGTGTCGTTAATGACACCGGCCGCCGAGGCGTACCACGCGAGTGCCGCGGTCACGAGGCCGAGCCAACCACCAATCTTGACCATGTCCGCATTGCCGCCACCCCATCGACCAATGGTCAAGAAGATGAAGGTCAACGTCAGGGCCACGAACACGCTCAGCACTGCGCTGCTGGTGCGCAGCGCCGCGACGGTCATGTACGCCGTGAAGATTGTCCAACCCAGCAAGTAAATCGCTACGGAGTCCGTACCCAATGGTGCCGGTCCACCGTGGATGAGCAGCCAAAGGCCAATCCAGAACGCGCCGTACGAGGTGAACGCCAAAGCACCAAAGGTGTTCTTGCGTACAAATTCCCACATACCGGCGAGAAGCTGGGCAGTGCCGCCGTAGATGAGTGCCAAGGCAAGGGCCGCGGCCACACCAGATCCACTCCACAAGTTGGCGTTCGCACTGCTCAGACAAAACGTCGTCATAGCGAATGCTGCAAGCCCTAACGGACCGGGATCCGCAATACTGTGTTCAGGCATTTAAGTCCCCCCAATAAGGATTAATTCGAGCCGCCGGCTTGGCGACCCAGTAAAGATTTAACACCTCCGTAATGTGGCGTGCTGGCATGGTAGGTGACTGATTTGTGAAAATTTTCACAGAATCGAAGTTCTACCGAGCGGTAACTCGCGCGCCGACTGCAAGAAAAAACCTAAGCCATTCCTCAGCAATCGAAGAGATGTTCAGGCCGAGACGGGTGCAATGTCAATCGCTCGACGGAATGAACCTATGAAGTCCTCGATCGCGTGCACGTCGCCGCCATCGAGAATCAATTGCACGAGCGCAGTACCCACAATCACTCCGTCGCTCACCATTGACGCCTCGCGCGCTTGCTCGGGCGTACCGATTCCTATGCCTACATACACGGGGACGTCCGAGATCGCTCGCACCTCGCCTACGACGCGTTTCGCGTCACCTTCATCGGCGGCGCGTCCCGTCACGGCCATGCGCGCCGAGGCGTAACAGAATCCTTCGCTCGCAGGCGCGAGGAGCGCCACCCGATCTGGTGTTGACGACGGGGCAACGATGAACACGTTTGCGAGGTCGTGCGCATCACATGCGACACGCCAGTCACTTGATTCCTCAATCGTCAAGTCCGGCACGATCGCTCCGCTCAATCCGCTGGCGGCGATCTTTCCCGCCGCTCGTTCAAGACCGTAGTGAAAGAAGATGTTGTAGTACGTCATCGCGACGAGTGGAACGTGGGTGGAGAGTGAGCTCAAGTCCTTGCACACCGAGTCGAGCGTCGTACCCGCTTCGAGCGATCGAAGCACACCTTCTTGAATCACGACACCATCGATCATGGGGTCCGAGAATGGCACGCCGATCTCGACCGCGTCCGCACCGGCGAGAACCGCCGCCTCGACGTGTTGGATCCAATCGGGCGTCAAGCCCGCCACGAAATACGGGACGAGCGCCTTGCGACCCGAGGACCGCAGCGCACGTAGTTGCTGCTCGAGGTGTTTCATCCCTCGGCTCGTAGGATCTCTCGCACCTGGGCGACATCCTTGTCGCCGCGTCCCGAGAGATTCAACAGCACCTTCGAGCCTTTCGGAATGGCGCCTCCCGCTTCCTTCATTATCCACGCCACGGCGTGGGCCGTTTCGAGCGCGGGAATGATGCCCTCCAATTCGCTCAACACTTTGAGCGCACCAAGCACCTCGTCGTCGCCAATCGCTTGATATTCGGCGCGTCCTGATGTCGCGAGGAACGCGTGTTCTGGACCGATGCCTGGATAGTCGAGTCCCGCGGAAATCGAGTGCGCCTCTTCGATTTGCCCAAATTCGTCCTGGATGAGCAGCGACTTCATGCCGTGCAGCACGCCCGGGGAACCCATCCCCACCGCACTTCCTCCGGCCGCCTCGACGCCCACCAATCGCGCTGAGGTATTGGCGAATCCGGCGAACACGCCCGCAGCGTTGGACCCCCCTCCCACGCACGCCACCACCAGGTCGGGCGTGCCCACGCCCATGTCGTGGAGTTGCGCTGAGGCTTCGATGCCAATGATCGATTGCAGTTCTCGAACCATCCACGGAAAAGGGTGTGGACCCATCACCGAACCCAAGCAGTAGTGCGTATCGTTCACACAACTCACCCACTCGCGCATCGCCTCGTTCACCGCATCCTTGAGGGTTCGGCTTCCCGAGGTGACCGGCACGACGGTCGCACCCAAGAGTTCCATTCGAAAAACGTTGAGTACTTGACGTTTCGTGTCGACTTCACCCATGTAGACCGTGCACTCGAGACCGAAGCGCGCCGCCGCCGTAGCGGTCGCGACGCCGTGCTGCCCCGCCCCAGTCTCGGCGATCACGCGGGTCTTACCCATCCTCTTGGTGAGCAGCGTCTGTCCCACGACGTTATTGATCTTGTGCGAGCCCGTATGCGCCAGATCCTCTCGTTTGGCGTAGAGCTCGAGTCCGAGTCGTTCGGAGAGCCGTGGCAGCGGGGTCACGGGTGTAGGTCGCCCCCCAAACTCTTTGAGGACTGTTCGGTACTCGTGTTGGAAAGCGGCATCCGCCCAGGCATCGCGAAACGCGCTTTCTAGTTCGAGGCACGCCGGCATCAACGCCTCGGGCACGAAACGTCCGCCGAACTCGCCGAAGTGGCCACGCGCGTCAGGCGAGGACATGAATGACGATTCGCTCACGTGTTCTCTTCTCGCTCGAAAGCCTCGCGGGCCAGTGTCACGAACTTAGTCACCAAGAGAGGGTCCTTCACTCGAGGGCTGGCTTCGACACCCGTGGCGACGTCGACGCCCCAAGGTGTGAGTTCATCGATGACGCTCGCGACGTTGTCGCTCGTGAGACCGCCCGCGACGATGACCGGAACGAGAAATGATCGCCGCGTGACGAGGGTACGTGCGTAACCGACGCCACTGCCGGGTTCGGCACCGTCGATGAGCACGGCGTCAACGTCATGTTCGTCGAACGCAAGGAAGTCCGGCTCATTGACCGAGAGCGCCTTTACGACACGAATGTTTTCATCGTGCAGACGTCTCGTTGTCGCTTCGGATAAGTAGCCGTGTATCTGGGCGACGCCGACACCCGTGGCGGTGGCGGTGTCGACGATGTACGCATCATCGTTGTCGCGAAAGATGCCCACGTGCACAAGGTCTGGTGTCGCACGCACGACCTCGCGCGCAACGTCGCGTTCGACGTGTCGCGTGGAGACGGCGAAATTGAGGCCCACTGCGTCAGCACCACTCGAGGCAACCATCAACGCGTCCGCAACCGAGGTGACGCCACAGATCTTCACGAAATTCCTCGCCGCCAGGAATTCAACCATTGACGACTCGAAGAACACTCGCAAAGTCGCGCACCGCGCCACTCGGGTCAGCGGCTCGTACGAACGTCTCACCGACGAGTACCGCGTCGAAACCGGACTCACTCGCGCGCGCCACGTCCTCGGGCGTCGTCAGGCCCGATTCGGCAACTTTGATGACGCCCTGGAGCGACTGGCTCACTTTGGCCGCTCGCTCGGGATCGACCTCGAAGCTATGCAGGTCACGCTGATTGACGCCAACGATGCCCGCGCCCAATTGCACCGCCTGTCGTGCTTCATCGTCGTCGTGTACTTCGACGAGGACATCCAGATTGCATCGGGTGGCGAGGTCGAAATACCGTCGCAGTTCGTCGGCATCGAGGGCCGCCACGATCAACAGCACCGCACTTGCCCCCATCTCGACAGCGTCCAGGACGTCGTTCTCGCACACGACGAAATCTTTTCGCAGTAAGGGCAGTGATGTCGCGGCACGCACGTTCTCGAGGTCGCGCGCCGAGCCCGCGAAGAATTGCTCGTCAGTCAATACCGAGATGGCGCTCGCGCCACCTTCTTGGTACGCGAGCGCTAATGACACCGGATCAAGATGTTCGTCGATCCACCCCTTCGATGGTGAACGGCGTTTGATCTCCGCGATCACCTTGACGTGAGGATTGAGCGACGACACGAGCGCCGCACGAAACGAGGGACCGTCGTACTGCAGCGCGTCGACTCGCGCTTGCCACGTCCGCGTATCGACGCTCGCGCGTGCACGATGCGCTGTCACGATCGCGTCGAGATACGTGGTCGCCATGCACGAATCGTACCTGTACCTTTGCGGGCCACTCGCGCGAGTAACTTGTCCCATATGTTGAAGCGACGCGCACGCGAGCGATGATGACGTCATTCGCAACCAATGTCCTCAATCCCCTCGTTCGCGGCACGAACCTCGAACGAGAAGACGCGCGTGACGCGTTGCTCGAGATACTCAACGGGCGCGTCGATCCGGTGCTCATCGCAAGTTTCCTCACCGCTCTCACCGCGAAGGGTGAGACCGCCGACGAGATGACCGGCTTCATTGACGCCATGATGAGCACCGCCGACACCTTCGACGTGGGCTCCGACGCCATCGACCTGGTCGGAACCGGGGGCGACCAACTTCACACGGTGAATATCTCGACGATGGCTGCCCTCGCGGTCGCTGGTTGCGGGGTCCCGGTCGCCAAGCACGGCAACCGGGCGGCGTCATCGTCGGTTGGTTCCGCCGACGTCCTCGAAGCGTTGGGCGTCCGACTTGACGTGAGCCCCACCACGGTGCGCGCCTGTCTCGACGAAGCGAACATCGGATTCCTCTACGCTCCCACTTTTCACCACGCTCTTCGCCACCTGGGCCCGATCCGCAAGGAACTCGGGTTTCGCACGGTGTTCAACGTGCTCGGTCCACTCGCCAATCCGGCTTCAGTGGAGCGTTCGCTCATTGGTGTGGCCCAGCGTGCTCTTCTGGACGACATGGCCCAGGTCTTGCACGCACGAGGCGTGCGCTACGTGATTCTGGTGAACGCCGACGATGGATTGGACGAACTCTCCTTAGGGGCAGCGTCGAGCTTGCGTTTCATCACTCGAGAAGGCGTGACTACCTCGCGACTCGATGCTCCCAGTGAATTGGGTGTGCGCCACGACGTCGCGAGCGTCCGGGGCGGGGACCTCGAACACAACGTGGGGGTGGTCCGCAGTTTCCTTCGGGGCGAACCGAGTGCCGTCTTTGACGTCGTGTGCGCCAATGCCGCGCTCGCGCTGATGGCCGCTGGTCGAGCGACAGATTTGCGCAGCGGGTTCACGCTCGCGACGGCGGCGGTGCGAGACGGTAAGGCCGCCAACGCACTCGAGCGCCTCGTTGAAGTCTCGAACGCCTAGAGCACTCGTAAATCGGTTTTGTACCGCTTTGCGTTCCACACGTACAGCGCAGCGCCGGCGTCAATCGCCTCCTGTGAACTCGCGCCCTCCTTGATCTGTGCGGGTACCCCTACGGCGAGCGCCCCCGCGGGCACGTCCATTTGATTGCGCACGACGGCCCCGGCGCCCACGGTCGCGCCACTGAAGACGTTGGCGTGGTGCAACACCACCGAACCGCTCCCCACCAGGGCGCGGTCGTGGATCACGCAACCTTCGAGGTGCGCCAAGTGACCAATCACGCAGTCGTTGCCCACGACGGTCGGAAACTCCGAGACGGCGTGCACGACCGCGCCGTCTTGAATCGAGGTGCGCTCGCCTATGAAGATTGTGCCGTAGTCGCCGCGCAGGACGGCACCGGGCCAAATCGACGACTCCGCTCCGATGCGCACGTCACCGATGACGACCGCGTCGGGATGTACGAAGGCGTCGGGATGGATGGTCGGCACACGCTCACCGAGGGCGTAGATCGGCATCAGAACCTCCTATGGGACAACCACGAAATTAACTGATACAGCCGCCAACCTAAATAGATCACCGACGAGAAGATGAAGAACCGCCACATCCAGGGCATTGGTTCTCGTTCTTCCTCGCGTACTTCGTTGCCGCACACTTCACACACGTCCCCTTCGACGCGACGGTCACAGCTCTCGCACCACTGCGCCACTATTCGACTCGAACACGTACGCGCACGGGTGTCGAACCTAGTTCGAAGCGTTCTCGCAATGATCGCTCCACGTAACGCATGTAGGTCGCGGGCAAACGACCCGCCACGAACAAAGTGAAGGTGGGGGGCTCCGTCGCCCCTTGCACCGCGTAGCGAATCTTTCCCGTCGGGGCGGGCTGTTTGATCTGTAGGTCTCGGATGGCCCGGTTGAGCGCACCGGTGGGAACACGTTTGACGTAGTCCGCGGCCGCGATCGACAGAGCGGGCAGGATGCGATGCACGCCCTTACCCGTCGTCGCGGTCGTCTTCATCACGGGCGCGTCACCTAGGAAAGCGAGCTTGTCGCCCACGCCCGCCAACACGTCGTCACGTTCGTCGACGCCCACAAGTTCCCATTTATTCAACACCACCAACGAAGGACAACCCGCCGCGGAGATACGTTCGGCGAGGCGCTGGTCCTGACCCGTGGCGCCCACCGTCGCGTCAATGACGAGGATCGCGATGTCAGCGCGGTCGAGCGCGTCGAGGCTTCGCAGCACCGCGTAGGTTTCGAGACCGGCTTCGGTCTTCGCGCGACGCCGCATGCCCGCGGTGTCGATGAAACGGATCAAGCCCACCTCGGTTTGGACGACGGTGTCGATGGCGTCACGCGTGGTGCCCGGCATGTCGTGCACGACGGAGCGTTCTTCACCAATCAATTGATTGAAGAGCGTTGATTTCCCCACGTTGGGTCGACCTACTATCGCGACGCGCAACGCGCCGTCATCGTCGGCGTCCGCGGTCTCTTCGACATCGATCTGCTCGCCGAGTTCGTCGACGATGTAATCGAGCAGGTCGCCCGATCCGCGTCCGTGCAGGGCACTCACGGTGTGCGGGTCGCCCGCGCCCAGACTCAGGAATTCCCAGGCGTTCGCCTCGTGTTGCACGTCGTCGACCTTGTTGACGACGAGCGCCACCTTCTTGCCACTGCGAAGTGCCCACCGTGCGGCGTGGGTATCTTCATCGACCAACCCGGTCGTCACGTCGACGACGAGCAAGACCAAGTCCGCGTTCTCGAGTGCCTGGGTTGCTTGTTCGGAGACCTTTTCTTCGAGGTTGCTCCCCGTTTCGAGCCATCCTCCCGTGTCGACGACGTCGAAACTCAGTCCCCTCCATTCGACTTCGATCGCCTTACGGTCACGCGTGACCCCCCGGTGCTCTTCGACGACCGTCTCGCGGCGTCCCGCGAGTCGATTCACCAGCGAACTTTTGCCCACGTTGGGGCGCCCGACGATGACCACCTGTGCTCGTCTCACGACGGCACCAGTCTCTTGGTCGTCAGGGATTCGAGCGTCTGGCGGAGGTCTTGGCCGGTCGTGCGTACGATGCGCACAGAGTGTCCCACGTCGTCGATGCTCATGCCGTCGAGGAAGCGACCCTCGGACAGACACACGTCAGGCACGAGACACAGCGTCGTGTCGGGTACGTCGGCGAGCGCCGCGGCGATGTCCTCACCCGTCAACAGACCCGCGACCTTGATGTTGCCCGCGAAAAACGTGTTCTTCACGGCGAGAATCCCGACGTCGACGAAACCGTGCTCGTCGAACATCGCACGAAGCAGCGGCTGCGCGTACTCGCCCGTGACCACGAGCACCTCGTCACCCGGGTCCTCGCGCGTCGAGGTGCCGTGATCAGCGCGATAACCCCACGCCGGGGCGCCGTCGACCGACTGAAAAAATCCGGTGCCCAATTTGTCCATGTCCGCTTCGCCCGCGAAGCTCTGCGCGAAGGCCGCCACCAATCCAATTCCGTTCTCCGCCTGGTCGAGACTGTCGAACTTCGTCGCGGGCGGTGGCGTCTCGCGAGCGACCAAATAGAACTCGTCGCTCGCGAATACCGAGACGCGGCCCAGAATCTCCTTGGTGAGTACTTGGTATCGTTCGGCGAGGCGTACGACACGAAGCGCCTCGTCATTCGTGTGCGAACGCATCGTCTCCTCATTGGAAAACGCACTGACGCCTACGGGCACGAGTGCGACGCTCGTCAATTCTGGGTAGAGCGAGATCACGTCAGCGAGTGTTCGCTCCAATTCCTCGCCGTCATTGACGCCCGGACACACGACCACCTGGGCGTGGACTTCGACGCCCGCTCGCAACAACTCGCGCAGCCAACGAAGACTCGAGGCGCCGCGAGGATTGCGCAGCATCTGCGCACGAAGTTCCGGGTTGGTTGAATGGATCGAGACGTACAAAGGTGAAAGTCCTTCGTCGAGTACGCGTTCGAGATCGAATTCAGTGAAGCGGGTCAACGTCGTGTAGTTGCCGTAGAGAAACGAGAGGCGAAAGTCGTCGTCCTTCACGTACAGCGAGCGCCGCATCCCCTTGGGGAGCTGGTAGATAAAACAGAATGAACAGTGGTTGTCGCAGGTACGGATCCGGTCGAATACTGCCGAATCGATTGAAAGTCCCAGTGGCTCGCCGAGTTCCTTCTGGATGGTGACCTTTCGCGTGAGTGGTCCCTCGCCTCGTCTAATTAGCAGTGTCACGTGTTCGCCGTCGATCAGTTGCTGGTACTCAATGATGTCCGTGGGTTCACGGCCGTTGACCGATACGAGTTCGTCGCCGACGAGCAAATCCACGCCCGAAGCCGGGGAATTCTTTGAAATTGATGAGATTCGGGCACCCGACACCCTGCCAGCCTAGGCCTCACGAAACTCCTTAATTACTAGGATTGAAGGGGTGAACGTCGACAAGGTGGTACTCGCGGCGCCCCGGGGATTCTGCGCGGGTGTCGAAAAGGCCATTAAGGCGTTGGACTGGATGACGAGGGTTTTCGAACCCCCGGTCTTTTGCTACCACGAGATAGTCCACAATCAGTTCGTCGTCGAGCACTTCAAGACCCTCGGCGTCGTCTTCGTCGATGACGTCGCGCGCGTGCCCTTTGGCGCACCGGTGATGTTGAGTGCACACGGCTCTCCACCCCAAGTGATCGAAGCAGCGCGTCTTTCGGGCGGCACCGTCGTCGACGCGGTCTGTCCTCTCGTAACTAAGGTGCATCACGAGTTGAAGGTTCGTGCGAAGAAGGGCTACACGGTGTTGTACGTGGGCCACGAAGGCCACGAAGAGGCCGTGGGGACCATGGCCGTCGCGCCAAAGTCCGTGCACCTCATTGAGTCAACCGGTGATATCGACAGTCTGGCGCGCAAGAAGAAGGGACCATTCGCCCTCTTGAGTCAAACGACGCTCAGTCTCGACGAGTGGAAACATCTGCGCGACTACGCCGAAGAGACCATTCCCGACATCTGGATGCCGAATCGAAGCGACCTTTGCTTCGCGACGACCAACCGGCAAGCGGCGCTTCGCGCGATCGCCTCGAGCGCCGACGCCGTGATCGTGATTGGTTCGGCGAACTCCTCCAACACGGTCGCGCTCACCGAAGTCGCCAAGGCGGCTGGATGTCCGAGGGTGCTGCGGGTCAACGGGACATCCGACCTTCCCGCTGACCTAGAGGGCACGGTCGCGGTAACGGCGGGTGCGTCGGCACCAGAGTCACTCGTCGATGAAGTCCTGGCGTTCCTTCACCCAACCAACGGCGTCACGATCAATTCGGTGACGGTCGAGGATGAATACTTCCCGCCGCCGCCGGAGTTGCGCGAGATCCTCAAGACGCTCTCGGCCATGCTCGACCTGTTGGTGGCGACGCCCTCGGTGTCGACTTTTGACTCCCAAGCGGACCGCGAGTTCACCGCCGCACAGGTTTTATCAACTGGCAAA
Organism: Candidatus Saccharibacteria bacterium CG_4_10_14_0_2_um_filter_52_9; assembly: GCA_903970515.1. Taxonomy (GTDB): domain Bacteria; phylum Actinomycetota; class Acidimicrobiia; order Acidimicrobiales; family RAAP-2; genus RAAP-2. The sequence goes on from CAJCJA010000055.1 coordinate 66,839, forward strand.
GTCAAATAGGCCTGTACCGCTAGAATCTCGCCGTGAGTTCTTTTGCCAGCATGGACGTCTCCACGCGCGAGCAGTGGATGACGATTGCCGAAGAAACCATCGCGGCCCAGCCGCGCGTGGGCCAGCAAGTCCTCTCCATGGTGAAGGGGTTGAGCGACATCACCGACGGCTTTTCCGTTGACCAGATGCAACACGCGTTGCAGACCGCGACGCGTGCCGAACGCGATGGGGCTGACGAGGAAGTCATCGTCGCGTCGCTGCTGCACGACGTGGGAAAACTCATCTCCGTGCCGAATCACCCCAAGATCGCCGCCGAAATCTTGAAGCCGTACGTGCGCCACGAGGTCTACTGCATGGTTGCCTACCACCAAGACTTCCAAGGTCGTTACTACTACGAGTACCTGGGAATGGACCCGAACCTCCGTGAACAGCACGTGGGACAGCCGTGGTACGAACTCGCTGAGAAGTTCGCCGATCATTGGGACCAGAAGGCGTTCGACCCTGCCTACGCGCCAGAATCACTCGAACACTTTGAGCCAATGGTGCTGCGCGTGTTCGCCCACGCGAAATCCTTGTAAGGAGCACGATGGCCAGCGACAATCTCGAAAAGAGCAGGAGCGCGCGGCTTCGCGCGTACGCCATTGAGCAAGCGCTCGCCCGACTCGAGAGTGAACGACCAGGCTTCGAGCCGGAGAATATCGTCGCGTCGATCTGCGCGTACGAAGAGGAAGGCAACATTGGTGGCGTCTTAGAAAAGATGCCCAGCTCGATCGACGGCAAACCGTACACGACGCTCGTCGTCGTTGACGGTGGCGACGACCGCACCGCCGAGATCGCGCGCTCATTCCCCGGCGTCACCGTTATCGAGTTCCCCGTCAATCTTGGACACGGCGTCGCCCTCCAGGTCACCTACCGCTACTGCATCGATCACCACGTCAAGTACGTCGTCACTCTCGACGCCGACGGGCAAAACGACCCGGCGGAAATCCCTCAAGTGCTCGCACCCCTCCTCGATGACCGCGCCGATTTTGTCGTCGCGAGTCGGCGCCTCGGTGTGGATAAGACCACGGACCGCTTCCGAAAGAGCGGGGTGTTCTTCTTCTCTTTCATCATGAATCGCATGACGGGGGCCAATCTCACCGACACTTCGACCGGCTACCGAGGGCTTCGCGTCACCATGCTGGCGGACGTCATCGATCGACTCACCCAGGAGCAGTACCAGACCGCCGAACTCCTGATCACTTGTCTCAAGCGCGGATGGCGGGCGTCCGAAGTCCCCACGATCTGGTATCCGCGCCACTCGGGCACGACGAAGAAGGGCAAGAACTGGCTCTTCGGGTTTCGCTACGCCAAGGTGGTCTTTGGCACGTGGTGGCGCGAGCGCTAACTCAGCCCCATGCTCTGTCGATAGACCTTCTGGAGTTCAAGGCGTAATTCCTCACTCTTCGCAGTGACCGTGGAGCGCGCGACGCGACCCTCGGACGCAGGAGGCGAAATTGGTTTTCCCACAATGATGTGAATTCGCGCTGGTCGCGGTATTTTTGCCCCCACCGGCATGGCCTTTTCGCTGCCTCCGATGCCCACGGGTACGACCATGGCGCCAGTCCTTGCGGCGATGAACATCGCGCCGTCGTGCAAGGTCTTCACTTCGAGACCTTCCTGTCGTGTTCCCTCGGGGAACAACACGAGCGCACGACCCTGGCGAAGCACGTCTTCGGCGGACGCCATGGAGCTGCGGTCCGCACTCCCCCGTTGCACCGGAAACGCGCCCAATTGGCCGAGCAGCGATGCGAAGTGGGCATTGTGAAACAGAGATTCCTTCGCCATGAAAAAAACTTTGCGCGGTGAGATGAACAGCGTAAAAGCGAAGTCCACGTTGGAGCGATGGATCGGGGCAATCAAAACGGGCCCCTCGAGTGGGATGTTCTCGGCGCCCTCGACGATGGGGTGAAACAGTATCTTCGCGAGCAGACTCATCACACGCGCGGTGAAGCGATAGATCAGTGTTCGATCCGGGTTGAGAGTTACTTGATGTTCTTCAGGCATTCGACAATCTCCCCCACTACCTCGTGCACGTCGCGTCCGGTCGTGTCTATCACGAGCGCATCGGGCGCCTGGCGCAGTGGTGACGTCTCGCGCGTGGAGTCGGCGATGTCGCGACGAGCGACCGACGCCACGCCCTCGTCACCTCGTCGTCGAGAGCGCTCCTCGAGTGACGCCGTCAAATACACCTTCAAGGTGGCGTTAGGGAACACCACCGTCGTGATGTCGCGGCCCTCGACCACCGTGCCCAGCAGTTGTGCGTTCGCAATCTCGCGCTGACGTTGGACCATCGAGGCCCGCACGAGTGGATTGGCGGCGACCACGGACACTGCGATGTTGATGGGTTCACTTCGAATTTCATCTTCGACGTCACGGTCATTCACGCGAATCCGCGGCAGCGTCTCGATGCGAACTTCGCGTGCCAGGGCACCCATCGTGCTCTGGTCGTGCACATCAAGGCCGAGGTGCAGTGCCTCGCTCGTCAGCGCGCGGTACATCGCGCCCGTGTCGAGGAACGACCATCCGAGAGCCTGCGCGACCGCTCGCGCCACCGTCGACTTACCCGAACCAGCAGGGCCGTCGATGGCGATGATGGCGTCACTCATTGCAAACTCACAAGATCGTCAAAGAAGTGCGGGTAACTCGACGCCACCGTCGAAGAACCGAGGATCGTGCACCCCGCCCCGGCCGCGCCGGCGACGGCCGCCGCCATCACCATGCGGTGGTCGAGTCCCGCGTCGATGTCGAAGCGAACGAAATCTTCCGCGCTGGCGAGCCCCTCGATGAAGAAATCATCACCGTCGCTCCACACCCGGCACCCCAGTTTGCGCGTCAATTCCATGGCACCTTCGAATCGGTCCGATTCCTTGATTCGTAGTTCGCCCATTGCCCGAAACGCGCTCACCCCCGTCGCCGCGGCCGCCGCCACCGCGAGCACGGGCACCTCGTCGACCGAGGGTATCTCGCTCGAGTGAATCTCGGTCGCTTCGAGTGATGAACTCGACGACGTCAGCGAAAGATGTCGCGCACCACGATCGAAGTCAATCGACGCACCCATGCGCTGCAGCACTCCTACGAACCCTGTGCGTTCGGGCGACGCGTCGATGTTGAGAATCTCGATCGATGCGTCGTGGTGTACTGCGCCGAGCACGCAAAAAAAGGCGGCTTGTGACGGATCACCGGGCACCGACCACGAGCACGCCTTCGGGCGCCCTGGTTGAAGGACCACGTATCGACCGAAACCCTCATTCTCGCTTTCGAGGTCGATACCGGCGTCACGAAACATGTCCTCGGTGGTGCTGCGCGTACGCACGTCTTCACGCACGCTCGTCGTACCCGTAGCGTTGAGCGCCGCGAACAAGATTGATGACTTCACTTGTGCACTCGGCACAGGAACTCGGTACGCGATCGCTCGAAGCGCAGCGCGACCTCGCACGCGAAGGGGTGCCGTGACTCGTTCGCCTTGACCCCTTACGAGGGCACCCATTTGCTCGAGCGGGACCGCGACGCGGTCCATCGGACGCTGCGACAATGACGCGTCACCAATGAGTTCGTGCTCGCCGTCAATCGCGCTAACGAGTCCCGTCAATAATCGCATCGTGGTCCCCGAATTACCGCAGTCGAGCGGGTTCGCACTGGCTCGCAGTCCCTCCTCGGGACCACTGACGTGCACGACGTCACCATCGCGTGTCACCTTCGCACCGAGTTCTTGCATGATCCGTGCGCTCGACGCAACATCCTCGCCAGGCGAAAGTCCTTCGATGCGACTCGCCCCATTGGCGAGCGCCGAAATCATCAGCGCACGATGCGAGGTGCTCTTGTCGCCGGGTACCCGGACGGCACCACGCAGCGCACGAGCGGGTTCGATGGCGACGCCGTCACTCATCGTTCTTGGACCACGTTGAAACCGAGTGACGTCAACTCGTCGCGCAGTAGTGTCGCCTGCGCGCTGTCGACGGCGAGCAGGAGCGTACCGCCAACACCCTCGATGCCGTGAGCAATCTCGATGTCGTAAATGTTCACCAGCAACTCCGACGCCGCCCTCGTCACTGACGCTAAGACGCCGGGTTGGTCGGCAACCCCGACGCGAAGGTACGTCAAATTTTCCGAACTCAGCGCGCGTCCGGGCAAGGTGCGACGCGCTTCGGAGGCGCTGGCGAGACTCTCTGTAATAATGTCTCTCGCCTCGTCCGCCAATGCAATGCGCAGATTCTCCAACCGTTTTTCAAGCGCGACGAGGGTGTCACTCACCGCGTCGCGATTTTCGAACAAGACGTCGGGCCAGATGGACGGATCGCCCGCCGCGATTCGAGTCATGTCACGAAACCCACCAGCCGCCAATTGCAAGAGCACCGCGTTGGTCTCGGCGGTTTGGGCCGCCTCGTTCATGAGGGCCCCTGCGAGCAGGTGCGGCACGTGGCTCGCGATCGCCACCAAGCGGTCATGGTCCTCAGCGCTCACGGTCACAACGTTGGCGCCGATCTCGCGCAAGACGCCGTGCAACTCGCTGTACGTCTCTGGTTTGGTCATGTCGGTTGGCGTCAAGACCCAGTTGCAGCCCTGAAATAGATCTGCCTTGGAACCTCGAAGTCCTCTTTGTTCCGAACCAGCCATTGGATGACCGCCCACGAAGCGAGGATCGAGCACGTCACTCACGATCGAACTCTTCACGCCCGCGACGTCACTCGCAACCAACGAGGGATTCGCAAACGAATGTAAGAGTGCGTTGGCGATCTCTGCCACGCTGCCCGCGGGAGTCGCGACGAACAACAGTGTGTGATCGTCGCCCATGAAGGTATCAACGATGACACCCTCGTCGAGCGCCGCTTGACGTACGTTGGGATCCGCGTCGTCGCCACTCACCAGCCAACCGGCTGCGCTAAGAGCCTTCGCGAGCGAGGCTCCGATGAGTCCGAGACCTACGACGTAGGCACGTCGCCTACTCGGGGAGGTCATCACGGAGCGATTGAGCGTGTCGCAGGTACACGTGGTGGATCTGTGAACGCGAACGCGGGCTATAGACGTGCATCATGATGCGAATGACGCGCGGCATCGCTCCGGGAACCGCGATCTCGCTCGCGCACATCAACGGCACGTCGCCGAATCCCACGCCCCGCGCCGACGCCGCGGGAAACGTCGAGGTGAGGTCAGGCGTGGTCGTGAACAGGACGCTCACGACGTCATCGTGATGGAGTTCATTGCGAGTCATCATCGCGACGACCAACTCTTGTGTGACGACGGTGATTTCTTCTGGTGTGTCGACCGAGCACGTGCTGGCTCCCCTAATCGCGTGCAGCATCGGCGAAGTCATGATGGCATCGTAGATGCGATTTCGTCGGTCATCCCTACGGCCTCCATCAAACGTCGAATCTCACTCAGTGACAACTGTCGCGAGGAGCCGGGGCTCAAGGTGGCATCCTGCAGTGGGCCGATTCTCGTACGCACGAGTCGAGTCACGTCGTGGCCAATCGCGGAACACATTCGTCGCACCTGTCGATTTCGCCCCTCGTGGATCACGATGCGAAGCAATCCTTCACTGACGCGACTCACTTGGGCAGGACTCGTCATGCCGTCTTCGAGTTCGACGCCCTCACGCAGACGTCGAATCGCGCCCGGCGACGGGTCGCCCTCGACCCTCGCGAGATATTCCTTGGAGATGCCCGAGCTCGGATGGGTCAAAAGATGCGCAAGGCGCCCATCGTTGGTCAAGATGATGAGGCCTTCAGTGTTCATGTCGAGCCGTCCCACCGGAAAGATCCGCACGGGCGACTCCACGAGGTCAAGAACCGTTGCCCGACCCTGCGGATCCGACGCCGTCGTGACAACGCCGTCAGGTTTGTTCAAGAGGAAGTAGACCATGTTCTGCGCCGTGGGCGCCAACGTTCCGTCGACACAAATCACTTGTCGATCGGGATGGACGCGATTGCCGAGTTCGGCAATCTTGCCGTCGACGGTGACCCGGCCTTCAGTGATCAAGATCTCACACGAACGCCGTGATCCGAAGCCGGCGCGCGCGAGCGTCTTTTGGAGGCGCTCCCCCTCGTCCAACTACGCGTCCTCCGTTAATTCGAGCGCGCTCTCGAAGAGCTCTTCGGCGATCTCGTTTGCCGTTTCGACCGGTGGCATGAACTCTTCGATCGGTGGTAGGTCGCCAATCGACGCGAGTCCCATTCGATCGAGAAACAATTCAGTCGTGCCGTAGAGAATGGGCAAACCGGGACCTGATGCTCGGCCCTTTTCTTCGATGTAACCGCGCTGTTCGAGCAAGCGCACGACGCCATCAACATTTACTCCACGAAGCGCCGTGATCTGCGCGCGAGAGATTGGTTGACGATACGCAATGATCGCGAGGGTTTCCAGTGCAGCGGAGCTCAAACGATGCGAGACGTCGCGATTGGCGAACTTCGTGACCCACTGCGCAACCTCGGGTGCGGACTGCATGACCCATCCACTCGCGAGTTCGGCGAGTTGAAAGCCTCGTCGTTCCTCCACGAATTCCGTTCGTAGCTGGCGCAGCGCTTCAGCAACCACGTCGGCGTCGTCGTCGACGACGTCGGCCAACTCCTCGACCGTGATGGGTTCGAGGGCCACCGTCAACATGGCTTCGAGTTTCTGTTCCAGGGAGTTTTCAACCCTCATAACTGTCGACCCTTCCAAGATCGAGTGGTGACGCCTCGTCGAGCCATTCGATCTGTACATCACCAAAAGTCGCACCTTGGCCCAAGTCAATGAGGCCAAGTTTGCAGAGTTCCAACAGAGCAAGGAAGTGAACAATCACTTCGATTCGACTCTGTAATCCTGCGGTCAATGAGCGAAACGTGAGTCGACCCATCGCGGGTAGGCGTTGTGACAGCGCAACGACCGTTTCGGCGACCGTCACGGCATCAACCGTGACGTGGTTGAGTCGCACGACGGGCACAGGCTTTTCTTCGATCCCGCGCAGATAGGCGCCGGCGAGGAGCGCCGTGGTCACCCCGGCGAGTAGGTCGGGCGGCGTCACGACGAAACCGTCATCAACGCCGCGCAAGCGCGGAAACGACCGATTCGCACGCTCGAAGAGTGAGACGAATGCGTCGGCGAGGGCTGAATACGTTCGAAGCTCTAAGAGCCGAGCGAGCAGTACATCACGCTCCTCCCAGCCCACGAATTCCTCGTCGGGTTCGGTATTGTCGCGTCCTGGCAAGAGGCGTCGACTCTTCATTTCGAGCAAAATCGACGCCACCAACAAGAATTCTGACACTTGCTCGGTGGCGAGCACCACGGTGTCGTCGCGCAGTACCGCGAGGAATTCATCGACGAGCGGTGCGAGCGGCACGTCCAAGATGTCCATCTCGTGGCTGTTGATGAGGTGCAGCAGCAGTTCCACTGGGCCGCTGAAGGACGGCGTCGTCACGACGAAGGTCACGGTCCAACTCTAGTGTGTTGGCCTCTCTGAAGGAACTGCTCGCGTACGATTGAATGATGCGAATTCTCTCCGGGATCCAACCGTCAGGCTCCACGCACGTGGGCAATTATCTTGGCGCCATTAAGCAGTGGGTCTCCTCGCAGAATCCCGATGCGTACTACTGCGTCGTGGACTTGCACGCGCTCACCTTGGACATCGATCCGGAAGAGCTCCGCGAGAAGACACTCGATTGTGTCGCGACGTTGCTCGCCGCCGGCATCGATCCAGAGATCGCCACCTTGTTCGTCCAGAGCAACGTGGCTGCGCACGCGAAGTTGAACTGGCTTCTTGAGTGCGTCGCAACGTTCGGCGAACTCAATCGAATGACCCAGTTCAAGGAAAAGTCCGGACGACAGAAGGGTTACCGTGTCGGGTTGCTGACGTATCCGGTTCTGATGGCGAGTGACATCTTGCTCTACGACGCGCAGCAGGTACCCGTCGGCGATGATCAACGCCAGCACTTGGAACTCACGCGCGCGCTCGCCGAACGTTTCAACGCTCGCTATGGTCCAACGTTCACGGTGCCCGTTGGATTCGTGCCCCACGCCGCCGCGCGCGTGATGGACCTGCAGGAACCCTCACGCAAGATGTCCAAATCGCTCTCGAGCCCACTCGGATCGCTCTACCTTTTCGACGAGCCTTCCGAGATCGAGAAAAAGATCAAAAAGGCCGTCACCGACACCGACGGCGAGATGCGTTTCGACCCGAAAAAGAAGCCAGGGCTGTCGAACTTGCTCGACATCTTTGCAAGCTTCTCAAATGAGACTCCCCAGGACGTCGCGAGCCGTTATTCGCGCTACGGCGATTTCAAGAGCGACCTGGCGGCGCTGGTGATTGAGTCACTCGCCCCGATCAGAACCCGTTACCGCGAACTGCGCAGCGATCCCGGGCAATTGAGCGCCATCATCACGCTCGGCGCGAAGAAGGCGAGCGCGAGTGCCGAACCGGTATACGAACGGGCGGCGAAAGCCATGGGGCTCATCGGGGGATGAGGTTGATCCACCACGTCTCGAGGTCGTAGAGCGCGTTTGTTCCCACGTGAAAAACGAGGAAGTCCAAAACCACGAGCACCATCACCACGGGCAGTGCTCGTGCGCGCATGCGGTAGTACGCCGGCAGATGCTGGCGTGGGACGAATCGTTCGATGATCGCCGATCCGTCGAGCGGAGGAATCGGGATGAGGTTGAACACCGCGAGCACCAAATTCGCCAAACCGAGGTACACACCAATGTCCAATAACAGGGCACTGTTCGCGTACTTGACCGCGATGTAGGTGAGCACCCACCCGAGGGCCGAGAGGATGATATTCACGAGTGGTCCCGCGAGTGAGACGTAGAGCGACTGGGTGCGCGGGTTTCGCAATCTCGTGACGTTGACGGGCACGGGCTTCGCGTAGCCAAAGGCGGGTAGTCCAGAAAAGATCATCAATGCGGGTAACAACACGGTGCCGAACGGATCGACGTGCGCGAGTGGATTGAGAGTGAGTCGTCCGTTGTTCTTCGCGGTCGGATCGCCGAAGTAGTTCGCGACCCAGCCGTGACTCACTTCGTGCAAGATGACGGAGGGAATGATGGCCAGGAAAAAATAAAACTCAGTCACGGTCTCTTCTCAGTCGTGCGCACGGGGATGCGCGCCTTGGTATTCGCGCTTGAGTGACGTCATCGACACCGCCGTGTAGAGCTGCGTGGTCGCAATCGACGCGTGCCCCAAGAGCTCCTGGACCACTCTAATGTCCGCTCCGCGCGCCAACATGTGCGTCGCACAACTATGGCGAAATACGTGGGCACTGATGCGCGATCGCTCGATGCCCGCGACGAGCGCTCGTTTTCGAATAATGAGATCAACGCCTTGGCGTGACAGTGGTCCACCTCGATTGTTCAAGAAGAGGCGCGACGTCTTGCGGGCGTTGATGAAAGTATCGCGTCCCCCTTGCGCGAGATAACGCTGCATCACGTTGCGAAGTGTCACGCCCATCGGGACGAGGCGCTGCTTCGAACCCTTGCCCGTGACGAGGATCAATTCTTCGTCAAAGTCGAGGTCCTCAATCTTGATGCCCACGACCTCCGAGACTCGTGCCCCGGTGTCGTAGAGCATTTCGAGGAGCGCGCGGTCGCGCAGGTCTGTGGCCGCGTTGCCGTGCACCGAATCGAGGAGCGCGATGATCTGTTCTTCGTCGAGGGGCTTAGGAAGCGTGCGACCTCGACGAGCGCCCTTCACTCGCGCGGTCGGGTCCTTGGTGACGGTGCCCTCGTCGAGCATGAAGCCGAACCAGCCCCGCAGCACCGAGATCGCGCGCGCCACGGAACTTTCGGCGTGCGCACTGGCGCGAAGAGTGGCGACGTACGCCTCGACGTCATTTTCGCTTGCGTCAAGCGCGTCACGTTGTCGTTCGCGCATCCACGTGGAGAACTTTCCTATGTCGCGTCGATACGCGTCAATCGTCGCCACACTGCGACCCTTCTCGACGCTGAGCCATTCGAGATAGTCGGTCGCGGGTGTTCTAATCGTCGTCAAAGAACGTTCCCAACAATCGGTGCATCGCCACGCTCAGCGTGTAGTCCAGCGTCGCCTCGCGAGCCAGACGCTCCTTCAACGCAGCGACGTGGATCCACTCGACACTCGCGGCGGTTTCCTCCGGACCTTCGGGATGGCGTCCGACATACTTCGCACCTCGCGCTTCGAAGATGTTCATGACTTGATTGGTCCAACCCGGCGACACCATAAATCGGCCCAGGAGTGTCCAGTCGTCGGCGACGCAACCAAGTTCCTCGAGGAGTTCGCGCTTCGCCGCTTCGAGGGGCACTTCGCCGTCGACGTCGAGTGTCCCCGCTGGGATTTCCAGCACGAACGTGTCGAAGGGCGCGCGGTACTGGCGGATGAAGCCGACTTCGTCATTGTCGTTGATCGCCAGGATCGACACGGCCCCCCGATGGGTCACCACGTCACGATCAAAGGTGGCGCCGCCGTGTTGCACCGAACGTCGTTCGACGTCGAAAACGAAGGATTGGAGCAATGGTGTTCGCTGGACGACGCGAAACGAATCGCTCACTAGGCGACGTTCACCGACGAGGGGTCGATGATGTGCGGTTCTCGGCCCTCGGCGCGAGACGCCGCTGCCTTGATGAGACCAAGGAAGAGTGGATGCGGTCGATCCGGACGCGACTTGAACTCGGGGTGTGCCTGGGTGCCGAGGAAGAACGGATGTTCGGCAATCTCGACAAATTCCACGAGACGACCATCGGGCGACGTACCCGAGCAACGCATACCCCCCGTCTCGAACTGCTCTCGGTAGCGCGAATTGAATTCGTAACGATGCCGGTGACGTTCGGAGACGACGGTCGCACCGTAGAGGCCCGCCACGATCGAGCCCTCGTCGAGCATCGCGGGGCACGCGCCAAGTCGCATCGTGCCACCGAGGTCGACGACGTCCATCTGTTCGGCCATCAAGGCAATCACGGGCGCGGACGTACCGAGTGAGATCTCCGTCGAATGTGCGTCGCTGAGACCGAGCACGTGGCGAGCGAATTCGATCACCATGACTTGCATACCGAGACACAATCCGAGGTACGGGATGTCGTTCTCGCGAGCGATGCGGACTGCGGCGATCATGCCCTCGACGCCGCGTTCGCCGAACCCGCCAGGCACTATGACGCCGTCATATTGTCGTAACCGCTCGGAGTCGATTTCGGAGGGCACCCGTTCGGCTTCGAGCCAGTCGATCTGGGTGGTCGCTCCCACGGCGAAGCCCGCGTGTCGAATCGATTCGGCGACCGAGAGATACGCGTCGGGCATCGACACGTACTTGCCCACGACGGCGATCTTGAGCGTCCTCGTGGTGTTGTGTACACGGTGCACCACTTCTTGCCACGCAGTTAAGTCAATGGGGTGCTCGGCGATGTCGATCCCCAGGGTGTCACAGACCATCCGGTCGAGTCCCTCATTGTGCATATTGATGGGTATGTCGTAGATAGAGGGAGCGTCGACGGCGGAAATCACCGCGTCAATCGGTACGTCGCACAGCAGGGAGATCTTTCGCTTGAGCCCGTCGGAAATTGGTTGGTCGCTGCGACAGACAATCACGTCGGGCTGGATTCCGCGCGAGCGCAACTCGGTAACCGAGTGCTGGGTGGGCTTGGTCTTTTGCTCGCCCGAGGGAGCGAGGTAGGGCACGAGCGTGAGGTGCACGTAACAGACGTTGCCCCGTCCGGCGTCGCGCCGATATTGACGAATTGATTCAATGAAGGGCACGATCTCGATGTCGCCGACGGTCCCGCCAATCTCGACGATGACCACGTCAGCGCCAAGAGTGCCGAGACGACGAATCCGTTCCTTTATCTCGTCGGTGATGTGCGGAATCACTTGCACGGTTTTGCCGAGATAATCACCCCGGCGCTCCTTGGCTATCACGTTGGAATAAATCGAACCTGTCGTCGTATTGGACATTCGCGACAGCGACTCGTCGATGAACCTCTCGTAGTGACCAAGATCGAGGTCGGTCTCTCCCCCGTCATCAGTGACGAAGACTTCGCCGTGTTCGCCGGGATTCATCGTGCCTGGATCAACGTTCAAGTACGGGTCCAGTTTGCACATTGTGACTTTTAGTCCGCGAGCCTTGAGAAGCCGACCTAGCGAGGAGGCGGTGAGTCCCTTACCGAGTGAGCTCGAAACGCCGCCCGTCACAAAGACGAATTTTGTCATTCGCCAACCGCTTCATCCACGGATACCCATCATATCGAACAAGAGACGAAATTCCGTCTATTACCGCGATGTTTCAAGGAGTTGTGACGCGAGCGCCTTCGCTTCGTCGCTCATTTGGTCGCCCGCGAGCATTCTCGCTATTTCGTTCACCCGCTGTTCGCCGACGACCGGGCGAAGAGTGGTTGAGGTGACGCCCTGTGTCGTCGACTTTTCGATGACGAAGTGATGGTCAGCCTTCGCCGCGACGGACGCCAGGTGTGTGACCGCCAGCACCTGTTGACGCTGACCCACTTCGTAGAGACACTGCCCGATTTGCTGGGCGACTTGCCCACCGACGCCGGCGTCGATCTCGTCAAAGACAGCGACCACGTCCTCATGGGCGGTCTCGAGCGAGAGCGCGAGCAGGACCCGACTCAACTCACCCCCACTCGCGAGTGATTGCAGCGGTCCTTCGGGAAGTCCGGGATTCGGGGTGAAGAGGATCTGGGCATCGGTACCGTCGTCGCCATCAACGACGAATCGAAGGAGGGCGTTCGGTAACGCGACCCGCGGCAAGTGTCGGCGAACCGCGTCGGTCAATTGCACGCAGGCGAACTCACGCTCTCTCTTCGCCTTGCGCGCCAAATCGCGTTCCCGCGCCTCAAGGTCGCTGATCTCGGTATCGAGAGTGCTGAGACGTGCCGTTGCTTGTCCTAGTGCGCTCATACGCTCGTGCATCTGCTCGAGTTGGGACAGCGCGTCGTCCAACGTCCCTCCGTACTTTCTCGCGATGTGTTGGAGTACGGCGACTCGCTCGTCGAGTTCACGAAAGGCACCCGGATCAATGGCGTCGGGGTCGCTCAGGGCGGCCAAGTCGTGGAGCGCCTCGCGCGCAAGCGATAATGCACTCGACAATGCGCTGCGCGCGCCGTCGTAGACGTCACCACTAGGAATCAAGTTGAGGGCGCGCGCAAAACCCGTCAGCACCGCGTCGTCGCGTTCCGAATCCATCTGCTCGAGGACCCTCATCAACGCTTCTTGTCCGTCACGTAGCGCGCTGAGCCGCGTCAGCGCCTCCAAGGTGTCACTCAATTCATCGGCCGAGGTGATCTTCGTCGCTTCAATCTCGCCGATTTGGAACGCCAAGAAATCGAGTTCACGCTCCCTCGTTGCTTCATCACCTCCGAGCGCATCGCGAAGTTCGAACGCTTCTCGCAATGACGTACGAACACCGTCAAGCTCGGCGGTCGAGATATCTCCGGCGGCGTCGATGATTCGAAGGATCTCGCCCCGATTGCGCAACGCCAACGAATCATGCTGACCGTGGATCACGACCAACTGCGCGGCAAGGGCCCGCAAGGCGTCCGCACTACTCGGTGCCCCGTTCAAGGTGCTGCGAAGTCGTCCGGTGGAGCTCGCTTCTCTCGTCAGCACCACCTCATCGCGCCCGTCACGCACGAACACCGCCGCCGCGCGCATATCCGAGTGGGCGGCGTAGCGCGACGTCGCGTTTTCTTCGCCGAGACAGAGTTCGAGCGCACCTAACAGGAGTGTCTTACCGGCCCCAGTCTCGCCAGTGATGACGTTGAACCCCGGTCCCAGCTCCAACCGGGCGTCGTCGATGACGCCGAGTCCGTGGGCGAACAATTCGACCAGTTGCGCCTTAGGCATGTCCCTCTCGAAGACTTTCGCGAAGTCGAAAGCCCAGCTCAAAACTTCGCGTCGCCACCACTCGCACCGGCATAGGGCTCTTTCGCACTTCGATTGCTTGTCCGGGTTCCAGTGATCCAATGGTGTGACCGTCGGCGACGATGACCGCGGGTTTGTCGTCAACCACGAGCCGCACTACTTTCTCCCCGTCGACGACGATCGAACGGTCGATGGTGAAGTGCGGAGCGATGGGGGTCAACACCATGGCTGGCAAAATTGCGTCGAGGACGGGTCCACCCGCGGAGAAGTTGTAGCCCGTGCTCCCCGTGGGCGTCGCGACCATCACGCCATCGGCGGAGTAGGTGAGGAACGTGTCGTCATCGATGAAGGTGCGCACCCGCACCATGTGGCCCGCGTGAGCGCGCTCGACCACCACCTCGTTGAGGGCGAACTCCTCCGACTTCTCTCCCACGACCGAAAATCGCAACGCCAAGCGCTCAACGACCTGATTATTGACGAGCGCGTCGTTCACGCTTTCGACGATCTCGGTCGAGGGGACATTCAACAAGAATCCGAGGCGCCCCAGGTTGACGGCGAGCACGCGCGCACCGTATTCGTGAGCGAGGCGCGCTGATTGCAGGAACGTGCCGTCGCCGCCAAGACTCACGACGAGGGTGTCCGAGGACATCGCAGGTATCTGGTCCTGGTCCAAGAAATGCAGGTCCGACGAAACACCATTGTTCGCGAGAGATTTCGACGCCTCGCGGGCGAGTTCTATCGCGTCGAATCGATTGGAAAATACGCTGAAGAGTAACTGTGGCACCGTGCACCTCGTGTGCCTATGGTACTGACAACGGTCGTAGAAACGTTGCACACGCCTTATTCGCGAAAACAGCGGTGACGTGACAATGTGGAACGCGAGCGTCTTTTCTCAAGGGGTCCACTATGTTCCACGACATTCCCGACGAAGTTTCCGCGGTGATGACCGAACTCGAACAACGCGACGAGCAAGATCGTGGCGACGGCACGGCACAGATTGAACGTTTGCGCCAGATTCCCCGCGAGACAGGACAGTTCCTCGCTCTCCTCGCCGCATCCTCCCCGGACGGTGCCTGGATCGAAGTGGGTACGAGCGCGGGCTATTCGGCCTTGTGGCTGTCATTCGCGTGTCGTATTCGCTCCCAACAACTGGTCACCTACGAGTTCGACGGAGCCAAAGTGCAACGAGCGAAGAAGACCTTTGAACGGGCCAAGGTGCACGACGTCGTGACCTTGGTGGAAGGCGACTTTCTCGACCACGCCACTGAAATTCGTCGCGTGGGCTTCGCGTTCCTCGACGCCGAGAAAGACGTGTACGAGCGTTGTTATGAACTAATCGTTCCCCAACTCGTTACCGGCGGCGTGCTGGTCGCCGACAACGTCATCTCGCACGCGAAGGACCTGGCTACGTTTGTTGACCGGGCGCTCGCTGATCCTCGCGTGGACGCGCTCGTCGTGCCCATTGGCAAAGGGGAACTCGTCTGTCGCAAGCGCTAGAAACTACGGATTCTCGTCAGGATCGGCCGGCTCGTAGGTCATGTCAAGTTCGCTCACGTCCTCAAGTTCCGAGCGTTGAAGGACGATTTCGTAACCGTCAATTACCTTGAGCACCCGAACGGCATCGACGTGCCCCTTGGAGACGCCGGTCCACTTCGCGCGAGCCTTGGCCCGTGCGGTTTTCACGTCACTCGCGACGACCGTTACCACCTCGTGGTCCTCGCCCATGCGTCCCGGTGCGGGATCACCACCCAAGAACACTACGTACAATTCGGGTTTTGCCGCGATTTCGTCAGTCATGGCGCCCCATCATACTGAGGACACCGTGAGGGAATCGCTGCCGACTTGCTCCGCTCGTCGTCGTCCAAGGCGCCTCAGTCGGTGTGAGAATGTTTCTTCGCGAAGTACGAGCGCAAATGCGTTAACCAGCAAAACCAGCACTTTCGGCGCCGCCATCGGAGCCTGCTTCAGATGAACCTTCGCGCGTTCCCACGTCGCGAACGTATCACCGCCGAGTGTCCACGTCCATCACGGCGCGTCATGACGGGAAGAGCGTCAGCGTGCTATTTACGGTTGAAGACTTGAAAAGGAATGGCGGAAATCGAACACCGACTGGCTCGAACCGTTCGCACGAAGTTCGCGGACCTTCTCTTCGGCTTCTTCCGTCGTCGGCACGTGACCTTGAGGAATCCACCACAGGGCCAAGGACGACTCGGTCATTACCTCGAACCATCTGCGGCGTTGGCGAAGCACCGTGCGGTGTGCGTCGTCATTGACCCATCGACGCAAGTCCTCGAGGGTCTCCCACACGCTCATGTTGACAATGATCCCTTTCGCCCCGGCGACATCCCATTCGAAAGCGACGATGGAGGTGGCGTTGCCATCGTCATCCTTTAGTCGCCAGACGAAACCCTTCGCCCCTTCGGCATCGGTATTCACGTCATCTAACGCAGCGACGAAGCCCTCGAGTTGCGGTGAATCGAGCGGAGCGAGCAGACGGGCGACGTTCACTTGGGCCAAGTGATAGGGCACGCGAAGTTTCTAGCATCCACTTGCACCGTAGAGCATCCGACCACCGCTACGCTGGACGTCGTGGAAGTGCGGACGCTTCAGCGCAGACTCGAAATCGTGAACCTCTGGGCAATTTCGCTCTTCGGTCTCTTGGGCGTGGTGATTCTCATCGTCGGTATCGTCAGGACCTCGACGACGCTCATCGTGATGGGCGCACTCTACGCCGGCGTCACCGCGTGGTACCTACACCACCTTTTGACTCGTGTGGCATCGCACCTGCTTCTCGACACCTCGTCAAATGAGGTCACGTGGCGAACGCCATTACGCAACGGGAGCTTCGCACTCGAGAGCGTTCGACGCGTGCGCCAGTCCCCCCAACCCGATGTGTATATGTTTGAATTCGATGACGCCAAATCCGTGCACTTTTGGCACCGTAATCGTGGCGACGACGCCCAATCGTTCTTTCACGAGCTTCGGACTCGAAATTCCTCGACGTCGTTTGATCCTCTCTATGCGAATTGCAAGGCGAAGTGGCGTCGAGGCCTTCCAAACGACGACGCCCGCGTGACGACACACTAGCCATACGAGGTCTCGATTCTCACACCCAACTGGTGTATCGTTTCCAATTGCGCCGGTTCAGGAGCGAGTTTTATTCTCCCTGATCAACATCAGTAAAGTGGGAAACCACCCGTCGTGAACTCAACGTAACGTTGCCATTCCTATCCAAAGAGATGAATTGATTGAAGTCTCTCCTAGGTCGGAACTTCGTCGAGGAAAGGATACTGTGGCCGTCAGCGAACGTTGAAACGTAGCGACGTACGCTGACCGTTCTTGAACACGAACGTCAGCACGTGGATCCCCTGCTTTGCACGAGCGCTCAGGACGAGGCGAACGTCCAGCACGGTGCCAGTGTCCTTCGTCACCCTCGCGGTTAACCCGGCTTCGTTGGAGATGATCGTTGGTTGGCCATAGAAGTAGTCGCCCGTCACGCTTACGAGCGACACGGACCCCGTTCGCACGACCCCGACGACTTGAGCAACCTTTGGCGATTCGACGATGAAGCTCACGGTCGTGGGCGTCGAGCTGACGACCTTATAGTTCGTGTCCGCGGCTTTCGTGGCGGTGACGATGCAGGTACCAAGGTTCGTGGCGCTGAGCGAGCTACCCGAGATGGTGCAGCCACTCGCCGTGCCATTCGTCACGGCGAACGTCAACGCACCAGTGCCGGAACCCCCCGACGTCGTAAGGGTCAACGCTTTGCCGGTCGCACCGGTGGTGGACGTGATACTTAGTGCGCTCTGGGTTGCTTGCGTCACTTGATAGACCACCGCAGCGCTCGTGACCGGGGCGTAGTTCTGGTCACCGGAATAGATGGCTTCGAGGTAGTCGAGCCCCGTGGGCAGCGTCGTCGCCGTGCAGGTCGCCGTGTGCGTCGACACGGAAACGGCGACCGTCGAGCAACCGCTCAACGCGACGAAGGTGGCGTTGTTCGTCGACGCCTCAAACAACACGGTGCCCGTCGCACCAGTGATGAGGGTTGCCGTGATTGACACCGAACTCGCGTACGGGGAACTCGTCGCGGGACTAATAGCGGATATCACCGAGGTGCTGGCGTACTTCACGGAGTAGGCCAACGCGCTGCTCGTCGATGGAGCGTAGTTCGCGTCACCTGAATAGACCGCTTCGAGGTCGACCGTGCCCAGTGGCAGGTTGGTTGTCTGGCATATGGCGGTGTTCGAAGAAATCGGAGTGAGCGTGCATCCCGTTATCGCCGTGTACGTCACGCCATTGAGAGAACTCTCGAACTGAACGGTGCCGGTCGCGCCGGCGGTGACCGACGCGGTGATGGTCGCCGAAGTACCGAAGACGGAAATTCCCGCCGGGGAAACGCTCGAGATCGCCACCGTGCTCGTCGTCGAGCCTGACACGACGTGGTACGAGTACGCCGTACCCGTTGACGTCGCGTACGTACCGTCACCGGAGTACACCGCATCCAAATACAACGTGCCGACAGGAATCGCGGTCGTGGTGCAACTCGCGGAGTTTGACGAGATTGCCTGGCTCGAACAACCCGTGATACCCGAGAAGTTCACGCCGTCCTTCGAGAATTCGAAATTGACCGTTCCCGTGGCGCCGGGGGTGACCGACGCCGATACCGTCACCGAGGTTCCGACGAGAACCGGCGAAGCAGGCGTTGCGCCAATACTCGTGACCGCGCTCGGGGTCGTGCCCGTCGTAATTTGGTAACCAACGGCGCTACTCGTCGAGGAGGCATACGTGGCATCGCCCGAATAGACCGCTTCGACATCGACCGTGCCCAACGGGAGCGACGTGTTAGACGTACACGTCGCGGAGCCGCTCGAGACGCTCTGGGCGCTGCAGCCGGTAAGGCTCGCGTACGTGCTGCCATTCGTTGACGCTTCAAAATTCACGGTGCCCGTCGCGGCGCCCGGAGTTATGGTCGCCGTTAACGAGACCGGCGTGCTCTGATGTTGCGGCGACGCGGGTGTCACTGTCGTAATCGCTACGGTGCTCGTCGTCGAGCCAGGTGTCACGCGGAAAGCGAACGCCGGGCTCGTTGACGTGATGTAGGTGCCATCGCCCGAGTACACACCTTCGAGATCGACCGTGCCCAACGGGATGAGCATGTTTGAAGAGCACGTCGCAACTCCGGCGCTGATTGTCACAGCCGAACAGTTGGTAATCGGCGTCCACGTCGAACCGTTCGGCGACGATTCGAAGTCCACGGTGCCCGTCGCCCCCGATGGAGTCAACGTGGCAGTGATCGTGACGGCCGTGCCCACGACCTGCGGCGAACCCGGCGACGTCGCCAGGACCAGCGAACTTGACATATTTGGCGTCGCGGACGCCGGCGTAGACGCAAGGAACGACAACCCTATGACGACCACGAGCGAGAGCATTCCGGTGCCGATCCGAGTCGTTGGCTTCGCACGAACAAGAAGACGCTGGGCCGTGTTAGTAATTGGATGCCTCATTGTCGTGAACTCCCCTTCGCAGATGCGATACACACTTTCTTTCGAAGTTTACGAAGACGATCTCATCAATCCCTGTTCTTGAGAGCCCGTTTTGATTGCAATCTGGTTACGTACACCGCGCACCTTGCTATCGCTGAACCCAGGGAAGTCTCTACGACACCGCGACTAACCAGATTGCGAACGCAACGTAGGCAATGATGAGCGCTGCACCGGCGCGACGATTAAGTCCACTAAGGGCAAAAGCCATGATGAGCACCGCAAGAGTCAGTACGAGGTAACTCAGCGCCGTGAGTTCGCCAGGGAAATTTGGTGGTCCCAGTCCGATGATTGAGCCCGGAATTAGAAGACCGGCGACGACGTTGAGATTGTTGCTGTTGAGCGCAGTACTTAGGGCGGCCGCGCCTCTGCCCCTCGCTGCCAAGTACACGGCGGCGACGACGTTGGGAAGGCTGGTGACCGCCGCGAGTATCAGGGCACCGATGATGACGTTCGCGATATGAAAATGGTGCCCAAGATGCGAGGCGCCTCGTTCCATCGCCACACTCGCAATGACGACGATGATGAGCGCCGCCGGCGCCAAGAATATGTCGCGCCCTTTCGCCCGCGTCGGTCGTATGGCGATCGCCAGCTCTATCTCCTCTTCATCGATGGCTTGAGCAATCCATCGCGCAACGCCCTTAGGAAGATGGAAGTGGAAAAGTGCGTCGCGCCGTACGCCAAGCCCTACGAAGAGGACGCCAAGAAGTATCGCGCACGTGCCAAGGGACGCACTGGCGTCGAGGGTCCCAAAGGCGCTCAAGGTGGCGCATAACGCGATGACCATGGCGATCACACCTGCGAAGACCACGACGCGCCGATGTAACGCGATGAATCCCGCGACGATGGCGCCTAGTCCGAGCAGAGCAGCGAGATTGAAGACGTTCGACCCGATGACGACGCCCGCGCCGATGCTGCGCTCGTGCTGTCCAATGGCAGCAATCGCCGAAGTGATCTCCGGTGCGTCAGCGGCGAGTGCAACCACGACGCCCAGTAAGGCTTCGGAGAAGCCGAACCTCTCCCCTATTCGCTCGAGACGAGTGACGAGCAGCCAACTCGTCGCGAGACTGACGAGTGCACCGACCACGAATGCGAAATACCAGAGTGCCACGACGGTTTCCTTCTCAGAATCACAACGTGCCGACCCGTCTTCCCGGCTCTCCGCCCTCAAAGGTACTCGAAACGTGCCGACGGTTCGAGGACGAGTACCCTTCGAGGACTCTACGAAACGTGACGTTCAGAAAATGCGGTAATCAACGCCAACGTACTCGCCTCAGAAGTGATTTCCCCTATTGTGCCGAGAGTCTCGGCGTCGAACGGTTCTCAACCGCGGTGACGTCGACGACGTTGCCGGAGTGACACGCATTGAATGATTCATGCAGTGAGAAGTCACCGGTCGAGCTTGGCGAAGATGGCAATTGGAGGAGAAGATTCGTCACGTCACAATCCCTCTCGTCACTCGATTTCACGAATGAATCAGTTTGATACGTGAGTCCGAAGGCGACGACGCTGCCGGGACCGATGGCGAGCAACCTTGGAGGAATCGATGAATACACCGATGCGTGATGATGAACGCTCACGTACGTGTCGAGTTTGGTGTTCGTAAAGAAGGTCAGGCCCGGATAGCCTTCCATGCCACACGTGACGGACCCGATATTGGTCAATCGGAACGTTTGGAGGACCTGTCCATTAGAGAGGTCCGAGGTACTCACGTCGACCTTGACCTCGTTTGCAGTGCACGCCGACAGTTGCGGTGGACTTGCCCCCGCGACTTGCACCATTGACGGTCCCACCCAAAGAAGCGAACCGACGGAGAACATCGCGATCGAAGATCGCAAAAATATTTTCTTACGAAGCCCCATAGGCGGAGTATAAGCAATTACTTCAGTCATTCGTTCGAGCAAGAAAAATACCAGACGCCCGTTCCCGTCCGTCGGCGACGCGTGCGATGTGCTCCACCTCTCGCCCGAGATAGCGCCACTGAACCGAGGGGCGTTGAGAACGAAGTTCTAAGCCGCGAGTGCTTCGCGTTCGTCCAAGAACGACCACCACGCGCTACCGATGAGCGCAACGGCATCCACGGCGACGCCAAGGTCCGGATGTAGAGCTTGAAGGGCGTCACGCGTCCAACGGGCGTGGTCGCCCTCGAGCGAGCCGTGTACCGACCAGAACTCAACGGCATCGTGGTGCGCGCCGTAGTGCGTGACGAGTCCGTCAGCCTTCGAGTCCGCGATGTTCGCCCCCTGGCTCTCGTAGGCCCATAGACCCGCCAGCGACGACGCCGGACCTTTCGCCAAGATCATCGAGTATGCATCCACCAAACGCCGCATGGCCGGGGAAATCTCCGCCTCGCCGGCATCGTAGAAGCGTGCGAAGCGCTCAAAGAGTTCGAGATGGCTAGGAGGCGACACTTCGTCGGTCAAATTGGCGCCAACCGCGTCGCGTATCGGTCCTTCGGGTAACTGATCGATCAGTTTCTCGAGGAACGAAGGCAGCATTCTCTCGAAGTACCGATACTGTTCGGCGTATCCCGTCAGTTCGTCTCGGTGCAACGCTCCAGCCTCCCAGCGTCGATAGAACGGATGATTCAGCAGTAGAAATGGTTCCAGGGCTTTCACAATTTTCGTATCAAGTTGAACGTTCATGTCGTCAAGGTATCACCTCGCCTTTAGCATTTCCTCGCAATGGCGCTTTTACATCGCGGGCGCGGCCATCACGCTGAGGCCGAGGTGCGCCCGTTTGATGCAAGGATGCGATATGGACGATTACGCGGCGATCAATCTCGCGCATTGGAATAGTCGCGTCGTCCACCACGTGAATGGCTACGGGATCGAACAATTCCGCGACGATCCGAATCACTTGTCACACGTCGTTCGCTTCGACATACCCCGCTTGGGAAGCATCGAAGGACTCGACGTCGTGCACCTGCAGTGCCATATCGGTACCGACACGTTGTCGCTGGCCCGACTGGGTCCGCGCAGCGTGACCGGCGTCGACTTCTCGCGCCCGGCACTCGACGCAGCTTCCTCACTCGCGATCGAGTGTGGTGCCACGATCTCCTACGTTGAAAGCGACGTGTACTCAGCGGTCGAGACGCTCGGTCTTGAGAACTTCGACCTCGTCTATACCGGCATTGGTGCGTTGTGTTGGCTTCCCGACATTGCGCGATGGGCATCAACAGTGGCGATGCTCCTTCGCCCCGGAGGACGTCTCTTCATTCGAGAAGGTCACCCGATGCTCTGGTCGCTTGCCGACCCACGCCCCGATGGACTCCTCGTCGTGCAGTATCCCTATTTCGAGACTGAGGGCGTGAAGTTCTCCGAGTCGTTCAGCTACGTAGATCACGAAGAACCGCTCACGTCACCAGACCTCGTCCACTTTAATCACGGTGTTGGAGAGGTTGTCATGGCCTTGATGAATGCTGGTATGCGATTGCTCTCGCTGGAAGAACACGACACGGTGCCATGGAATCCTTTCGGTGATGACATGGAAGAAGTCGGCGACGGTGAGTATCGGCTTCGAGATGAACCCCGACGCCTCGCTTGCACGTACACGCTCCAAGCAGAGAAGATTGCCATCAAAGAAACCTGAGTCGCTGAATAAAGGCGTCGTCGGATGCCTGTGGTTCTGAGTATTTCACGATCGGTATCATCGATCCCCTGACCTGGGGCTCGTCTCGCGACGACAGCAACCAGATTGACACTAAGCAATCAGCGTCGCTTCAATGCCGCGAACGTCGCCGTCTTCGTCATGTATGGACGTCACGTCGCCGAATCCCTCTCGTTCGAAGTCGTCACGCAGAATCTGCGCCTCATCGCCGCCGAGTTCGAGAAGGAGGGCGCCACCACGTCGAAGGTAGCGGGGGCTCTCTGCGAGCACACGACGAAGGATCTCGGCACCGTCCTCTCCTCCGTCGTACGACAAGGTTGTTTCGAACGCGAACGTATCGCGCGGCAGGAGATGCATGCTGTATGTGGGTACGTACGGCGCGACACCAACTATGACGTCCGCGCGTCCCCTCAGCGCCGAGGGCAAGGGATCAAAGAGGTCACCTTCGAAGACCTCCACACCGTTGCTCGTTGCGCAGGCCACCGCTATCCCGTCAAGATCAGTCGCCACCACCCGAGAGTCAGGATGCTCGTTCATTAGGTACGTGGCAATCGCTCCAGAACCCGTGCACACATCGATCGCGAGGCCCCGCGGGGGCAGACGGGACGCGGCCCGACGTGCTAACGGCTCGGTTTGCCAACGGGGCACGTATACCCCCGGCACGACTTCGATCCGGAGTCCACAAAACATAGCGAAGCCAGTAATCCACGCGAGTGGCTCGCCGTGCAAACGTCGTTCCAACAAGGAATCAAGAAAGGTCGCGTCTCCATTCGAGCACGCGAGTAACTCCAGGGCTTCTTCGTCAGCGGCAACGAAACCCGCTGCACGTAATCGAGTGGTAACGATCGCTAGGTCAGTCATTGTCTCTTCAGATTCGATTCGGCGCATGAGTCTTTGGTCCACTTTTGCGGTTACATCTACCAAGGTGCTCGCCTTTGGCACACGTACCTACGCCCACACGGTTCACCTGTCTCCCAGCGATTGAGTTCGTCGATTTCTCCGCTCACGACCCGATCTAGTCGGCGTGGCTGGTGATGTTGACAATCGTGCCATCGGGAGCTCGCACGAAGAATCGTCGCAAGCCCCACGACTCGGTCGTCAACGGGTAGACAATCTCGTACCCGCGACGTTGAGCATCCGCATACGCCTCCTCCACCCCGGCGCCCACGTGAATTGAGATTGCTGAATCCTCGGGTGCCGTTGCGTCTTTGGTGACGAGTTGGATGTGGGCACTGCCATCGGGCGATTGATAGTGCGCCACCCAACCCATATTGAATCCCTCGACGTCCAATCCCAGGAAACCGGTGTAGAAGTCTCGCGCCGATTCAATATCAGCAACTGGAAGATTTGCGACAATTCCGGATACTTTCATCGTTCCCCCTCACAATTGTTTGAATCGTCCGACCCACTGCTTCGAAACTACGGTCGCCGAATTAGGGTGCGGGCTGCACTTTTGCGTTCTCGCCCCACTGATCATTCTGAACTTCGATCGATTGCGCCTTGGACTTTCGTTTCAGGGCCAAAGAAAGGGGCAATGTACCGAAGGCGAAAGACATCACGCCTAGGGGCGCCAAAATCCCGGTCAGAGCAAGAACCGCCGCCAATGGGATGAAGAAAAGGCCGAGCGGGACCTCGAGACACAGGAGGCCAACGATTATTAACTTGTCGCCACCTGACAATTTGGTCTTCGACGAATTCTCTTGCAGTGCCGCCATTGTGGTCATTTCCACTTAGCGTACATCGTCAAAGAAACGCGGAATCGAGTGGTCATCGTCACCTATTCGACGCATATGACTTCGACCACGCCACTCATGCAATTCACCTTGTGAATCGATTCATTGGAGGATGCCGACAAGGGCGTCGTCGAACTGTTGGAACCCTACTTGTTGTGTGTTCACGGTGTATGGGCGAGGGGTAGCATTCAGCCGTGAGTGCAGACACGAGAGACAAAAGCAATTCGGACGACGAGGAGCGGGGTCTAGCGTCTCGCAAGATGCGCTCGCTTCGATCCCACGAACAGTTGATTGGCTTGATCATCCTCGCCGCGGCGTTCATCATCGGTTCTCTTTCGGTGGCATCGGGCATCCGTAGCCACAATGGAGGGTCGCGAGCCAATCAGATCACCATCACCGGATCCGCCGAGCAGGCCGTCACGTCAAACACGTTCCAATGGATGGCGAATGTGGCGAGCACGCAGGCAACTACCTCCGCGGCACTGACGCAACTAAACGGTTGGGCCGCTCAGATTCGAAGCGCTCTCCTCGCTGCGGGAGCTCTCAAGGACGAAATCTCATTTGGCACGATAAATGTGCAGCCCAATGAACTAGCGACGGGCGCCATCGCCAGCTTCACAATGAACCAGACAGTCACGGTCCAGTCATCTCGCCTCTCCGCCATGCAACGTGTTTTGGGTGTGAGTAATCTCCTACTCGCCGACAACATCCCGTTTATCGCCGAAGATCCTCAGTACACCTTCAACGGATTGAAAAAACTTCGACCCGCCCTCACGTCACAAGCCGCAGCCAACGCGCGCCAGCGGGCACAGGCTGCGTTGGGCAAGAACGTCAAGTTGGGAAAGCCGATTTCGATCACGGTGGGACAGGTGTCCGTGGATGCGCCGGGTTCGGTCAACTACGGCAGCGGGGACTTCAACACCAGTTCGATACCGAAGATCGTCTCGGTCGTGGTCTACGCCACCTACTCAACCGGGTAGGTAATCCTCGCACTCACGTAGTGACGAACGCAGACAAAACCAAGGAGTCTTGAAGGTTCAGGCCTCGGCCTGGACTTCTTGAAAATAATTTCTTGTTTTTGTGACCTCGCGAATCGGTGCGGCACCTTTCGAAGTTCCCTCGGAGGACGCGACCGTGGTTACCAATTTCTCGAGATTCTCGAGACTCTCGACCATTCCCTTGCGCCAAAACTCGCCGTCCTTGACGAACTCTCGTAAACCTTCGAAGAGATGACTGGCGTCGTAAAACTCGGTGACCCGCGTCAGCTCCGGCCCTAGAGGTTCAAGTTCCCAGCCCCAGTAACGAGTCGTTGACATATTTTCACCACTTGGGAATTCGGAATGTTGATAGGTGTGACGTAGCGGCTGCCACACGATGCGCTCATGGGGCACAAATTCAACGACATGATTTTCCATACCGTAATCGCCCAAATTCCAGTGCGTCATGTGCATGACAAAGACGTCGCCAACCTTGGTGATGTTTGAATTGTCGTCAGCGCTCTGCGCCATCCCGGTGCCGTCAATATAGGGATGCATGGATGGATTCGCTAATAGCGCGAAAATGGTTTCGGCCGACCCAGCGATGTCGCGCGACACTGACACAGACCGAGCTATCGAGTCACTCACGTTTCGAATACTAACGACGTTGTCATTGATTTGCAGACGGAAGCGCAGCTTTACTGTTTTCGCACTTCGGCACTGCCAACTAGAAAGTTGACTTGGCCAGCGTTCATTTTCCCCACCCCAATGACTCGAGGACGACACCCGGACACCGTCGCTAGAAACTCAGTCGGTGATTCGAGTTAGTTGAAGCCTGCTCGCGATCGTAGTGAGGTCCTCATGCTCTGTGCTGGCAATATCCCAGACGAGTTGGAACGCATCATCGTCCTGGAGATCCGGCATAAAGCCGTTCAAGTCACCAAAGACGACGGTGCTGAGCCACGCAAGTCTCTTATTTCCATCGACGAGCGCATGATTCTTGGTCATCGAATGGAGAAGCGCCGCCGCCTTCAGTTCTGCCGATTCGTAAGCGTCTTCACCAAACGCGCTCGACCGCGGTCTATTCACAGCTGAATCCAATAGACCGAGATCACGGATTGGGCCGATGCCAAGCATCCGAATCATCGCGACGATGTCTTCAAGTTCTAGATACTCGAAATCAATCATTCAGCGCCGAGACGCTCCAGCACATCGGCCCACCGAACTGCCATCCGTCGCGTCGCGTCGGTCACTCGAGCGTCGTGGCCCGAGCGCTCATATCGTTCGATAACCGCACGTCGAATGATCTCTTGACGCGAGATACCTTCAATCTGCGTAAGGGAGTCGAGTGCCTCCTCGAGCGCGGCGTCGGTTCGAACTGTAAATGCCATGAATTGATGATACCATTTCGGTATCAACCTGTGGAACGTCACCGATATGAAATAGTGACGATACCTGGAAGGTCGACGAAGGCGGTTTGATCGGCTGTTACAAGGGACCGGCTTGACGACGACGCCGTGGCCGCAATGATGAGGTCATGCGCGCCTCTCGGACGACCTTGTCGGCGAACCGCTGCAAGAAGTTGGGTGTGGGCTCGCGCTACTTCGAGGTCATAGTCCACAATCGGCACCGCGACCACAATTGCGTCGAGTAGTTCCTGACGGCGATGTCTGGTCTTCCCTTTGGACAACTCGACCCCGACTTGAAGTTCGGCCACTGTGATGGCGGCGATTGCGACGTCGTCCTCGTCTCCAATCAAGTCATCGAGATCTATATGAGACCTCTCCGCATCAATTAGAAAAGTTGTGTGAAGCAGCAATCGAGTCAGAATCGGTCCTCTGCTACCGCGAGGTCCCGGGTCTCGCGAAGCGACGCCAACCATTGAGTGTCCACTGGATGCCGCTTCAGCATAGATTTCACATCTGAACCGAGTCCATTGGCAACCGGTTCAATGTGTGCCACTGCTCGACCTCGACGAATGATGGTGATGCGCTCCCCCTTGTGCTCGACGGCATCGAGCAACTCTGCGAAGTTTCTCGCGGCATTGGTAGCACTGATTTCTGTCACCAAATCAGATTATCAGATTTTGATGTCGGATGCCCGACCCAACAGAAATGTAACCTTTCATTGGAGACTTGCCTAGAAATGACGAACTAACCATGATTCGGGACTGAATCTATCCCGACGGTATGTTGTCGCCAAACAGCCCTAGGTAGACGCAGGTGAGGTTCAACGTGCTCAAGGCATACATCGCACCACACGAAACAGACGAAGGGTTTCGGTTCTCAGTCTTCATAGATGATCTCTACGGAGTCCACGAAAATTCGCCCGCGTTGGAAACACTGTCCGAGGCCGTTACCTGGGCACTTGAACGGACTGACTTCGTGATTGCGCGACAGTCAATTGGCCCGTACTACTGGTACGGGCGCGGACGCAAACCTTCGGACATTGAGCCACCACCGGCCCTTGGGACGGATCAAACTGATTGACCCTTTTCTGTCGCCTGGTGTCGGAGGCGGTCTGAGGTTCCATGGTTTCTGGGATGAAAAACTGGTGTCGGAGGCCCGACGCAACAGATATGCAACCCATCATTGGCGACTGGCACCTTGAGTGAGACGCACTGAAGGTTCAGGACAACCGGCCTATTCGTAGACGTCTCGACGATGCCCGAGTGTGACAACCACGATCAAGAGAACTCCATCGTCAATGGTGTACAGAACCCGATAGTCCCCTACTCGCAGTCGATAGCCATCGCGACCACGAAGTGGCCGAAAGGCAGGAGGTCGAGGATCCTTGGCAAGGAGGGAGATGGCCCCTTGAATCCGTGGTTGCGTCGAACGATCAATCTTTCGAAGTTCTCGAAGAGCCGCCGGCCGGAATTCAATCCGATAGTCGCTCACGACCAGCCGAGATCGCTTTTCACTTGCTCCCAAGGAATGTTGGCACCGGTCTCTGCCAGCGCAATGTCAAAGGCAGCGACGTCTTGTGACTCCTCAAGTGCCTCGAGCATTTCGTCGTACTGTTCCGGGCTGATCAAGATTGCCGCGCGTCGTCCGTAGTGCTCGAGTTCGACGGGTTCGGATTGTGACATCTCGACGACCTCTGACAGCTTTTCACGAGCTTTGCTCACGGAAATTTTGACCATGTTGATATTGTACAACATTGGTACCACATTCGTACAACTTGGTGCCGGAGGCCCGAAGTGACAGTTCTGCAACCTTACACTGGCGTTTGATGGGCTGAGGTTGCGGCTGACTTCAAACTTTCGAGATGTGCAGTTCCAAGTCAGCTCTATCGCCAGCCCAGAACAACTCTGCCAAGGGTTTCGCTCACCTCGGCGCTGAGCAATCGAGCCAGCGCAGCCATCGTCATTTCGCCGAAGCTGAAACGGTCCGTCGCGTGAAAACAATTCCAAAGACGGACCAATGTGGCTTCACCTTCAGCGTCGTACAGAGTAGCGACGAGTCTCTGCCATCGATACTGGTACCAGACGTAGTTAAGTGGACCCATCGGATCATTGCCGCCCGTGTAATGAACTTCGAGATCCTCAAGCGTGCTGTAACCCTCGGCGCGCATTCGAGCGTCAAGACTCGGACTCTCAGTTCCGACAATGGAAAGCACCTCGAGCGTGTCCATACTCTCCGGTCGCACCTCTGCGACAAATGTGTGGAGGGCGAGGTTGGCGAAAATCTCGCCGAGCCAGAAGGTTGGCAGCCTGAGATCACCAAGCACTTCGAACGCGTGGCCGAGTTCGTGGATTGTGACGAGGTCGAAGAAGGGCTGCAGGTCCAAGCCTCCCGCA
Source organism: Candidatus Saccharibacteria bacterium CG_4_10_14_0_2_um_filter_52_9 (assembly GCA_903970515.1). Lineage (GTDB taxonomy): Bacteria > Actinomycetota > Acidimicrobiia > Acidimicrobiales > RAAP-2 > RAAP-2. Next base: position 96,352 of record CAJCJA010000055.1, read on the forward strand.
CCGTCGGGGTACGTTCGTAGCAACCTCGAATAGCTGTCGGGCGATGTCTCACGCAAATCTTCGCCCATGGCATTCCAGAAATTTCCCCGTCCGGCGGGCATTACCACGATGCCGGGGCAGATCTGACCCTCGTCATTATTGAAGAAGGGCAGTCCGTATGGCTGCCTGCTCGCCCAATCGGCCTCATTGGCCACAATGACGGCAATGTCAGGCTCGACACCGGGGAATAGGTGATCGAAATACTCGTAGGCGTCCGCGGTGACATCGGCCAAGAAACGTGCGCGTTCCAGAGACCCGTCGCTATAACGAACATCAAATGGATAACCACCCAGAAGTGCAAGCTCAGATCCCAATGCCATTGGAGTAAACCTAATCTTGAGTTGAATGCCCAGTCACTTGCGACTTAAATGCGACGATCATTGTCAAGTTTGAATTGATCCGTGGATTGCTGGTGTCGGAGGCGGTGTGTGAGTTCACTAGATAGTGGATGAAAAACTGACGGACATCAAGTACACATAGGTTCTCCCAAAAAAGGAGGCCCTTTGACCAAGCAAGAACTTCAACGAGGAGCTGCGCGCCGGCTCGCGATCATCCGCCATTGTGAGGAAATCACCCACAATGTCTCCAAAACCTGTCGTTACTACGGCATCAGTCGAAGCGTCTACTACCGGTGGAAGCAACGCTACGACGAACTCGGACCCGACGGACTTGTCGAACGGCATCGCGGTCCGCACCACTGTCCGACGGCCACGAGTCCCGAGGTCGTGGGCAAGATTATTTATCTGAGGAGCAACTACCACTTCGGGCCCCAGAAAATCTCGATGTACCTGGCGCGCTACCACGGGATAACGGTCTCAACGTCGGGGGTGTGGCGCATCTTGAAGAAGGCCGACATGAATCGACTGCCGCGCTCGCAGCGCTACAAACCCCACGCCAAGCGCTGGCAACGCTACGAGAAACCCCAGCCCGGCCACCAGGTCCAGATCGACGTCAAATTCATTGCACCCATTGCTGGCGTGACCACCAAGCGCTTCTACCAATACACCGCGATCGACGACTGCACGCGACTACGCATCCTCAAACTCTTCGAGCGCAACAACGCCCGGTCAGCAATTCAGTTTGTTGACTTCGTGTGCGAGCGGCTTCCCTTTCGAGTTGAGCGGATTCAGACCGACAACGGCGCGGAGTTCCAAAAAGACTTCCACTGGCACGTCCTCGACAAGGGGATCGAACACGTTTACATCCGGCCACGAACACCTCGACTCAACGGAAAGGTCGAGCGGTCGCATCGCACGGACAACGAGGAGTTCTGTTCACTGCTCCAGGGCATCGTGATCGATGACGCAAATCTCTTCAATGAGAAGATCTCCGAATGGGAACGCTTCTACAACTACGATCGGCCGCACGGCTCACTTGGCGGCAACACCCCCTACGAGCGGTTTAAGCAGAAAACAGCCAATGGATGAACCGAGTGTCTTCGGTGTCCGTCAATTGCACACCAGCACCCCCAACGGGATTCGAACCCGTGCCGCCACCTTGAAAGGGTGGTGTCCTAGGCCGCTAGACGATGGGGGCCTGTACTGCAAAACCACAACATTCTGTGGTGGTCGGGCTGCCGGGATTTGAACCCGGGACCTCTGCGTCCCGAACGCAGCGCGCTACCAAGCTGCGCTACAGCCCGCAGCGAGTTCCCCCGCAGCCCGCCAATCCTAGTGCGCGATGGGCACTTGCTCCAGAGTCTCAGGCTTCGGCGTCGATTTCGAGGGGTGCCGGTGGGTGATACTCGATGACGATTTCACTCAGGCGACGTCGCTCGACCGACTGGACTCGAAACGTCCAGTCCCCATGAGCGAACGTGGTGCCGGCGGCGGGAATGTCGTCGGCGAGGGTGAGGACGAACCCGGCGATCGTGACGTACTCGCCTTCGGGAATCACGACGCCGATTTCCTCTTCGACCCGGTCGACGTGCGTTTGTCCGTCGACGAGCCATCGATCCTCTCTGATGCGAACGATCGGGGCGTCTTCGTCATCGTCGAACTCGTCGCTCAGATCGCCGACGAGTTGTTCGAGGATGTCGCGGATCGAGATGACGCCAGCGACCCCGCCATGTTCGTCAAGCACGATCGCGAAGGTGCGACGTTGCTCTCGGAGTTCTTTCAAGCTCTCGAGCAGGTCGAGGGTCTCGGGCAACATGAGCGGTCGACGAATCTTTCGCGCTATCTCATTGGCCGTTGGCAGCGTTACGCCCATTGCCCGTTTGGCGCCCGTACTTCGAAAGAGGTCGTTCACGAAGAGCACCCCTTCCACCTCGTCGAGGTCGCCCACGACCACGGGGAAGCACGAATGACCCGTTTCCCGCACGGCTTCGGCGAATGCTTCGGGGGTCACCGGGATCGTGAGGTAGTCGACGTCGACGCGCGGCGTCATCACGTCGCGAATCTCGAGTTCGCTGAGCTGGTCGACGCGGGCGTGAATGGCTTCCGCTTCAGGGGAGTCGACCCTCGCCTCGGGGGTGCTTTGGAAACGCGCGCGGATCCGCGCGAGGCTCGATCGAGGAGGTTGGTCGCTCATTCAGGAAGTGCGCTGGCCGCGCGAACCGTGGCGGGACGGTACGTCTCGTCCTCGTATTCCTCGCCACACAGGAGTGCGCGTACCGCGGTTCGGACCCGAAGCGGATCGAGAGGTTTCACGACAAATCCTTCTGCGCCACTGCGCCGAGCGAGAAAGACGTCGGGACGGCGGTCAAGCAGCATCAAGACCGCGACCGGTTCGGACGCGCCGTAGGACTCCTCGTGGCGCAGGTCCATACAGATGGCCATCCCCCCCATTGAGCCAATCTGCATGTCGAGGATCACGAGGTCGACGTCACCGCGATGGACCCGAGCGCGAACGTCGCGACCGTTCGACACCTCTTCTATGAAAAGTTCAGGTCCCTCGAGCATCGTTCGAAGCTCGTGGCGCAGCGAGGAGAGATCACTCGCGAGCAGTACCGTAGCCACACGACGAAGCGTAGCAAGGTCGTCGGAACAGTCCAATTCCTGACAAAAGACATCTTGATAGCGGGCGCACGACTCTGTATCCTGCGGTCAAGGTCGAGCCGGGGGAGATGGAATGTCGACTGCTCCAGTGGATTGGTCAGACGCGGCCGCGTGTCGCGGGAGCGAAGGGTCACTCTTCTTTTCGCCAGAAGTCTCTGAGAGGAAAGAGGACCGTCACGAACGCGAGTTCCTCGCCAAGCGATTGTGCTCGGAGTGTTCGGTGCGCGGCGAGTGCCTCGAAGCCGCGCTCGAGCGGCACGAGACCTACGGCATTTGGGGCGGGCTCAACGAACTCGAGCGCAGGGCGTTACTCAGAACGTGACGTGCCCCAGCCGAGCTGCGTGGGGCACACAATCGCCATGATGACGAACAGAATGAACGTGATGACGTGCACGCCGGTGCAGTAGAGACAGATGTTCTTGATGATGAGCAGCTCGGCACTGAGGAGCCACAAGACGAAACACATCGATCCAATGACGATGACGAAGCGAGCCACGTGCACCCAATAGTTCTTCAGGTGCCAAGCCCACGGCGAGTTGATCACGCATAAGACGCTGTAGCCACAAAGCCCCAACACCGCGACGGGGATTCCCAAGAAGTACGACTGCGCTGACGTCGTGACCTTCGCGCAATTGACGAATCCGGAGTCAGAACAGAAGAGGTCTTGGGTCCCGTTGAAGTGGGCGTTGGTCAGATAGATCGAGATCGCCAATCCAACCAGACTGAAGAAGAAGGTGCTGTAGATCGCCCAACGGGGAACGGGCGCGACGCTTCGTGTCATCTAGATTTTCATTGCCTTTTTCGCCGCTAGGACGCCCGCTGACGTGCACACGTTGCTCGGCATCTGACCGGTCACCGAACAGATCGCCGCTGTCAAGTAGTTCGCCGAGGTGATGATCGCTTCGGTCACCGGACTCGTCGTCGTCTGCAGGGCCTGGGCGATAGACGTGCGACTGAGGCTCTGCAATGTGGCGGGGGTGTAACTCGCACCAGAGACGAGGAACTTGTTGCCGATGGACATGAAAGGAATCGACCCGTCATCGCTCGACGACAAGCCCTTTATATAGGTCGACGTATCGTATTTGTCGAACAACGCCTTTTCGCTGGCGCTGGGCGTTTGCAGGGTGCCGTAGGCGCCGGTACTCGAGTCATAGACGTTGGTCTCAGTCTCCACACTCTTGAAGACGAGGTAGGGCGAGGTGTACTTCGACTTGAGGAAGGTGAAAGTGGGCGTACTCGGGTAGACGTCACTGGATGAACTCGTCATATTGCCGAGTCCCGACCACTTGCCAAAGCGGCTCAGGGCGATTATTACTGGCCAGCGCTGAGCGGCACAGAATGGACAGTACTCAGCGCCGAGGTAGAACACTTCCGGCACCGTTTTTCCATTGGCGTCGGTCGCGGTCAGTGCGGGTTGTCCGGCGAGGGCTTGCGGCGGGGAGACCGGGGACACGGGTGAGTCGACGCCAATCGTGTTGAACACTGACGCCGGAATCGTCGTGAGTTCAGCGACCGTCGCAGCGTCAGTCGCTTGGAAGCTTGACGTACCCGATGTCGTGGCAGAACCACTGGTGACCTTGATGACGACGAGCGCCGCGACGACCACCACGACCAGTCCTACGGCGATCCACGTGAAGAGCCCGACCGGACGTCCCTTCGAGACCTTCGCGGCGGGTTTCCTCGCTACCTGTTTCCTCGCTGCTGGTTTCTTTGCCACGCCGCTCCTTGTGCCTTAGAGACTCCAAACTTACTAGAACTGGTCTGGAGGCCGGTCCGAGTCAACGGTATCTGGGTAGTTTGCTCTATGGCCGAAATTCTCGTTCCCCGTCCGGCTGCGACGGTGGTGACGCTGCGCGAGCGAGAAAATGGTTACGAAATTCTTATGCTCAAACGCAACGTTTTGAGCGATTTCGTGGGCGGTGCATACGTTTTCCCGGGTGGGGCCGTCGACGAAGCCGACGCGGGCGATCTCGCCCAGGCGCTCAGTGTGGGCATGACCGACGAGTCGTGCTCGAAAGTACTCTCGCTGCCGAGCGGTGGCCTCGCCTACTACGTCGCTTGTCTGCGCGAGCTCTTCGAAGAGGGCGGGCTGCTCATCGTCTGTGACGAGGACGGCAACGGCATCGACATCAAGGATCGTGTGCTGGTGGACCGACTCAATCGCGAACGAATCTCGGTGAACGACGGCGAGCTGGGTTTCGTCGAGATGTTGGCGCGCGAGCATCTCTTTCTGGACCTACGCAACGTTGCGTACTTGGCGCACTGGATTACGCCGATCGGACCGCCGCGTCGCTACGACACTCGATTCTTCGTGACCGTCGCGCCGACCGGCCAGCACGCCGACCACGACAATCATGAGACGGTGGCCTCGAGGTGGCTACGACCTCACGACGCGCTCGCGATGCGCGAACGCGGTGAACTCGACTTGTTGTTGCCGACGGTGCGGATCCTGCAGAGTGTCGTGAACTTCGAGAGTGCTCAGGCGGTGGTGGACCACGCCAACGCGCTCAAGGACATTCCGCGCACGGAACCTCGCATCATCGAGCGCGACGGTCGCGTCGAGATCCTCCTGCCGGGCGACGACGGTTACGTCTAGACCCGCACGCTTCGCTCGAGCGCGTCGAGCATTCGAGCGCTGCAGCCAATCGCCCCCGGGGGCGGCGCGACGTCGGTGACGATGCGCTTGGCGAGTTGATGAAAGACCCCCTCGGGTCCTTCGAGCAGCACGGCGGGTTCACCTCGGTCGCCACCTTCACCAATCGCGGGACGCAGTTCGATCTCGCTGAGCAGGGGCACCATGAGTTGCGTAGCGAGTTCACGCCCACCACCTTCGCCAAAGAGTGCGTGGCGCACGCCACACGAGCAGAGGAATCCACTCATGTTCTCGACGACGCCGAGCACGCGAATGTTGGATTTACGCGCGAAGTCCGCGGCGCGCTGGGCGACTCGTTGGGCCGCGCGCGATGGGGTCGTGACGAGGATCTGGCCCATCTGAGGAAGGAGGCGCGCGAGGGTCATCGCGATGTCGCCGGTACCGGGCGGCGTGTCAATTAACAGGTAGTCAATATCGGACCAGTTGGCGTCCTCGATGAACTGGGCGACGGCCTTTTGGACGATCAATCCACGCCATAACAACGCCTGATCCTCGTCAGCGAGCAGGCCCATCGACAGTAGTTTTACGACGCCGTCGCCGAACGGTCGCTCGATGGGCTGCATCTTTCCGCCGCGTGCTTGCAACTCGCCCTCGATACCGAGCAGGCGAGAGAGCGAGAAGCCCCAGATGTCGGCGTCCAGCACGCCTACTCGAAAGCCTCGTTGGGCGATCGCGACCGCCAGATTCGCTGTGATCGACGACTTTCCGACGCCCCCTTTGCCCGAGGCGATCATGAGCACGGGGGTCTGGTACGGGATCGACGTGAGTGGCGCGCGCGCCTGGGCGAAGGCGCGAGCCTTCTTCATCAACTCGGTCTTGGCGTCGGCGTCGAGCACGCCCATGACCAACTCGACCGACGTCACCTCATCGATCGCGAGCGACGCCTCGCGAACGTCGCGCTCGATTTGGGCGCGCAACGGGCAACCCGAGGTGGTGAGGGCAATCTCGATTCGGGCGTTTCCGGACGGGTCAATCGTGATCTCGCCCACCATGCCGAGTTCGACGATGGACGCGCCAAGTTCGGGGTCGAGCACTTGGGCGAGGCGTTGGCGAAGGGTGTCGACCGAGGACATGTAGTGACGCTACCGGTCAACGAAAGGGGGGTGTTCAAGATCGGTTTCCTTCGCTACCATGGGGGAAGGACTTTTGGAGGAACTACATGTCAAACGCCACTACGACCAGCGTCAGTCTGACCAAGAAGGACGCCGATCCGATCACCTTGACCGAGATCGCCGCCGTGAAGGTGGGCGAATTGATCGCGGCGGAGGGTGTCGACGAGGTGCTCGCGCTTCGCGTCGCGGTGAAGCCGGGTGGATGTTCGGGGTTCAACTACGACATGTTCTTCGACTCAGAATTCAGCGATGACGACGTCATGCGTGAATTTAACGGCGTAAAGGTCGTCGTCGACGCCTCGAGCGCGGAGTTGCTCGTTGGTTCGACGCTGGACTACTCGGACTCGCTGCAGGGTGCCGGATTCCACATCTCGAACCCGAACGCCACGCGTACCTGCGGTTGCGGCAACTCTTTTAGTTAGTCGCGGCGTGAAGCCGGTTGGCCCGTATTCTCCCTGGCGACGCGCCGGTGACTTCGTGATCATCTCCGGACAGTTGGGTTTGCTGCCCGGTCATGACGCCCCGACGATGGTAGAAGGTGGCGCGTCGGAACAACTGGCGCAGGCGTTGGGCAACGCGCGGCTCGTGTTGAGCGAAGGGGGCGCCACGTTCGATCAAGTCGTCAAGGCCACGCTGTTCCTCGTCGACATGGACGATTTCGC
>CAJCJA010000056.1 GCA_903970515.1 Candidatus Saccharibacteria bacterium CG_4_10_14_0_2_um_filter_52_9
GGCGAGTAGATCGGCCACGAGCGAACGACACGCGTCGACGACCTCTTGGCGTCCTCCGTAGCAAAGAGCAATATTGACGCTCATTCGAGGTGAACCCACGTGCGACGTCTCGTCAACCGCTTGCTTTGCCGCGAGCACCAGTGTCGGAGGCAAGAGGTCGAGACTGCCGCTGACGGTAAGGGTGAATTGCAATTGCTCGGCGAGTTGAGGAAGACGTTCGAACAACTCGATGAGGACGTCAAAATAGGGGTCCAACTCGGCGGAAGGGCGTTGCAGATTCTCAGTGGACAAGACCCAGGCGGTCACGGCGTGGATGTCGAGCTCCGCACACCATTCGAGCAACTCTTCGAGTTTCTCCATGCCAGCTTGGTAACTTGCTCGGTATTCCCCGTCGGTCGCTTCACGAGCGAATCGACGATGTCCATCCAAGATGACGCCGATGTGTCGGGGGAGCCGGGCGCTCGGCAAAGAGCGAATGAGCCGGTGCTCGTAGTAGCGGTACAGCGTGCGTCGAAGAGCCATGGACCTCTCCACCGAATGTGAACGAACCGTTGCCTTGCATGCTACCTGGACGACTCGAACGCGATAAGAACTACAGGTCAGGCAAGGAAAAATCGAGACTAGGGATGTCGGTGCCTCCATCGATCTCCAAAACTTTGCCCGTCAAAAACGCTCCCGCCGCTGAAGCCAAGTACAGAACTCCCGCCGCAATCTCTTCGGGTTCACAGATCCGGTGCAGGGGCGTCAAATCCTCAATCATTGACGTTAGTTCCGGGCTCGACGTGACGATCTCCAGCGCCGAGGTTGCCGTCGATCCCGCGGCGATGGCGTTGACGCGAATACGCGGAGCCAGATCCTTTGAGATAAGGCGCGTGTAATGCGAAAGTGCGGCTTTGGTCGCTCCGTACGCCGAGTAACCACGTCCCGCGACTCGACCCATGACCGAAGAAATATTGACGATCGATCCCCCGCCGTGTTCGAGCATCAACGGCACGGCCTCAAGGTTAAGGGCGTGGGCGGTCGTCACATTGAAGTGAAAGGCCTCTTCGAGGTACTCGGGGCTCGTGTCAAGGAAGGGTAACGGAATCGTGCCACCTACGTTGTTCACGACCACGTCGACCCGTCCAAAGGACTCCCTCGCGTGCGTGACCAGTGATCGCACGACGTCGAGGTCCGACAAGTCACCCGCAACAATGATCGCCTGCTGGCCCGTAGCAGCCACTCGTGCCGCCACGTCCTCGAGATCCTTGGTCGTTCGAGCTGCAATCACAACGTCCGCGCCGCACTCGGCGAGGGCAACCGCACTCGCTGCTCCAATCCCGCGACCGGCTCCCGTAACGATTGCGACTTTTCCATCGAGTCGAAACAGGTCAAGAATCATCAATGCCTCACTTTGTCGTCCGGATGAGGCTACTCGTCGAGTGAACGACGACTCAGCAGTTCGCCGTCACCATCGCGATCGCTATGCAGCGAGTCTGAGAGTTTCTTACGCTTTAAACGCGGGCGGACGTACGTGGAGTGCTTCGACGAGTTTGAGTCGAAGCGTGTCGACGTCAGCGTCTGCTCCGTAGGACGGTGTGCCTGGTTCTTGGCGCCACGATTCGTCAAGATCACCAGCGTCGACGGGATCAAAACCAAGTTGGTTCACCAAGTCCATCACCACTTTCTTCGCCCGAGGATCGTCACCAGCGACCGGCAGCGCAATACGTCCAGGCGCACCCTCGGGCTTACCGTCCACGAGTAAGTGCATGGCCTGAATCCCATTGAAGGCCTTGATGACGGGAAATCCAATTTGATTCGAGACCCACCGGCTCTCGGCGACGCCATCTTCGATTGCTTGGATGAGACCATCGCGCTGCTGGGGATAGTAGTTGCCCGTGTCAATCACGACAACGTCCTGCGCCGCACCATCAAGAAAACCAATGGGCAGATCGGGTACGTTCTTTTCGGGAATCGTTACCACGACGACGTCGGCGTCAATTGCTGCCTCGGACACGCTCACCGGTGTCGCCCCGGTCTCACTCGCGAGTTCGGCCAACGTTTCGGGTCCGCGCGAATTCGCGACACGAACCTCGTGCCCTAGTGCACAAAATCGCTTCGTGAGCGTGCTGCCAATGTTCCCGGCGCCAATGATGCCTATCTTCATAACGTCCCTAACCCTCGTCTTCGCCACCTGCGCCTCAAAAGAACCTACCGCTAGGACTACGCATGGTGGGCAGGCATCGCGATAACCACTTTGCCGCGCGCCTCGCCTGCCTGCACCCCTCGAAGCGCGGCGACCGCGTCGCTCGCGTGCTCGAGGTCAAAACGATGCGTGATAAGAAACGAAGGCTGCAAATCGAGTTGGTTGACCCGGCGAACGACCTCAGTGAACGCCTCGCTCGTGTAGGAGAAGCTCCCTTGAATGACGAGGTCGTTATTCACCACGTCATCAGGAGCCAGTTCAACGTGCGATCCGTGCGGCGGCAAGCCGAGCAGGATCACCATGCCTCCTCGGTCGCACCGAGCCAACGCGCTCGCGACGCCGTCGATCGACCCTGACGCCTCGATCACGAGGTCGTAACTCTCTGCGGTGGGGTTCACGTGAAAAGACGTGGCGCCCGCCCGCAATGCCAGATCACGCTGCTCGGAGCGACGTCCTATGACGTCGATGACGCGAGGATCGAAGAGTCTCACCATGTGAGCACTGAGCAAGGCAATCGTGCCGTCACCCACTACCGCGACGCGCGCGCGCGGTGCGAGAGGAAATCGACTCAGGGCTCGCCACACAACGGCCATTGGTTCGATGAGCACGGCGTCGTCGAGCGACACGTCGGTGCCAATTGCGTGCACGAGTCGCGTGGGCACGCTGATCAAGTCAGCGAGGGCCCCCGGTCGAGTAAAGCCAATCTCGTCGTAGGTCGCACAAAGATTGGTCGCGCCGCGCCGACAGCAGTCGCACACCCCGCACGGCACGACGCCTTCGACGACCACCCGAGTTCCCGGTGGTCCAATGCCCTCCGCCGGCTCGAGGAGTTGGCCCACCCATTCGTGCCCGAGCACGAGCGGATAGCGAACGTACGTCGGGTCAATGGTGGCGTCGATCAATTCCAAATCGGTGCCGCATACGCCCGCGAGCAGTGGCGTCACTATCGTTTCGTCAGCGACCCTCGAAGGCGTGGGCCAGTCACGAACACTCGCCTCGTTCGCACCGGCGACGACGAAGGCTCTCACGAGGGGCTCTTGGCCCGAGCTCCGCCCAACATCGCGGTGAGTCGATCCGCGTGTTCTCGAACGGTGATGCCGAGTTGTCGTACCTCACGAAGTGGCACATCTACCTTGAGTCCCGTGACACTCAACGCGCCGACGCACAATCGCTGATGATCAAAGATCGCCGCCCCGACGCAAAAGACGCCTTCAGCCTCTTCCTCGTCGTCGAGGGCGTAGCCTTCACCGCGCACACGTTCGAGCTCGCGCAACAGAGCATCGACATCCGTCAGGGTCTTTGGCGTATGGCGAGCCATTCCCGCCTCACCCACTAAGCGGCGAACTTCCTCGTCACCGAGATACGCGAGGATCGCCTTGCCCGCGGCGGTCGCGTGCGGCTCTTCACGCTGGCCCAGTGGTGCGTGGAAGCGAATGGACCCTTCGCCATCGATACGTTCGAGGAAGACTGGATAGCCTGCTTCGTTCATGGCGAGACGAGCGGTCATGCCCGTCACCGAGGACAACTCGCGCAAGGTCGGCAGTCCCAGCTCGGCGATGGAGGTTTGTTGCCCGACGAGATCACCCAAACGCAAGAGATTGAGTCCAAGGACGTAACGCGGTCCGGGTTCAATGGCTCGAAGAAGTCCCGCGACAGCGAGGGTTCGCGCGAGGGCGAGGGCGGTGCTCTTGGCGACGCCCAAACGCTCACCAATCTCCGTCACGCTTAAGCCTTTGGCCCCGTGCTTCGCGATTTCGTCCAACAAAAACGCCGCGCGCGCTACCGACTGGACTTGGTAACGATGGTCACCCAGGATCTTGGTGGTGTTCGGCACGACAAAACAATAGACGGAAAATTAACACGACTGTCGATTTCACGCTTGACCGGGGCCAGAATGAGTGCTTGAATCCGTCTATCAATACCGATACCCGTTTTGTAGAGCCGAACAGGATCGCGCGCGTGCAGCCTCGAGCCGCCGGCGCGAAAGAGAAAGTGGCGACCATTCGCCTACGTCACGGTTCGTCGCCGCTGGTGTTGAGTACCCCGGGATCGGTCAATTGGCGAAGCGGTGGGTTATCTGACCCTATCGACATCACCGCAGCGAGCGACGCCGTCTGGACGGTCGATACCGAAAGCGGCAATGCGCTCGTCACCACCGAGGTCGAAGCTCCTCGACTACTACATGACTTTCGGGTCAACGAACTCGGTTGGGAGCTCATCGCCGTACCCTGGTTCGATGCAGGTGCGATGCTTGAAGCCGTCTGCGCGTTCGCGAACGTGCCGCCATCGGAACTCTTAAGCGACCGCGACGACGTTGGCACCAACGTCCGCGACGAACTCGTGGCAATTCGAATGTCGTTGAACAGTGCCGAACGCGATGAGCTCCGCGACCTTGGGATGCTCGTCGGCGCCGCACTTGGTGAGGGCATTGACGCGTGGCGCCCAGGGGTCAGCACCGATTTCAACACTGCGGCCGTCATCAGCGCGTACCTCGAAGCGCGTGGCGCGAAGGCCGTGTGTTTGATCGTCGGAGGTGACGAGCGCCTACGATCCTTTCGTCATCCACTCGCTACCGGTGCCGTCGTACGTGATGCCATCATGGCTGTCGTCGTCGCTCGCAGAGCCGGGATGCACGTCGCCGCGACACGCGTGTGCGTGCGACGCGCCGATGACGAGATCGTCACCATCATGCGAGCGCTGAACCCCATCAACGACGCGGTGCTCGAAGCGTCCAAGTCAGGCGGGACCTGGGGCGAGAGCATGCAAGCGCTCGCCAAAGCGTACGAGATGGCGGGTCGAAAGGACCAGTGGCGCGAGCACTTCCAGGGCGGTCCCATTGGTTTCGAACAACGAGAATTCGAACTGGCGCCCACGCAAAGTGACTCGCCCTTCTGGTATCTGGCCCGAGAAGTCGATACCGCCGTTGCTTGGAACCCGAGCTTGCGCGGCGGAGCGAAGATTGAAGAAACGTACCTCATCGGCTCGGAGCTGGAATTACTCAGCGTGACCCCTCACTGGCCGCTCCTCCAAAGTCCTGACGGCACGCAGCGAAGTGCACTGCGCGTGTTGGCATGATGCGAAAGAAAGGTTCACGATGAGCAACGGTTCGGGCAGTCCCCGAGGTTCAGCGGCGCTGTCGCGACACCTCGGTTCCAGTAGTGAAGTCGTACGCGAAAGTACAGCTAGATTCCCTGATGGAGCGCACTTTCGAATCGAAATTCCGAGCGTCGAGAATCCCGAAGCCCTTCGCGCTGTCGTGCACGAAGGACACGAGCGCAAGGTACCGATTCACCGCGCGTCTCAAGGTAGCGGCGCGATGCTGCTCTCCAACGAAGACCTGCGAGAGATGGCCCGCATCGGCGCTGACGAAGGGATAGAGGTAAATCTCTTCGTGGGTCCGCGTGAAGAATATGGCGTCGGAGGCGCAGTGCGAAGCCCCGAAGGACTCCTCTTCTCGGGGCGTTTACGAGGTTTCCACCAACTTCGCTACGCCATTGAAGACATCGAGCGCGCCGTCGACGCGGGGATTCGTGGTTTCTTGATCGCCGACGCTGGACTACTCGAGATACTTTCGACGATGGTCAGTGCCGGCGAACTCCCCGCCAGCATCGTGTGGAAGGTGTCAGCGGTGATCGCTCCTTCCAATCCGGTGACGTTTCGCCAACTCGTCGGCCTCGGCGGCACAACAATCAACGTGCCCAGTGACATCACGCTGCACGAACTCGCCGAGATACGTACCCTCAGCGATGCGCCCATCGACTTGTACCTTGAGTCACCTGATGCCATGGGTGGCGTCGTCCGCGGTCACGAAATCGCCGAGATTGCGCTCGTCGCAGCACCGTTGTACGCGAAGTTCGGACTACGCAATGCGCGCCCCGTCTATCCGGCGGGCATCCAGTTGAGCGCCGACGTCCTCGGAAACGTGCGCGAGAAAGTTCGACGCGCCCAACTCGCCCTCGAGTGGCTCGATCTGTCGACGCTCGACCTGACGATCTCCAAACCGGGAGCTGAAGGCATAGGAGTTCCCGAGCCGTGAACTTGCGCAGCGACCACTGGATCAAGGGTGACGACGAAGTCGCCCTCGACAGTCGTGTCGCTCTTCGCATGGCGGGTGCAGACGTGAGCGCCGAAGGGAATCGGCCAATCATCGGCATCGCTAATTCCTCGAGCGACCTCAACCCGTGCAACCAACCCCTCGCCGCGCTCGTCGCACCACTCAAAGAGAGCATCGCGAACGCCGGCGGCGTCGCCCTGGAATTTCCGGTGATGTCCCTCGGCGAAGACCTCATGAAACCCACCGCGATGTTGTATCGAAACTTGCTCGCAATGGAGCTTGAGGAATCGATTCGAAGCCAACCACTCGACGCGGTCATCATCCTTGCGGGTTGCGATAAGTCGGTGCCCGGCGCGCTGATGGGCGCCTTCAGCACCAATGTTCCTGTCCTGCTCATGGTCGCCGGACCGCGACCGACCGCGACCTTCGAAGGAAAGAGGATCGGGACCGGAACTGATTTGTGGCGACTCTGGGATCAGCGACGCTCGGGGGAACTCTCCGATGAACGTTGGGCGGCGCTGGAAAAAGCGTTGACGCTCGGTAAAGGCACGTGCAACACCATGGGTACCGCCTCATCCATGGGCGCCATCTGTGAGGCACTCGGACTCGCCTTCCCCGGTTCGACGTCAATTCCCGCCGGTGATCCTCGCCACGACGCCATTGCCCGCCTTCTCGGCCAGCGATGTGTTGAGCTCGTACGTGACGAGAACGGCGCCTCGAATCAAGTGACACCCGGACACCTGCGAAACGCTCTGATTACATTGTGCGCGATTGGGGGATCCACCAACGCCGTCATCCACCTCACCGCGATGGCTCGGCGACTCGGTCACGACGTTCGTCTCGACGAACTCGACCAACTCTCACGGACCACCCCGGTGCTCGTCGACGTCGAACCTTCGGGTACGGCGTTGATGCAAGACCTTGATGACGCGGGAGGGTTACCAACACTTTTTCGTGAACTCGGTGAACGGCTCGACCCCGAGACCATCTTGGCGAACGGTGCCACGATGAAAGAGACGCAGTCACTCGCCCGTAGCGCCAACGGCGTGGTGAGGTCGTTGAGCGATCCCGTCGACGCGGCGGGCGCCTTTCGAGTCGTCTCGGGCAACCTCGCTCCCGACGGAGCGTTGATCAAGCGCTCGGCCGCGAGCGAGTCACTACTCTCACACCGGGGACCCGCCTACGTCATTGCGAGTCACGACGAATTGGCCCAGCGCACGGGGCCGGACTCGCACTGCCCCGAGGACGCGGTGTTGGTCTTTGCCGGCGTTGGCCCGGTCGGCGGACCCGGAATGCCCGAATGGGGCATGATCCCAATTCCCGAACCATTGCTCGCACGCGGGGTCACCGACATGGTGCGCGTCACGGACGCTCGAATGAGCGGTACCAGTTACGGCACGGTGTTCCTGCACGTCGCGCCCGAAGCCGCCATTGGCGGAGCGCTCGGACTCGTGCGCGACGGCGACATGGTGCGCGTCGATGCGGATGCGGGCCTGCTCGAACTCGAGGTCTCGAGCGACGAACTCTCCTCGCGCGTTTCGAACGTGCCCACACGAAGGGCAAGCGCACGAGGATTCACCGAGTTCTATCGTCAGCACGTCAGTCAAGCCCCCGAGGGCTGCGACTTTGATTTTTTGGTTCAACCGCGCGGTCACGCACCGCGACTTGTTGAGCCTGTCGTAGGAAGGTCTTGAGAAGTGAGAGCTTCACGAGAGGAGAGGTTCAGGGTGAACTTCGATCAAGTAGTAGGAGGACAGACTTGAAACGGATACGATCCAGGGGAATCGGAGTGGTTGCCGCCGCTCTGATGCTGGCGGGGACGTTCTACGCCGCCGTGCCAGCCTCCGCCAGCGCGAAGATTTCACTCGTGCTCTGGCAGAATTACGGCACCGAACAAAACGCCGTCGCGACGACGAACCTCATCAAGGCGTTCGAGAAGTTGAATCCGAACATCACGATCAAGGATGTCGCCCAGCCCGGCACCAACTATTTCCAGTTATTGCAGTCAGCCGCTATCTCGGGCAATGGTCCCGACCTTGCAGTGATGTGGACGGGAATCTATGACCTCCAGTATTCGAGCTTCCTCGAAAACTTGAAGGGCAATGTACCCGCCGCGGATTTGGCAAAGATGGAGAACCTGCAGTGGGAAGCCCCGAACTACGACACGTCCAAGGGTGAGTACGTGATGCCACTTGAGACGCAGTTCTACATTGGCTTCTACAACAAGAAGCTCTTCAAGGAAGCGGGCATTACATCAGTGCCAACCGACTGGGCACAGCTCTTCGCTGACTCAAAGTTACTGAAGGCTAAGGGCATCCAGCCCCTCGTCTACGGCAACGGCGGCCAAGCCATCAGCACGGAGTTCTACCCCTGGTACGACATGAGCTACATGATGATCGGTGCTCACAGTCTTTCTCAGTGGAAGGGTCTCTACGACGGCTCCATCCCGTGGACGTCCCCGACGAACGTCGCGCAGTTGAAGAATTGGGCAACTCTCGAAAAGGACGGCTATACCAACTCTGACGTGTTGACGAACACCGCCAACATCCAGCAGTTCGAAAAGGGCAAGGCGGCGATGTTGGTCGACGGCACGTGGGACACAGCCGACTACACCAAGGCCATGGGTTCGAACGTCGCAGCGTTCGTACCACCTTTCTCCACTACTCCCATCAAGGGTGTCGTCGACTTTGCCGGTGACGGATTCTCGGTGACGAAGTACTCGAAGAACAAGGCGGCTGCATTCAAGTTCCTCGACTTCTTGTCTACGACCGAGGCCGGCAACATCATCAACGCCGCAGGACTCATCCCGGACATCAAGGGTCTTACGACGACGAACCCGGTCAACCAGGAAATGTTGGACTTCGTCACCAAGGACCACTACACGGTGTATCCGATGATGGACAACTTCGTCCAAGTGAACGTTGGTAACGCGGCGGACAAAGTCCTGCCCGCGGTGCTGGCGAACCAGCAGTCAGCAATCTCGGCGCTGGAAAACATGCAACAAGCGTGGCAGCAACTGCCAGCAAATCAACGCAGTCCATCGGCCTACGCAGGCTAAGACGCGCTACGCGATTGTCCCACCCGGCGACGGGTGGGACAATCGCTGTAACACCCTCAACGAGAACGACGGAACTAGATGAGTGTCATAACGGCCACTACGAAACAGAACGCGGGACCGTGGATGACGCTTCGTCGACGACGCCAGTTCGCAGGATTCTTGTTCACGTTGCCAGCACTTGCCCTCGTCATTGGCTTTATTGGGATCCCGATTGGCCAAGCGATCTATTACTCCTTCACGTCCTGGAACGGCCTCACTTCACAGTGGATTGGTCCTTCAACGTGGAGTCAGGCATTCCATAACTCGAATCTTTGGACGGCACTCCAGAACAATGCACTCTTATTGCTCTCGGTGCCCTTCGCGCTGGGACTGCCGTTGTGCATTGCAGTGCTGCTGCATCAGCGAGTTGCGGGGTGGAAAGTCTTTCGCTCCATTTACTTCATGCCCACGGCGATCTCCTGGGTGGTGCTCGGGCTCGTGGCGGAACGCTTCTTCGCGTACCAGGGCACTCTTAATTCAATTATTCACTTCTTCGGGTTCTCGCACACCAACACGAACATGTTGGGCTACGAGTCCACCGCGCTGAGTGCCCTCGGCATCACGTTCGTCTTCACCATGATCGGCACCAACACCATGTTGTTCTTGACCGGGCTCGCCACACTCGATCCCACGCTCGAAGAAGCCGCACGCATCGACGGCGCGGGTCGCTGGAGAATTTTTCGCAGCATCACCCTTCCTCACCTGAGCCGTTTCATTCAGTTGGCCTTCGTCATGACCGTGATTGCACTCTTCTCAGCCCTCTTCAGTCTCATCTTCGTCATGACCGGCGGCGGACCGGGATACGCAACGACCACCATGGAGTTCCTCATCTACCAAACGGGTTTTAACCAGGGCGACTTCGGTACCGCCGCGCTCTACGGAATCATCTTGTTCGTACTCACCGCCATCGTCGGCATCGTGCAACTGCGACTGATCGGATCGGACGAATGACCACGCTCGCTACCCCTCCTCAAGAATCCGAGCGCGAAGAAGCCCCACCCGCGCCCCCTTCGCAAGCGAGGCGCCACGTGGGTCGCTGGATCCTCTTTGGGATGATGCTCTGCGTCGCGGTCATAATGCTCTACCCCTTCTGGGTCATGATCATCACGAGTCTCAAGTCCGAGACGCAGTTCCTCTCGGGCGGCGGATTCTCGTGGCTCAGTTGGAAGACTCTCACGGACAACATTCCGATATTCCAAGAAGTCCTTAGCTCGACCATCGTTTGTTCGGCGTCAATCTTCGTGATTCTCTGTGTCGGGCTTCCCGCGGGTTTCGCGTTCTCGAAGTTGCGTTTCCGCGCGTCGACGACCATCTTCTTAGGTCTCGTGAGCGCGATGATGGTGCCTCTGCAGGCGATCCTCATGCCAGAGTTCGTCAACGTCACCAAGCTCGGGCTCACGGGAGGTTACTTCGGCGCCATCTTGGTCTACGCCGCACTCGGCACGCCCTTTTCCACGTTTCTCTTCACGACCTATTTTCGTGGAGTCCCCGATGAACTCATCGAGGCGGGTATCGTCGACGGACTCGGGTACGTCGGTGTGCTCGGGCGACTCGTCGTTCCCATCGCCGTGCCCGC